>NZ_CP113066.1:676340-1352681 GCF_026625845.1 Agrococcus sp. SL85
CGAGCCGTCGCATCGAGCGCGGGCCGCCGAGCGTGTCGTCGGAGCCGCCCGCGATGAGCAGCGGGATCTCGTGCGACATCCGGTTCGGCACGCCCAGGAGCCGCGCCGCCTCGACGGGGCCGAACAGCTGCAGCACCTTCGCGGGGAACGTGAGCGGGTCGGCCACGAACGCCTCGACGACGGCGGGGTCGCGCGAGAGCCACTCGTAGCCGGTGTCGCCGAGGTGGGCGTGGCGGGCGTTGAGATCGCCCGAGTTCATGGCTCCCGGCAGGCGCAGCGCCGTGCCCGAGAGCACGACGGCGTCGACGAGGTCGGAGTGGCGCTGCAGCAGGATCTGCGCCGAGAGCGAGCCCCAGGAGTGCGCGAGCAGGCCGATGGGCAGGCCCGGGTGCGCACCGCGCATGCGCTTGAGCGTCATCGCGAGGTCGCCGACGACGGCGCGCATGCCGCCCGGCCCGAGCCGGCCCAGCTTCGACAGGTCGCCGCCGTGCTGCTCGATGCCCGTGGCGCCATGCCCGCGCTGGTCGATCGCCCACACGGCGTAGCCCGCCTGCACGAGCCGCTGGGCCACGTGCTCCCAGCGCAGCGCGTGCTCGCCCACGCCGTGCGCGATGAGGATCGCCGCCTTCGGGCGACCCGGCTGCCAGCGGTACTGGTGGATGGTCACGCCCTGCAGGTCGACGAAGGTCGACTCGTCGCGGATGGCGGTGATCTGCACGTCGGGATCCTACTCGCGGCGTCCATGCGGCGCCCCTCGGGCGCCGAGGGGCGCCGGTGGAGGCGGGAGCGGGGCGGGCGCGCCGCCGGGGATACGATCCGGGGAGCGGCCGACGCCGGCCGCGCCTCCCCAGCCCCCTCCCCGAGGAGCAGCATGCCCTGGCGCCGCCGCGACGCATCCGACCTCTCCGCCACCGACCTCGTCCTGCCCGAGGAGCGCCTCGGCTGGGGCCGCACGATCGGGCTCGGCATGCAGCACGTCGTCGCCATGTTCGGCGCCACGTTCCTCGTGCCGATCATCACGGGCTTCCCGCCCTCGACGACGCTGCTGTTCTCAGGGCTCGGCACGATCCTGTTCCTGCTCGTCACCGGCAACCGGCTGCCCAGCTACCTCGGCTCGTCGTTCGCGTTCCTGGCGCCCGTCGGCGCCGCCACCGCGATGGGCGGCCAGGGCTTCGCGCTCGCGGGCATCGTGCTCGTGGGCGCGCTGCTCGCGATCGTCGGCCTCGTCGTGCACCTCGCCGGCACCCGCTGGATCACGGCGCTCATGCCGCCCGTGGTCTCCGGCACGATCGTCGCGCTCATCGGCTTCAACCTCGCGCCGGCCGCGAAGACGAACTTCGAGGCCGACCCGCTGCTCTCGGTCATCACGCTCGGCGCGATCGTCCTCACCGCCGTGCTCTTCCGCGGCCTCCTCGGCCGCCTCGCGATCCTCGTGGGCGTCGTCGTCGGCTACGTCGTCGCCGCCTTCCAGCAGAAGATCGACTGGGATGCGATCTGGTCGCAGCCGCTCGTGGGCCTGCCCGACTTCCAGACGCCCTCGTTCGACCCGGCGCTGCTGCCCTCGCTGCTGCTGTTCGTGCCGGTCGTGCTGCCGCTCATCGCCGAGAACCTCGGCCACGTGAAGGGCGTCGGCCAGCTCATCGACCGCGACCTCGACCCGCTCGCCGGCCGCGCGCTCATGGCCGACGGCGGCGCCACCGTGCTCGCCGGCCTCTTCGGCGGCTCCGCGACCACCACGTACGGCGAGAACATCGGCGTCATGAGCGCCACGCGCGTCTTCTCGACCGCCGCCTACTGGGTGGCCGCGATCACCGCGATCCTGCTGGGCCTCAGCCCCGTCGTCGGCGCGCTCATCTTCGCGGTGCCCGCGGGCGTGCTCGGCGGCGTCACGACCGCGCTCTACGGCCTCATCGGCATCATCGGCGTGCGCATCTGGATCGAGAACCGCGTCGACTTCTCGGTGCCGAAGCACCAGTTCGCGGCGGGCGTCGGCCTCATCGTCGCGATCGCGAACTACACGCTGACGGCGGGCGAGCTCGTCTTCGAGGGCATCGTGCTCGGCACCGTCGCGACGCTCGTGATCTACCACCTCATGGGCGCGCTCGAGCGGCTGCGCGGCGGCCGCGACGGCGCGGTGCGCGAGGACCACGCGCCGCCCGCGGCGGTCTAGGCAGGGTTCATCGGTCGAGGAGGCCGCGTCCGCCAGGGCGCTGCCGTCACGAGACCCCCTCGCCGACCGGGTCTCGTGACGCGAGCGGCTGCGCCGCGCGCTCCTCGACCAGCGAGGTGACGACGACGGAGGCCGACCCGGGATCCCGGGTCGGCCTCCGTCGTGCAGGGCGGGGCGCGGCTACCGCGCGCCCGCCGGCTCGCCGTCGCGGATGCGCTCGGCCTCGCGCACGACGTCGAGGTCGGCGAGCGGCATCGACGAGGTGTCGAGGAGCGGGTCGTCGTCCTGGCCCTCGACGAGCGCCACGGCCTCCTCGCGCGTCTCGACCGTCGGCACCGAGCCGACGAGCGGGCGCTTGGCCGACTCCGGCATCGTCAGCAGCGCGACGCCGCCCATCAGTGCGAAGAACATGATGTAGAACGCCGGCATGAAGGCGTTGCCCGTGAGGTCGATGAGCGCCTGGCTGAACAGCGGCGTCGTGCCGCCGAAGAGCGACACCGAGATGTTGAACGCGATGCCCATCGCGCCGAAGCGCGTCGCCGTCGGGAAGAGCGCGGGCAGCGCCGAGGCGGAGATGGCGATGTAGAGCGCCGACGGGATCGCCACGAGGACGAGCGCGAGCATGACCGCCCACAGCTCGCCGATCTGCATGATCGCGAACGCCGGCACCATCACCGCGAGGGTCAGCACCACGGCCGCGGCGTAGACGGGCTTGCGGCCCACCCGGTCGGAGAGACGGCCCACGAGCGGCAGCGCCGCAGACATCACGAGCAGCACCGGCACGGTCGCGATCGCGGCGGTGAGGCCCGAGAGGCCGACCGTGGTCTCGAGGTAGGCGGGCATGTAGCTCGTGAGGGCGTAGCCGATCGTGTTCGTCGCGGCGACGAGCGCGACCGTGATGAGCATCGCGCGCCAGTGGTGGCGGACCATGCCGGCGATGCCGTGGCGGCCGAGCGGGTCGTCGGCGTCGCGCTCCTCGGCCGCCGACAGCTGGTGGGTCTGCTCGTACGCGGGCGTCTCCGGGATCCGCAGGCGGAACCAGATCGCGACCGCGCCGAGCGGGATGGCGACGAGGAACGGGATGCGCCAGCCGAACTCGACCATCGCGCCCGGGCCGGCCACGGACTCCGTGACGATCGTCGTGAGGGCGACCACCGAGGCGCCGGCCGCGAAGCCGACGTACGAGCCGACGTCGAGCCACGAGGCCCAGAAGCCGCGCGAGCGGTCGGGGCTGAACTCGGTGACGTAGGTGGAGGCGCCGGCGTACTCGCCGCCGGTCGAGAAGCCCTGCACCATCTTCAGCAGGTAGAGCGGCAGGATCGCCCACGCGCCGATCTGCGCCGCCGTGGGCAGCAGGCCGATCGCCGCGGTCGCGAGCGCCATCATCGCCATCGTGATGAAGAGCACCTTCTGCCGGCCGATGCGGTCGCCGAGCGGGCCGAGCACGATGCCGCCGATGGGGCGCACGAGGAACGAGATCGCGAAGCCGAGGAGCACGACGAGCAGCCCGAGGCCGTCGTCCATGCCGGCGGTGAAGACCGCGGTCATCGTGACGGCGAGGTAGCCGTAGATGCCGAAGTCGAACCACTCCATGAAGTTGCCGACGACCGTGCCGGAGATGGCCCTGCGGACCTTCGAGCGCTGGACGACGATGACGTCGTCGACCTCGAGGCGGCGGACGGCGCCGGTGTCGGTGGTGGTCGCCGAGGCGCCGGGGCGCGCTGCGGCGGGGGGTGTGCTGCTGGGCATGGATGTCTCTCCGGTTGCGTATGGGGCCACGGCCGCCGCGGCGCGCAGAGGCGCTGCCGGGCGGCGACCGACGACTGTAGCGAGGTGGCGGAGGCACCGCTCTGAGGTGGGTTCGCTATCGCGTGCGCACGCGCTCGCGTGCGTGCGCACGCGCTCGCGCGGGTCGTGAGGCGTCGGCGCAGCCACGCGCCCGGAAGGTCACGGATCTGTCACGATGCATCCATGGCGACGATCGCGCTCCGATCCGGGCCGCGATGAGCGGCCTCCCGACGCCGCGGCGCGTGCAGGGCACCTACCTCGTGCTGGTGCTCGGCAACACGCTCGCGGCGTCGTTCATCTGGGGCATCAACACGCTCTTCCTGCTCGACGCGGGGCTCACGAACTTCGAGGCCTTCGCGGCGAACGCGTTCTACACGGTGGGCGTGCTCGTGTTCGAGATCCCCACGGGCGTCGTCGCCGACACCCTGGGCCGCCGGGCCTCGTACCTCCTCGGCTCCGCCGTGCTCGCCGCGACGACCGCCCTCTACTGGCTGCTGTGGCTGTGGGAGGCGCCGTTCGCGGCGTGGGCGGTGGTGTCGATGCTCCTCGGCCTCGGCTTCACGTTCTTCTCGGGCGCGATCGACGCGTGGCTCGTCGACGCGCTCGAGGCGACCGGCTTCACCGGCAGCCTCGAGCAGGTCTTCGGCCGAGCCCAGATCGTCACGGGGGCGGCGATGCTCTCGGGATCGGTGGCGGGCGGCGTGCTCGCGCAGCTCGTCGACCTCGGCGCGCCGATGCTCGCGCGCGCGGGCATCCTCGTGGCGATGGTGGTCGTGGCCGCGCTCGTCATGCGCGACCTCGGCTTCGCACCCGACCGCTCCGAGGGGCCGCTGCGCGCGACGCGCACCGTGCTGCGCGAGTCGTGGCGGCACGGCATGCGCAACGCGCCCGTGCGCTGGCTGCTGCTCGCGAGCCCCTTCACCGCGGGCGTCGGCTTCTACGCCTTCTACGCGCTGCAGCCGCACCTGCTGCAGCTGTGGGGCGACGAGGGCGCGTACTCGATCGCGGGGCTCGCGGCCGCGCTGCTCTCGGGCGCGTCGATGCTCGGCGGGGCGCTCGCGCCGCTCGTGCGACGCCGCTTCCCGCGCCGCACCTCCACGATCCTGCTCGCGGCGGTCACGAGCGCGCTCGTGCTCGTGCTGCTGGGCCTCGTGCAGTCGTTCTGGCTCGCGGTGGCGCTCGTGGCGCTGTGGGGCGTGATGGCCGCGATCGACGACCCGGTGCGGCGCGCCTACCTCAACGACCTCATCCCCTCCCGGCAGCGCGCGACGGTGCTCTCGTTCGACTCGCTGCTGGGCGGCGCGGGCTCGACCGCCTTCCAGCCCGCGCTCGGCCGCACCGCCGACCTCGGCGGCTACGGCGCCTCGCTCGTCGTGAGCGGCGCGCTGTCGGCGCTCGCGATCCCCTTCGTGCTGCTGAGCCGCGCGCAGCGCTCGCCGGCCGACACCGCGCGCGAGCTGCGGCCTCGCGAGGGCCGCGCGGACGACGGCGGGGCGCCCGACCTGGACGCCCCGCCGACCTCGCGGCCCTAGCCGCTCCGCCTAGTCGCGCGACCCGCCCGCGCCGAGCAGCGGCATCGAGGCCGTGTCGAGCAGCGGGTTGTCGTCCTGGCCCTCGACGAGCTCCTTGGCCTCCTCGCGCGTCTCGACCGTCGGCACCGAGCCGATGAGCGGCCGCTGCGCGCTCTCGCGCATCGTGAGCAGCGCCACGCCGCCGAGCGCGGCGAAGAACATGATGTAGAAGGCGGGCATGAAGGTGTTGCCGGTGGCCTGGATGAGCGCCTCGCTGAAGAACGGCGTCGTGCCGCCGAAGAGCGACACGGCCAGGTTGTAGGCGATCGCCATCGCACCGAAGCGGGAGGCGGTGGGGAAGAGCGCCGGCAGCGCCGAGGCCGAGATCGCCACGTAGAAGCCCACGGGGATCGCGACCATGCACAGCGCCACGACGACCGTCCACAGCTCGCCGATCTGCATGATCGCGAACGCCGGCACCATGAGCACGAGCGTCGACCCGACGGCGATCGCGTAGACGGGCTTGCGACCGATGCGGTCGGAGAGCCGGCCGATGAACGGCAGCGCCGCCGACATCGCGATGAGCACCGGCACGGTCACGATCGCGGCCGCGATGCTGTCGAGGCCCACGGTCTCCTCGAGGTAGGTGGGCATGTAGCTCGTGAGCGCGTAGCCGGCGCTGTTCGTGGCCGCGACGAGCGCGATGCCGATGAGGATGACGCGCCAGTGGTGGCGGAAGATGCCCACGATGCCCTGCCGCGCGAGCGGGTCGTCGGCGTCGCGCTCGTGCTGCTGCTCGGCGCCCTGCGCCTGCTCGTAGGCAGGGGTCTCCGGGATCCGCAGCCGGAAGTAGATCGCGACCGCGCCGAGCGGGATCGCGATGAGGAAGGGGATGCGCCAGCCGTACTCGGTCATGGCGTCGGGCCCCGAGATCGACTGCGTGATCGCGGTCGTCGCCGCCACGACCGAGGCGCCGGCGGCGAAGCCGACGTAGGAGCCGACGTCGAGCCAGGACGACCAGAAGCCGCGCGAGCGGTCGGGGCTGAACTCCGAGACGTAGGTGGTCGCACCGGCGTACTCGCCGCCGGTCGAGAAGCCCTGCACCATCTTCAGCAGGTAGAGCGGCACGATGGCCCACGCGCCGATCTGCGCGCTCGTGGGCAGGAGCCCGATGAGCGCGGTGGCGACCGCCATCATCGCCATGGTGAGGAAGAGCACCTTCTGGCGCCCGATGCGGTCGCCGAGGGGGCCGAGCACGAGGCCGCCGAGGGGGCGGACGAGGAACGAGACGGCGAAGCCGAAGAGCACGACGAGCAGGCCGACGCCCTCGTCGAGCCCTGCGGTGAAGACCGCGGTCATCGTGACCGTGAGGTAGCCGTAGATGCCGAAGTCGAACCACTCCATGAAGTTGCCGACGACGGTGCCGCTGATCGCGGTGCGCACCTTCTTCGTCTGGACGACGATGACGTCGTCGACCTCGAGGCGCCGGGCGCCCTCGGTCTCGCCCGGCGGTGTGGATCCTGCGGTGGTGCTCATCGGTCCGTCTCCTCCGTGTGGTGCCCGCGAGGCCCGCGGCGATCGGCGAGGCTACTCCCCGAGGCTCAAAGGCCGCCGGGATCCGGGCCCGGGTGCGGGCCGCTCGCCGCCGCGAACCGCCGCGGGTCGAGGAAGGCGACGTCGGTCGTCGGCGCCTCGCCGAGCGCGGCCTGCGCCGCGAGCTCGCCGAGCGCGGCGGCGTGCTTGCAGGAGTGACCCGAGCATCCGCCCGCGACGACGACGCGGCGGTCGTCGTCCATCGCGCCGACGACGAACTGGCCGTCGGGCGTGTGCGCCATGATGCAGGTCGTCCAGGCGGCGGGCTCGGGCTCGAGGTCCGGGAAGGTCGCCGCCACCTGGTCGCGCAGCTCGTCGGTCTCGCCGGGCGCGAGCGAGCGGTCGATCGCATCGGGGTCGTCGGCCGAGAACGGCCCGTCGAACTCGCCGCCCACCTTCACGAGGTCGCCCGGCAGCGCGCCGTGGCCCCAGATCCAGCGCGGCTCGCCGCCGAGGCCGGGCACCGAGCGGATGAAGACCGGCAGCCGGTCGATGCCGGCGTCACGGCCCTCCTTCGGCGCGAACCACGTCTGCACCACCCGGTGCGGCACGAGCGGCACCTCGGGCACGAGGCGGCCGATCCACGGGCCCGCAGCGACGACGACGCGGGCGACGCGCAGCTCGTCCGAGGCGAGGCGCACGGTCACGCCCGCGTCGTCGGGCTCGATCGCGAGCACGCGCTCGCCCGTACGGATGCGCGCGCCGGCCGCGCGGGCGGCCTCGGCCGCCGCGACGATCGCCGCCTCGGGGCGCAGCACGCCGGCCTCCGGGTCCCAGACCCCGACGTCGCCGGGGTCGAGCGCGGCGTGCGCGGGCAGGCGGCGCGCCACCTCCGCGGCGTCGAGGCGCTCGACCGGGAGGCCGTGCTCGCGGGCCGCGGCGAGCGTGCCCTCGACGATGCGGCTGCCGGGCTGGCCGATCATGATGCCACCGGTCTCGAGCAGCAGCTCCTGGCCGCTCGAGGCCTCGAGCTCGCGCCAGAGCTCACGTGCGCGGCGGGCGATGGGCGCGAGGCCGGGGTGCTCGAGGCACGCGACGCGGAAGAGCCGCGTGCGGCCGGTGGAGCCGCCATGCGCGTGGCCGGGCTCGTGCTGCTCGATGCCCACGACGTCGACCCCGCGGGCCGCGAGCTGCCAGGCGGCGCTCGAGCCGATCGCCCCGAGGCCGATCACGGCCACCTCCGCGTCGAGCCCGCGCCTCGCATCCGTCATGCTCGGCACGCTACCGACCCGCGCGCGGCATCGCCGAGCGGCGCCGTCACGGGGCGTCGCGGCCGGTGCGACGCCCCGCAGGGGGACGATGGGAATGCTGCGGGCGCAGGCGCGTTGCACTGATCGTTCGAATTTGAAAGAATCGACCCGCGGCCGAGGAGCCGCAGCAGGGAGCAGGGCGATGAGCAGCATGCAGTTCGGGATCTTCTCGGTGAGCGACCTCACCCAGGACCCCACGACCGGTCGCACGCCCACGGAGCACGAGCGCATCCGCGGCTGGATCGCGATGGCCGAGAAGGCCGAGGAGGTCGGGCTCGACGTCTTCGCCGCCGGCGAGCACCACAACCCGCCGTTCTTCTCCTCGAGCCCGACGACGACGCTCGGCTACATCGCCGCGCGCACCGAGCGCCTCATCCTCTCGACCGCGACGACGCTCATCACCACGAACGACCCGGTGAAGCTCGCCGAGGACTACGCGATGCTGCAGCACCTCTCGGGCGGCCGCGTCGACCTCACGCTCGGCCGCGGCAACACCGGCCCCGTCTACCCGTGGTTCGGCAAGGACATCCGCGACGGGATCGAGCTCGCGATCGAGCACTACTCGCTGCTGCACAAGCTCTGGCGCGAGCCGGTCGTCAACTGGTCGGGCAAGCACCGCACGCCGCTCACCGGCTACACCTCGACGCCCGCGCCGCTCGACGGCGTGCCCCCGTTCGTGTGGCACGGCTCGATCCGCTCGCCGCAGATCGCGGAGCAGGCCGCCTTCTACGGCGACGGCTTCTTCCACAACAACATCTTCTGGAACAAGGAGCACACGGAGCGCATGGTGCGCCTGTACCGCTCGCGCTTCGCGCACTACGGCCACGGCGCCCCCGAGGAGGCCATCGTGGGCCTCGGCGGCCAGGTGTTCATGAAGTCGACCGAGCGCGAGGCGAAGGCCCGCTTCCGGCCCTTCTTCGACGTGGCGCCCGTCTACGGCCACGGCCCGAGCCTCGAGGACTTCGAGCAGATGACGCCGCTCACCGTCGGCACGCCCGAGCAGGTGATCGAGAAGACCCTCGCGTTCCGCGACTACGCGGGCGACTACCAGCGCCAGATGTTCCTCGTCGACCACGCGGGCCTGCCGCTCGAGGAGGTGCTCGAGCAGATCGAGATCCTCGGCACGGAGGTCGTGCCGGTGCTGCGCCGCGAGTTCGACCGGGTGCGCGCCGACGGCGTGCCCGACGCGCCCACGCACGCCGCGCGCGTCGCCCAGGCGATCGCCGACGGCACGCAGGGCGGCGAGCAGGGCACGCCGCGCGCCGTGATCCAGGAGCCGTCGGCGCAGCAGCTGCGCTCCGACCTCGACACGGGCGCCGCCATCTCGCGGCAGGCGGGCGAGCGATGACGGCCGTGCGGATCGCGGTCGTCTCGGCCGGCCTCGGCGAGCCCTCGAGCACGAAGCTGCTCGCCGACCGGCTGCGCGACGCGACGCTCCGGGCGCTCGCCGACGGCGGCGGGCACGCGGAGGCCGTCGACGTCGTGCTGCGCCCGCTCGCGCAGGACATCGCGGCGCACATGGTCACGGGCGGCGCCTCCGAGGCGCTCTCGGCCGCGATCCGCGAGGTCGTCGAGGCCGACGCGATCATCGCGGTGACGCCGACCTTCACCATGTCGTACTCGGGCCTCTTCAAGTCGTTCTTCGACGGCATCGAGGAGGGGCAGCTCGCCTCGATCCCCACGGCGCTCGGCGCGACGGGCGGCACCGCCCGCCACTCGATGGTCATGGACACCGCGATGCGGCCGATGTTCGCCTACCTCAAGGCGCAGGTCGTGCCCACGGGGGTCTTCGCCGCGAGCGAGGACTGGGGCGCCGACGCGGGCCTCGACCGCCGCATCGCCCGCGAGGGCAAGGAGCTCGCCGACCTCATGACGGCGCTCCCCCGCCGCCGCGAGGCCGATCCCTTCGACGTCGACGGCGGTGCCTTCCAGTCGTTCGACCAGCTGCTGGGGCACGCGTGAGCGCGCCCTCGGAGCGCCTGGCGCCGCGCGCGTGGCGCGGGTACTTCGAGGGCTCGCGGCTGCTCGAGAACGAGCTCGAGCGACGCATGAAGGCCGCGACGGGGCTCGACCTCGGCGACTTCAACGTGCTGCTCGTGCTCTCGGAGGCCGAGGGCAGCCGCATGCGGATGGGCGACCTCGCGCGGCAGCTCGCCTTCGCGCCCGGTCGCCTCACCTACCGCATCGGCGCGCTCGAGCGCTCGGCGCTCGTGCGGCGCGAGGCGAGCGCGGCCGACCGGCGCGGCACCGATGCGGTGCTGACCGAGGAGGGCCGGCGCCGCCTCCGCGCCGCGCGGCCCGTGCACGCGCGGCACGTCGAGGAGCTCTTCCTCGGCGGCCTCGACGACGACGCGCTCGCGGTGCTCGACCGCGTCTTCGGGCCGCTGCGCGCGCGGCTGCTCGCCGACTGCGAGGACGCGCCGCTGCCCTGAGCGGAGCGGGCAGCGGGCCGGGCAGCGGGCCCGGGGCACGACCCTGTGGACTTCCCTGCGCGCGCCGCGGTCGCGGCTGTCACGATGGAGGCGTGCTGGAGACCTCGCTGCTCGAGCGGGCGATCGGTGAGCCGGGACGCCCGGTCGCCGTCGAGCCCTTCGGCGAGGGCAGCATCGTGCGCCTGACGGTCGACGCGGGGCCGAACGCGGGCGACTGGTTCGTCGACACCTCGCGCCAGGCGGTCGCGGTCGAGACCGGGTTCGTCGTGCGCGGCACGGAGGGGGTCGTCGCGCGCATCTGGCGGCATCCGCTCGATCCGCGGCTGCCGGCGCTCCGCACCGCCGTCGACCCCGAGCGGCTCGCCCGCATCGCCGCGGCCGCCGGCACCGAGGGCGAGATCGCCGCGCGGGTGCTGGCCTACCGCCCGGGACGCCGCGCGGTCGTGCGGCTCACGCAGCACGACGTGCACCTGTTCCTGAAGGTCGTGCGGCCCGGCGAGGCCGAGGGCCTCGCCGACGTGCACGACGCCTGCCGCGCGGCGGGCGTGCCCGCGCCCGCGGTCGTGCACTGGTCGCCCGCGGGCGTCGTCGTCGTGCGCGACGCCGACGGCACGCCGGGGCCGGTCGCCGCCGCGCGCCTCGCCCCCGAGGTGCTGCTCGACGCGGTCGACGCGCTCCGCGAGCGCCTGCTCGAGGTCGGCACGACCCGCATCGCCCGCGCCTCCGTGGGCACGCGCGCCGAGTGGCACCTCGAGCGCATGGCGTCGGCGCTGCCCGAGCGCGCGGCCGAGATCGACGCGCTCGCGCCCGCCGTGCTGGGCCGCGTGCGGCGGGAGGGGCCCGCGCGCGTCGTGCACGGCGACCTCCACATCGGGCAGCTGTTCTTCGAGGACGGCCGCGTCTCGAGCGTCATCGACGTCGACACGGCGGGGCTCGGAGACCCCGCCGACGACGCCGCCGCCTTCATCGGGCACGCGATCGCGAGCGCGGTGCGCAACGAGGCCGCCGACCGCCCGGGCGACGCCGCGATCCTGCGCGGGCTCGCCGACGCGGCGGCCGAGCGCTGGCTCCGGGATCCGCACGCGACCGCGCTCACGACCCTGCACCTGCTCGCGCACGGCATCCGGGCCGCCGAGCGCAGCCCGGAGTCCGCGCACCTGCTGCTCGACGCCGCGGGCGCGGTCGCCGGCACGCGCGCCGCGCGCTGAGCCCGGGGCGCGTCGCGCCCGCGTCACACCAGCCGGTAGCCCATGCCGCGCACGGTCTCGATGCGGTCGGCGCCGAGCTTCGTGCGCAGGTAGCGCACGTAGACGTCGACGACGTTGGAGCCCGGGTCGAAGTCGTAGCCCCAGACCCGCGAGAGCAGCTGCTCCCGCGAGAGCACCTGCCCCGCGTTCCGCACGAGCTCCTCGGCGAGCGCGAACTCCCGGCCCGAGAGGTCGACCTGCCTGCCGTCGACGCGCGCGCGACGGGTGCGCACGTCGAGCTCGAGGCCGCGGTGCGCGAGCTCGGCCGCCGCGCCGCCGGCCGCGTGCGACTGCATCCGCAGCCGGATCCGCGCGAGCAGCTCGTCGAAGCGGAAGGGCTTGGCCATGTAGTCGTCGGCGCCGCCCTCGAGCCCCGCGACCGTGTCGGCACCGCCGCCGCGCGCGGTGAGGATGATGACGGGCATCGTGGAGCCCGAGCCGCGCAGCTGCGCGAGCACCTCGAAGCCGTCGAGGCCGGGCAGGCCGATGTCGAGCACGCACAGGTCGAACTCGCCCGTGAGCGCGAGGTCGAGCGCCTCGGGGCCCGTCGGCGCGACGCGCGTGGCGTAGCCCGCCGCGGCGAGCCCCTTCTCGACGAACGCGGCGATGCGCGCCTCGTCCTCGGCGATCAGGACAGCGGCCATCGCGGCTCCTCGGTCTCGGTGCGGCCGCGCGCGGGCGCGGCGGCGGGCTCGGGCTCGGGCTCGGGCGCCGCGGCAGGCCCGGGCGCAGGGTGCGGCAGGCTCGGCGGTCTCGACGGCGCCGGGCAGCGCGACCACGAACTCGGCGCCCTCCCCCGCGTCGACGACGAAGGCCGTGCCTCCGTGCCGCTCGGCGATGAGGGCCACGATCGCGAGCCCGAGGCCGGAGCCGCCGTCACCGCGCCCCTCCGCCTCGCCGCGGCGGAAGCGGTCGAAGATGACGGCCTTCATGGCGTCCGGCACCCCGGGCCCGCGATCGCGCACGAAGAGCTCGAGGTCGGCGCCGCGCACGCGCGAGCCGATCGCGATCGGCCCGCGCGCGTGCCGGACGGCGTTGGCGATCAGCTGGAGCATGGCCTGGGTGATGCGGTCGGGGTCGAGCCGCGCGAGCACCGGTGTCGCGAGCACCCCCTCCGCGAGCTCGGCGCCATCGATCGCGCGCGCCTTCGACGCGATCTGCTCGGTGAGCAGCGCGACGTCGGTCTCGACGAGCGCGAACGCGTCCGGCTCGCGCAGCCGCGCGGCGGCCCGGATGTCCTCGACGAGCCGCGCCATCCGGTCGAGCTCGTCGATCGCGAGCGCCCGGGTCTCCTCCACGTCGCGCGGGTCGGCCGGGTCGACGAGCTCGAGGTGCCCTCGCACGATCGTGATGGGCGTCTTCAGCTCGTGGCCGACGTCCTGCAGCAGCTGCCGCTGGGCGTCGAGCGAGCCGCCGAGCCGGTCGAGCATGCGGTTGACCGTCTCGGCCAGCTGCGAGACGTCGTCGCGGCCCGTCACCGGCACCCGCTCGGTGAGCCGCTGCTCGGACGAGCGCTCGGCGACCTCGCGGATGCGGCGCACGGGGCTCAGGAGCCGCCCGGAGACGAGCAGGCCCACGAGGAAGACGATCGCGGCGACCACGAGGGCCGCGATCACGAACACGCGCGCCGCGGCGTCGATCTCCTCGAGCTCGGCGCGCACGTCGTAGGCGGTCACGAAGAGCGCGGCGGGCGCATCGGCGGGCGCGCCGTCGATCGTGATGGGCGCAGCGAGGTACTGCACGACGTCGCCGCCCTCGGCGTACGTGCCGATGACCGGCCCGCCGCCCGCGGCCTCCGCCACGACGCGGTCGACGAGGCCCGGCAGCCGCTCGAGCCGGAGGTCGGGGCTCACGAAGGGCACGAACGCGGGGCGGCCGTCGAGCACGCCGAGCACGCCCGTGTTGTCGTCGGGCGCGACGCGCTGCACCACGGCCTCCAGCGCGTCCTCCACGGCGGGCCAGGGCTCCTGCCCCACGGTGAAGCTCGCGGCCTCGAGCGCCGAGCGCAGGTTGGCGTCCACCTGCTCGAGCACCCGCTCGCGCTCGACGGCGTACGCGATCCCGCCCGCGACGAGCATGCCGAGCAGCGACAGCGTCGTGAGCAGGCCCACGATCCGCGAGCGCACCGTCCAGGTGCGCAGGCGCGGGCGCGGGGCGGCGGTCATGCGCCCATCACACCACGGCGGCGCCCGCCGCAGGACCCCGGATGAGAGAAGCCTCACCTGCACCCCGCCGCAGGCGTCCGTCTGCTGGGATCGGAGGGTGGAGACGACGACCCGACCGGACGCCGCGGCGAGCGCCGAGGAGCGGCTGCTGCAGGAGGCGCTCGGCGACGAGCTCGCGGGACCGCTGCGCGTCATCAGCCGCGAGCCGCTCGGCGCGGGCTCGCTCACGGGCATCGAGGAGCTCGCGCCGCAGCCGCGCCACTGGTACGTCGACACCTCCCGCCGAGCCGTCCCCGAGGAGACCGGGCTCGTGCTCGGCGATCCGGCGGCGCCCGAGGCGCGGATCTGGCTGCACCCCGCCGATCCGCGCCTCCCGGCGCTCGCGCCCGTGCTGTTCCCCGAGCCCGCCGCGGCCCTCATGGCGCGCCTGGGCGTCGCGATCGACCGCGCCCCGGAGCTGCTCGTCTACCGCGCCGGCAAGCGCGCGATGCTGCGGATGCGCGCCGAGGGCCGCGAGACGTACCTCAAGGTCGTGCGTCCCTCGCGCGCCGCGGCGATCGTCGGCCTCCACGAGTCGCTGCGCGCGGGCGGCGTGCCCGTGCCCGTCGTGACGGGCTGGTCGCCGCTCGGCATCGTGCTCACGGAGGCCGCCGCGGGCGAGCCGCTGCCGGCGCGCGTGCAGGACGCCGACCCCGCGGCCCTGCTCGACGCCGTCGAGCGCCTCCGCACCGCGATCGCGTCGGTCGGCACGGACCGGCGAGCCCGTGCCTCGCTCGCCGACCGGCACGAGTGGTACCGCGAGCGGCTCGCGCAGGCGCTCGAGCGCGCCAGGGCGGCCGGCGTGGCGTCGGTCGCCGTCGATGCCGTCGCAGCGCCGCTCGCCGCGCTCGAGCGGGCGATCGACGCGGCGCCCGCAGCCGCCGTGATGGTGCCTGCCGAGGCGCTCCGCACGGTGCACGGCGACCTCCACATCGGCCAGCTCTTCGTCGAGGCGGACGACCCGAGCGCGCTCTCGGGCGTGATCGACGTCGACACGGCGGGCCTCGGCGACCCCGTCGACGACGCTGCCGCCCTCCTCGGGCACCTCGCCGCCTCCATCGCCCTCGCCGACGGCGATGCGGCGCGCGCCGCGGGCCTCCGCCGGCTGCTCGACGCGGGCGTCGAGCGCTGGCTCGCGCCCGATGCGCCGGACGCGCCGCGGCTCGCGCACCGGCTCGCGGTGCACGTCATCGCGCACGCGCTCGGGCCGCTCGAGCGCGGCGACGCCCGCGCCGCGGCGGCGACGCTCGAGGCGGGCGCCGAGGCGCTGAGGCTGCCGCGCTGAGCCTGCCGCGCTGAGCCTGCACCGCTGCACGCTGCACGCCTGCCGTGGCCGCAGTCACGCCTCGGCAGATGAGAGTCCTCTCATCCGGCCCTCCTCGAGCCCTCACCGGGAGGGGCGAGGATCGCACCATGGAGCGGAAGTGGATCCTCGGCGCGGCCGGCGCCCTCAGCATCGGCGCGATCGCGCTCGGCGCCATGGGCGCCGCGAGCGCCATGACGGTGCGCGACGTCGGCGGCGCGCCCGTGCGCGGCGTGGAGCCTGCGCGGCACGGCCGAGCCGACCATCTCGGCGCCGGCGCCCACGAGCTCGGCGACCGAGTCGCCCGCCCCCACGTCGCCGACGGGCTCCGACGCCCCCGAGCCCTCGTCGGCCCCGGCGGCCTCCGGCGGCCCCCAGCCGGTCCAGCCGCCCGCGCCCGTCGCGCCCGTCGAGGTCGACACCCCGGAGACGCCCGACGACGACGACGATGACGACGACAGCTCCGGCCACGGCTCGGGCGGCGACGACTCCGACGACGACTGAGCGGGGCGCGGCCGTGAGAGCCCTCTCACCGCCGCCTCCTCGCCGCCTCACCCGGGCCTGCGAGCGTGAGCGCAGGTCGACCCCGACCCCCATCACGAGGAGGACACCATGAACCGCACCTGGATCGCCATCGGCACCGCGAGCGCCCTCAGCCTCGGCGCGATCGCCGCCGGCGCCGCCACCGTCGCCGGCGCCACCGAGCTCCGCGACGCGAAGGGCCGGGTGATCGACGACGCGTCGATCCGCGGCAGCCTGCTCGACCGCGGCGCGGTCGTGCTCTCCGCGACCGGCAGCGACGACGGCCAGGTCATCACGGCGCCGACGCCCTCGACGGCCCCGACCGCGCCCTCGGCCAGCGCCGCGCCCTCGCCCTCGGCCTCCCCCGCGACTCCCGCGCCGACGCAGCAGGCCGACTCGAGCCCCTCGGCGCAGACGCCCCCGACGGCCACGACGGCGCCCACCGCCCCGACGCCCGCCTCGGTGCCGACGCCCGCGAGCCCGGTGTCGGCCCAGACGCCGCCGTCGCCCGTGTCGGCGCAGACGCCGCCGTCGCCGGTCTCGGCGCAGACGCCGCCGACGCCCGCGTCGCCCGTCTCGCCGGTCTCGCCCGTCAGCCCGGTCTCGAACGACTGATCGCTCGCGCCCGACCCGACCGACCCGCAGCGCCCCGCCTCGTGACGGCGGGGCGCTGCGCTGCGTCGCGCCGTGGTCGGCGGACCAGATCGTTTGGTAGACTAACGACATGCCCACGATCGCCCTCGCCGACAGCCTCCGCGTCGCGACCGCGCGCCTCTCGCGCCGGATGCGCCGCGAGCGCGTCGACGAGAACCTCGCGATCCACCACCTCTCGGCGCTCGGCGCCATGCAGCAGCTCGAGGAGCCCACGCTCGCGCGCATAGCCGCGCTCGAGGGCGTCAAGCCGCCGAGCATGGTGAAGACGCTGCAGCACCTCGAGTCGCTCGGCTACGTCGAGCGCAGCGACCACCCGAGCGACGGCCGCATGGTCGTGCTCCGCATCAGCGAGAAGGGCGAGGCGATGATCGCCGAGGCCCGCGAGCGCCGCAACCTCGCCCTCGCCGCCGCGATCGACGCGCTCGACCCGCACGACCGGGCCACCCTCGAGCGGGCCGTCCCCATCCTGGCGAGGCTCGCCGAGGCATGATGTTCCGCAGCCTCCGGCTCTTCAACTACCGCACCTGGTTCGTCGGCGCCCTCATCTCGAACGTCGGCGCCTGGATGCAGGGCACCGCGCTGTCGTGGACCGTGCTCACGATCCTCACGATGAACGACGCGACGGCCGTCGGCATCAACATGGCGCTGCAGTTCGGCCCGCAGCTGCTGCTCGTGCCCATCACGGGCTACCTGGCCGACAAGTACGACCGGCGGAAGATCCTGCTGTGGACGCAGAGCCTCCTCGGCGTCCTCGCCCTCGCGCTCGGCATCATCGTCGTCACGGGGCTCGTGGAGCTGTGGATGGTGCAGGTCTTCGCGCTCGCCTTCGGCACCGTGCAGGCGTTCGACACCCCCGCCCGCCAGGCCTTCGTCTCGGAGATGGTCGGCAAGGAGGACATCGCGAACGCCGTCGCGCTGAACTCCGCCTCGTTCCACGGCGCGCGGCTCATCGGCCCGGCCGTCGCGGGCCTCCTCATCGCCTTCCTCGCGCCCGGCCCCGTCTTCCTCATCAACGCGGCCACGTTCCTCGCGATGATCGTCGCGCTGCTGCGGATGCGGGTGTCCGAGCTGCAGCCGAGCCCGCGCGGGGCGAAGGGCCTCGGCGACATCGTGCAGGGCTTCCGCTACGTGCGCCGCCGCGACGACCTGCTCGTCGTGTTCGTCATGGCGTTCATCCTCGGCACCTTCGGCCTCAACTTCCCCATCTACATCTCGACGATGACGAGCGTGGAGTACCTGGCCGACGCCGACGTCTTCGGCATCCTCTCCTCCGCGATGGCGATCGGCTCGGTCTCGGGCGCGCTGCTCGCGGCGCGCGCCGAGCGGCCGCGGTGGACGCTCGTGATCGGCGGCCTCGGCGCGTTCTCGGTGGTGTGCGCGCTCGCCGCCTGGAGCCCGCACATCATCGTCTTCGGCGTCGCGCTCGCGCTCGCGGGCTTCACGGCGCAGCTCTTCATGACGAACGCGAACGCGACGGTCCAGCTCACCTCCGCGCCGGAGGTCCGCGGCCGCGTCATGGCGCTGTACGGCGCCGTGTTCATGGGCGGCACGCCCATCGGCGCCCCCATCGTCGGCTGGGTGGCCGACGAGTTCGGTCCGCGCTGGGGCATCATGGTCGCCTCGATCACGTGCCTCCTCGCCTTCGTGATCGGCGCCATCTGGTGGGCGCGCGCCCGGCGCGCCGACCGCATGAGCCGCACGGGCACGCTGACCCTCGGCTCGCCCACCGAGTCCGTCGACATCGTGCGCTGAGCCGCGTCGCATCCGCTTCGCACCGCCGCCACAGGCGGCGCCGCTACCGTGGGCGCCGCGCTGGGGAGGTGCATGGATGACGCAGCACGATGTCGAGTCCGTCTGGGACTACCCGAGGCCGCCGCGCGTGGAGCCGACCGACGAGCACGTGCGGGTCGTGCTCGGCGGCACGGTCATCGCCGAGACGCGCAGCGCCCTCAGGGTGCTCGAGACGAGCCATCCGCCCACCTACTACCTGCCGCGCGAGGCCTTCGTGCCCGGCTCGCTCGAGCCCGCGCCCGGCGCGAGCATGTGCGAGTTCAAGGGGCGCGCCTCCTACCTGACGGTGCGCGGCGGCGAGCGCGCCGAGCAGGGCGCGGCATGGACGTACCCGCTGCCGCAGCCCGGCTTCGGGGCGCTCGCCGGCCACATCGCGCTCTACCCCGGGCGCATGGACCGGGTGGAGGTCGACGGCGAGGTCGTGCGACCTCAGGAGGGCGACTTCTACGGCGGCTGGATCACCTCGCGCGTGCAGGGGCCCTTCAAGGGCGCTCCCGGCACGCGCGGCTGGTGAGCGCCTAGGCGCGGTCGGCCTCGGGCGACGCCTGGCTCGCCCGCTCGGCCTTCGCCGTGCGGCCGGCCTGCACGGCCTCGACGACGAGCCGCACGATGAGCACCACGAGGAACGCGGCGAACACGATCGAGGCCGTCTGCGGGTCGAGCGCGGCCGCGAGCGCCGCGCCGAGCGCGGTCGTGACGCAGGCAGACACGCCCACGAGGCCCGCGCCGACGAGGTCGACGTTCTTGCGCCGCAGGTTGCCGATCGTGCCCGAGAGCGCGGTGGGGATCATCATCGCGAGCGAGGTGCCCTTGGCCACGAGATCGCTCTGCCCGAACAGCAGGATGAGCATCGGCACCACGACGATGCCGCCGCCGACGCCGAGGATGCCCGAGAGCACGCCGGTGACGAAGCCGAGCGCGACGAGGCCCACGACGGGCCAGGCCGTGAGCGCGAGCTCGGCCTCCCGCGAGGGCACGGCGAGGAAGAGGTTGACGGCCACGACCGCGAGGAAGGCGATGAACGCCCAGCGGATCACGCCCACCGGCAGCCGGTGCAGCAGCCACGCGCCCACCTGCGCGCCCACGACGGAGCCCACGACGAGGATGAGCGCGATGAGCCAGTCGACGTGCCCGCCCACGGCGTAGGAGGCGACGCCGACGAGCGCCGAGGGCACGATCGCCGCGAGCGAGGTGCCGGAGGCGCGCTTGCGCTCGACGTGCGCGAGCAGCACGAGCAGCGGCACGATGACGATCCCGCCGCCGATGCCGAACAGCCCCGACAGGAAGCCCGCCAGCAGGCCGATGGTCACGTAGGCCCAGATCGGCCGCCGCTGGGGGGTCTCGTGCTGGGGGGTCTCGAGGTCGTCGCTCACCCACCCATCCTGCCGTGCTCGTGCGCCTCCACGGGCGCGCGCACCACGAGCACCGCCACGACGAGCGCGAGGATGATCGCCGTGACGGCCACGGGGAACGGCAGCACCGGGTCGAGCAGCACGAGCAGCGCGCCCGTCGGCACGGCGACGTTCACGACGCGGTCGCCCTGGTGGCGCAGCGCGATCCACCAGACGCCGAGCACGAAGACCGCGATCGGCACCGTGACGGTGAAGGAGGCGGCGAGCGGGTCGAGCGCCGACTCGCCCGTGAGCACGTCGATCTCGACCTCGATGCCGGCCGAGAGCGCGCCGGCCGCGGCGAAGACGAGGAAGTGCGTGTAGCCGTAGACGAGCGAGGCGGCGAAGCCGTCGATGGCGCGGTGGTGCGGCGGCCAGAAGTAGATCCACCACAGCGCGCACGTGACCGCGAGCGCGAGCACCGCGATCCAGAGCAGCGGCCCGAGCTCCTGCACGGTCTCGAGCGCCTCGACCACCGCGTTCGCGGAGGCGAGCAGGCTCTCGCCGAGCAGGATGAGGCTGAAGAGGCCGAAGCGCTCGGTGATGTGGTGCGGATGCCACGGCGTGCGCCCGCGCCGCTCGGCGACGAGCGGCACGGCCAGCTCGACGCCGATGAGCACGACGAACGCGACCGGCGTGAGGCCGTCGGGCAGCAGCAGCGAGAGCAGCCACAGCACCTGGGCGGCGCCGATGCCGCCCGCGTACAGGCGCGCGGCCCGGCCCTCCTCGCCGCCTGCACGGGAGGCCCGCAGCCACTGGGCGATCATCGCGACGCGCATGACGACGTAGGCGAGGATGAGGATCGTCGCGTCGCCCTCCTCGAACATCGGCTTGATGCCGGCCGCGAGCACGAGCACGCCCGCCATCTGCACGAAGGTCAGCACGCGGTAGAGCCAGTCGTCGGTGCCGAACGACGTGGCGAACCACGTGAAGTTCATCCACGCCCACCAGATGCCGAAGAAGATGGCGCCGTAGGCCAGGAGGCCCTCGACGACGTGGCCGTCGCTGAGGGCGTGGTGCAGGTTCACGGCCGCGATGCTCACGGCGACCACGAAGACGAGGTCGAAGAACAGCTCGAGCGGCGTGGCGGTGCGGCCCAGCTCCTCGGGGTCGCGCGGCCGCATGCGCAGCAGCCGCAGGCGCCCGTGCTCGCCCGCCCGCTCGACCCTCGGGGCGCCGTCGGCGCTGTCGCCGACGTGGTTCGACTGGCTCATGGCGCGAGCGTAGCCCCGCGCCGTGGGATCAGGCCCTCGGCGAGAGGATGCGGGCGGCGAGGCGCCAGGTGAGGATGCCGGCGGCGGTGCATGCGACGGCGAGGATCGCGACGCCGCTGACGACGCCGCCGAGCATCTGGGGGAGGATCTGCAGCGCGACCTGCGCCGCCTGCGCCGCGTCAGCGCCTCCGTACCCACCGAACCCGACGTGCCAGCCGATAGGGGCGATCGCCGTCACGATCGCTGCCGCGGCCGTGCCGAGCAGCGCGGCGAGCACTGAGCCCAGCATCGTCGTGGCGGTCGGACGCGGCACCCCCGCTCCGGCGAGCATGCGTGCGCTGGCGAAGACGCCCGCGACGGCCAGCACGAGGCCGAGCAGCGCGATGGCCGCGAGTGAGGCACCCGGGCCCGTGGCGAGCCAGGCGCCGAGCAGCGCGACCTGGGTCGGGCCGACCGCGCCGGGCTCGGGAGCGCCGATCGATGCTGCCATCGACAGCGACGCGATCGACAGGCTGGAGGCCGCGTACGTCGCTGCGACGCCCGTCCACAGCATCCCGCCGCCGAGCGCGCCGGCGCGGTGCGCGGCACGGACGACGGCGGGGTCGAGGCGTCGGGCGGCGGGCTCGGGCACGCCGTCGGCGCTCGCGGAGGTCATGGCGCGAGCATAGGGTGCCGCGCCGAACGCGGCCTCCGGGGGATCCCCGACCGGGTCAGGCGGCGAGCGCGCGCTCGATGCTGGGGCGCAGCTCGTCGGGGGTGGCCGTGGGGGCGAAGCGCTCGAGCACGGTGCCGTCGCGGCCGATGAGGAACTTCGTGAAGTTCCACTTGATCGCGCCGCCGAGGAGGCCCTTCTGCTCCTGCTTCAGCCACGCGAAGACGGGGTGGGTGTCGCCGCCGTTGACGGCGACCTTCTCCATCATCGGGAAGGTGACGCCGTAGTTGCGCTGGCAGACCTCCGCGATCTCGTCGCTCGAGCCGTGCTCCTGCGCGAACGAGTCGGAGGGGAAGCCGAGCACGACCAAGCCCTGGTCGGCCAGCTCGCGGTGCAGCTGCTCCAGGCCCTCGAACTGCGGCGTGAGGCCGCACTTGCTCGCGGTGTTCACCACGAGCACGACCTTGCCGTCGTACTGGGCGAGGTCGGCGTCGCCGCCCTCGAGGGTCTGCACCTGGAAGTCGCTGAGCGTCGTCATGCCCCCATCTTGCCGCGTCTGCCTCTGCGCATCCGATGGATGCGGGTCGCGATCACGACAGCGGCAGAACGTCGAAGCCCCAGGCGGCGGTACGGCCCACGGTCCGCAGCAGGTCGTCGATCTCGGCGCGCACTGCCGGGTCGTCGCCGATCTCGATCCGCTGGCAGCGGTAGGAGCCGTCGTGGACGAGGTCGACGCCGGCGGCGCCGCCGGGGCGCGCGATGCGGAGTCGGCGCCGCGTGCGCCGCACCTCCAGGTCGAGGCCGCGGAGCGCCACGAGGCGGGCGAGCTCGCCCGCGACCGCGTCGAAGGTCCACGAGCCGAGCCCGGGCGGGCGGCCCTCGCGGGGCGGGACGAGCGCGAGCCTCGCGTCGTCGCCCATGCGGCGGCGGAGGCGCGCCGCCTGGCCGCGCTCGACCATCGTCGTCGCGCCGAGGTCGAAGAATCCCAGCAGGAGGGACGCCAGCAGGACGAAGGGGCTCGCTTCGAGGATCGCGGGGATCCATCCGGCGGGGGTCTCGGGCCCTCCGCCTCGAAGCACCAGCGCGGCGGCACCCACGAGCACGATGAGCACCGCCAGGACGACGACCCATCCGCGGCGCATGGAGCGAGCATCCCACAGGGCCCGGAGGAATCGGCGCTGAGCGAGCACCTGAATGGATAGTGCAGCCAGGTGCCCGCTCACGGCTGATTCCTCCGGGCTCGGTGCGGGCTGGGGGCGCGGAGCGACTCAGCCAGCGGGTGGGATGGCTGCGGCAGGCGCGGAGGCGCCCGGCGCCCGGCGCAGGCCGACAGCCACCGAGGCGGCCGCGCCCAGCACGCCCACCGCCGAGACCGCGAGCAGCCAGCGGTAGTCGACGGCCCCCAGCAGCGCGGCCCCGAGCGCCAGCAGCAGCATCTGCGGCACGCTGATGGCCATGGTGAGCGCCGCCGAGGTGCGGCCCTGCAGCCGTGCCGGCGTCAGCCGCATCCGCAGCGTCACGACGCCCACGATCACCCACGGCACGCCGAAGCCGATCAGCGTCTGCACGACGCCGATGCCCGCCCAGCGCATCCACGGCTCCGGCAGCCCGAGCGTCACGAGCGGCAGCGAGGCCGCGATGCCGAGGCCCAGCAGCACGAGACCCCAGAAGACCAGCCGCCGCTCGCCGATCCGCCGCAGCACCGCCGCGGCGCACAGGCCTCCGACGAGCGCGCCGACGCCCTGGATGGTCTGCGCGGGCCCCAGCGCGGCAGGGCCGGCCCGCAGGCCGTCCTCGATGAGCGGGAAGATCGTGGCGTTCAGGAGGCCCGTGATGCCGAACGCGACGGCCGTCGCGATCGTGAGCAGCCGCAGCACGGGGTCGGCGAGCAGCGCGCGGAAGCCCGCGGTGATCTCGTGCCACGCAGTCTCGCCCTCGAGGCGCGGCTCGGGCGCCGACTCCTCGACCCGCAGCGTCAGCAGCAGGACGCCCATCACGAGGAAGCCCGCGGCGGCGACCGCGACGACCGCCCAGGGCCCCGCGAGCACGAAGAGGCCGGCACCGAGGGCCGGCGAGACGATCCGGCAGACGCTGTCGATCGAGGTGAAGATGCCGTTCGCGCTGCCGAGCTCCTCGTCGGGCACCAGATCGCGCAGCAGGCCCGACTGGGCTGCGGCGGTGAGGTAGGCGGCGAGGCCGTAGAGGAAGGTGACCGCGTAGATGAGCCACGCGCGCTCCGGGCCGTCGACGAGCAGCAGCACGAGCACGACGGCCGCGGTGCCGAGGTTCGTGCCCACGAGCAGGCGGCGGCGGCTCATCCGGTCGGCCAGCTGCCCCGCGAAGGGCGCGAACAGGGCCGGGAGGCCGAGGAAGAGGAAGACGAGCGCGGCCGCCGTGTCGGAGCCGGTGAGCTCGCGCATCCAGATCGCCAGCACGAGGTACAGGGCGGAGTCGCCGAGGTTGGTGGCGAACCAGCCGACCATGAGGCGTCGGTACTCGGGGCGCCGCATGGGGGATGCGGCGCGGGCGGCGGGCATGGTCTCGGCGGCGGCGGTCATCGGATGCCTCTCGGGCGGCGCCGCGACGATGCGGGGGGCTGATGGGGTGGCGTGCGGGCGCGACGGAGCAGCCCGTCGCCGGTCAGGGAGGCCGCGCCGGGGGCGCTGCCGCCACGAGGCCCGGTTCGCTCGGTGGGTCTCGAGACGCGTGCGCCTGCGGCACGCGCTCCTCGATCAGCGGGGAGGTCGGCGCGGCGCGAGATCGGGTGGGCGGCGGCCGAGGGCCGGCCGGGCTACGCCTCCGGGCTACGCCTCCGGCGTCGCCGGCAGCTCGAAGTCGGGGTTCACGGTGGCGAGCAGGTAGGCCTTGCGGCTGCCCGGCGGGCGCTTCGCGGGGTCGTCGCTGCGGCCCGCGAAGCGCTCGGAGAGCCGCCGGATCTGCTCGGTGACCTCGGCGAGCTCCTCGGGCGTCGCCCAGAACGTGCCCGTGGTCACGCTCGTGCCGCCAGCCCACTCCCCCATGAGCTCGGCGCCCTGGGTGGTGAGGAAGCGCACGACGCGGTCGGCCTCGTGCTGCACGTAGAGCGCGCCGATCGTGCCCGAGCTGCGCAGCGACTCCGGGTCGTTCGGGTCGGGCCGCAGGTCGCGCTCGCGGTGCACGGCGCGCCACGGCTTCGACGTGCCCTGCGCCTCGGCCCGCTCGATGAAGCCGGCGCGGGCGAGGGTGCGGAGGTGGAACGAGCAGTTCGACGGGGTGTCGCCGATGCGCTCCGCGACCTGGGTCGCGGTCGCCTCGCCGAGGTCGTCGATGGCGGCGAGGATCTCGACGCGCAGGGGGTGGGCGAGCGCCCGCAGGACCGCCGGGTCGCTGGTGCGCAGCGCCGGCCGTCCGTGGTCCCCCTGCTCGTGGAGCTCCTCAGCCATGCTCAGATCCAACCACGCTGGATCATGGCCTCGGCTCGGATGCGGTCGATGTGCCGCTCCTGCCGATCGGCCTCGCGACGCATGCGGTGGCGCTCCTCGCGCGCGGTCGCGATGCGGGCGGGGATGCTGCGAGTGCGTCCCATGGCTGCCTCCTCGGTCGGTGTCGGCGAGCCGGTCGATGATCACCTGTGCCGACATCCGAAAGGATACTTTCAGAAGAGACGCTTCGCAAGAGTTCTTTCACAAGAGATGCTTCGGCGTGTCGCGGCTCGTCGGTCGAGGAGGCCGCGCCACGGGCGCGGCCGTCACGAGGCCCGCCTCGCCATGCGGGTCTCGTGACGCGTGCGGCTGCGCCGCGCGCTCCTCGACCGACGAAGGGGGCGAGGGCTGCGGCCATGCGCTCCTCGACCGACGGAGGAGGGGTCAGCGGCCGAAGGCGGCCTTCGCCTCGGCGACGACCGCGGGGTCGCGGAACGCCGCGAGCGCCGTCGCGGCGAGCAGCGCCGCCCCGTCGGCGATCACCGGCTCGGCCGCCGGGCCGCCCGCCGCCTCGGCGAACTCGCGCGTGTGCGGCGAGCAGTCGGGCACGAGCGTGAGCATCGGGTGGATCGAGGGCACCACGTGCGAGACGTTGCCCATGTCGGTCGAGCCGCCCATCTGCGGCGCGACCGCGGGCGTGCGGCCGAGCGCGACGAGCGCGCGCTCCGCGATGCCGGCCAGCGTCGGGTTCGGCCGCAGCGAGAAGTAGGGCGGCGTGTTCTCGGCGATCGCCACCTGGCAGCCCGTCGCGATCGCGGCGCCCTCGAAGCACGCCCGAACGCGCGGCACCACCGTCTCGAGCAGCGCATCGCGGTCCTCCGCCCGCACGAAGACGCGCAGCGCCGTGCGCTCGGGGATGATGTTGGGCGCCTGGCCGCCGTCGGTGACGATCGCGTGGACGCGCACGTCGTCCGCCAGCTGCTGCCGCAGCAGGCCGATGGCGGTGAGCGCGAGCGTCGAGGCGTCGAGCGCGTTGATGCCGCGCTCGGGGTGCGCGGCCGCGTGGCTCGCGCGGCCCGTGAAGTCGACGTCGAGCGCGACGCGCGACAGCGACGACGAGGCCGCCACGTCCTCCCCCGCCGGGTGGATCATCATCGCCAGGTCGATGCCGTCGAGCACGCCGCCCTCGATCATCGGCACCTTGCCCGCCGCGCCCTCCTCGCCCGGGCTGCCGATCGCCACCAGGTGCGCGGGCGCGCCCCCGGCCGCGAGCGCATCCTTCGTCGCGAGCGCCGCCCCGAGGCCTGCCGCGGCGATGATGTTGTGGCCGCAGGCGTGGCCGATGCCCTCGAGCGCGTCGTACTCGAGGAAGATCGCGATCGTCGGGGCCTCCTCGCCCGCCTCCGGCGTCGACCAGCGCCCGACGAAGGCGGTCTCCAGGCCCGCGAAGCCGCGCTCCACGGCGAAGCCGGCGGCCTCGAGCTCGGCGGTGAGACGCGCGGCGGCGTGCACCTCGGTGAAGCGGATCTCGGGATGCGCGTGGAGGTCGGCGGCGACGTCGACGAGCGTGGGCAGGTGGGCGGCGAGCGCCGCGCGGGCCTCGGCGACGAGCGCGTCGACATCGGGCGCGACGGCCGCGGCGGCATCGGGAGCGGGGGTGGTGGTGGTCATGCGATTCCTTCCTTGGGGCGGGGAGTCGGGGTCAGAGCATCAGGCCGTGGCCGGGGCCGAACGGCAGGCCGGCGAGGCCCCACACGAGCAGCTGCAGCAGCCAGACGACGAGGATGACGATCGTGAAGGGCAGCACGAGGCTGAAGAGCGTGCCGAGGCCGCCCTTCGGCGCCCAGCGCTGCATGAGGCCGAGGATCACGGGCAGCATCGGGTTCATCGGCACGAGCGGGTTCGTGGCCGAGTCGGCGATGCGGAACGCGGCCTGCACGGCGGCGGGGTCGATGCCGTTCAGCATGAACATCGGCACGAAGATCGGGCCGAGCAGCGTCCACAGCGCTGAGCCGCTCGCGAGCAGCAGCGCCGGGAGGATCACGAAGAGGCTGAAGAGCAGCAGGCCGCCGACGCCGTCGAGGCCCGCGGCGCCGAGCGCCTCCGCGCCGCTCGTCGCGACGAGCAGGCCCAGCTTCGACCACGAGAACCAGGCGATCGCCTGCGCCGCCGTGAAGATGACGACGATGAAGGGCACGAGCTCCTTCACCGACTCCACCATCATCTCCGGCACCTGCGACCAGCGTGTAAGGGTGCCGGCCGCGAGGCCGTAGGTGACGCCGACGACGAGGAAGAACAGCAGCAGGAGGATCGGCAGGCCGTCCATGAACGGCGAGCGCAGCAGCTGGCCGCCCTCGCCCTGCAGGGGCGAGCCGGGCACGAGCGCGGCGGTGGCGACGAGGCCGAGGAAGACGACGACGGCGATGCCGGCGGCGATGAGGCCGCGGCGCTCGGCGCGCTCGAGCGGCTTCGTGTCGTCGGCCTCCGCCTCACCCCTCCAGGGGCCGAGGCGCGGCTCGAGGAAGCGCTGGCAGGTGACGGTGATCGCGATCGCGAGGATCACGAGCGACACCGACATGAAGTACCAGTTCGCGAGCGGCGTCACCTGCGCGTCGGGGTCGACGATCTGCGCGGAGGAGGTCGTGATGCCCGAGAGCAGCACGTCGGTGCCGGCGATGATGACGTTGGCGCTGAAGCCCGCGACGACGGCCGCGTAGCTCGTGATGAAGCCCGCGAGCGGGTGGCGGCCGGCGGCGAGGAACGCGGCGGCCGCGAGCGGCGGGATGATCACCATCGCCGAGTCGGAGGCGAGGTTGCCCATGAGGCTCACCACCACGACCACGACCGTGACGAGCGAGCGGGGCGCCGCGAGCACCGCGCCGCGCATGAAGGCGCTGAGGAGCCCCAGGCGCTCGGCGACCCCGATGCCGAGCATGACGGTGACGATGAGGCCGAACGGCGGGAACGCGACGAAGTTGTCGATCGCGCTCGTGAGCGCGTAGACGGCCCCCTCGGGCGAGAGCAGGCTCTGCACCGGCACGACCTCGTCGGTCGCGGGGTCGAGCGTCGTCGCCCCCGCCGCGGCGGCGATCGCCGAGGCGACGGCGACGAGCCCGGCGAGGATGAGGAAGAGGTAGAAGGGGTGCGGCAGGCGGTTGCCGACGCGCTCGATGCCGCGCAGCATGCGGCCGGTGAGCCCCGGCGCCTCGGCGAGCGCGAGCCCGGCGTCGCGGGTGGCGCGGCCGTCCTCGGTGGTGGTCATGGTGCCCCTCTCCGGTGGTCACGGGCAGGGAGGGCCCGGATGTGCGTTGCCGTCAAGGATGCGGTTCCGGTGTTGCGCGCATGTGACATCGGATGATCCCGGCTCGGATCCGCGGCAGGATGTCCGATGTGGACCTCACCGCCCCTGATCCCGCGCACGCGCTGTCGCATTCGGACCTCGCCCTCATCGAGGCGCTGCAGCGCGACCCCCGTGCGCCCTGGGCGCAGGTGGCGGCGGCGATCGGCGTCTCGGCGCCGACCGCGCGGCGGCGCTGGGAGCGGCTGGTCGAGGCGGGCACCGCGTGGATCACGACCTACCCGGGCATCGGCGCGGGCCTCGTCTCGGGGCTCGTCGAGGTGCGGTGCCGGCCGGGCACCTCGGACGCGGTCGCGGCCGCGCTCTCGGCGCATCCGCGCATCGTGACCGTCTCGGCGCAGACGGGCGAGCGCGACCTCGGCCTCATCGTCTTCGCGGAGGACCTCGAGGAGCTGCGCCGGATCGTGCAGCGCGACCTCGGCGCGCACGCGGACGTCGTGGGCGTGCGCTCGTCGATCATGACCCGCGTCTTCCGCGAAGGCTCCCACTGGCGCGCCGGCGTGCTCGACGGGCCCGACCGCGGCGTCGGCGCCGGCCCCGCCTCCGGCGCCACCCCGCCGCTCTCGGCGCCGGGCACGCTCGCCGTGCTCGGCGCGCTCGAGCGCGACGGCCGCGCCCCCACCGCGCGCATCGCGGCGGCGCTCGGCACGGGCGAGGCGCACGCCCGCCGCACCGCGCACCGGCTGCTGGCCTCGCGCCGCATCGTGCAGCGCGTCGACGTCACGCTCGACCAGCCGCACTGGCCGCACTCGCTCGCGCTGTGGATGGTGGTGCCGGCCGCGCAGCTCGACGAGGCCGCGCGCCGCATCGGCGACCTGCCCACGACCCGACTGTGCGCCGCGCTCGCCGGCGGGCCCTCGAACCTCTACGCGATCGTCTGGCTGCGCTCGCTCGAGGAGGCGGCCGAGATCGAGGCGCAGATCACCCGCGGCCTCACCGTGCGCGTGCTCGATCGCAGCCTGCTCCTGCACTACTACAAGCGCCTCGGGCACACCTTCGACGACGCGCGCCGGCGCTCGGGCCAGGTCCCCTGGGCCGTCGCCGGCTGAGCGGCGAGCCCGGCGGCCCGCGCAGCGCGTCGCCGGGCGAGCACGGCGGAGGCCCCGGGATCGCTCCCGGGGCCTCGCGTCGTCGTGCGGGTCAGACCTCCCGGCGTCGACGGCCGAGCAGCAGCGCACCCGCCGCCGTCAGCGCCATGCCGAGCGCCAGCACCAGGAGCGGCACGTCGCCGCCCGTGCGGGGCAGGTCGTCGTCATCGCCGCCGGGCTGGCCCGGCTGGCCCGGCTGGCCGGGCTCGCCCGGCTCCTCCGGCTGGCCGCCGACCGCGGCGTAGGTGACCGTCACCGTCGCCGAGGTGCGGTTGCCCGCGCGGTCGGCCACCCGGTACTCGATCGGCGTCGGGTCGCCCTCGAAGTCGGCCTCGGGCGTGAAGGTGATCGCGCCCGTCGCCGGGTCGACCGTCCACGTGCCCTCGCCGTCGACGACGACCGTGGTGCCCCACTCGCCCGTGGCCGGGTCGAGCAGCTCGACCGTGGTCGGGTCGAGGTCGCCGAGGTCGTTCGCGAGCGGGTCGACCGTCACCGACGTGCCCTGCGCGTTGTCGAGCGACGCGTCGTCGTTCGCCTGCGGCAGGTAGGTGATGGTCACCGTGGCTCGGGCCGTGTCGCCCGTGGCGTCGGTCGCCTGGTAGGCGATCGGCGTCGGGTCGCCCTCGAAGCCGGCCTCCGGCGTGAACGTGATCGCGCCCGTCGCCGGGTCGACCGTCCACGTGCCCTCGCCCGGCACGACGAGCTCGGTCACGAGCTCCTCGCCGTCGACGATGCGCACGCTCGCCGGGTCGAAGTCGCCGAGGTCGTTCGCGAGCACCGGGACGGTCACGGCCGTGCCGCGCTCGTTGCCGAGCGAGGCGTCGTCGACCGCGGTCGCGCCGTACGTGATCGTCACCGTGGCCTGCGCCGTCTCGCCGTCGGCGTCCGTCGCCTGGTAGGCGATCGGCGTCGGGTCGCCCTCGAAGCCGGCCTCCGGCGTGAACGTGATCGCGCCCGTCGCCGGGTCGACCGTCCACGTGCCCTCGCCCGGCACGACGAGCTCGGTCACGAGCTCCTCGCCGTCGACGATGCGCACGCTCGCCGGGTCGAAGGCTCCGGTGTCGTTCGCGAGCACGTCGACCGTCACCGCGGTGCCCTGCTCGTTCGCGAGCGACTCGTCGTCGTTCGCCACCGGCGTGTAGTCGACGGTCACGGTCGCGGCGACGACGTCGCCCGAGCGGTCTGCCACCTGGTAGCCGATCGGCGTCGGGTCGCCCTCGAAGCCCTCCTCCGGCGTGAAGGTGATCGCGCCCGTCGCCGGGTCGATCGTCCACACGCCCTCGCCCGCCACGGCCAGCGGCTGACCCGCGGGCAGCGCAGCGCCCGTCGCCGGGTCGACGATCGCGACCGTGGCCGGGTCGAGGTCGCCGGTGTCGTTCGCCAGGACGTCGACCGTCACGGCCTCGCCGATGGTGTTGCCGAGCGACTCGTCGTCGGCGGCGGCCTGCGGGTAGTCGATCGACACCTCGGCGCGGGTCGGGTCGCCGGAGCGGTCCTCGACCTCGTAGCCGATCGGCGTCGGGTCGCCCTCGAAGCCGGCCTCCGGCGTGAAGGTGATCGCGCCCGTCGCCGGGTCGACCGTCCAGGTGCCCTGGCCGGGGACCACGAGCTCCTGGCCCGCCGGCAGCCGCTCGCCCGTGGCCGGGTCGATGATCGCCACCGTCGCCGGGTCGAGGTCGCCGCGGTCGTTCGCGAGGACGTCGACCGTGACCGGCTGGCCGATCGTCTCGGCGGTCGCCGCGTCGTCGGCGGCGACGGGCAGGTAGCCCACCGTCACCGTGGCGCGGTCGGTGTCGCCCGACCCGTCGGAGACCTGGTACTCGATGGGCGTGGGGTCGCCCTCGAAGCCGGCCTCCGGCGTGAAGGTGATCGCGCCCGTCGCCGGGTCCACCGTCCACGTGCCCTCGCCGGGCACGACCAGCTCCTGGCCCGCGGCCAGCGGCTCGCCCGTCGCCGGGTCGATGATCGCCACCGACGCCGGGTCGAGGTCGCCGCCGTCGTTCGCCAGGACGTCGACCGTCACGGCCTCGCCGATGGCGTTGCCGAGCGACTCGTCGTCGATCGCGGTCGCGAGGTAGCCGACCGTCACCGTCGCCTGCGCGACGTCGCCGGAGCGGTCCTCGACCTGGTAGCCGATCGGGGTGGGGTCGCCCTCGTATCCGGCCTCGGGTGTGAACGTGATCGCGCCCGTCGCCGGGTCGATCGTCCACGTGCCCTCGCCGGGGACCACGAGCTCCTGGCCCGCGGGCAGCGGCTCGCCCGTCGCCGGGTCGATGATCGCCACCGTCGCCGGGTCGAGGTCGCCGCGGTCGTTCGCGAGGACGTCGACCGTCACGGCATCGCCGAGGGCGTTGCCGAGCGACTCGTCGTCGACCGCGATCGGCAGGTAGCCGATCGTGACCGTCGCCTGCAGCACCTCGCCGGATGCCTCGGTGACCTGGTAGTCGACCGGGGTCGGGTCGCCCTCGAAGCCGTCGGCGGGGGTGAACGTGATCGCGCCCGTCGCCGGCTCGATCGTCCACGTGCCCTCGCCGTCGACGACGAGCGCCTCGCCGGCGGGCAGCGCCTCGCCCGTCGCGGGGTCGACGAGCGCCACGGTCGCCGGGTCGAGCTCGCCCACGTCGTTCGCGAGCGCGTCGACCGTCACCGCGGTGCCGATCGCGTTGCCGAACGACTCGTCGTCGAGCGCCGCAGCGGCGTAGTCGACGGTCACGGTGGCACCGGTCCGGTCGCCCGAGGCGTCCTCGACCACGTAGCCGATCGGCGTCGGGTCGACCTGGAAGCCCTCGGCGGGCGTGAAGGTGATCGCGCCCGTCGCCGGGTCGATCGTCCACGTGCCCTGGCCGGGGACCTCGAGCGGCGCGCCCGGTGCGAGGGGCTCGCCCGTCGCGGGGTCGACGATCGCGACCGTCGCGGGGTCGAGGACGCCCGCGTCGTTCGCGAGCACGTCGACCGTGGTCGGCTCGCCCGCGGCGTTGCCCCGCGACTCGTCGTCGACCGCGACCGGCAGGTAGGTCACGGTGACGGTGGCCTGCGCCGTCTCGCCCGAGGCGTCGGCGGCCTGGTAGCCCACGGGGCTGGGGTCGCCCTCGTAGCCGGCGATGGGCGTGAAGGTGATCGCACCCGTGGCCGGGTCGATCGTCCACGTGCCCTGGCCGAGCACCGTGAGCGGCGCACCGGGCTCCTGCGGCTCGCCCGTCACGGGGTCGATGAGCGCCACGGTGCCGGGCAGCAGGCCGCCCTGGTCGTTCGCGAGCACGTCGACCACGGCGGGGGCGCCGATGGTGTTGCCGTCGAGGCGGTCGTCGGCCGCGACCGGCACGTAGCCGACCGTGACCGTCGCGGTGGCGGTGTCGCCGGAGGCGTCGGCCGCCTGGTACTCGATGGGCGTCGGGTCGGCGGTGAAGCCGTCCTCGGGCGTGAACGTGATCGCGCCCGTCGCCGGGTCGACCGTCCACGTGCCCTCGCCGGGCACCTCGAGCGGCGCACCCACGGCGAGCGGCTCGCCCGCGGCCGGGTCGATGATCGCGACCGTCCCCGGAAGCAGCGAGCTCGCGTCGTTCTCGAGCACGTCGATCGTGACGGGCTCGCCGATCGTGTTGCCCGTCGACGCGTCGTCGGCCGCGACCGGGACGTAGTTCGCGACGACCTCGGCGCCCGTCACGTCGCCGCTGGCGTCCTCCACGACGTAGCGGATCGGCGTCGGGTCGGCCTCGAAGCCGTCCTCGGGCGTGAACGTGATCGCGCCCGTCGCCGGGTCGACCGTCCACGTGCCCTCGCCGGGCACCTCGAGCGGCGTACCCGGGGCGAGGGGCTCGCCCGTGGTCGGGTCGACGATCGCGACCGTGCCGGGGACGAGGCCGCCGGCGTCGTTCGCGAGCACGTCGATCGTCACCGGCTGGCCGATGGGCGTGTCCGCGGAGCGGTCGTCCTGGGCCTCCGGCAGGTAGTTGGCGACGACCTCGGCCGACACGACGTCGCCCGCCGCGTCCTCCACCTGGTAGCGGATGGGCGTGGGGTCGCCCTCGAAGCCGTCCTCGGGCGTGAACGTGATCGCGCCCGTCGCCGGGTCGACCGTCCAGGTGCCCTCGCCGGGCACCTCGAGCGGTGCGCCCGGTGCGAGCGGCTCGCCCGTGGCCGGGTCGATGATCGCGACCGTGCCGGGGACGAGGTCGCCCGTGTCGTTCGCGAGCACGTCGATCGTCACCGGCTGGCCGATGGCCGTGTCGGCGGAGCGGTCGTCGGCCGCGGCCTGGGCGTAGTCGATCTCGACGGTGGCGCGGCCGGGCGTGCCGGACTCGTCGCGCACCTCGTAGTCGATCGGGGTCGGGTCGGACTCGAAGCCCTCCTCGGGCGTGAACGTGATGTCGCCCGTGGACGGCTCCACCGTCCACGTGCCCTCGCCGGGCACCTCGAGCGGTGCGCCGGGAGCGAGCGGCTCGCCCGTCGTCGGGTCGATGATCGCGACGCTGCCGGGCACGAGGGCGCCGGCGTCGTTGGCGAGCACGGGCACCGTCACCGTCGTGCCGGGCACGATCGGCTGACCGTCGACCTCGGTGACGAGGTCGTCCTGCGCGGTCGGCGCGTAGTCGACCGTGACCCGGCCGCCCGTGACGTCGCCCGAGCGGTCCTCGACGACGTAGTCGATCGGGGTCGGGTCGCCCTCGAAGCCGTCCTCCGGCGTGAAGGTGATCGCGCCCGTCGCCGGGTCGATCGTCCAGACGCCCTCGCCGGGCACGACGAGCTGCGCGCCGGGGGCGAGCGGCTCGCCCGAGGCGGGGTCGACGATGGCGACGGTCGCGGGGTCGAGGTCGCCCGCATCGTTCGCGAGCACGTCGATCACGACCGGCTGCCCGATGGTGCCGGGCGTCGCGTTCGCGTCGTCGGCGCCGAGCGGCCGGTAGTTCGCCGAGATCGTGGCCGTCACGGTGTCGCCCGTGACGTCGGTGATCGAGTAGACGACAGGGGTCGGGTCGCCCTCGAAGCCGTCGGCGGGCGCGAAGGTCGCGCTGTCGGTCTCCGCGTCGTAGCTCCACGTGCCCTCGCCCTCGACCACCAGCTGCTCGACGAGCGCGCCGGAGCCGGGGGTGACGAAGCGGAAGGTCGTGGCGTCGAACTCGCCCGTGTCGTTGCCGAGCACGCCTGCGGCCACGGCGATGCCGCCGACGAGCGCGTCCTCGCCGGTCACGGGGTCGACCGCGACGTCGTCGGTCGTGGAGGGCACGTAGGTCACGGTGACCGTCACCGGGCTCGTGAGCGAGCCGGAGCGATCGCGGACCACGTACTCGATGATCGTGGGGTCGACGAGGAAGCCGGCCTCCGGCGTGAACGTGATCGCGCCCGTGGCCGGGTCGATCGTCCACTCGCCCTCGCCGGGCACGACGAGCGGCGCGCCGTCGGCGAGCGGCTCACCCGTGGCGGGGTCGACGATCGCGACCGTCGTGGGGTCGAGGACGCCCACGTCGTTGCCGAGCACGTCGACCTCGACCGCCTCGCCGATCGTGTTGCCGAGGTCCTCGTCGGCGACGGCCGCGGGGGCGTAGTCGACGGTGAGGCTCGTGCGCACCTGGTCGCCCGAGAGGTCCGAGACCACGTACTCGATGGTCGTCGGGTCGCCCTCGAAGCCGTCCTCGGGCGTGAAGGTGATGGCACCGGTGGACGGGTCGATCGTCCAGACGCCCTCGCCGGGCACGACGAGCTGCGCGCCGGGGGCGAGCGGCTCGCCCGTGGTCGGGTCGACGATCGCGACCGATGCGGGGTCGAGCACGCCGCGGTCGGCGCCTCGGTCGTCGCCCAGGATGTCGACGACGACCGGCTCGCCGATCGCGCCGTCGACGATGGTCTTCGGGAAGACCTCGGGCACGACGTTGACGCGCACCTCGGCCGTGGTGGTGTCGCCCGAGAGGTCGGCCACCTGGTAGCGGATGGGGCTCGGGTCGCCCTCGTAGCGCTCGATGGGCGTGAAGACGACCTGGCCGCCGACGACGCTCCACTCGCCCTGGCCGAGCACGACGACGGTCTCGCCGGCGGCGAGCGGGTCGCCCGAGACGGGGTCGATGAGCACGAGGCTGGCCTCGTCGAGCTCGCCGCCGTCGTTCCCGAGCACGTCGACCGTCACCGTCTCGCCGATCGCGTTGGGCGACGAGAGGTCGTCCTGCGCGAGCGGCACGTAGTTGGCGCTGATCGTGCCGCGCACGACGTCGCCGGTCACGTCGGTGACCTCGTACTCCACCGGGCTCGGGTCGCCCTCGTAGCCCTCGGCGGGCGAGAACGTCGCAGCGTCCGCCGCCGCGTCGTACGTCCAGGTGCCCTGGCCGTCGACGACCAGCACCTCGACGAGCGCGCCGGTGCCGGGCGTGACGAAGCGGAAGGAGTCGGCGTCGAAGACGCCCGTGTCGTTCGCGAGCACGCCGGGCGCGACCGCGTCGACGCCGATCACGGCGTCCTCGCCGGTGGCGGGGTCGACGGCGACGTCATCGGTCGTCGTCGGCACGTAGCGCACGTCGATCGACGCCTCGGCGGTGGCGCCGTCCTCGTCGGTCGCGCGGTACTGCACGATCGTGGGGTCGACGAGGAAGCCGTCCTCGGGCTGGAAGGTGACCGTGCCGGCCGCCTGGTCGATGACCCACTGGCCCTCGCCGGGCACCACGAGCGTCTCGCCGGCGGCGAGCCAGGTGCTCGTCGCCGGGTCGAAGAGCTCGATCGAGGTCGGCAGGAAGGGGCCGCGGTCGTTCTCGAGGACGGGCACGACGACGTCGTCGCCGATCGTGTTGCCGTAGTCGGCGTCGTCGACGGCGATCGAGACGTAGTCGATCTCGATCGTGCTGCCGGTCTCGCCGCCAGGGCCGCTCACGACGTAGTCGACGGGCGTCGGGTCGTCGAGGAAGCCCTCCTCGGGCACGAACACCACGCCGGTGCCGGGCACCCAGGTCCACTGGCCCTCGCCGGGCACCGTGAGGGGCGCGCCGGGCGCGAGGGGATCGCCCGTGGCCGGGTCGACGAAGGCGAAGGTGTCCGGGTCGACGGTGCCGCGGTCGTTCGCGAGCGGGTCGACCGTGGCGCTCTCGCCGGGGACCTGCGCGCCGAGCGAGTCGGGCTGCGCCTCGGGGGCGTAGACGACGGTGACGGTGCCGGTGGCCTGGTTGCCCTGGGCGTCCTCGACCACGTAGTCGACCGGCGTCGGGTCGCCCTCGAAGCCCTCGGCGGGCGTGAAGGTGACGTCGCCCGTGGCCGGGTCGATCGTCCAGGTGCCCTCGCCGTCGACGACGAGCGGGGCGCCCGGCGCGAGCGGGTCGCCCGTCGTCGGGTCGACGAGCGCGACGGTGCCGGGCACCGCGCCGCCCTGGTCGTTGTCGAGGATCGGCACGGTGACGGGCTGGCCGAGCGTGCCGGGGACCTCGTTCTGGTCGTCCTGCGCGCCGGGCGCGTAGTCGACCGTCACGGTCGCCGAGGCGCGCACGCCGTTGAGGCCGGCGACGTCGTACTCGATGGGCGTGGGGTCGCCCGAGAAGCCGTCCTCGGGCGTGAAGGTGATGGCGCCCGTCTCGGGGTCGACCGTCCACGTGCCCTCACCGGGCACGCCGTAGGTCGTGGTGGGCGCGCCGCCGCCGGGCGGCAGGATGCGGACGGTCGTCGGGTCGACGGTGCCGTCGTTGCCGACGACGTCGACGACGGCCGGGCTGCCGATCGCGACGGGGCCCTCGGTGTCGTCGACGGGAGCCGGGGCGCTGCGGTCGGGCGTGACCTCCTCGGTCGCGGTGTCGTCGAAGTCGCCCTGCTGCGTCGTGTAGTCGAGCGTGGCGGTGTTCGAGATGGTGCCCGTGCCCTCGAAGTCGGCGGCGGTCGCCGGACGGGTCGCGGTGCAGCTCATGCTCGCGCCGGGGTTCAGCGTCGACGGCTGCGCGGGCGTGCAGGAGAGGGCCGAGAGGCCGGGCATCGGGTCGGCGATCGTGACGCCCGTAGCAGGCACGTTGCCGGTGTTCGACGCGGTGAGCGTGTAGGTGATGGTCTGGCCGATGGCCGTGACGACGTCGGGCGAGGCCGACTTCGAGAGCTCGACCTGGCTGATCGCCTCGACCGTCGTGAACTGGCAGGTCACGTTCTCGCCGATGCCGTCGGTGCGCTCGGGCACCGTGAAGCTCGCGGTGTCGCCGAAGCCGCTCGAGACGACGGTGCCGTCGCGGGTGGTGCAGGTCCACGCCTTGGCGTAGTCGGAGTCGGGCGTCACGTTGTCGGGGGCGGGCGTCTGCACGACCTCGATGTCGTCGCCGGGCAGCACGATGACGGGTCCGGCGGTGCCGTTCTCGGTGCCGCCCGTGGTGCCGGGGCCGCCGTCGGGGATCTGGCCGCCGCCGATGGTGACGACGTGCTCGTCGGGCAGCGGGGTGCCGGGCGGGTCCTCGATGGGCGTCTGGTCGATGACGGCCGAGACCGAGTAGGGCGTGGCCGAGGAGGCGAAGTCGGAGACGCCGAGCGTCGTGGCGCCCGCGCGCACCGCGGTCGGGCTCGCCGAGCCGCCGGAGAGCGGCAGGCGGTCGCCGCTCGAGGGGTGCACGCGGGAGATGCCCTGGTTGCTGCCGAGGTAGAGGTAGCCGTCGGTGCCGAAGGCGATCGAGTTGACGGCCTGCTGCGGGATGGCGTCGCCGAGCGGGGAGACCTGCAGGTTGCCGCTCGTGATGCCGCCGGTGACGCGGTAGAGCTGCGCGCCCGGGCTCTCGGTCGCCGCGCCGGCGACGACGTAGAGCGTGCCGCCGTTGCCGAAGGCGAGGTCGCCGTTCGCCCCCGGTGCGCCCTCGAGGGTGACCGAGATCGTCGTGGGGCTCAGCGTGTTGGTGCCCGCGTCGTACGTGCGCAGGTTGAGCGTCGTGCCGTTCATCGAGCCGAAGACGTACGAGTTCGTCGCGGGGTCGAAGCCGCCCATCGTCTGGCCGCCGATCCCGTCGTTCGGCACCGTCGTCGTGTTCGTCCGGGTCTCGGTGGCGAGGTCGTACTCGACGAGCTGGAACTCGGTCTGCCCCGTGCGCACCTGGCGCTCGATCCAGAACGCGGTCGCGCCGCGGGCCGCGGGCGACGTCGGGCTCGTCGAGATCGCGAGCTGGTTGATCGTGGTGACCTGCGCGGGCGAGGGCGCGATCGTCGTGCCGCCCGCCGTCGTCACGAGCGTGGCGGCGCCGGAGGCGGTGTTGATCCGGTAGACGTCCTTTCCGGCGGTGGCGTACACGAAGCCGGCCGCGTTGAGCGGCGGCGCCGCGTTCGCCGCGGTCGGCGCCGTCACCGAGACGGCGACGAGGCCGCCGGCGACGAGGAGCGTCGACAGCGCCCCTGCCAGCAGTCGCTTGGCACCCGTGAGGGCGCGACGGGACGAGGATCGGTCTGCTGCGTGTCGCACTTGTGACTCCGTGCTCAGGGACTCGTAGGGCTCGAACCGAAGCGAGGGTCAGGGCACGCGACGATCAACAAGCATCAGAGTAGACAAACTTTCCGATTGCGCACCAGGGTGTGTCGCCCAGTGACGGGGTGTACCGTTCGCTCGCGAAGCGGAGCCGGAACCCGGATCCATCACAGCTGAGCGGAGGCCGGCCGCGCGACGCGGCCGGGCCTCCGCCTCCGGTCCGTCAGCCCTCGGACGGCGCCGGCATCGCCGCGACGGCCGACTCCTCGGCCCCGGCACCGGCGGCCCTCCCCGGCCGTCGGAGGCGCGCGCGACGGCGGCGCCCGCGGCGCTCCCCTGGGCGTTGGCGTTGATCACCTGCTGCAGGTCGATGCCCGTGGCGTCCTTCATCATCTGGGTCATCGATGCCATGTTGCCCACCATGTCGCTCGTGAGGCGATTGGTGCCGTCCGTCGACACCACCGTGATGCTCGAGGAGGCGTAGGCCTTCGCGAACGCCTCGGCCACCTGCGGGAGCACCTTCATGAGCTCCTGCGCGAGCACGACCTGGCCGTTCTCGTCGAGCGCCTTCGCGCGCGCGGCGATCGCGTCGCCCTCCGCGATGCCTCGCGCGCCGATCGACGCCGCCTCGGCGCGACCGCGCGCCTCGGTGGCCACGGCCTCCGCCTCGCCCTCCGCCTTCGCGGCCTCTGCCGCTGCGATGCGCGCGGTGCGCTGCGCGTTGCCTCGGGCCTCGGTGACCGAGGCCTCCGCGGCGCCCTCGGCCTTCGAGGCCTCGGCGCGCGCCTCACGCGCCGTGCGGTCGGCGTTCGCCTCCGTCGCCCGCGCCTTCGCGTTCGCCTCCGCGGTGACCTGGATGCGGTACGACTCGGCGTCGGCGACCTTGCGGACCTCGGCGTTCAGGCGCTGCTCCTTGAGCTCCGTCTCGCGCTGCGCGGTGATCTCCTCCTGCTGCACGATCGCCTGTCGCTGCACGGCGTCCTCGAGCGGCTTCGCCGCCGAGGCCTGCGCGAGCGCCTTGTCGGTCTCGGCCTGCACGGCCGCCTCCTGCAGCTTCAGCACGCGGTTCGCCTCGAGGATCTGCTTCTTCGCCTCGATGGACGCCTGCTCGGACGCCTTCTGGGCCTCCGTGTTCGCGATCGCCGCCGCGCGCTGCACGGCCGCCGACTCGGGCACGCCGAGGTTGGCGATGTAGTTCTGGTTGTCGTTGATCTCCTGGATCTGCAGGGTGTCGACGACGAGCCCCTGCTTCGTCAGCGCATCCTCCGCCGCCTGGAGCACCGCATCCGCGAGCGCCTTGCGGTCGTGGATGATGTCGAGCACGGTGAGCTGCCCGATGATGCCGCGCAGCGAGCCCGAGAGCACCTCCTGCGTCGACGACTCGATCTCCTCCTGCTGCGACAGGAAGCGCTGCGCGGCGTTGCGGATCATCTCCTCGCTGCCGCCGACCTTGATCACGGCGACCGCCTGCGCGTGGATCGTGATGCCGTTCTTCGTCTGCGCCGTGGTGTTGAAGAGCAGGCGCCGCGACCGCAGCTCCATGACGAAGGCCTTCTGCACGAACGGCAGCACGAAGACGCCGCCGCCCGTCACGACCTTCTGGCCCGACAGGTCGGCGATGTCCTGGCCCGCGGCGTCCTTGATGTACCGGCCGCGGCGGCCGGTGACGATGATCGCCTCGTCGGGCTCGGCGATCCGGTAGCGGCGGATGACGATCGAGACGAGCACGATGACGACGAGCGCGCCCGCCGCGATGAGGCCGACGGTGGGCAGGAGGGCGAAGGGGTCCATGGGGGGCTCCTCTGGTGCGGGGTGCGGGCGGCGCGGTGCGCGCCTGCGGTGGGGACGAAGCCGAACCTAGGTCCGGATGCTGAGGGAAGCCCGCCGCGGCGTGTCGGCCGCGCACGCGGCGTGCGCGCACGCACGGAAGCCGCGCGCCGCCGCCGCTACATTCGGCGTCGTGAGCGCCGTCGCACCCGAATCCGTCATCCTCGTCCGCGCCCTGCGGTTCCGCCCCAATCCCGCGACCGCGGCCGACAACGCCTTCCAGGCCGAGCCGGATGCGGGCGAGACCGCAGCAGCCGTCGCCGCGGGCGCGCTCGCCGAGATGGACGCCGTCGCCGACGCGCTCCGCGCGGCGGGCGTCACCGTCCACGTCTTCGAGGACGAGGACCACACGCGCCCCGACAGCGTCTTCCCCAACAACTGGCTCTCGACCCACGCGGGCGGCATGGTCGCCGTCTACCCGATGTACGCCTCCAACCGCCGCCACGAGCGCCGCGCCGACGTGCTCGAGATGCTGAAGAGCACGTACCGGGTGCAGGTGGTCGTCGACTACTCCGGCCTCGAGCCCGACGGCATCTTCCTCGAGGGCACGGGCGCCATGGTGCTCGACCACGTCTCGCGCGTGGCCTACATGGCGCGCAGCCACCGCGCCGACACCCACGTGCTCGAGCGCTTCTGCACCGACTTCGGCTACGAGCCGATGGTCTTCGACGCCGTCGACTCGGACGGCGTGCCGGTCTACCACACGAACGTCATCGCCTGCGTGGGCACCGACGTCGCGCTCTTCGCGCTGGGGATGATCCCGGACGCGCGGCGCCGCGAGGAGGTGCGCGAGCGGCTGGCGGTGCACGGCCGCCGCGTCGTCGAGCTGACGGAGGCGCAGGTGCGGGAGTTCGCCGGCAACGCCGTGGAGCTCGTGGGCCGCTGGCCGGACGGCCGGCGTCGCACGATCATGGCGATGTCGGGGCGCGCGCGGCGCTCGCTGACCCCCGAGCAGGTGGCGATCATCGAGGAGTCGTGCGAGATCGTCGCGATCGACATCCCCACGATCGAGCTGGCGGGCGGCTCGGTGCGCTGCATGATCGCGGGCATCCACCTCGACGCGCGGCCGGCGCGCACCCCGGAGCTCACCGACGCGGTCGAGGCGATCGCCGAGGAGCCCGAGACGATGGACGGCGCGGAGGCCGCCGCGGAGCCCGTGCCCGGCGTGACCGTCGCGGGCTAGCGCCTCAGCGCATCCTCCCCTCGCGCCCGGCCCGGCCGCCGGCACCGGCCGCGCGGACGCCCGCCCACAGCCCGAGCACGAGCCCAGCCAGGTCTGCCACGGCATCCCACGGGTCGCCCGAGCGCTCCGGCAGCACCAGGTGCTGCAGCACCTCGGAGCCGAGCGCGTGCGCGCCCAGCACCAGCAGCACGAACCGGGGGCGGATGCCCGCGAGCACCGCCGCGAGCGCGGGCGCGGCGAACACGGCGGCGTGCACGAGCTTGTCGAGGTGCGGGACGCCCGCGCCGGTCGACGGCGGCGACGGCAGGTAGAGCACCACGAGCTGCACGGCGAGGGCGAGCACGAGCAGCGCCGCCCACGGCCGGCGGCGCCCGACGGACGGTGCGCGGCGGCTCACCGCCCGACCAGCCCCAGCTCGTAGGCGAGGATGACGAGCTGCACCCGGTCGCGCGCGTCGAGCTTGCGCAGCAGCCGACCGACGTGCGTCTTCACCGTCGACTCCGAGAGCGCGAAGCGGGCGGCGAGCTCGTCGTTCGTGAGCCCCTCCGCCACCGCCACCAGGAACTCCCGCTCGCGGGGCGTCAGGGCGCCGAGCGCCGCGTCGTCCCGCGCGGGAGGCGGCGCCGAGAAGCGCTCGAGCATGCGGCGGGTCACGGTGGGGGCGAGCGCGGCGTCGCCCGCGTGCACCGCGCGGATCGCGGCGACGAGCTCCGCGGGCCTCGCGTCCTTCAGCAGGAACCCGCTCGCGCCGGCCCGCAGCGCCGCGTAGGCGTGCTCGTCGAGGTCGAAGGTCGTGAGCACGAGCACCCGCGGCAGCGGGCCGGTCGCGGTGATCCGCTCGGTCGCGCCGATGCCGTCGAGGCCCGGCATCCGCACGTCCATGAGCAGCACGTCGATGCAGCCGCGGGCCGCGAGCTCGACGGCCGCGAGGCCGTCCGCGGCCTCGCCCACGACCTCCACGCCCTCCTCGGCGTCGAGCACCATGCGGAACCCGAGGCGCACGAGCGACTGGTCGTCGACGATGCCGATCCGGATGGTCACGGCCGCCCCTCCTCCTCGCGCGCGCCGCCGGGCGCGGGCAGCAGCGCCGCGAGGCGCCAGCCGCCGGACGGCCTGGGGCCGGTCTCGACCGACCCGGCGAACAGCGCGGCGCGCTCGCGCACGCCGACGATGCCCCGCCCCGCGCCCGTCGTCGCGCCGGCCGCGCCCGCGCCGTCGTCCAGCACCTCGACGCGCACCGCCTCCGGTCCGCGCTCGACGACGACCGATACGTGGCGCGCGTCGGAGGCGTGCCGCAGCACGTTGGTCAGCGCCTCCTGCACGATGCGGTGCACGGTGAGGGCGAGCGCCGGATCGTCGATCGCGGCGCCGGAGGTCGTGACCCGCACCGGCAGGCCGGCGTCGCGGAACGAGGCGACGAGCGCCTGGAGGTCGCCGGCCGCGGGCTGCGGCGCACGATCGCCGCCGCCGCCCGGCTCGCGCAGCACGCCCAGGAGCCTCCGCATCTCGGCGAGCGACTCGCGCCCCGTGTCGGCCACGCGCCGCATGGTCTCGGCGGCGCGGTCGGCGTCGCGCGCCGACTGCGCCGCGGAGCCCTCGGCGAGCGTCACCATGACGGTGAGCCCGTGGCTGACGACGTCGTGCATCTCGCGCGCGATCCGGGCGCGCTCGGCGGCCACCGCGAGCTGCGCCTGCTGGTCGCGGCCGCGCTCGATGTCATGGGCGCGGGCGATGAGGGCCTCGACGTACGCTCGCCGGGCGCGCACCGAGGTGCCGAGCAGCATCGCCACGACGAACGAGGCGATCGCGAGCAGGTTCACCGAGACGACCGGCCCGAGCATGCCGGGCTCCAGCACCTGCAGCACGACGGCGCCGACGACCGAGCCGGCGGCCGCGACGGCGACGCCGATCCAGCCCAGCAGGGCTCGGGCGTGGGCGCCGACCGAGTACAGGGCCACGTGAATCGCGAGGAAGGCGCCCGCGGCGACGCCCGACGGGATCGCCGAGAGCACCGCGCACGCGACGACGACCGCGAGCGGCCAGCGGCGGCGCTGGAGGAGCGCGACGCCCGCGAGCACCGAGCCGAGCACCATCCAGAGCCCGTCGAGCCGCATCCCGTCGTCGACGACCGCGACGATCGTCCCGATCGCGAGCGTCGGGAGCGCGGCCGCGACCGCGAGCATCCGATCGACGGCTGCCGGATGCGCGATGCCGAAGCGCCGGACGACGCCGGGCGGCCGAGGCAGCGGCAGGGACCCGCCGGCGTCGCCGGCGGGTCCCTGCGCGGTGCTCACGTCGGCCGAGCCTACGCGTCGCGTCGAGCCATCGCCGCGGCGGCGCCGAGCAGCGCGACGGCGGGCCACGCGGCCGTCGTCGCGAGGGCGCGCCAGAAGTCGCCCCCGGGCTCGAGCCCGGGCATGGCCACGGTCAGGCCCGCGTTCGGCAGCAGGTACGGCGCGGCCTCCTGCACCCACTCGAGCGGGATGAGGCCGACGACCGAGGGCAGCACGAGCAGCACGCCCAGGGCGATCGCGATCGCGCCGGCGCCCGAGCGGACGAGCGCGCCGACCGCGAGCGAGAAGACCGTGAGGAGCGCCAGGTAGACCGCGCCGCCCAGCACGGCGAAGGGCACGCTCGCGTCGAGCTGCATGGCGTCGAGCTCGACGCCCTGCAGCAGCGCGACGCCGACCGTGGCGGCCATGCCCGCCGCGAGCGCCAGGCCGCTCGCCACGAAGGCGATGAGGCCCAGCACGAGCGCCTTGCCGCCGAGCACCGGCAGCCGCCGCGGCACGGCCGTCAGGCTCGATCGGATCTGGCCGCTGCCGTACTCGCCCGTGATCGCGATGACGCCGAGCACGGCGAAGACGAGCTGCGAGACGAGCAGGCCGGACGCGCCGAAGCTCGCGACCGGCAGGTCCTGCACCGCGCCCGACTCGATCGCGCCCTCGGGCGCGTTGCCGAGCGTCGCGGCGGCGGCGAGCGCCCCGACCCCGGCGGTGATGACGACGGCGACGGCGATGGCCCAGCCGATCGAGCGCACGCTCGTGAGCTTGATCCACTCGGAGCGCAGGACGCCGCCGAAGCCGACCCGGTGCGCGGTCTCGCGGAAGGTGGTGCGCCGCGCGTCGTGCGCGGCAGGGGTCTGGATGGTCATCGGAGGGCCTCCGTCCGGTACTCGACAGCGTCGTCGGTGAGCGCCATGTAGCGCTCCTCGAGGGTGGCGCGGCGGGGCGAGAGCTCCTCGATGCCGATGCCGTGCCCCACGGCGACCTCGGCGATGCGCGGCGCGGGCACGCCCGCGACCTCGACGGCGTCGGGCGCGACCTGCGTGACCGCGACCTCCTCGGCGGCGAGCAGCTGCGCCAGGCGCTCGACGCCGGCACCGCGCACGAGGACGACGCGGCGGCCGCCCTGCTCCGAGAGCATCTCGTCGATCGACTGGTCGGCGAGCACGCGGCCGCGCCCCAGCACGACCACGCGGTCGGCGACCTGCGCCATCTCGCTCATGAGGTGCGACGACAGCAGCACGGCGCGTCCCTCGCCCGCGAGCTGGCGGAGGAGCCGCCGGACCCAGGCCACGCCCTCGGGGTCGAGGCCGTTGACGGGCTCGTCGAGCATGAGCGTGTGCGGGTCGCCGAGCAGCGCCGCGGCGATGCCGAGCCGCTGGCCCATGCCGAGCGAGAACCCGCCGACGCGCTTCCGCGCGACGCCCTCAAGGCCGGTGAGCTCGAGCACCTCGTGCACGCGCCGCGTGCCGATGCCGTGCGTGGCCGCCAGACCCAGGAGGTGCCGCTCGGCCGTGCGGCCCGGGTGCCAGGCCTTCGCGTCGAGGAGGGCGCCGACCTCGGACAGGGGCGAGCGGAGCTCGCGGTAGGGGACGCCGGAGACGGTGACGCGGCCTGCGTCGGGCCGATCGAGGCCGACGACCATGCGCATCGTGGTGGACTTGCCCGCGCCGTTCGGGCCGAGGAAGCCGGTGACGAGGCCCGGGCGGACCTCGAAGCCGACGTCGTCGACCGCGAGCTTCGCGCCGTAGCGCTTCGTGAGGTGCTCTGCAACGATCATGCATCCAGCGTGCCCGGCAGCGCCGCTGGCCGCGTCGGTCGCTCGGCGGATCCCCGCGGCCTCCGCGTGGTACCCGGGTACCACGCGGTGCGGGACCGCCGTGCCGCGCGGGCGCCGAGGTCGGCGCCTAGGCACCCTGGCGCGCGAGCCGCGGCCACATCGCGCGGCCGAGGAGCGCGCCGACGGCAGCACCCGCGATCGCGCCGACGCCGAGCGCGATGAGCTGCCGCAGCGTGCCGTCGTGGCCGAGCATGCCCTGCGCGACGACGACGCCGGCGAAGGCGCCGAGGAGCAGCGCCGCGACCGCGATCGTGCCCGCGGTCCAGAGCGCCGCGCGCACGCGACGGGCTGCGCCCGCGGTCGCTCGGAGGCCCAGCCACAGTGCGACCGCGAAGAGCGCGATGCCGACCCATGGCAGCGCGCCGACCCAGGCCATCGCCTCGCCCGGTCCCGGGCTGCAGATCGGGCCCGTCGGGCCGTCGTAGCCGGCCTCGTAGCCAGCCATCCAGCACCAGCGCGACCCCGGCCACAGCTGGGCCGCCGCGGTCGTCACCGCGAGCATCGCGCCCACGCCCAGGAGCGCGCCGATCCGCTGCCCGACCGCCGCGATCGCGCGCCGGTCGCTCGCGGCGGCGACCTCGGTCTCGGTGCTCATGCGCGAACGGTAGGCCCGGGAGCCGTGGATCTCCTGCGGGGCGCGAGGTGGGCCGAGCGGCGGACCGCGGCCCGTCGCCTAGGCTCGCCTCATGGCCCGCACCACCTACCTGCTCGTCGACGGCGAGAACATCGACGCGACGCTCGGCGTCTCGGTGCTGGGACGACGCCCGCTGCCCGAGGAGCGACCCCGCTGGAACACGGTGCTCTCGTTCGCCGAGCAGACGTGGCGCCAGCCGGTGCAGGGCCTCTTCTTCCTCGCCGTGAACGCCGAGCTGCCGCTCTCGTTCGTGCAGGCGCTCATCGCGATCGGCTACCGCCCGATCCCGCTGCAGGGCGAGGGCAAGGTCGTCGACATCGCCATCCAGCGCACGGCGGAGGCGCTCGTGGCCCGCGAGGCCGACGTCATGCTCGTGAGCCACGACGGCGACTTCGTGCCGCAGCTCGCGCGCCTCGCCGAGGGCGAGCGGCGCGTAGGCGTGCTCGGCTTCTCGGAGTTCGTGGCCGGAGGCCTGCGGAACGTCGACGGCGTCGAGCTCTTCGACCTCGAGTACGACGTGGCGGCGTTCAAGACGCACCTGCCGCGCGTGCGGATCATCCCGATCGACGAGTTCGACCCGCTCGAGTTCCTCTAGGGGCCGCCGGCCCTGCAGCCCCGCGCCCGATCGGGAGCGGCGCCCCGCCGCGCGCCCGGCGCCCGCGTCCGGCTCAGCCCTGGCGACCCTTCATGCGCGGGTTGCGCTTGTTGATGACGTAGATGCGCCCGCGGCGCTTGACGACCTGCGCGCCCGGCTGCTTCGCGAGCGACTTCAGCGATGCCCTGACCTTCACGGCGGCTCCTTCCTCGGCCGCGTCCGCGACCTGTGCCATAGTTGATAACCGTTCTCAGTAAAGCACGGAAGGTCGACATGGACTCGGTGGTCATGGTGCAGGGCATGCACGACGAGCTGCGGGCGCTGCACGCGGCGCGGCTCTCGGCCGCGAGCCGCACGACGCTCGTCACCTCCTCCGGCGTGCGCGCGGAGCCCGAGCGCGACATCGCCCGCGCGCTCGAGGCCGATCGCTCCCTCGTCATCGACGTGCCGAGCGCCGTCGACCCGCGCCACGTCGTGGCCCTCGCCGCCGACGCGCAGCACGAGCTCGGCGCCATCGAGACGGTGGTCGACGCGCGCATGCTGCTGCGGCTGCTCGGGCTCGACGGGCGGCGGGCGTGCGACTGCTGGCGCGCGCAGCGGCTCGTGGAGCAGCTCGAGCAGTCGACGATGGTGACGATCATGCGCTGGCACCCGCTCGCCACGGCCGACCTCAGCATCGTCATGACCCTCGTGAGCCACCTCGCGCCCCGCACGCGCCTGCGGCTCGACCGCGGCGTCGTCGAGGCGCCCGCGATGGGCGCGATCGAGCGCGAGCACGACCGCGCCGGCTGGACCGCCGTGCTCAACGACGACCACGACCCGCACATGACCGACCCCAGGGTCGCGGCGCTGCGCTTCGACGACCTCCGCCCGTTCCACCCCGAGCGGCTGCGCGCGGCGCTCGAGACGCTCGGCGCGGGGCGCCACGGCGCGCTCGTGCGCTCGGCAGGCTTCATGTGCCTGGCCTCGCGGCCAGGGCGCATGGCGCTGTGGGACCAGGCGGGCGGCGCGATCGATCTGCACCCGCTGCCCGAGCCCGAGCCCGGAGCGCTGCCCGTGGCGCTCGGGCAGGAGCTCGCGCTCATCGGCGTCGACCTCGACCGCGCCGCCGTCGCGTCGCTGCTCGACGTCGCCACGCTCCACGACGACGAGCTCGCCGCGGGGCCCGAGGCGTGGACCCGGCTCGCCGATCCGTTCCCCGAGTGGCACGCGCATGCGCACTGAGCGACGCGGGGGCGCGCGAGGCGACGTCGACAGCGGCGACCCGGGTGACGCGCGCGCGGATGCGCGGGACGACGGACTCGCGGGCGCGCGGGCGGACGACCTCGCGGATGCGGCGGCGCGCTCGCGCGCGATGACGGCGTGGACCCGGGCCGAGGATCCGGCGCTCGGGGCGATCCCCGCCCCGGTGCTCGACGAGCACGTGCGCGCCTCCTTCGCGTCGCCGGGCGGCCGCGCCCTCGGCGTCGCCCGCGTGGCGCACACGCCGCTCGACGACGCCCGCTCGCTCTGGAGCGCCTCGACCGCCGAGCTGCTGCAGCTGCGCCTCGCGGCAGACGCGACGGCGGACGACGTGGGCAACGTGCTCGACCGCTGGCTCGCGCTCGATCCCGTGCCCCTCGCCGGGCCCGAGGGCGAGCGCGCCTGGAGCCTCCGTCTGCCCGTGGTCGCGCGCGCCGCGACGCTCGCGCTCCTCGACCGCGGCTTCGCGCCCGCGACGACGACGATGGTGCGGCCGAGCCGCGCGATCGAGGCGATCGCACCGCCGCCTGCGGGCGTGCGCATCCGGCCTCCGCGCCCCGACGACGCGGCCGCGATGGCCGCGCTCGCCCGTGAGCCTCGTGGCCACGGAGGTCGCGTTCGGCGCCACGCGCGCGCGCCCGCCGCATCTGGCCGACGGCTATGCCGCCGAGGCGCTCGCCGCTCCGGAGGGCTGGACGCTCGTGGCCGAGGGCGACGACGGTGCGGTGCTCGGCTGGGCGTCGATCTCGCCCGCGGCGACCTCGGCCTGGGCAGCGCCCGCCACATCGCTCGCGCCCGCGGCCTACCTCGGGATCGCGACCGTCACGGCCTCCCGCCGCTCCGGCGGCGTCGGCCGCGCGCTCGTGGAGCGGCTGCACGAGCACGCGCGCGGCGAGGGCGTGGCGGCGACGCTGCTCGACGCCTCCGCGTGCAACCCGTGGTCGGTGCCGTTCTGGCATCGGCAGGGGCACCGGCCGCTGTGGACCACGTGGCAGCGGCGGGTGCGGCCGGGCGGCGCGGCCTAGTCGCGCACACGCGCGTGCTCCGCGATCACCACCCCCGAGGCGAAGGCGCGCACGCCGGTGCGCGCGAAGCGCCGCACGCCATGGGCGAGGCCGCCGAAGAGCGGGATGCCGGCGCCCATGACGAGCGGGTTGATCTTGAGGATCAGGTGGTCGATCTCGTCGATGAGCGCGCCCGCCAGCTCGCCGCCGCCGGCGAGCCAGATGCCGGATCCGGCCTCCTGCTTGAGCGCGCGGACCGCGGCGACCGGGTCGTCGGTGGTCTCGATCGCATCCGGGAGGTCGCCGCCGTGCCGGGTGGCCACCACCTGACGCAGGTGCGGGTAGGGGCTCGCGATGCCCGCCTCGAGCGCCGGCAGGTAGGTGCGGCGTCCCATGACGACGGTGTCGAAGCGCGAGCGGTCGGCCTCGACGCCGAGCGCGCCGGCGACGTGCGCGGGGATGGTGTCGGCGAAGTCGCGCAGCAGCACGGGCATGTGGTCGCCCTCGACAGGGAACATCCCGAAGTCGCCGTCGGGGGCTGCGATGCGGCCGTCGAGGCTCGTGGCGACGTAGTAGGTGAGGGTGCGCATGCTCGCTCCTGTTCACAACATCCGTAGTGGTCGACGATGAGACTACGACATCCGTCGTGGTCGCGCTAGGCTCGCGCCATGCCCAGGAACGACGAGCGGCGCCGCGCGCTGGCCGATGCGGGGCTGCGGGTGCTCGCTCGCGAGGGCGCGCGAGGGCTGACGCACCGGGCGGTGGATGCGGAGGCCGGCGTGCCGGTGGGCACGGCCTCCAACTACATGCGCAGCCGCGACGCGCTCGTGCGGGCGCTCGTCGACCGCATCGGCGAGCGCCTCGCGCCGGATCCGTCGGTGGTCGAGGCGCTCTCGGCGCGGGCGCCGTCGCGCGCGCTGTTCGCCGACTACCTCCGCGACGTCGTGCGGCGCCTCACGGCCTCCCCCGACCTCGCGCTCGCGCTCCTCGAGCTGCGGCTGGAGGCCGCGCGCAGGCCGGAGGTGCGGGAGGAGCTGGGCGCGTGGCGCCGCGAGGCCTTCGCGGCCGACGTCGCCTTCAACACCGCGGCCGGCCTGCCGGGCGGTGCGCGGGAGCTCGCGCTCTTCCACTACGCGATCGACGGGCTCGTGCTCGACCGGCTCACGACCTCGATCGATGCGGGGACGCCGACCGACGACGTGGTGGATGCGCTGGTGGCAGGGTTGCTGCCGGAGGGGTGAGGGCGGGCCCTACCCCTGGTCGCCCTCCGCGTACATCCGGAGGCGCACATCGCGCGCATCGGTCATGTGCTCCTCCGCGATGCGCCGCGCGGCCTCCGCGTCGTGAGCGTCGATCGCCGCGAGCAGGGCGTCGTGCTGCTCGAGCACCTGCTCCCAGCGGGAGCCGTGCGTGAGGGTGGTCGTCGGATAGCGGATCAGGTGCGCGTGGAGCCGCCGCAGGAGGTCGTCGAGCGTCGGCGAGTGGCTCGCCTGCCAGAGCGCCTCGTGGAAGGCGCGGTTCGCCCGCGCACGCTCCTGCGGCTCCTCGCCGACCCTGCGCATCGCCTCCTGCGCGGCACGGAGCCGCACGAGGTCGAGCTCGGTCGCCCGCTGCGCAGCACCGCGTGCCGCGGCGCCCTCGAGCGTGATCCGCACCTCGTAGATGTCGAGGATCTCCTCGGGCGAGGACGCGCGCACGCGCACGCCCCGCGCGGCCCGCTCGACGAGTCGCTCGATCTCGAGCCGGTGGAGCGCCTCGCGCACGGGCGTGCGGGAGGTGCCGAACTCACCGGCGAGCGCCACCTCGCCCAGCAGCTGGCCGGCGGGGAAGCGGCCGGTGAGGATCGCCTCGCGGATGCGCTCGTACACGCTCGTCGCCATGGCGCCTCCCTCCAGCCTGCCTCCCGAACCTACCGGGCGCGGAGCGCTCAGGCGGCCGCGCCCGCCCTGCGCCCGAACACCATCCCCGCCGCGAGCCCGGAGCCGCCCGGGTAGTTGCCCGAGAAGAGGCCGCCGAGCATCTCGCCGCAGGCGAAGAGCCCCGGGATCGCCGCGCCCGCCTCGTCGAGCACGCGCCCGTCGAGGTCGCCGCGGAGGCCGCCGAAGGTGAACGTGATGCCGCAGGTGACGGGGTAGGCGAAGAAGGGCCCGGTCTCGATGGGCGAGGCCCAGTGCGACTTGGGCGGCTCGACGTCGGCGCGGCGGCCGTCCTTCACCGTGGGGTCGAGCGGCACGGAGCGGTCGATCGAGGCGTTGAAGGCCTCGACGGTCGCGCCGAGCGCCGCCGCGTCGACGCCCATCCGCTCGGCCAGCTCGTCGAGCGTCGCCGCCTCGTGCACGCCGATGCCCGGCATGTCGTACTCCTCGGTGCGCAGCATCGGTCGCAGGGCGGCGTCGAAGACCTGCCAGGCGATCGAGCCCGGCTGCGCGAGGATCTCGCGGCCGTACTTCGCGTAGGTGTAGTTGCGGAAGTCGGCGCCCTCATCGAGGAACCGCTCGCCCTCGCGGTTCACGAGGATGCCGAGCGGGTAGCTCTGGCGGGTGAGGCGGTTGGTGAGCTCGCGGTTCGACTCGTTGTGCTCGGCCCCCGCATCCCACTGCACCGAGTGGCAGGTGGACCAGTCGCCGCCCTTCGCGGCGCCGATCGCGAGCGCCGCCTCCAGCATGTCGCCGACGTTGTAGGGCGTGCCGCGCACCTTCGCGTGCGCCCAGCCGCGGCCCAGGTGCTCCTCGCGCAGCGCCGGGCTCGACTCGAAGCCGCCGGCGGCGAGCACGACGCTCTCGGCGCGCAGCTCGAGCGCCTCGCCGGTCGTCTCGTCGGTGGCGCGCACGCCGATCACGCGGCCGTCCTCGACCAGCAGGTCCCGGGCGCGGATGCCGTAGCGGACCTCGACGCCGAGCCGCGCGGCGACCGCGGTGTGGTCGGCCATGAGCCCGACGCCGCCGTCGACGTTGCCCACGTGCAGGCCGCCCCAGAACAGGAACGTGCCGTCGGCGCGCTCGTACGCCTGGCGCTCGTACATCAGGCGGTAGCGCAGCCCCAGCTGCGCGAGCCAGCGCACGGCATCGCCCGCCTCGGCCACGAGCACCTCTGCCATCGCCCGGTCGGTGCGGCCCTCCGTGACCTTCTCGAGGTCGGCGAGGTACTCGGCCGAGGAGTACGGGGGCACCTCGGTGCGGTCGTGCCGGTCGTCGGGCACGACGATGTCGAGCAGCGAGCCGAGGCCGTCGTGCGGGATGCGCGTGGCGCCCGCGGTGTAGAAGGAGTTGCCGCCCGCCATCTCGGCGGTGCCGCGCTCGAGCAGCAGGACGCGGCGGCCGCGCTCGGCGGCCGCGTGCGCGGCGGAGAATCCGGCGTTGCCGCCGCCGACGACGATGACGTCCGCATCCTGCGGGGGTCGTGCGGTCATGGATGGTCCTCTCTGGGCGACGGGGTCGCCGGAGCGTTCGATGGGTGGGACGGGGCCAGGATGGGCGCCGCGCTCAGCGCTCGGCGCTCGCGACGGCGCGCTCGTCGGCGGCCGCGGCGAGGCGCAGGGCACGCCGGCGTCGGCGGCCGATGCCGAGCAGCGTCGGCACGACGAGCAGGGCTGCGACCAGGATCCAGAGCACGACGGTCAGCGGGCTCGAGACGAGGATCGCCGGATCGCCCTCCGAGAGCGTCATCGCCCGGCGCAGCTGCGACTCGAGCAGCGGGCCGAGGATGAGGCCGACGACCGCGGGGGCCACCGGGATGTCGGCCAGCCGCAGCAGCATGCCGAAGGCGCCGAGCACCGCGAGGATCACGACGTCCCACACCGAGCCTCCGGCCGCGAAGGCGCCGAGCGCCGCGAACACCGTCACGGCTGCGTAGATCGCCCAGGTGGGGATCGTGAGCAGCTTCGCCCAGACCTTCACGAGCGGCAGGTTGAGCACGAGCAGCATCACGTTGCCGATGTAGAGCGAGGCGATGAGAGCCCAGACGAGGTCGCCAGACTCGGCGAACAGCGTCGGTCCCGGCTGCAGCCCGTACGACTGGAAGGCGGTGAGGATGATCGCGGCGGTGGCGCTGGTGGGCAGGCCGATCGTGAGCAGCGGCACGAGCACGCCCGCGGCCGCCGCGTTGTTCGCGGCCTCCGGCCCTGCGACGCCCTCGATCGCGCCGTGACCGAACTCCGACCGGTGCTTCGAGAGCCGCTTCTCGGCCGCGTAGGAGAGGAACGTGGGGATCTCCGCCCCGCCCGCGGGCAGCGCGCCGATGGGGAAGCCGAGCGCGGTGCCGCGCAGCCAGGCTGGCCACGACCTCCGCAGCTCGCCGCGCGTGAGCACGGCGCGGCCGCGCACCGGCTCGATCGTGGAGCCGCCGCTGTTCGAGAGCACGTGCGAGAGCGTCTCGGCGACCGCGAACAGGCCGACCACGACGAGCACGACGTCGATACCGTCGAGCAGGCGGTCGCTGCCGAAGGTCAGGCGCGCCTGCCCGGACTGGAGGTCGATGCCGACGAGGCCGATGGTCAGGCCGATCAGCAGGCTCGCGGCGCCCTTCAGGAGGTTGGGGCCCAGCAGCGCGGCGACCGAGACGAAGGCGATGGCCATGAGCGCCACGTACTCGGGCGGCCCCAGCGTGATCGCGAACGCGGCCATGGCGGGCGCGACGAAGGTGATGCCGATCGTGGCGATGGTGCCGGCGACGAACGAGCCGAGGGCGGCGGTGGCGAGGGCGGCTGCCGCCCGGCCTGCGCGCGCCATCTTGTTGCCCTCGAGCGCCGAGACGATCGACGCGGACTCCCCTGGCGTGTTCAGCAGGATCGATGTGGTCGACCCGCCGTACATCCCGCCGTAGTAGATGCCCGCGAAGAGGATGAGCGCCGAGGAGGGCTCGAGGCGGAAGGTGATGGGCAGCAGCAGCGCGACCGTGAGGGCCGGCCCGATGCCGGGCAGCACGCCGACGGCGGTGCCGATGGTGACGCCGAGCAGGGCCCAGAGGAGGTTCTCGGGCGTGAGTGCGGCCTCGAAGCCCTGGAGCAGCAGTGCGATCGCATCCATGTCAGAACCCCCAGGGCCCGGCGGGCAGCGTCAGCCCGATCAGTCGGTCGAACAGGAGCACGATCGCGCCCGCGACGAGCACGCCCGCGATCGGCAGGTGCCAGCCGCGCGGGGCGCCGAGCAGCAGCGCGACGCCGACGTACAGCAGCACCGCGGAGAGGAAGAACCCCGCGAGCGGCAGGATCGCCGCGAAGACGAGCAGCGCTGCGACGACCGCGAGCGCGCGGACCCCGCGGCCGCGACGACGGAGGCCCGAGCGCCGCACGCGCAGCAGCACGAGGGCGTAGCGGTGGTAGCCGATCGCGAGCCCGAGGCCCGCGATGCCCAGCAGCACGCCGATCGCGACCGGGAACGCGGCGGGGCCGAGGGGGTCGGAGGTGGCGGGCAGCTGCGCGGCGTCGACGAGCACGAGCACCGCGGCGACGGCCATGATGACGCCGACCAGCGCGCTCGTGGCGCCGGAGAGCACCGCGGGGTAGGCGCCGGCGCCCACCGCCTCGGGCGGCGGCGGCACCGCATCCTCCGCCCGATGCATCGCCTGCAGCTCTGTGGTCTCGAGGCCCGGGCGCCGGCGGTCCCTGCGCGATTCGCGTGCCATCAGCCCACCAGTCCGATCTGCTCGAGCACCTCGGCCGTGGTGGCCTGCTCGTCGTCGACGAAGCGCTCGAGCTCGTCGCCCGTCAGGTACGCGTCGCCCCAGCCGCGGTCGGCGAGGATCTGCTGCCAGGCATCGGTCGCGCGCATCTCGTCGAGCATCGCCACGAGCGCGGCGTGCTCCTCGTCGGTGATGCCGAGCGGGGCGGCGATGCCGCGCCAGTTCTGCAGCTCGACGTCGATGCCGCTGTCGCGCAGCGTGGGCACGCCCTCGGGGATGTCGAGCGCCTCGGGGCTCGAGACCGCGAGGGCGCGGACCGAGCCGTCGGCGATGTACGGCGCGATCTCCGAGATGCCGGAGATGCCGGCGGTCGCGCGACCGGAGAGGATCGTGGTGAGCGCCTCACCGCCGCCGGAGTGGGCGACGTACGAGACCTCGCTCGGGTCGGCGCCGACGTCCTGCGCGATGAGGCCGGCGAGCACCTGCTCGACGCCGCCCGCGGAGCCGCCGGCTATCGAGACGGCGCCGACGTCCGCGGCCATCGCCTCGCCGAGCTGCTCCATGGTCTCGATCTCGGAGTCGGCGGGGACGACCACCGCGAGGTACTCGGTGGTGAGCCGGGCGAGCATGTCGACGTCCTCGAGGCTGCTCTCGGAGCCGTTCGTGAGGATCGCGCCGACCATGATCGAGCCGGTCACCATGAGCTCGTTGGGCTCGCCCGCGTGGCGCACGAACTGCGGCAGGCCGATCGTGCCGCCCGCGCCGCCGACGTTGTAGACCTCCGAGCGGCCGATCACGTCGCCGAGCGCGGTCTGCACAGCGCGGGAGGTCTGGTCCCAGCCACCGCCCGGGTTCGCCGGAGCCATGATCCGCAGCTGGCGCTCGCCCAGCACGGCCTGGTAGCCGGTGGCGGCGCTCGAGCGCTGCTCGATGCCGCTCACGACGAGACCGGCGAGCATCGCGAGCGCCGCCGCGACGCCGATGCCGAGGCGCACCGGGCGCGGGATGCGACCGCGGCCGGGTGGCGCCTGCTCGGCGCCTGATTCGTGCTGGGCGGTCTCCATCGACGGCTCCTCGGTCTCGACGTCATCGTCGTGCACGAATGTATACAGATGTGTGCGACCCGTCAAGGGAGTGGAGCTGACGGGGAGCTCAGAGAGCGGATCCGGACTTCGAGCGGCACGCGACAGCGGAGGACGTGAGGACCTCGAGCTGCGCCGGCGCCCTGGCGCGGCTCAGCCGAAGTGCGGCCGCAGCACCTCCCGCAGCTCCGGGTCCACCACGTGCACGTAGGTCCCGCGCATCCCTCGCGTCAGCAGCACCGCGTAGATGTTCAGCACGAAGGTTCGGATGTCCTCGTCGGAGTAGGCGACCCCGCGGATCTTGTTGTTGGCCTTGCCGCGGCGATCGAAGTAGTGCTCCCGCCGGAAGACGATGCGCTCGCGCTCGGCATCCCAGCCGAGGTCGCGACCGACGAGCACGCCCGCGTAGTTGAGGTCGTAGCCCTGCACGGTGTGGACCGAACCGACCTCCTCGCGCGAGGTCCTCGATCGGATCCACTCGGTGGCCGTGCGGTTCCACTGCAGCGCGAGACCGCCGACCTCGATGTCGGGCGCCTCACGATGCTTCTTGCTCCGCCACTCCCAGGCGTAGCCCGCGAGGAGCCGAGAGAGCCCGAACTCCTCGTCCCGGGCGAGGATCTCGTCGCGCATCTCGGCCGCATCGTCGTAGTAGCGGAGGTCGTACTCACCGAGGTCCTGCCGCCCAGTCGCAAGCGGATCCGCGAGCGCGTCCCGCACGTGCTGCACGTAGTCGGCCCCTGCGGCGACGCGCATCTGCGTCGCCAAGCGGTGCACGCGGTCGTCGGCGGCGACCCGGTCGACGAGCGGCCGGATGACGTCCGCCGGTAGGTCCGAGGGTCGGACGGCCTGCAGGGCATCGAGCATCAGGATCCGGTGCTTCGCCTGCCGCTCGATCCAGTCGAGCTGCGTGACGGCGAGGTCGTCCTCACCGAAGAGCCGCGCGGTGATGACGCCGAAGTCCCGGGTCTGCACGCCGACAGCCTGCGCGGCGCGCTGCGACAGCCGGTGCGCCTCATCGACCACCAGCACGTCGAAGCGCTCCGGGCTGAAGCCGACCTGGAAGGGCGAGAGCACCATCGACGGCTCGAGGTTGGGAACGTGCGCGAACACGCGCTTGATCGATGCGCGAAGCGACTGCTGCGGCACGACGAGCCCGATGCGCGGGGACGCGAGCAGCTCTCGGTGACCCGGCGTGAAGAAGTCGTCGAACACCGATTCGCCCGTGGGCTCCTCGTCGCGGTCGGCGGCGGCGATGTCGGCGAGCAGCTTCACGAGGTAGATCGCGACGATCGTCTTGCCCGTGCCCGGATCGCCCTGCACGATGCTCGTGCTCTCGATCCCCCGCTCGAGGTCGTGGAACAACGACTCGACGATGCCGGCGGTCGCGACCGCCTGGTCCTCGGTGAGCGCCTTGAACGGCGAGAGCTTGAACAGGTCGGAGTTGCGGATCTCGGGTATCGAGCGGGTGAAGAGCCCACGAGCCCGGAGTTCGTCGAAGATCTCATCGAAGCGGGTCCGGTACTCGTCGCGACGGTAGTACTCGGCGTCGACGATCCCCGTGTTCCGGTTGAGCACGATGCGGGCGGCGTCACCGCTGAACAGCCGGATCAGGAGCGACTCGAGGTCGAGGCACGCCGACTTGTGGAAGGTCTCGTCGACGACGACGTGCGCCCGCTCGAGCTGCTGGCGATACGGGTTCGCCAGATGCTGCCGCGCGCGGGCGCCCATGTTGAGCGTCTCGCCCACGTAGATCTCCGTGCCGCCTTCGAGCGCGTAGACGACTGGCCAGTTCGTCGCGCGCCGATCGCCCATCGACCACGCGCGCATGGAGGCGTCGTCGAACGGCAGGTCGTGGATCGTCGCCATGCGATCAGCGGCGGTCGTACTTCGTGATCGAGCCCTTCGCGAGCTCCACCGGGTACTTCTGCTTCGTCTGCTCGAGCTTCATGAGCACGAGCTCGGCGGGGTCTGCGCCGATGCGGTCGGCGAGCAGCAGGCAGTAGGTCAGCACGTCGGCGAGCTCCTCACGCACGCGCGCGTCGTCCGCATCCTCGCTCCACTGGAAGCACTCGAGCAGCTCGGCCGCCTCGATCGAGACGCTCTTCGCCAGGTTCGGCGCGGTGTGGAACTGCGCCCAGTCGCGCTCGGCGACGAACGCGCGGAGCGCGGCGAGCGCGCGGTCGTCGGTCATGGTCTCACGCTAGCTGGCACTCCGCGCGGCCTGCTCACCTTGGCCTGCACCGCCTGTCGGTCAGGTTCCGGCCCGATGCGAGCAGCTGCAGGTCAACCGCGGTAGCGGCGGACGGACTCTCGGATCGCGTCAGCATGCGAGTAGATGTCGTCCAGCGACTCGATCGGGTGCCGAGTCTCGGTCTTCGCCTCGTCGAACACGCCGAGGTACTTCTGCTTCCTGCTGTTGAAGTGCAGGCGGGCAATGGGCTTGCGGTTGTTATCGTCCAGCAGGATCGCGAAGTAGGACTTCGCATCGCGGTGCACGATGCGAGGAGGCTTGACCTCGCTGCAGGCGATCGCCTTCACGATCTGGTAGCCCTCGAGCTCCTCGAGCGTCGTGTCCACCTCGGTGTCGCGATCGAGGTCCTTCTCCGCGATGGGCTCACTCGTCACGGCGGCGGCGGAGTCCGATAGTGGCGCCGGCGTGTATCCGGTCGCGCCGAGCGCGGTCTTGAGCCGATCGTTGACCTGATCGCTCAGGTACTGCTTGCCGGCCTTCGCGACGAGCGCGGTGAACTGCTCGCGCACTTTCTGCGTGAACGACCCCTCGTAGACGCGCGTCGTGAAGAAGCGCACCCAATCGTCCGAAGGCTCCCGGAACTGCTCCCCGATCGCGCGTTTGAGCGCGCCCACGTACTTGAGCTCTTCGGCCGCGCTGATCACGGAGTCGAGATCGAAGTTCTCCTTCGTGAGTTTCCGCAGCTCCGGAACGATCGACTCATCGACGTCGCTGAGGTCCAGGACGAGGAACGGCTTCTCGTCCATCCGATTCGGCTTGTCCAGGTCGGTGTAGAACTGATAGGTCTCGCCATTCGTCAGCACAGCGATCCGGGCATTCGTGACGGCGAAATACCGGAACAGCTGCGAGGCGTGCTCGAACTTCAACTGACCGACCGAGGCCTTGCACTCGAGAAGGATCTGCACCTCGCCATCCCGAAGGATCGCGTAGTCGATTTTCTCGCCCTTCTTGAGCCCGACATCCGCGGTGAACTCCGGCACGACCTCGAGCGGATTGAAGACGTCGTAGCCGAGGATCGTCGAGATGAACGGCATGATGAACGCGTTCTTCGTCGCCTCCTCCGTCTGGATGGCCGCCTTCTGATTCTGAACCTTCGCGGCGAGGGCGTTGAGCCGATCACTGAATTCCATAGTTGCCTCCCGAGATTGGATCGACCATAGCGGTTTGGATGACAAGTGTGAGCGCGACTCAGCGCTCAGGAGTTCGTTTCCGAATCGGACGCATCCGCAGTCTCCGCGCCGCTGTCTCGCTTCCGCTTGAAGAGCGACCCCAGGCGCTCGCCAGCCCCTTCTGCAAGCCCCTTCGCGGTCGCCCCCGCGTCCTTGATCGCCGTTAGCGCCCGCGCCTCATCGGGGACGCCATCACCGTCAAGGTCGACAGGACGGAAGAAGTCCGACACATCGGAGACTGCGGCGAGCGCTCGCTCGCGGGCGGCACCGAAGCCGGCTTCACCAGCCGCTTCAGCTGCTTCCGACTCCTCGTCCGCGCGGCGCACGAGCAGCAGGTACTCCGCCGCATCGACACCAGGCGGCGGCAGTTCGCGCAGGTGCTGCTGCAGGCGCCGCGACTGCACGCCCAGCATGACGTACGTCATCGTCCCCGAGACGACGCCGCCGATCACGGGCACGACCTTGCTGGCGGCCTTCGCGAAGCTGTCCTTCGTCAGCTGTACACCGATCACTCGAAGGATCTGCTTCATGGGCGTGTACCAAGCGGTCTTGGTCAATGCGATGCCTGCGATCTGTCGCTGGACCGCGGGTCGCGCGACGTTCGCAGCGAATGCCGTGAGCGACGCGGACGCACCACCGACACCCATCATGACCCCGAGGAAGGTCGCGAGCATGCCGAGCGTCTCATCGTCGATCTCCTCAGCGTCCTCGAGGAATGACTGCCAGCCATAGACGTAGGCGAGCTTCTGCATGATCCGGAACGCGTGGATGTAGAACTGCGTGATGTCGCCCGGAATGGTGCCGATCATGAGCAGCCCACCCGGAAGGCCGGCCGCGAACGACAGCATGGTCGACTTACGGGTCTCGAACTCGATGGCCGCCATAGCGATGGAGTCGAGCATCGCCGGCGGGATTCCGGCCGCAGCCGGATTCTCCGCGAGCGCGCCGGCGATCACGTCTTGCGAGAAGCCACGCTTGTGCAGCTCCGCCTTCAAGAACTGCTCCCGCTCGATGCGCACGCCACGAAGGCGGATGACTCGCTTCAAGAAGCCCGCAGCGAACTCCTCCGCTTCCTGCCGCTGCTCCTCAGTCATCTCTCGGATGGCGTCAGCCAGGCTCGGCCCTTCATCATCCGCCACACTGACGTCGGTCGCCTCGACTTCGAGCGGCCTCCGCAGCTCGTCCCGCTCATCGCCATCCATTAGGATCGCCTTCCCGTACAGGGTTCCGTTTACGGCCGTCGCGTTGACGGTACCCCAACTGAGGCCTCGTTTCCGAGAAATTCTCCGCGCTGCCGAAGCGTCTTCAGCCGCGACCCCTACGCCCGCACCGAACTCCCCCGCGGCATCAGCGTCGGCATCGCCAGACGCACCTCTCGCTCGGCGCCGCCATCGAGCAGCTCGAGCGCCGATGCCGCGATCTGGGCGAAGTTCGTGCGCACCGAGCTCAGCGGCACGGGCAGCCGCGCTGCCACCGGGATGTCGTTGTAGCCGACCAGCGAGTAATCGCGGCCGGCCTCGAGACCTGCACGATGCGAGGCCGCGAGCACGCCGATCGCGAGATCGTCGTTCGCCGCGAAGACGGCCGACGGCCGGCGCGAGCCCGACAGCCACCCGGCCGCCGCCTGCTCGCCGGAGGGGATGCGGTAGTCCGTCGTCTCCGCGATCAGCGGTGCGACGCCGGCCTCGGCGAGCGCCCGCTGCGCGCCCGCGAGGCGGTCGCGGGCACTCGACGTGTAGAGCGGGCCGGTCACGAGCGCGATGTCGCGGTGCCCGAGGTCGACGAGGTGGCGGGCGGCCAGGTAGCCGCCGGTGTCGTCGTCGCCGAGGGACGCCGGCGAGACGCCGTCCGAGCGCAGCACGAGCGCGTGCCGCACGCCGCGGGTTCGCAGCGACGCCACCAGCGGATCCGAGATCCGCGCGGAGGCGAGCAGCAGTCCATCGACACCGCGCGCCAGCAGCGTCTCGGCGGCCGCCGCCTCACCGCCGTCGGTGTCGCCCGCAGTCGCGACGATCGCGAACCGCCCCGAGCGCTCGCACGCGGCCGCGATCGATTCGTACATGAGCGCCATCACGGCATCCGACAGCCTCGGCACGAGCACGCCGATCGTGCCGGTCTCGCCGCGGCGCAGCGCCGATGCCGCGCGGTTGCGGCGGTAGCCGAGCTCGTCGGCGATCTCGCGGATGCGGGAGGCGTGGGGCGAGCGCAGGCTCTTGCTGTCGAGCACGCGACTGGCGGTCGAGACCGAGACGCCCGCGGCCGCGGCGACGTCCTTGAGCGTCACGACCTCGCGCGGCTCCGCTGCCATCCGGCACCTCCTGGGGCCAGCGTACCCACGAAGTCGGGAACGTTTGCAGATCGGGGGTTGACACGAGCGCCCGCCAGCGCGCACACTGCAATCGTTCCTGCAAACGTTTGCAGACAACGACCTCCCGCAGCGGACGCTGCGGCGACTCGATGGAGAGGACGCCACCATGGCACTGGACCTTCGCGGGCTCGTCCCCGCACCTGTCACGCCGTTCACCCGGGATGGAGCGGTCGACGTCGACGCGATCCACCGCCTCGGCGGCTGGCTCGGCAGCATCGACGGCGTCAAGGGCCTCGTGGTGCTCGGCCACGCGGGCGAGGGCACGTTCCTCACCCAGGACGAGCAGGCCGCGGTCATCCGCGCGTTCGTCGAGGCCACCGACGGCCGCACCCCGGTCATCGCCGGCATCACCGGCGAGGGCTCGAAGGTGGCGGCCGAGGAGGCGAAGCGGGCCGTCGACGCCGGCGCCACCGCGGGCCTCGTCTACCCCTCGCACGGCTGGCTGCGCTTCGGCTACCAGGCCGGCGCCCCGCAGGCGCGCTACTCCGAGATCTACGAGACGAGCGGCCTGCCGCTCATCCTCTTCCAGTACCCGGACGCCACGAAGGCCACCTACGACCTCGAGACGCAGCTGGAGATCGCCGGCCAGGAGGGCGTCTTCGCCACCAAGAACGGCGTGCGCAACATGAAGCGCTGGGACACCGAGATCCCCGTGCTGCGCGCCGAGCACCCCGAGCTGCAGATCCTCACCTGCCACGACGAGTACCTGCTGCACACGATGTTCGACGTCGACGGCGCGCTCGTGGGCTACGGCGGTCTCGCGCCCGAGCCGCTCATCGAGCTCATCGCTGCCGGCAAGGCCCGCGACTACGCGAAGGCCCGCGAGATCCACGACCGCCTGCTGCCCGTGACGAAGACCGTCTACCACCGCGGCTCGCACATGGAGGGCACCGTGGCGCTCAAGGAGGGCCTCGTCGCCCGCGGCATCCTCGAGCACGCCACCGTGCGCTCGCCGCTGCTGCCGCTCGCCGACGGCGCGCACGACGAGATCGCTGCCGCGCTCGCCTCCGCGCAGCTCGGCAGCGCGCTCATCCCCGCCTGAGCGGATGCGGGAGCCGGCTCGCCCGGCTCCCGCATCGCCCCGCCCCCGCCCCGCGCGGGAACCCTGCCGCATCGCCGACGAGCGGGCGCGCGGCGCAGAGCGCATCATGGATGACGGATGCGACCACAGCTCGACCGGTCAACGACGACCATCGCGGCACGGCCGCGGTAGAACCAGGAGCTTCCATGAGCACCACCGACGCCCGCCGCAGCACCGCTGGCGCGCCCGACTCCCCCGCCGCCGACGCGATTCCCCCGGCCGACGCCGTGGCCGCGCCCGGGGCGGCGCGCCCCCGCCGCACGATCTGGCGCACGCTCGCCCTCGCGGGCCCGGCCTTCGTCGTCGGCGCGTGGCAGTTCGGCCCCGGCAACCTCGCCTCCGCGGTGCAGGCCGGTTCGGCCTTCGGCTACGCGCTCGTGTGGGTGATCGTGATCTCGACGATCCTCATGATCTGCTTCACCGACATGAGCGTGCGGATGGGCATGCGCTCGCCCGTCTCGCTCATCCAGTCGATCAAGGACGAGCTCGGGAAGCCCGTCGGCGTCATCGCCGGCATCGGCGTCTTCTGCATCACGCTGATGTTCTCGGTCGGCAACGCGGTGGGGTCGGGGCTCGGCCTCTCGCTGCTGCTCGGTGGGTCGCCCATCCTCTGGACCGTCGCCTGCACCGTCGCGGTCGGCGCGATCCTGCTGTTCCGCAACGTCTACGGCGTCGTCGAGAAGGTGCTCATCGTCATCGTCGCCCTCATGGCGATCGCCTTCGTCGTGAGCGCGGTCGTGGCCCAGCCCGACTGGGCGCAGGCCGCCGCGGGCCTGTGGCCGGTGATGCCCGCGGGCAGCGAGATCCTCGTCGTCGCCCTCGTGGGCACCAACTTCTCGATCAACGCCGCCTTCTTCACCTCCTACGGCATCAAGCAGCGCGGCCACACGCGCGCCGACTACCGCGACATCACGCTCGTCGACACGATCCCCGGCATCGTCGCCCCCGGCATCATGACGGCGCTCGTGATCGTGGTCGCCGCGGCGGTGCTCGGACGCACGGGCGAGGATGCCTCCACCATCAACCAGCTCGCGGCCGTCTTCGAGCCGCTCGCCGGCCCGGTCGGTGCGGGGCTGTTCGCGCTGGGCCTCTCGGGCGCCGCCTTCTCGTCGATGATCGCCAACGCCACCGCGGGCGGCACCATGCTCTCGGATGCGCTGGGTCGCGGCCCGTCGGCGAGCAGCCGCACCGCACGCATCGTCTCGGGCGCGATCCTCCTCTGGGGCATCGTGATCACGCTCATCTTCCAGTCGTCGCCCGTCGGCCTCATCATCACGGCGCAGGCGCTCACGGTGCTCGTGGCCCCGCTGCTGGGCGCGCTGATGCTGATCATGAGCAACCGCCGCTTCATGGGCGACCTGCGCAACCGCTGGTGGCACAACGTGCTCGCGGTGCTCGGCTTCGTCGCGATCTGCGCGACGTCCGTGCGGCTGGTGATGGCGCTCCTCGGCTGAGGATCGGGAGTCGGGGGCGTCAGCGCCCCCGGCTCCCCTCAGCAGGACGGCGCCGGGCGCGCCGACGGCCCGTCACACCGAGATCGGCGCCCCGCACTCCCGGCACTCCGCCGCCTCCGGCACCACCATGAAGCAGCTCGTGCAGGTGACCTCGCGCATCGCTGCGGGCGCCGGCTTCGTCGCGCGCGGCGTGCGCGGCGTCCGGGGCGTCGTCGCGCGGGGCGCCCTGGTGACGGGCCTCGCCGAGGTCCGCGGGGTGAGCTGCGGACGGCCGCCGTCCTCGGGCAGCTCGGCGCCGTAGAGCCGGTAGCAGTCGAAGCGGTCCTCGGCGGCGCGCTGCTCGCGCGACTGCACCGTGGTGCCGGGCACGGCGCCCGCGTGGTCGCCCACCGAGAGGTCAGCGCGCACGCACAGCGAGGCGATGCGCGGCTCGCCGCGGCCCTCCGCATCCATCGCGACGCGCGTGAGCACGGCGCCCACCCACTCCTCCGCAGGCTGCCGGGTCGTGATGCCGGTCGCCGCCTGGATGCGGACGGCGAGGTCCTCCTCGGTGATCCACGCGCCGTACTCGCGCGCGGTCTCGAGCAGCACCTCGCGCGCGGCGGGCCACCACTGGCGGATCGCGTCGGACTGCGAGACGTACTTGCCGCTGGCGAGATCGGGCATGGGGCTCCTCGTGCTGCTGCCCGCGGGCTGGCCCCGGGCGGGATGGGTCGTGCGGGATGGATCGGTCGTGCTGGGTCGTGCGGGGTGGATCGGTGCGGGATGGATGCGCGCGGCGCCGGCGGTCGCCGATGCCGGCGCGGCTAGCGGGCGCCGCTCTCGACGAGCCGCTCGAGCAGCGTCGCGAGCTGGGCGCGCTCGGCGGGGTCGAGCGCGTGGAGCGCGGTGGAGTCGGCGGCGATGGCGGCGCCGAGGCGCTCGCGCACGGCGGCGCCCGCCTCGGTCGGCGAGAGCGCCGGGGCATCGGGCTCGCCGTCGCGCACGGCGAGGCCCGCCCGCTCGAGCGCATCCGCGGCGGCGGCGATCACCGCCTCCTCGGCGAGCAGCCGATCGGCGATCGCGCGCAGCGGCATCGGCTCATCCAGGAGCAGCAGCACGCGCGCGGCCTGCGGCTCGATGCCGAGCGGCCGGGCGGCGCGGGCGAAGTCGTCGCGGGCGAGCGTCGCGGCCCGGTGCAGGAGGATCGCGAGGCCCCTGGCCTCGTCGACCTGCTCCGCGCTCGCCACGGGTCCAGGCTACTCCCGCGGCGAGGGCCCGGCCCGGCGGTGCTGCCGGGGCCGGGCCCTTGCGCTGCCTGTGGTCACGTGAGGCCCTCCGGAGGCGCCGAGGAGGGCGCGAAGCGACCACACCCCTCCACCCGCGGGAGGCGGGGGATCAGGTCGAGTAGACGCCCACGACGCGGTTCTGCTCGAGGATCGCGTCGGCGTACTGCTCGAGGAAGGTCTCGTAGGTGGGGTTGCCCGTCACCTCGCGCGAGAGGGCGTAGACCCACGCGTAGTAGTGGTGGTCGCCGTGCCCGGCGGGCGGCTGCGGGCCGTACCAGCCCTCCTGGCCGGCCGTGTTCGGCCCCGTGACGCCCGTGGCGGGATCGATCGGGCCGTCGTGCGCGGGCAGGCCGTAGCGCACCCAGTGCGTGAAGCCGCGCGGCAGCGGCGCATCCGGGTCGTGCACGACGACCGCGAGCTCGACGGCGCCCTCGGGCGCGCCCGTCACGGTGAAGGTGGGCTCGGCGTTGCCGCCGTCGTAGCTGAGGCCCGCGGGGATGCGCTCCCCCGGCCCGAACTCGGCCGCGCTGATCGCGAGGTCGGCGATGTTGAGTCCCATGCATGCTCCTTCGTCTCCACGCACCGCGCGGGCCGCGCGGCGCCGCCGTCACGCTAGCCAGCGCGGCTGTGCGCCGGATCGGCAGCGCGTGCGCCCTGCCAGGGCGCCGGCGCACGCCTCGGCCGGGCCGCCGGCCGCCGCGCACCCCCTGCCGCCCACCATCCGGCGTGGCTAGCATGCGCGGCAGGGCCGCATCGCGCTCGCCGCCCGGCGGCGCACGGCCGAGCAGCCGAGGAGGCCCGCGATGGGTGCACTGGACGACCTCACCAAGAAGGCGCAGGAGTTCGTGGAGCAGAACAAGGAGCAGATCGACCAGGTGCTCTCGAGCGAGCAGGCCGAGCAGTTCACCGACGGCGTGCTCGGCACGATCGCCGAGAAGGCCGACCAGGTCACGGGCGGCAAGCACAGCGAGAAGATCGAGGAGGTGCGCGCCACCCTCGACGGGAAGGTCGGCGACCAGTAGGGCGGCGGGCGGCCGCTGCCCGCCGCTACACGATCGCGGTGTCGAAGGAGACGACCGCCTCGCGCAGCGCCGCCCGCAGCTGCACGTCGTGCCACTGCGGGTGGCGGATGCGGCGCTCCTGCATGCGGTGCCAGTAGGTCTGGTGCAGCTCGGCGTTCGTCGGCACGGTCGCCAGGTACTGCAGCGGCACCGAGCCCTCCTCGGGCGAGAGCGTGAGGCGTCGCGAGAAGGCGGCGTTCACGAGGCCGTGGAGCACCGGCACGTCGCGGAAGACGTGGCTCGCGACGTAGCCGGGGTGGAAGGCGGCCATGCCGACGAGCGGCGCCTGCGCGCGCTTCGCCGCTTCGTCGAGCAGCAGCAGGCCCGCGAGCTTCGCGCTGCCGTAGGCGCCGAGCATCGAGTAGCTCGAGTGGCGGCCCTCGAGGTCGTTGACCTCGAGCCGGGCGAAGCGGTGCACCGCGGAGGAGGTCAGCACCACGCGGCCCTCGCTCTCGCGCAGGCGCGGCAGCAGCATCCGGCTGAGGAGCGCCGGCGACAGCACGTTCACCTGCCAGGTGCGCTCGTGGCCGTCGACCGTGCGGCGGCGCTCGCCGTAGAGCGCGCCGGCGTTGAGCGCGAGCACGTCGATGCGCGGCAGCTCGGCCAGGAGTCGCGCGGCGAGGTCGCGGACGCTCAGCGCCTCCTCAAGGTCGACGAGGAAGTGGCGGGCGCCGATCTCGTCGGCGATGGCGCGGGTGCGCTCGGGGCTGCGGCCGACGACGACGACCTCGTGGCCCGCCGCGCTCAGGGAACGGGCAGCGGCGGCACCGATGCCTGCGCTGGCACCGGTGAGCACGACGACCTTGGGCTCACCCATCCGCTCTCCCTCGCGCCATCAGCGCAGCATCAACGTTCGCTCAGGCGTGAACCTAGCACAAGCGGAAGTCACATCCATTTCGATATGATCACGATATGGACCAGCAGCCGAGGCGACGAGATGCCGAGCGGAACCGCGCACGCATCCTCGAGGTGGCAGCGGAGCGCATCGACGCGGGCGAGAGCGTCGCCCACAAGGACCTCGCGCGCGCCGCAGAGGTGGGCGTCGGCACCGTCTACCGTGCCTTCCCGGCCCGCCCCGACCTCATCACCGCGCTCGCCGAGCCGCACCTGCTCGAGCTCGCGAAGCTGCTGCGCGAGGCCACCGAGGCGGAGGATCCGCTGGCGGTCGCCGTCACCGGCGCCGTCGGCCTCCTCGGCCAGCACCCCGACGTGGCCGAGAACCTGCGCGACGAGGCCGGCCACGCGCAGCCCGCGCCCGCCGTCGCCGAGGTGCTCGAGGCGCTCCAGGGCGTGCTCGCCACCCCCGGCCCCCTCGGCATCCACCAGGGCGTCGACGCGCACGCGCTCGTGCGCATCCTCTGCGGCCTGAACTACGCCGCCTCCCTCGCATCCGACAAGGATGCGGCCCGCGTGCTGCACGTGGGCGTGGCCCTGCAGGGGCTGCGCGCGGCCTGAGCCGCGCCCTCTGCGCGCCCTCCCAGCGGCGCGCGGGAGGATCGAGCCGTACCCCGACCTGACCAGGGGAGGCACCTCGTGCGCACGCGATCGGACGCCGACGAGCGGCTCGCCGCCTATCTCAACGAGCACCTGCTCGGCAGCGAGGGAGGCGTCGAGGCGTTCCGAGCCGCAGGGAGGACCTGGGCGGGCACGCCGCACGCCGCCACGATCGAGCGACTGGCGGTCGACGTCGCGCGCGATCGCCGCGACCTCGCGAGGCTCGTGCTGTCGCTGGGCTTCCGCCCGGCGAGGTGGAAGCGGCTGCTCACGGGCACCCTGCGCGCGATCGGCGCCGCCGCGCCCTACAACCTGCTGCGCCGGCGCCGCGCCTCGACCGCCCAGCTCGAGCTCGACGTGCTGATGGGGGCCGTGCGGGCGAAGCTCGCGATGTGGGAGGCGCTGCACGAGCTCGCGCGGATCGACGGGCGCATCGACGCCACGCTCGCGCAGCGCCTGCGCGAGCGCGCCGAGCACCAGCTCGACGAGCTGCGCCGCGTCTCGCTCGCGACCTGCGCCGAGCGCTTCGGGCCCGCCGCCGCGCAGAGGGAGGGGCGCGCGTGACCCGCGCCGTCGTGGTGGGCGCGGGCGTCAACGGCCTCACCGCCGCCGCCGTGCTCGCCCGGGCGGGGGTCGAGGTCACCGTGCTCGAGCGGCTGCCGTCGATCGGCGGCGCCGCCGCGAGCGCTGCGGTGCTCGGCGAGGGCACGGTCGTCGACCTCGGCGCGGCCGCGCACCCCTTCGGCGTCGCGAGCCCCGCCTTCCGGGCGCTCGGGCTCGCGCAGCACGGGCTCGAGTGGGTGCACGCGCCCGTGCCGCTCGCGCATCCGCTCCCGGGCGGCCGCGCCGCCGTGCTGCACCGCGACGCGGAGCGCACGGCGCGGGGGCTGGGCGCCGACGCCCGCGCGTGGCTGCGGCTGCACGCGCCCGCGACCGAGCAGCCGCTGGAGACCGTCGCCTCCGCGATGGGGCCGCTCGTGCGCATGCCGGAGCATCCCCTGCTGCTGGCCCGCATCGGCGTGCGGGGCGCCTGGCCGGCGCGCGCGCTCGCGAGGGCCGTGTTCCGATCGGGCGCGGCGCAGGCGCTCTTCGGGGGCTCGGCGACGCACGCGACCCTGCCGCTCTCGCACCCCATGACGTCGGCGTTCGCCGTCGCCTTCGGCGGCGTCGGGCACACGCTCGGCTGGCCCTTCGCGCGCGGCGGCACGCAGGCGATCCCGGATGCGCTGGCCGGGGCCGCGAGGGCGGCCGGCGCGCGCATCGAGACGGGCGTCGACGTCGACGACCTCGGCGCCCTGCCCGCCGCGGACGCCGTGCTGCTCGACCTGACGCCGCGGCAGGTGCTCGAGCTCGCGGCCGACCGGGTCGAGCCCCGCTACCGGCGCCGCCTGGGCGGCTGGCGCTACGGGCCGGCCGCCTCCAAGGTCGACTACCTGCTCGACGGCCCCGTGCCCTGGACCGACCCGGCGGTCGCGGGGGCCGGCACCGTGCACCTCGGCGGTCGGATCGAGCAGATCGACGACGCCGAGCGGGCCGTCGCGGCGGGGCGGATGCCGGATCGGCCCTTCGTGCTCGTGTGCCAGCCGAGCGTCGCCGACCCCTCGCGCGCGCGCGGCGGGCAGCAGGTGCTCTGGGCCTACGCGCACGTGCTGCACGGGTGGCGCGGTGATGCGCGCGCGGCGATCGACGCCGAGATCGAGGGCGCAGCGCCGGGCTTCCGCGACCGCATCCTCGCCGCGCGCTCCACGCCGCCCGCGGCACTCGAGGCCTGGAACCCCAACCTCGTCGGCGGCTCGATCGGCGGCGGCTCGCTCGCGGGCTTGCAGCAACTGGCGCGCCCCGTGCTCGCGCGCCCGTACCGGGCGGGCTCCGGCCTCTACGTGTGCTCGTCGTCGACGCCGCCCGGCGGCGGCGTCCACGGCATGGCGGGCTGGCACGCGGCGCACGCGGTCCTCCGCGACCTCGGCGCCTGAGGGCGGCCCCGGAGGCTGTGGAGGGCGTCCGATCGCGATCGACGCTCGCCCGTACCTTCCCGGCATGCGCACCACGACCCTCCTCGCCCTGGCCGCTGCCGCGGCAGTCCTCATGACGACGGCCTGCGTGCCGCTGCCGCCGCCGCTCACCTCCTCGGCGCCCGCCCCGCAGGGCGCCGCAGCCGACGCTCCGCCCTCGCAGACCCCGGAGCCGACCTCCTCGCCCGCGCCCGCCGAGTCGAGGGCGGCGCTCGCCGAGCCGCTCGTCATCGAGGCGGCGTGGGGCTCCTCCTGGTTCGTGATCTCGAGCATGCAGCGCACCGGGTCGCGCGACCCTGCCGACCTCGCCGGCATCGCCACCCCGGCGGAGCAGGAGCTCGCGCTCGCGTTCCTCGACTCGCTCGACGCGGACGGCATCGCGGTCACGGGCGTGCCGACCATCGACTCGATGGAGGTCGTCGAGCACGGCTCGTCGCACTCGAGGATCGTGCTCTGCAACGACCTCTCCCCCATGCTCGAGAGCGATCTCGACACCGGGATCGCCTCGCCCGTCACCTCGGTGGCGCTCGAGGAGGTCACGCTCACCCTCGAGCTCGTGGACGGCGTCCCGAGCGTCGCGGACTGGACGCCGGTGGATCCCTCCGACCGCAGCTGCGCCTGATCAGCCCGGAGGCAGATCCGGCGGGCGCGCGTCGCGCCCGCCTGCGCCTACACTGGCCGCACGCCGCAGAGCGGCGGGCGATCGGAGCCCCCATGACGACGTGGACCGACCGGCGCGAGCACGCGCCCCGGCTGCTCGTCGAGCGCGCCCACGACGAGCCTCGTCGCGGGCCACGCCGACGACCCGCGGCTCGCCGCCGTCCGCTCGCTCGTGCGCGACTCCTGGAGCCGCTCGCTCGCGGGCCTCGTGGGCGTCGAGGGCGCGCCGCCGCTCGAGCTCGACGCCGAGGCGCTCGCCGCCTACCGCTCCGCGCACCCGCTCGCGGGCGCCATGGCGATGATCCGCTCGCTGCTGCTGCCGGGCGACGCGCTCGAGTCGGGCGTCGTCGTCGCCGTGGGCGACGCGGCCGGCCGGCTGCTGTGGGTGGAGGGCGACCGCACCGTGCGCGCCCTCACGGGCGACATGGGCTTCGTGGCCGGCACGAACTGGTCGGAGGCCGCGGTCGGCACCGCGGCGCCCGGCACGGCCCTCGCGCTCGACCGCTCGGTGCAGATCCGCGGCCCCGAGCACTTCAACCGGCTCGTGCAGCCGTGGTCGTGCACCGCCGCGCCCGTGCACGACCCCGAGACCCGCGCGATCCTCGGCGTGCTGGACGTCACCGGCGGCCCCGAGGCGGCAACGCCGCAGGCGCAGCTGCTCGTCGACGCCACCGCGCGCGCCGTGGAGTCGGAGCTGCTCGTCGCCCGGCTGCGGCAGCGGGCCGAGCCGACGAAGCGGTTCCGCTCCGCGCTCCCCGCCCGTCGGCCCGCGCCGCAGCGCGCCGCGACCCTGCGCGTGCTCGGCCGCGACCTCGGCGCGCTCGACCTGCCCGACGGCCGCACGGTCGAGCTCAGCTCGCGCCACGCCGAGCTGCTGCTCATGCTCGCCACGCATCGGCAGGGCCTCTCGGGCGAGCGGCTCGCCGAGCTCGTCTACGACGACCCGCGCTCCGACTCGCTGCGGCCCGAGCTCGTGCGGCTCAAGAAGGTGCTCGCCGAGCACGCGCCGCACCTCGTGCCCGCCTCCCGGCCCTACCGGCTCGAGGCCGCGCTCGAGACCGACCTCCACCAGGTGCTCTCGCTGCTCGACCGCGGTGCGCACCGCGTGGCCCTCGCCGCCTACTCCGGCGACGCCCTGCCGGGCTCCCGCGCGCCCGGGGTCGAGGAGCTGCGCGACAGCGCGCGCGCCACCCTGCGCGAGGCGCTGCTGGCCGAGGCGAGCGCCGAGGTGCTCCTCGCCTACGTCGACACCACCGCGGGCGCCGATGACCTCGAGGTGCTGCGGCTGTGCCTGCGGATGCTGCCCGCGCGATCGCCGCGGCGCGCGGGCCTCGTCGCCCGCATCGAGCGGCTGGAGCAGCCCGCAACCTGACGCAACGTGCCCCCTCGTAGCCTGCCGGGCAATCGCAGCGTCGCGGTCGCGGCGCTCGGCATCCGAGTCAAGGGAGACCACGATGACCATCGTCGACGACGACGTGCAGGCAGAGCCCACCGCGAGTCCCGGCGTCTACGCCGCCCCCGGCAGCGAGGGCTCGATCGTCAGCTACCGCTCGCGCTACGGCCACTGGATCGGCGGTGAGTGGGTGGACCCCGTGAAGGGCCAGTACTTCGAGGACATCACGCCCGTCACCGGCAAGCCCTTCTGCGAGGTCGGCCGCGGCACCGCGGAGGACATCGACCGCGCGGTCGACGCCGCCTGGAAGGCCTTCGCGAGCTGGCGCCGCACGACCCCCGCGGAGCGCGCGCTCATCCTCAACCGGATCGCCGACCGCATCGAGGCGAACCTCGAGCAGATCGCCGTCGCCGAGACGTGGGAGAACGGCAAGCCCGTGCGCGAGACGCTCGCGGCCGACATCCCCCTCGCCGTCGACCACTTCCGCTACTTCGCGGGCGTGCTGCGCGCGCAGGAGGGCGGCCTCAGCCAGCTCGACGAGGACACCGTGGCGTACCACTTCCACGAGCCGCTGGGCGTGGTCGGGCAGATCATCCCCTGGAACTTCCCGATCCTCATGGCCACGTGGAAGCTCGCGCCCGCGCTCGCCGCCGGCAACTGCGTCGTGCTGAAGCCGGCCGAGCAGACGCCCGCGTCGATCCTGCTGCTCTTCGACCTCATCGGCGACCTGCTGCCGGCGGGCGTCGTGAACATCGTCAACGGCTTCGGCATCGAGGCCGGCGCCCCGCTCGCCTCGCACCCGCGCATCCGCAAGGTCGCGTTCACGGGCGAGACGACGACGGGCCGCCTCATCATGCAGTACGCCTCGCAGAACCTCATCCCCGTCACGCTCGAGCTCGGCGGCAAGAGCCCCAACCTCTTCTTCGAGGACGTCGCGCGCGACACGGGCGACAGCTACTACGACAAGGCGCTCGAGGGCTTCACCCTCTTCGCGCTCAACCAGGGCGAGGTGTGCACCTGCCCGAGCCGCGCGCTCATCCAGCGCTCGATCTACGACCAGCTGCTCGGCGACGGGCTCGACCGCGTCGCGAAGGTCAGGCAGGGCAACCCGCTCGACACGTCGACGATGATCGGCGCGCAGGCCTCGAACGACCAGCTCGAGAAGATCCTCAGCTACATCCAGATCGGCACGGAGGGCGGCGCGAAGCTGCTCACGGGCGGCGAGCGCGTCGACCTGGGCGGCGAGCTCTCGGGCGGCTACTACGTCGCGCCGACGGTGTTCGAGGGCACGAACGACATGCGGATCTTCCAGGAGGAGATCTTCGGCCCCGTGCTCTCGGTCACGTCGTTCAGCGACTTCGACGACGCCATCTCGATCGCCAACGACACGCTCTACGGCCTGGGCGCGGGCGTGTGGAGCCGCTCGGGCGACATCGCCTACCGCGCGGGCCGCGCGATCGAGGCGGGCCGCGTGTGGACGAACACCTACCACCAGTACCCGGCGCACGCCGCGTTCGGCGGGTACAAGCAGTCGGGCATCGGCCGCGAGAACCACCTGAAGATGCTCGAGCACTACCAGCAGACGAAGAACCTGCTCGTCTCGTACGCCGACGGGGCCATGGGCTTCTTCTGATCCGCCCGCCCGGCCGTCGGTGCTCACCCCCGGCGGCCGGGCGCTCCCCCAGGAGGCACGCATGACCGACTTCGAGCGCGTCGCGATCACCGCCGACGCCGCCGCCATGGTGCGGCAGCTCACGGCCCAGCACGGGCCGCTCATGTTCCACCAGTCCGGCGGCTGCTGCGACGGCTCCTCGCCGATGTGCTACCCCGTGGGCATGTTCCTCACGGGCGCGGGCGACGTGCTGCTCGGCGCGGTCGACGCAGGCCTCGACGACCCGGTCGAGGTCTACATGTCGGTGAGCCAGTTCGAGTACTGGAAGCACACGCACCTCACGATCGACCTCGTGGAGGGGCGCGGCGCCGGCTTCTCGGTGGAGGGGCCGACGGGGATGCGCTTCCTCATCCGCTCGCGCATGCTCACGGAGCCCGAGCTCGTGCACTTCGGGCTGCTCGCGCCGCCCGCCGAGGACTGAGGCCGGCGGAGGACCGCACGGGCGCCCCTCCGGCGCGGTCGACATCGCCGCGCGGACGGGCCGTCGTGGGACGATCGGCGGATGCGGGGAGCGACGTGGTTGCTGGCGGCGGCCGCCGTCGTGCTCGCGCTCGCCGGCTGCGCGCCCGGCGCGCTCGTGCCCGGGCCATCGCCCGCCGCGACGCAGCCCCGACCGGATGCGACCGCGACGGCCGCGCCGTCGCCCGAGCCGGAGCCCGCGGCCGCGCCCGTGCTCCTGACTACCCTCGCCGCCTCCGACGGACTCGCGATCGTCGACCCCGACGCCGACGAGCCGGTGCTCGACGTCGTCGAGGTGGGCCAGGCGCCGTGGGGCGTGGCAGCGGCCGAGGGCACCGCCTACGTCGCCACCGCGGAGGGCCTCGCGGTCGTCGACCTCGCGGCGCGCGAGCGCACCGCGCTCGTGCCCTACCTGCACCAGCCCGCCGAGGCAGGCTTCGGCGAGTACCGCGACGGCGGGCTGGGCGTCGCCGTGTCGCCCGACGGCGCGCACGTCTTCGTCGCCGTGCACCGCTGGCCGGATCCTGCGTGGCTCGAGGCCTACGACGTCGCCGAGGGGGCCTTCACGGGCAGCGTCGGCGTGGGCGTGCGCCCCTTCGACGTGCTGGCAGACCCCGACGGCGAGTGGGTGGCGACGATCGACCACGACTCGTACACGGTGTCGGTGGTCGACGCGGCGGCGCTGGAGGCAGCGGGAGGGGCCGGCGGCGGCGGGGCGGCGGCGCCCGAGATCGTGCGACATGAGATCGCGCCCTTCGGCAACCTCGGCTTCGCCGGCTGGGAGAAGCCGCACTATGCGGCGATCACGGGCGACGGCCGCATCGCGCTGCCCTACCAGGGGCTCGTCATGGTGCTGCTCGATCCCGCGACGGGAGCGACCGAGCGCGTGCCGATGGCGGCGAACAGCCACTCGCACGGCGTCACGGCGGCGCCGGATGGACGGCTCGTCACCGTCGGCACGGGCGCGTTCGGCACCGCGACAGGCGCGCCGGGCGTCTCGCTCCTCGACCCCGGGACGCGCGAGGAGCAGGTGGTGACGCTCGAGCGGCCGCACGAGACCGCGGCGATCTGGCAGCCGGATGCCGGCGGCGGCTGGCAGGCGGTGCTCGCGGGCGGATTCACGCGCGATGGCTGGTGGGACGGGCTCACCGTGGTGGATCCGGCCTCGGGCGCCGTGCGCGAGATCGCGCTCGATGGCCGGCCGCAGGCGATCGTCGCCGCTGCCCTCCCCGCTCCCTAGGCGGCGCTCGCGCCGCGCGCCGCCTCGCCGCGGACCTCGGCCGCCGTGCGGTCGAGCCGGAGCCGCATCGCGCGCAGCGCGAACACGACGGCTGCGGAGCCCGACTCCGGCTCGTCGCGCTCGACGATCGCGCGGTAGAGCGCGTCGATCGCCGCGGCGCTCGCGCGGGAGGCCTCGGCCACGCCCTCGAGCCCGGCGAGCGCCCGCAGGTGCTCCCCGAGCGCGTCGAGGGCATCGGCGACGAGCGCGCGCTCGTCGGCGTCGAGGCGCACGGGCACCGGGAGTCCCCACGCGGCGCCCGCGAGCACGTCGAGCACCTCGGCCATGCGATGCACGATCGATCGCAGCGACGCGAGCATGCGCGCGTCGCGGTCGACGTCGTGCGGCCGCCAGATCGTGCGGGGGTTGAGCAGGCGGCTCTCGCGCGCCTGGCGCACCGCGTCGCCGAGGTCGTCGGCCTGCAGGCTCGGCTCGGGCCCCCAACCGGCCCAGTCGTCGCGCGGCGGCGGCCACGCGCCGCGCAGCTGCGCCGCGATGACGTCGGTGCGGTCGGCGAGGTCGTGGACGGCGAGGCGGATCTGCTCGCGCGCCTCCCGGTCGTGGAGCGGCGGCACGATCACGAGGTTCGCCACGACGCCGATCGCGAGGCCCACGGTGAACTGGGCGACGTAGGCGAGGGCGTAGTTGTCGGCGTCCACGCCGCCGAAGATGAGGACGAGCAGGGCGACGACGGGCACGACGGCACCGCCGATGCCGAGGGACGCGAAGCCCTGCACCAGCACCGCGACCACGGCGATGGCGCCGACCGCGACGAATCCCGGCAGGTCGAGCGCGAGGAGCGCGAGGCCGAGCGCCGCGCCCAGGATCAGGCCGATGGTCTGCTGCATCGCGGTGCGCGCGATCGTGAAGACGGTGCTGCCCGTGGCGATGAAGGCGCCGAGCGGTGCGGCGTAGGCGTACTGGTGGAGCTCGCCCGGGAGGTTGTTAGCCACGAACCACGCGGCCATCGCACCGAGCGCGGCGCGGGCGGCGATCGCGATGCGGAAGCGCGGCAGCCACCGCAGCAGCGCCCTGCGGGCGCGTCGGCGCGCGGTGGCGCCGCCGCCCGAGGGCGGGCCGGACAGCGGGGAGTCAGGGGTTCCCACGTGCACACGGTAGTCCAGCGGGCGCGGCGACGAGCGGACGCACGGCTGCGGGGCAGCCCGGTGGGCTGCCCCGCAGCCTGGCCGCGCTCGGGCCTGCTCGTGGCGCGCGCGGATCGCCGGCCCGGCGACCCGTTCGGCGACCCGCGCCGAGCCTCGCTTCGGAGCCCGGTCGCGAGCGCCCGCAGCAGCGCCTGCGCGCTCATCGCAGCGGGAGGGTGGCGAGGGCGCGCAGCGCGTGCTGCTCGCGGTCGGCGAGCGCGCGCTCGGCGGTGCGAGCGGGCCGCCGGTCGGGCGCGGCGGGCTGCAGGGCCCACCGCTCGAGGAGGCGCGCGGCCTGCAGGGCGAGCCTGCGCGGCGCGGCCGTGGGAGGTGCTGCGGCATGCAGCGTTGCATTCGACATGGTACGACTCTCTGGCATGGCGATATCGCCCCTCGGACGGGCGTCGATATCGCAGGGGAATTGCGTCAGGAATGCGCGACGAACGTCCCTCGCGGGGGAATTCTTCGCGCGCGGCCGCCCGCTCGGCGCGAGACGGCGCCCGGGCGACCGGATGCGGACACGGCGATGGGCAGAGCGCACGGACGCGGGCCTCGGCCAGCCCTCCCGCCGCGGGGGCGGTCGAGCCGGACGCGGCCGCCGGCGCCTGTGCTGGCCAGGCGTGGCGTGGCGTGTCGTGCAGTGTCGGTGCTGCCCCAGTCAAGGATGACCGGAGCGGAGCCGGCGTGGACGGCCGGGCGAGGCCGTCGGTCCGTGCGCTCTGCCGCTAGCGGATCCCACCGACGGGGAGGGCTCCAGCGGCCGTGACTGCGGGTGCGGTCTTCAAGAACATCGCGAGCATCCTCCTCTCTCATCGGTGATGGGACATCGCGGGAATGACTGTATGGGGGAATTGCGCTCGGGCGCAAGCCCGAGGAAGGGATTCGTCGGAGGAATTCGCGCGTGCGGGCGCCGTCGCGGTCTTCCCCTGGCGCATGACCAGCTGCGCGGCCCCTCCGGCGCGCTCGACGCGCATCCGCGAGACTGCCTCCCGCGATTGGTCGAACCAATCTTGACAGCACCGCGCAGGCGGGCGTACCGTCTCGGATTGGTCGAACCAATCTGGTCCGGCCGCGCTCGACGGCGAGAGGGGGCAGCCATGCACGAGACGCTCGAGGCGTTCGCGATCCAGCTCATCGACCTCTCGACCCCCGAGCCCGACGGCGGCCGCCGCCTCGCGCCCGAGCGCGAGCTCTGCATCCGGCTCGAGGTCTCGCGCGGCACCCTGCGCGAGCGCCTCTCGCAGCTCGAGTCGATCGGCGTGCTCTCGCGCAGGCAGGGCCACGGCTCCTACCTGCAGGCGCCCGGCCCCGACGTGATCCGCACCTACTTCTCCACCATGCGCGCGCTCGGGTTCCTCGACGCCGCCGAGATCGCCGAGGCGCGCGAGATGCTCGAGACGGTCGTGGCCGTGCAGGCCGCCCGCCGTGCGAGCGCCGCCGACGCCGAGCGCCTCCGCGCGTTCGTGGACGAGATGGTGCAGTGCACCGCGGCCGGCGAGCACGACGCCGCGGCAGAGGCCGACCTCGCGTTCCACGCCGAGCTCTTCCGCATCATCGACAACCCCGTCTTCACGATGGTGCACACGGGCCTCGCCCACGCGCTCGCGCAGCACATGCACGAGCGGCGCGCGGCCGTGATCGCCGCCCTCGGCGCGGAGCACGAGGGCCCGGTCGACACCGACACCGTCCACTACCCGATCGTCGACGCGATCGCGGCGAACGACCCCGACGCGGCGCGCGACGCCATCCGCCGCCACTTCGAGGTGCACTCGCTCATCACCCTCGAGACCGCCCAGGAGGGCACCGCATGACCGCTCCCGTCGTCTTCATCGGCCTCGGCGCCATCGGCACGCCGATGTCGCAGCGCATCGCCGCGGCAGGCTTCGCCGTCACCGGCGTCGACCCCTTCGAGGCCGCCCGCGAGCGCGCGGCGGCCGCCGGCATCGCCGCCGTCCGCTCGATCGCCGAGGCGCCCGCCGAGGGCACCGTCGTCGTCATGGTCGCCACGCCGGACCAGCTCGACGCGCTCGTGGCCGAGGCGCTGGCCGCGGGCGTCGTCGCGGGCCGCACCTGGATCGTCATGTCGACCGTCGGCCCGGATGCGGTGACCCGGGCGGGCGCGGCGCTGCGGCAGGCGGGCGCCGCGGTCGTCGACGCGCCCGTCACGGGCGGCGTCGCCCGCGCCACGACGGGCGAGCTCATCATCTTCGCCTCCGGCGTCGATGCCGAGGTCGCCTCTGTGGCCGACGTGCTCGCGCCGCTCGGCACCGTCCGCACGGTCGGCGGCGAGCTCGGCCAGGGCCAGGCGATCAAGGTCGTCAACCAGCATCTGTGCTCGGTGCACATCGTCGCCGCGGCCGAGGCGCTCGCGCTCGGCGAGTCGCTCGGCCTCGACAAGGCCGCCGTGCTCGACCTCGTGGGCGGCGGTGCCGCGGGCTCGTGGATGCTCGCCGACCGCGGCCCACGCATGCTGCTCGGCACCGATGCCCCCGTCACGAGCACCATCGGCATCTTCGTGAAGGACTCGGGCCTCGTGGCCGACTCCGCCGCCGCCGTCGGCGCCGAGGTGCCCGTGCTCGCGGCCGCGCGCGCCCGCTACCTGCAGGCGGCGGAGGCGGGGCTCGAGCGTCGCGACGACAGCCGCGTCATCGAGACCTACCAGCGCTGACCGACCCTGGCCGAGGAGGCACCATGCTCCACCGACCCATCGACGAGCGGCGCCGCGCCGCCCCGGCCGGAGCGGCACGCGCATGACCGTCACCGACACGACCGCCCGCATCGCGGGCAAGGAGGGCCGCACCCGCGACGAGCGCATCCGCGCCGTGCAGGAGGCCGCCTACCGCGCCCGCCACCACGCGATCGACATGGGCGAGGTGCAGGGCCAGGGCTACGTCGGCCAGGCGCTCGGCGCCGCCGACATGCTCGCGGCCGTGTACGCCGACCAGCTGCGCTTCGACCCGGCCGACCCGCACTGGGAGGGCCGCGACCGCTTCCTGCTCTCGACCGGCCACTACGCGATCGGCTGCTACGCGGCGATCGCCGAGGCGGGCATCGTGCCCGTGGAGGAGCTGCTGACCTACGCCGGCGACGACTCGCGCCTGCCGATGTCGGGCATGGCCTCGTACACGCCCGGCATGGAGATCTCGGGCGGCTCGCTCGGCCACGGCCTCACGGTCGCGGTCGGCATGGCGCTGGGCCTGCGACTGCAGGGCCGCGGCGAGCAGCGCGTCATCAACTTCCTCTCCGACGGCGAGCTCGACGAGGGGTCGACGTGGGAGGCCGCCATGGGCGCCGCCCACCACCGCCTCGGCAGCCTCACGGCGCTCGTCGACATGAACGCGCTGCAGGCCGACGGCCCCACCGCCGACGTGCTGCGCATCGAGCCCGTCGAGGAGAAGTGGCGGGCGTTCGGGTGGAGGGCCATCCGCGTCGACGGCAACGACGCGGGCGCCCTGCTCGACGCCTTCGACGCCCTGGAGGCCGATCGCGCGCCCGAGGGCCAGCCGCAGGTGATCATCTGCGACACGAAGGTCGGCCGCGGCGTGCCGCTGCTGGAGGAGCGGGAGAAGGCGCACTTCATGCGCATCGAGGAGCACGAGTGGCAGATCTGCCGCGACCAGCTCACCGCAGGCGAGGAGGACGCACGATGAGCACCGCAGCACCCGCCAAGCGCGCGAGCACGAGCGCGATGATCGCGTCGATCGCCGACGCCGACCAGCGCACCCAGACGGCACCCTTCGGCACCGCCCTCGCGGCGCTCGCCGAGACCGACCAGCGCGTCGTGGGCCTCACCGCCGACCTCGGCAAGTACACCGACATGCACCGCTTCGCGCAGCAGCACCCCGGGCGCTTCTTCCAGATGGGCATGAGCGAGCAGCTGCTGTTCGGCGCCGCCGCCGGCATGGCGGAGACGGGCCTCGTGCCGTTCGCGTCGACCTACTCGGTCTTCGCCGCGCGCCGTGCGTACGACTTCATCTGCCTCGACATCGCCGAGCCGAACCTCAACGTCAACGTCGTGGGCGGCCTCCCGGGCCTCACGACGGGCTACGGCCCCAGCCACCAGGCGACGGAGGACATGGCGATCTTCCGCGGCATGCCGAACCTCACGATCGTCGATCCGTGCGACGCGCTCGACATCGAGCAGGCCGTGCCGCAGCTCGCCGCCCACGAGGGCCCCACGTACCTGCGGCTCCTGCGCGGCACGGTGCCGCTCGTGCTCGACGAGTACGACTACGCCTTCGAGCTCGGCAGGGCGACGGTGCTGCGCGGCGGCGCCGACGTCGTGCTCATCTCGTCGGGCCTCATGACGATGCGCGCACTGCAGGCTGCGGAGGCCCTCGCGGCCCACAGGGTCGACGTGGCGGTCGTGCACTCCCCCACCATCAAGCCCTTCGACGCCGAGACCGTGCTGCGCGAGCTCGACACCCCGCGCCTCGCGGTGACGCTCGAGAACCACACCGTGGTCGGCGGCCTGTTCTCGGCGGTCGCCGAGGCGGCGGCGCGGACGGGCGTGGCGAAGCGCATCGTGCCGATCGGCCTGCCGGACGCGTTCCTCGACGCCGGCGCGCTGCCGACGCTCCACGAGCGCTACGGCATCTCGAAGGACCGCATCGTGCAGACGGTGCTCGCCGAGCTCGGCTGAGCGCACCCGGGACGACGAGCGGGGGCGGAGCGCGCGATGCGCTCCACCCCCGCTCGTGCGTCGGCCTCAGCCGACGAGGTTCGCCGTCGCCTCGGCCATGTGCGCGTGGAGCGCGCGCTCGGCGGCGTCGGGATCACCGCCCTCGATCGCCACGACGAGCTCGCGGTGCCGGTCGACGCTCATGTTGCGCAGGGCGTGCTCGACGCCGGCGAACATGATCGACATCCGGATCGACCCCTCCAGCTGACCCCACTGGTGCAGCAGCGTCGCGTTGCCCGCCGCCGCCACCAGGGCGCGGTGGAAGGAGAGATCGGCCTCGAAGCGCTCGGCGATGCTGTCCTGGGGCGGCTCGGCCATCGCGACGAGCGCCGCCCGGACCGGCGCGAGCGCCGCCTCGCGGTCGGCCGCGCCGGCGACGAGCCGCACCGCGAGCGCCTCGAGCGCACCGCGCACCCGGAAGATGTCGACGATCTCGTCCGCGTCGAGCGAGCGGACGCTGAGCCGGCCGCGCGCATCGGCCTCCAGCAGGCCCTCCTGCTGCAGCTGCCGCATCGCCTCGCGCAGGGTGCCGCGGCTGATGCCCAGCCGACCGGAGAGGTCGGACTCGACCATGCGCGTGCCGGGCGCGAGCGCGCCCGCGGAGATCGCGCCGCGGAGCGAGGCGAGCGCCTGCTCCCGCAGGCTCGTGCGGCCGAGCTCGGCCATGGGCGGCAGCATCCGAGCTCCTCCGATCGTCGAGCTCGATCCTACGGCGGAGGCGGCGGAGAGCGGACGATCGATCCAGAATCGTGTCCTCTGGTTGACTGTCAACAGTAGGACGCGGTACCGTCGCATCGTCGCCGACGACGGCCGACGGCGACAGGAGGGCCGACGATGGCGCAGATCCCCGAGCGACTCGGCTGCTCCACCATCTCGTTCCAGCACCTCGCGCTCGAGGACGCGCTCACGGCGATCGCCTCGCTCGGCTTCGCCGAGATCGACCTCGGCGCGCTCCCCGGGGTCTGCGACCACGTGCCCTTCGACCTCGACGAGTCGGCCATCGCGAGCGTCGCCGCGACCGTCCGCGCGAGCGGGCTGCGGGTGCGCAGCGTCAACGGCGACATCGGCGACCTCAACGATCCCGCCGCCGACGCCGAGGCGCGTCGCTCGCACCTCGACCGCCTCCTGCGCCTCACGGCCGCCGTGGGCGCCGAGGCCCTCGTGCTGCCCTGCGGCGCGCTCGGCCACGAGCCGCTCCGCACCGAGGCCGAGGACCTCGACCTCGTCGGCGACTGGCTGCGCGAGGCCGGCAGGGCGGCGCTCGAGCACGGCGTCGCGCTCTGGGTGGAGTCGCTGCACTTCCTGCGCTTCGGCTGGAGCCGGGCGCGGGCCGAGGCCCTGCACCGCCGGCTCGCGGGCACCGCCGTGCGGCCGATCCTCGACGTCGCGCACGTCACCGCCGCGGGCGACGACCTGCTCGACCTCATCGTCGGCTGGGGCGACCGCATCGCGCACGTGCACCTGCGCGACGCCGTGCCCGGCGACTTCAGCCGCGCCATCGGCGAGGGCGCCGTCGACTTCGGCGCCGCGATCGCCGCGCTCGAGGCGCGCGGCTTCGCGGGCGCGTACGCGCTCGAGCCTGCCCTCGCGCGCCTACGTCGACGACGCCACCGGCCCCATGACCGACCCAGCGCGCGCAGCGCGCCTCGACGCGATCCGCGACGCCGCGGACCGCATCGCCCCCGAGCTCGCGGCAGCCGCAGCTCGCTGACCCCACAGGAGCACCCATGACCCAGCGCACCGCCATCGTCACCGGCGCCACCTCCGAGCGCGGCATCGGCATGGCCGTCGCCGACCGCTACGCGCGCGACGGCTGGGCCGTCGTCGTCCTGGACCTCGACGGCGAGCGCGCCGCTGCCGTCGCGGCCGAGATCGGCGAGCGCCACGGCGTGCCGCACTTCGGCTTCGCGGTCGACGTGGCCGACGAGGCCGCCGTCGCCGCCGCCGCGGCCGCGGTGCACGCCGAGGTCGAGGCAGGCCGCCTGCCCGTCGTCGGCGGCCTCGCGAACATCGCCGGCATCACCTCCCCCGTGCCGTTCCTCGAGACCGACCTCGCCCTCTGGAACACGGTCATGGCGGTGAACGCCACCGGCACCTACCTCGTCACGAAGGCGTTCCTGCCCGCGATGCTCGAGGCCGGCTGGGGCCGCATCGTGACGATGTCGTCCGTCTCCGCCCAGCGCGGCGGCGGCGTCTTCGGCAAGGTGCCCTACTCGGCCGCCAAGGCTGCCATCCTCGGCTTCACGAAGGCGCTCGCGCGCGAGATCGCCTCCTCGGGCGTCACGATCAACTCGGTGACGCCCGGCGCGGTCGACACGAACATCCGCGTCGGCTCGACCCCCGAGTCGGAGGCGAGGCTCGCCGCCGACATCCCCCTCGGCCGCGTCGCCTCGACCGATGAGATCGCCGCGGTGTTCGCCTTCCTCTCGAGCGAGGACGCCTCCTACCTGCAGGGCACGAACATCGACATCAACGGCGCGAGCCACCTGCACTAGGCCCGCACGACCCCCGGACCCGGCGCCCCGACCCCCGCGACACGGACGGGGCGCCGCCCATCCCCCGAACCGCCAGCCAGAGCCCCGAACCCGAGGAGCCCCATGCCCGACGAGCCCCTGGTCGTCATCGCCGTCTTCCGCCCTGCCGAGGGCGCGCGCGAGCAGGTGCTCGCGGCGCTCGAGCGCGCCATCCCGCGCGTGCACGAGGAGGCGGGCTGCAACCTCTACGCGATCCAAGAGGCTCCCGGCGGCGTCATCTGGATGGTCGAGCACTGGGACTCCGCCGCGCTGCTCGACGCGCACGGCGCGGGCGAGCCGGTCGCCGACCTCAACGCCGCGCTCGACGGGCTGCTCGTCGCCCCCGTCGAGGTCATCCGCCTCACGCCCATCCCGATCGGCGACCCGCACAAGGGCGCCGTCGCCGCCTGACTCGCCGCATCCGCCGAGACGCTGGCTGTCAACAGTCCGACTCACTACACTGACGGCACCCCGGCGGCTCCCCCGGCGCCCGTCGCCGTCCGTCACCGTCGACCGCAGGAGCATCGATGACCCAGCACCCCGCACCGCTCGGCCGACCCCTCGGGCACGCCGCCCGGGGCGTCCGGTGACCGCCGTGGCCCTCGACGCGCAGTTCCAGGCCCTCGGCTCGATCGAGCGCGTGACGCGCCGCGAGCTGATCCTCGACCGCCTCCGCGAAGCGGTGACGGGGGGCGAGCTGCCCGCCGGCACCCACCTCGCCGAGACCGAGCTGAGCGCCTCGCTCGGGGTCTCGCGCGGCACGCTGCGCGAGGCGCTCCGGCACCTGGAGGAGGAGGGCCTGCTCACGAAGGACGCGCGGGGCCGGCTGTCGGTGCGCGTCGTCACGCTCGAGGAGGTCCGCGACATCTTCGACGTGCGCTTCGCGCTCGAGTCGCTCGCGGCCGAGGTGGTCTGCGCGCGCGAGGACCTGCCCGCGGTGGTCCGAGAGCTCGAAGGGGCGCTCGCCCGGCTCGAGGCGAGCGAGCAGGGCACGATCCCCGAGCAGGTCGAGGCCGACCTCGCCTTCCACGAGGCCATCTGCGCCGCGAGCGGCAACGAGACCCTCGTGAGCTCGTGGCGGCGCGTCTCCGGCCTCGCGCGAGCCGTCATCACCGCGGCCGGCCACGACACCGCGGTCGTGAACATGTCGGCCGCGCGCCACCAGCCGATCGTCGAGGCGATCGCATCGGGCGACGGCGAGCGGGCCCGCACGGTGCTGCGGGAGCACACGACGACCGCGCGCGACCTCATCACGGCGCGGCTCGAGGCCTCCGCCGGCGCCTGAGCCGCTGCGGCGCCTGAGGCGCCGCGATGCCGCAGGCGGGGCGCGCCGTCAGCGCGAGCGGTCGGTCGCGCCGCCACCCGCGATCGTGCGGTAGACGCCCGTGTGGTCGAGCCCGCCGTCGCCCGCGTCGGCCGCGGCCTCGAAGAGCGCGAGCGCCGTCTCGCCCGCGGGCAGGCGCAGGCCGCCGGCAGCGGCCGCCTCCTGCGCGTAGCGGAGGTCCTTCACCTGGTAGTCGATCGTGCCGCCGGGCTCGAAGGCCTCCGCGATCCAGTGGTGCCGCTTCTGCCGCAGCACCTCGCTGGCGGCGAGGCCTGCGCCGAGCGCGTCGGCGAGCGCGGTCGGATCGATGCCGGCGGACCGGGCGAGCGCGAAGGCCTCCGAGAGCGCCGTGACCGTCTCGGCGACCACGAGCTGGTTGCAGAGCTTCGCCGTGGCGCCCGCGCCCGTCGGCCCCATGCGCGTGACGCGGCTCGCGCACGGCGCGAGCACCTCGGCCACGAGAGCGGCCTGCGCCTCGCTCCCGCCGACCATGACCGACAGCCGGCCCTCGGCGGCGCCGAGCACGCCGCCGGAGAGGGGCGCGTCGACCACGTCGACGCGCCCCTCCAGCTCGGCGGCGAGGGCACGCAGCGCCACGGGCGAGACCGTGCCGCACACGACGAGCGTCGGCGCGCCCGCGCGCTCGCGCCAGCCCGCCAGCAGCCCCTCGGGGCCCTCGAGCACCTCGCGCACCTGCGCGAGGTCGGGCAGCACGGTCAGCACGACGTCGCACGCGGCGTCCGCGGGGGTCGCGGCGACGACCGCGCCCGCCTCCGAGCGCAGCGCCTCAGCCTTCTCCGGCGTGCGGTTCCACACCGCGAGCGGGCCGGCCGCGGCGATCAGCCGCGCCATCGGCATCCCCATCGCGCCGAGCCCCAGGAGGCTCAGCGAGCGGGCCGGCACGCCGCTCACCGCGCGAGTGCAGCCGCCGCGAGCGCCTCGGTCTCGCGGCGCAGCTCGATGGCCTGCGCGAGCGAGTCGTCGACCTCCACGTCGTCCCAGCGCACGCTCTCGCCCTGGGCGATCGCGCGCTTCAGCGGCACATGGTGCGCGAGCGCGACGGGCAGGTAGCCCTCGGCGACCGAGGTGCGGGCCGAGACGAGCTTGCCGTAGACCGCGAAGCCTCCCTCGCCGTCGAGCGTCGAGCCCGCGGCCAGGTCGGTCTTCGCCGTCGCGACGACGTCGGCCGTGAAGCCCACGGCCGTGCCCGTGGCGACGCCGCGCAGCACCGCGTTGGCGATCGAGACGTTGAGCTCGAGCCCGACGTAGTGGTACGGCCGGTAGAGCGCCGCGTACTGCCCGCTCGGGTCCGGGTGCCACGGGTACTCCTGGAAGCAGCTCGCGACGTACTCGTTCGTGGCCTTCACCACGACGAAGACGCCCTCCTGCGTGTTGTGGGGGATCCAGTCGCCCTCGCGCGTGTAGCTCGACATGACGTCGACGGTGCCCTCGTGGGGCAGCACGCCGCCCGCCGACTCGGGCCTGCAGACCGTCGCGATCTCCTCAAGGTTGCCGGGCGTGAACGTGAGGCCCGCGTCGCCGGGCACGAGGCCCGCGGCGTTCGCGACCGCAGCCATCTCGATCGCGGCCTTCGTGCCGTCGCGGAAGGACGTGTGCATGTTGGGGTTCAGCTGCCCCGACTGCTTCAGCTCGTCCGAGAACTCCCAGTGGTCCCAGACGTTGTCGGGGTTCATCTGGTGGTAGCCGGGCAGGTACTTGGCGCCCTTGCCCGCGCAGACGACGTCGAAGCCGGAGGTGCGGGCCCAGTCGATGAGGCTCCCAGATGAGCGCGGGCTGGTCGCCGAACGCCATGGAGTAGACGACGCCCGCGGCCTTGGCGCGCGCGGCGAGCGCGGGGCCGGCGAGGGCGTCGGCCTCGACCGTGACCATCATCACGTGCTTGCCGGAGTCGATGGCGGCGAGGGCGTGCTTGATGCCGACGATGGGGTTGCCCGTGGCCTCGACGATGACGTCGATGTCGGTGCGGAAGAGGTCCATCGCGTCGGCGATGACGGCCGTCCTCCCCTCGCTGAGCGCGTCGACCGAGTCGACGATCGCGTCCTCGGGCCAGCCGACGCGGGCGAGGGACTCGCGCGCGCGGGCGGTGTTGATGTCGGCGATCGCGGCCACCCGGACGCCCGGGATGTTGCGGGCCTGCGAGAGGTACATGGTGCCGAAGCGGCCGGAGCCGATGAGGCCGACGCGGATCGGACGGCCTGCGGCCTCCCGCTCCTGGAGCAGCTCGTGGAGGTTCATGGGTGCCTGCTTCCCTGGGTGGGTCGATGGAGGGGTCGGTGGGATCGCGCGGGCGCGACGGGTCGCGCCGCACCGCCTGGGTGCTCGGTGCGGCGCTGCGGGAGGGCGGGCCGGTCGGCCCGTGGTGGTGGCGGGGCCCCGAGGTCGGGGCCCCGCCACGGGTCACATCGCGCGGATCTGCTCGACCCAGGTCTGCACCTGGTCCGGCAGGCCCTCGACGACGGGCGTGGTCGCCTCGATCCAGGCGTCGCGGTCGGTGATCTCGGTGAAGACGGCGCCGCCCTCCTCGAGCTGGGCGCGGTAGTCCTCGGTGTTCGTCACCGTGTTCTGGGTGTACTCCTGGCCGACCTCGTCGGCGACCTCGGTGATCGCGGTGCGGACGTCCTCGGGCAGGCCCTGCAGCGCGTCGTCCCACATGATGAAGTGGTAGTTCGCGAACATGTGGCTCGTCTCGCCGATGTTCGGCGCGACCTCGTGGATCGAGTTGAAGAGGATCGCGTCGAGCGGGTTCTCCTGGCCGTCGAGCACGCCCGACTCGAGCGCCGAGTACACCTCGTTGAACGGCAGCGCCTCGGCGCGCGCGCCGAGCGCGTTCCAGGTGTCGAGCATCGTCTGCGCGCTGGGCGTGCGGATCGTGAGGCCCTGGAGGTCGCTCAGCTGGGTCACCGGCTCTTTCGTCGTGAGCTGGCGGGCGCCGCGGTACATGTTGCCGAGCAGCGCGTAGCCCGATGCCTCGGTGACAGCCGTCTTGATCTCGGCGCCGAGCTCGCCCTCCCACACCTCGAAGAACTGCTCGTCGTCCTCGTAGAGGAACGGCGCGGTCTCGACGGACGCGAGATCGGTGTACGCCTCGACCGAGAGCATCGACTCGATGACGATGTCGACGGAGTCGATCTGCAGGCCGTCGATCATCTCCTCCCACGTGCCGAGCGTGGAGTCGGAGTGGATCTCGACCGTCACCTGGCCGTCGGTGGCCTCCTCGATCCGCTCGGCGAACTGCTCCGCGGCCCACTGGCGCGGGTCGGTGGTGGAGCCGGCGTGGCCGAGCACGAGGGTGATCGGCTGGCCGTCGTCCTCGCCGCCGCCGCTGGCAGCGGGGTCGGCGCCGCCGGACGAGCAGCCCGCGAGGGCGAGGGCGACGATGCCCGCGCCGGCGATGAGCTTGGTGGTGCGCATGGGGTTCCTTTCGGGGTGGTGGAGGTGGTGCGTCACTCGCCGAGCAGCACGGACGGCAGCCAGAGGGAGATCTGCGGGATGTAGGTGATGAGGAGCATGTAGATGAGGCCGGTCAGCAGGAACGGCCACGCGGCGCGGATCGCGGAGAGGAACTTCACCTTCGAGATCTCGGCCGAGAGCATCAGCGCGATGCCGACGGGCGGGGTGATGAGGCCGATGCCGAGGTTGACGACGATGATGATGCCGAGGTGCACGGGGTCGACGCCCGCCGCCGTGAGCACCGGCAGCAGGATGGGCGTGATGATGATGAGCGCCGCGTTGGCCTCGATGAACATGCCCGCGATGAGCAGCATGATGTTGACGAGGATGAGCAGCACGACCAGGTTGTCGGTGAAGCCGAAGATCGCCTCGGCGGCCGCCTGCGGCACGCCTCCGGACGTGAGCGCCCAGGAGTAGAGCTGCGCCGCCGCGAGGACGAGCATGATGAGGCCGACCATGAGCGCCGACTCGGCGAAGGCGGTGACGAGCTTCTTCCAGGTGAGCTCGCGGTAGACGAACAGGCCCACCACCAGTGCGTAGACGACGGCGACGGCAGCGGCCTCGGTCGGCGTGAACCAGCCGAACCGGATGCCCGCGAGGATCACGAGCGGCAGCAGCAGGGCGGGGAGCGCCGCGACGACGGCCTTGCCCAGCTTCGGGCGCTCCTCCTTGGGGGTGACGCCGACCAGCTTGGGGTCGGGCGCCTTCGCGAACGCCTCCTCGGTGAAGCCCTGCTTCCGCACGGTGAGGTGGACGGTGACCATGACCATCGCGATGTAGAGGATGGCGGGGACGATGCCGGCGAAGAAGAGCGCGCCGATCGACGTGCCGGAGACGACGCCGTAGACGATCATCGTGATCGACGGCGGCATGATGGGCGCCACGATCGGCGCCGCGGCCGTGACCGCCGCCGTGTACGCGGCCTTGTAGTCGCGCGCCTTCATCGCGGGGATGAGGATGCGGCCGAGGCTCGAGATGTCGGCGACGGCCGAGCCCGAGATGCCGCCGAAGAAGAGCGCCGAGAGCACGTTCGTCTGCGCGAGGCCACCGCGCATCCCGCCGACGATCGCGTCGGCGAGGCCGAGCAGCCGCTTCGTGATGCCGCCGGCGTTCATGATGCCGCCGGCGAGGATGAACAGCGGGATCGCGAGGAGCGCGAACGGCGTGATGCCGGCGACGATGCGCTGCGCGCCGATCGTCAGCGGGGTGTCGGTGACGAGCCAGAGCGTGATGATCGACGCGAGCGCGAGCGCGAACCCGATCGGGACGCGGAGGAGCATGCCTCCGAGGAAGTTGCCGAGCAGCAGAGGACCCATGGTCACATCTCTCCCTTCACCATCGTGTCCTCCTCGGACTGGAACAGGACGCGCGAGGGGAGCGGATCCACCTCGGGGTCGGGGTTGCGCACGAGCCTCCACCAGGCCTCGATCGCGAAGAGCGCCGAGATGCCGCAGCCGACGGGCACGGCGAGGGAGATGAGGCCGAACGGCAGGTCGATCCCCGGCATGTTGCGGCGGAGCGCGCTGGGCAGGGCCTCGATGCCGTAGAGCACCAGGACCGCGAGCGTGAAGAGCACGAGGGCGCTGGCGACGGTCGTGACCGCGATGCGCAGCCACCGCCGCTGGGGCAGGTACTCCCAGATGTCGAGCACCATGTGCCGGCCCTGGCGGACGCCGAGCGCGATGGCGAGCATCGCGAGCCAGACGAAGGCGAGCGAGGCGACCTCGGTGGTCCACGACGAGCTCTCGCGGGTGACGTAGCGGGCGAGCACCTGCCACGAGACCGAGATCACGATGAGCGCGAGGAAGGCCACGCAGAGCCATTGGACGATGACGTCGAGCATCGACATGATGCGATCGACCAGTCGTGGCATGTTCGCTCCTTTGCGAATGGGTGGCGGTGCCGGGATCGAGTGAAGCAGTGGGTTCGGTCGACTGTCAACAGTCGAACGCGCGCTGTTACGGAGTCGTGATGCCGTGCTCGGCGCGGAACTCCGCCTCGAGCTCGCGGCGCACCTTGACGGCCGCGAGGGTCTCGTCGGCGTCGACGTCCGCCCACGTGACCGAGCGGTCCTTGGGGACGTCGCGCACGAGCTTGGCGCCGTGCGCGAGGCCCAGCGGCAGCGCGCCGTGCTCGAGCGAGTAGGAGGCGGGGCGCAGCTTCCCGAAGACGGTGAAGCCGCCCTCCCCGTCGAGCGTCTCGCCGGCCCGCAGGTCGCGCTTGGCGGTCGTGACGACGTCGCCGCGGAAGCCCGTGGGGGCTCCGGTGGCCTCGCCGCGCAGCACCGCGCTCGCGATCGAGACCCCGAGCTCGAGGCCGATCATGTGGTACGGCCGGAAGAGCGAGCCGTAGCGGCCCGTCTCGTCGGTCTTGACGCCGTACTCGGCGAAGCACTGCACCGCGTAGTCGGTCCTGGCCTCGAAGGTGACGTAGACGCCCCAGCGGAGGTCCCGCTCCACCTCGCTGCCGTCGCGGTGCAGGCTCGAGGCGATCTCGACGGTGCCGCGGCGGTCGAGCGAGCCGCCGACGCTGCGCTCGCGGAACACGTGCGGGAGGTCGTCGACGCCGGCGGCGGGGAACGCCAGGCCGTCGAGCTGCGGCTCGAGGCCCGTGCCGTTGGCGACGGCCGCCATCTCGATCGCCGACTTCGTGCCGTCGAGGAACGAGTTGAACATCTTGGGGTTGAAGTCGCCGCTCGCGAGCTGCTCGTCGCTGAAGCCGTAGTGGTCCCACACGGTGTCGGGCGTCGAGTAGTGGTACTCGGGCAGGTACTTCGTGCCCTTGCCCGCCGCGACGACGTCGAAGCCGACGGTGCGGCACCAGTCGACGAGCTCGGAGATGAGGGCCGGCTGGTCGCCGTAGGCCATCGAGTAGACGACGCCCGCGGCGGCGGCGCGGCGCTGCAGCAGCGGGCCCACCATGCAGTCGGCCTCGACGTTGACCATGATCACGTGCTTGCCGTGGTCGATCGCGGCGACGGCGTGGTCGGTGCCGACGATCGGGTTGCCCGTGACCTCCAGGATCACCTCGACCGCGGGGTGACGGATGAGCGCCATCGAGTCGTCGATCACGGCGGTGAGGCCCGTGCGGGCGGCCTCGTCGAGCGTCGCGGCGGCGACGCGGTCGGCATCCCAGCCGGTGCGGGCGAGCGCATCCTTCGCCTTCGGCACGTCGATGTCGGCGACGCCCACGACGTGGAGCTCGGGCGTGACCGAGGCCTGCGTGAGGAACATCGAGGCGAACTTGCCGGCACCGATGACGCCCACCCGGATGGGGCCGGACTCGGCGTTCCGTCGCTGCAGCAGCGTGTAGAGGTTCAAGGGTCTGCTCCTTCGCAGCCGATGCGCCGAAGCGCCGTGTTTGATTGTTGACAGTAAAACCTCACAGCGCTCGCGTCAACCTCCGTTCGCGCGTCCTCCCTGTCGTCGAGTGGCGCCGTTCGGCGGTGAGTGGCGCCGATCGGCTGGGATTGGCGGCGAGATCCAGCCGTTCGGCGCCACTCGACGCCAGGAGTCGCCACTCACCGCATGGGGTCGCGGCGTGCGGCAGCGGGTCGGATCAGCTTCGGCGGGGCGGCGCGGACAGCGGCGAGGCGGAGGGCCGGGTCAGCGCGGGCGGACGGCTCGGGAGGCGGCGGCGACCGCGACGGCGACCGCGACGCCGATGAGGGTCTCGAGCACGCGGTCGGCGAGCAGCTGCGGCACGGGCTCGGGGCTCGAGGCGTGCACGAGCACGAGCGCGAGCGGCGTCACGGCCACCAGCGCGAGGCCGTAGTTGCGCACCACGACGAGCCTCGGCGGCCGCCTGCAGCAGCACGACCGCGAGCACGACGCCGAGCGGCGGCAGCTCGAGCAGCAGCAGGAGCGCGGCGACGACGATGCCGAGGCACGTGCCGAGGATGCGGTGGGCGCCGCGCGCGAGCTGCACGGCCACGCCGCGCCCCACGAAGGGCACGACGGCGGCGAGCATCGCCCAGTAGGGGTGCCCGATCTGCGCGGCCGTCGCGATGGCGCCCGCGAGCGCCACCGCGATCGCGGTCGTGGCCGCGTGCCGGCCGATGCCCGCCGGTCGTGGCCGGCTGCGCGGCTGGTGCGCGGCGGGCAGCAGGGCCTGCTCGAGCACGCCGAGGAGCACCGAGAGCGTCGCGGCGCCCGCGGCGACGAGCGCTGCCACGCCGACACCGGGCCAGTCGCCGGGCACCGTCGCGCTCGCGCCCACCGCGAACACGGGGAACAGCGCTCCCGGGGGCGACCACCCCTGGCGGTCCGAGAGCCAGGACCCGAGCGCCGCCACCGCCGTCACGACGGGGATCGCGAGCCACGCCCTCGCGTCACTCGTCCCGACCGCGGCGCCCAGCACCACGGCGCCCGTGAGCAGGAGCCCATGCCGCACCTGGATGCGCCAGCGGCCTGCGCTCGGCAGCCGGCCGCCGTAGAGCGATGCGAAGATGCCGAAGCTCGCGTAGAGGCCGAGGTCGAGGCGCCCCGCGAGCGCGAGCCCGCCGAGCACCAGCAGCATCGCGAGGCCCGCCCGGGCGGCCACGCGCCAGTCGCCGACCGAGGGGTGGAAGCGCACGAGCTCGCGGCCCGCGTCGCGCAGCACCCCGCCGATGCGGGAGCGACGATCGCGGGGGTGGGATGCGGCGGGCTCGGTCATGCGCCTCCATCCTCCCGCGCGCACAGGGCTGTGGAGGGCGCCCGACCGGGTCGCACCCCGTCGATTACTCTGCCCGCATGCGCCGAACCACCCCCGCAGCCCTCGCCCTCGCAGCGATCGCAGGCGCGCTGCTGGCCGGCTGCACGCCCGAGCCGCCCGCCGAGACGACGCCGCCGCCGACGGCGGAGCCGTCCGTCTCGGAGGAGGACGCCCGGGCGGCTTGGGAGGTCTACCAGCAACGACTTTCCGAACTCGGTGCTCAGCCCGAGTCAGCGGAACTCGAGGACCTCCTGACGGTGGCTGGCTCAGACCTGGCGCAAGATCAACTCGAGAACATGCAGCGCGCCGCTGATCGGCGCATCCGAGTTGAGGGGAATCGTCGGACAAGCGCCTTCGAGTTCGATCAAGCAGCACAGTCCGCTAGGGCGGCCGTCTGCATCGACGTCTCGGATGAACGCGTTGTCGGCGATGAGGGCAGGGAGATCGAAACCGGCGAGCCGAGGACGACGATCGCGAGGTCGGTGACTTTCGCAAGAGTTGATGGAGCCACCCTCGTCACTCAAGAGCAGGAGTTCGAGGGCCCACCGGAGTTGAACCCATGCGATTGATCGCCACGGTGCTCCTCGCTTCGGTAGCGCTCTTCGGATCTGGCGCAGGTGAAGACGGAAACGCAGGCTTCTTCGACGAGGACCACCTCGAAGTCGCGGGCGAGCGCCTCTTGGACGGAACTCAACCCGCCGCTGACATTGCCGATAGCGACATCGACTGGGATGCGCTTTGGGAGCAGTACTTGGCCGACAGGCGAGCGTCGTGCGTCGCTGATCTCGATCCAGCTTTGTCGCCCTCGATGTGCGACATCATCGTCGTCGACCGCCGCCAACCTCCTCCTGTCGACGGCACCGACCCCATCACCATCGAGGACCTCGCCTCGTTCGAGCCGATCGTCGGCGAGCTCGTCGTCGAGCCCGACGGCTGGGGCGTCGTCGGCACGCCCACGAACTTCTACGCGACGGCCGAGTCGCACACGATGCAGGGCGACCTCTTCGGCGCCCCGGTCTCGGTGCGCTGGACCCCCACCTCCTACGCCTTCGACTACGGCGACGGCACCGTCGAGACCACGGAGGCCTCCGGGCGCGCCTGGCAGGGCACCGAGGAGCAGTGGACCGAGACCTCCACGAGCCACACCTACGCCGACCGCGAGGACGCGACCGCGACCCTCACGGTCACCTTCACCGCCGAGGTCGACGCCGGCGGCGGCTGGTTCCCCGTGCCGGGGAGCCTGCCGGTGCAGGCCCCGCCGATCGAGGTGAAGGTGTTCGAGGTCGACACCGTGCTCACCGACGGCGACTGCCGCGCGCACCCGACCGCGCCCGGCTGCGGCTAAACCCGACGCCGCCGGCGCTCGCCGCGCGGCGTAGGGTCGTGCCATGACGGACAGGCTCGGATGGGGCATCCTCGGCGCCGGACGCATCGCCGGCGCCTTCGCGCGCGACCTCGCGCACGACGGCATGCGGCTCGCCGCGGTCGCGAGCCGCGACGGCGACCGGGCCCGCGCCTTCGCGGACGAGCACGGCATCCCCACGGCCCACGGCTCCTACGAGTCGCTCGCCGCCGACCCCGACGTCGACGTCGTCTACGTCGCCACGCCCCACTCCCACCACCTCGAGCACGCCCGGATCGCGCTCGACGGCGGCAAGCACCTGCTCGTCGAGAAGGCCTTCACCACCTCCGGCGACGATGCGCAGGCGCTCGCCGACGCCGCCCGCGCCGCCGGCGCGTTCGCGATGGAGGCGATGTGGACGCGCTTCCTGCCCACGATGGCGGCCGTGCGCGCGCGGATCGCCGCGGGCGACCTCGGCGAGGTGATCGGCCTCGTCTCCGACCACTCGCAGGTGCTCGACCTCTCGCCCGGCAGCCGCCTCATCGAGCCCTCGCTCGGCGGCGGCGCGCTGCTCGACCTCGGCGTCTACAACCTCTCGCTCGCGCACCACCTGCTGGGCCCCGCCACCGCCATCCAGGCGAGCGGCGTCGTCGACGCGAACGGCGTCGACCACCGCGCGAGCGTCGTGCTCGAGCACGGGGCCGGCCGCATCTCCACGAGCACGTTCTCGATGACCTCGCTCGGCTCGAACCGCGCCGTGGTGGTCGGCACCGAGGGCGCGATCGAGCTCGACCCGGCCTTCTACACGTGGACGTCGTTCACGCGTCGCCGCGCGAGCGACCGGGATGCCGTCGCCGAGCGCTACGAGGCGCGGCCCGACGGCCGCGGCATGCAGCTGCAGGCGCGCGAGGTGGAGCGGGCGGTCGCGGCGGGCGAAACCGAGAGCCCGCTCATGCCGCTCGACGAGAGCGTCGCCATCATGCGGCTGCTCGACGACGTGCGGGCCGCGCTCGGCGAACCCGCCTAGGACGCGGCAGCGTCACGGAACGGACACGATCTCCGGTCGGTTCCCGTGCGGAGGATTTGCCGAGGTACGCTCACCTCGACGACAGCACGACGGGCCCGGCCGACGGTCGTCCTCCAGCGCATCCGGGTCTGTCCCGAGAGTGCCACCGATGCTGTCGACGCCCCCTGCCCGCGCACGCCGCGCCCTCCGCTCCCTCTTCGCCGGCGCCGCGGCGATCGCGACCGCGGCGGGCCTGCTGGTCGCCGCCCCTGCGGCCCCCGCGGAGGCCTCCTTCGGGGGCACCCCCAGCTGGATCGGCGGGAAGGACCTCTACGAGACCAGCGCGCTGATGTCGCGCCAGCAGGCGCCGTCGACCAGCGTCTATCTCACGAGCGGCGAGGCCGGCGGCGACGCGCTCGCCGCCCCACCCGCCGCCAACGCCGCGGGGGCGCACCTGCTGATGGTGCGCCGCGACTCCGTGCCCCCCGCGATCGAGCAGCGGCTGCGCGAGCTGCAGCCGAGGTTCATCAACATCGTCGGCAGCCGCGCCGTGCTGTCGGACCGGCTGTGGGCGGACGTCCGGCGGATCCTGCCGAACGTCAAGATCTACCGCGTGGGCTCGAACGCGGGCGACCGGGTCGACTCAGCGCTCCGCCTCATGTTCAACATCCGCAACAGCGGCGGGGTGCTCGACGAGGTCTTCGTCATCGGCCGGAACGGCTATTCCGACGGCCTGGCCGCGGGCAACGTCGCCGCCCGCATCGGCGGCGCGATCGTGCCCGCGATGGGAGACCCGGCGGCATGGGCGCAGCGGGTCCTGCCGGAGCTCCGGCGCGCACGAGCGGTCTACTTCGTCGGGGCTGGCAGCGTGCTGCCGCAGTCGTACTTCGCCGCGCTCGACGCGGTCCTGCCCGGCCACATCGGCATGGATCGGCTCGCGGGCCCCGATCGCTACGCGACGAATGCCGCGCTGATCGATCGCTTCGTGCCGGGCATCAGCGCCCGCCAGGGCTACCTCATCGCCGGCAACGGCCACGGGGACACCGTCGGCGCATCGGTGCTCGCGGCGCGGCAGGACTCGGTGATGCTCCTCTCCGGCCGGGCCTGTCACGACCACACCGCGGTCCCCGAGCAGCTGGACCGCCTCCAGGTCGATCGCATCGTCGGCATCGGCACGAAGTTCTGGATCGCGGAGTCGGCACTCCGGATGCGGCTGTGTGACGGCAGCGCCTACCGGTCGCAGCACGGGCCTGACCCGTCGATGCCGCAGCTCCAGCCCGTCGAGACGGCACCCGACACCGGCTGGCTGCAGCGCCGGGCCGGCCAGATGCTCGGCACCTTCCGAGGCGGCACGCTCTCCGGCGGCGCCGGCCACCACGAGGTGCAGCTACCCGCAAACGCATACTGGGGCGTGCTTCGAGCGACGCACGCGATGGTCGGCTCCGGCGACTTCACGGTGACCGCGCACAGCAGCCGGACCGATCTGACCGAGATCGTCGTCGCCGACACCGGCGATGCGTTCGACGGCAGCGGCCTGATCGCACCGATCGACATGGCCTACGCCCCGGAGTGGCTCGAGATCGACGCCGAGGGGCCGTGGACGATCCTGGCGCAGGACCTGCGCTACGCGTACAGCGGCGGTTTCCACGGCACCGACTCGCACGTCGGCCTGGTCGGCGGCGACTGGGGGCGCACACTCGTGAACGAGCCCCGCGGCTCGCACCTCACGGTGCGCCAGATCGGCTTCTGGTCTGGCCTCGGCCCGACCCTGCAGGCCCGGCCGGGTGAATCTCGGTCGGTCGCGCTGCTGCAGGAGCCGATGGTCCTGCAGATCGTGCAGGACGGCGCCCCGGACGACGGCTGGGCGCTCCAGCTGCGCTAGGACACGGCGGCCGCCCGCGCGGCGAGCCGCGCCCGCACCTCCGGGCGCCGGAGGGGCGGCACCGTGCTGGGCGGCTGCCGCCGCTCGGGGAGCGCCGCCAGCAGGTGCTCGGTGCTGTGCGCGATCTCGGCGACGGCCCGCTCGAACGCCTCGCGCGTGCGATCGGTGGGATGCGTGATGCCCGAGACCTTGCGCACGTACTGCCGGGCGGCCGCCTCGACCTCGTCGTCGGTCGCGGCCGGCTCCAGACCCCGCAGCTCGGTGATGTTCCTGCACATGCCGGTCAGGCTAGGGCGGGGCGGCGCGGCCCGCCAGGGCTGGACGGCCGGGCCCGGCGGGGCCTCGTGACGGCAGCGCCTCCGGCGCGGCCTCCTCGACCAACGGAGGCTCCGCGAGAGGACGAACCGGGGCGGCGGACGCCGCCCCGCCTCAGCTCTCCTTCGTGATCTCCACCGACACGAAGAGCTGGCTCTTGCCCGCGCCCGCGTAGACGCCGCGCAGCGGCGGCACGTCGTTGTAGTCGCGCCCGAGGCCCACCTTCACGTGGCGCTCGCCGATGTCGATGAGGTTCGTCGGGTCCCACGCCGACCACTCGCCCGTGAACCACTCGACCCACGCGTGCGACTCGCCGCGGATCGTCTCGCCGATCTGCGCGTTCGGCTTCGGGTGCAGGTAGCCCGAGACGTAGCGCGCGGGGATGCCGACGGCGCGCAGCGCGCCGATCGTGATGTGCGCGATGTCCTGGCAGACGCCCTTGCGGTTGGGCCAGGCCTCGGAGGCGAGCGTGTGCACGTGCGTGACGCCCGACATGTACTCCATCTGCTCGCCCACCATCCGCGCGATCCGCGCCGCCGCCTCGCCGGGCGTCGCCGCGGCGTCGGCCACCTCGCGCGCCGCCGCCACGAGGTCGGCGGTGGGGCGCGTGCGCGGCGTCTGCGCGAGCTGCTCCACGTACTGCGAGGCGCGCTGCGACACCTTGCCCAGCTGCTCCCACGTGAGGTCGTGGCCGCCCGTGAGGCGCGGCCGCACCTCGACGAGGCTCGTGGCGGTCAGCTGCAGCTCGGTGTGCGGCTGCAGCACGTCGAACGAGACGACCTTCGTGCCCCAGTAGTCCTCGTACGTGTTGACCGATGTGTTGGGGCGGATGTCGAGGTTGGAGTAGATGACGAACTGGCCGTCGGAGGTCGACGGCAGCATGCGCGACTCGTTGTAGGAGGCCATCGCCGGCTGCTCGTAGCGGTAGCCGGTGGTGTGGCGGATGCGGATGCGGCTCACGATGCCTCCCTCGTCCAGGCGGGCATGTTGTGGGTGGGGAAGTAGCGCTCCCGCACCGCGTTCGACACCGCGGTCGTCGTCGTCTGCACGCGATCCATCACCGCGGGCAGGTCCTCGATGATCTCCTGGATGGGCCGGAACTCCAGCTGCGCGCGGATCTGCCCCAGCATCCGCTGCGCCGAGTCGACGTAGCCGACGCGCTCCTGGCGCGGCTCGATGTCGCGCAGGCACTGCTCGGCCGAGAGCACCGAGAACAGGATCGAGCGGGGGAAGAGGCGGTCGAGCAGCAGGAACTCGGCCGCGTTCGTCGACGAGGGCACGCCGCGGTAGGTGCGCAGGTACGCCTCGTAGGCACCCACCGAGCGGAGGATCGTGGTCCAGGAGGGGCCCGTGGCCTCGGTGAGCGTGCGCGTGGCGAGGAGGCGCGCCACCATGTCGGCGCGCTCGATGGAGCGGCCGAGCGTGAAGAAGCTCCACGCGTCGTCGCGGCTCGCGGTGGAGTCGGAGATGCCCGTGGCCAGCGCCGAGCGCTCGCGCACCCAGCTGAACATGCCGGAGACCTGCTCGGTGGCGACGCGGCGCGGCATGTTGGCGTAGGTGGTGTTGAGCACCTCCCACAGCTCGGTCGAGATGATCTCGCGGGCCCGGCGCGCGTTCTCGCGCGCGGCGTTCACCGAGTAGGCGATCGACGCGGGCTGCGAGCGGTCGGTCGCGAGGGAGTTGACGACGTCGACGCGCGTCAGCTTCCGCTCCGGCGGGGCGTCATGGCCCATGACGCCGAGGAGCGCGCGGCAGGCGGTGTCCTCGTCGACCGCGACGTCCTCGAGCAGGAGCTGCAGGTAGACGTCGAGGATGCGGGCGGTGCCGTCGGCCCGCTCGATGTAGCGGCCGATCCAGAACAGGCTCTCGGCGATGCGGGAGAGCATCATGCGGGGTCTCCGTCCTCTCGGATCGCTGCGGCGGGTCTCGTGCCGGCAGCGCCTGCGGCGCGGCCTCGGCGACCGGCGGACGCGGCCTGCTGCTGCTGCTCGGACTGCCCTCGCGGGCCGTCCTGCGGCGACTGGTCCTGCGGGTGGTCGGCGACCGGAACGATGGGCATCGAGCGCGTGATCGGCTCGCCCGAGGCGCCGAACTCGGCGTCGTGGTCGACGACCGGCAGCTGCTCGCGCGGATCCGCGAGCACCCAGGTGTCCTTCGACCCGCCGCCCTGCGACGAGTTGACGACCAGCTGGCCCTCCGGCAGGGCGACGCGCGTGAGGCCGCCCGGCAGCACCCACACGGTGTTGCCGTCGTTGACGGCGAAGGGGCGCAGGTCGACGTGGCGGGGGCGCATGCCGTCCTCGACGAGCGTCGGGATGGTCGAGAGCTGCACGACGGGCTGCGCGATCCAGCCGCGCGGGTCGTCGAGCAGCCGCTGCTTGAGCGCATCGAGCTCCTCCTGCGTGGCGTCGGGGCCCACGACGAGGCCCTTGCCGCCCGAGCCGTCGACGGGCTTCACGACCAGCTCGTGCAGTCGGTCGATGACCTCCTCGAGCTGGCCGGGCTCCTCGAGCCGCCACGTGTCGACGTTCTTGAGGATCGGCTCCTCGGACAGGTAGTAGCGGATGAGCTCGGGCACGTAGGTGTAGACGAGCTTGTCGTCGGCGATGCCGTTGCCGACGGCGTTCGCGATCGTGACGTTGCCGAGGCGCGCCGCGAGCATGAGGCCGGGGCTGCCGAGCATCGAGTCGGCCCGGAACTGCAGCGGGTCGAGGAAGTCGTCGTCGACGCGGCGGTAGATGACGTCGACGCGCGCCGGCCCCTCGGTCGTGCGCATGTAGACGCGGCCGCCGCTCGTGAACAGGTCGCGGCCCTCCACGAGCTCGACGCCCATGAGGCGCGCGAGCAGCGTGTGCTCGAAGTAGGCGGAGTTGTAGACGCCGGGCGTGAGCACGACGACGCGCGGGTCGTCGACGCCCGCGGGCGCGGCGGCGCGCAGCGCGTGGAGCAGCTTGTCGCAGTAGTCGCCCACGGGGCGCACGCGCATCGAGGCGAACATCTCGGGCAGCGTCTGGGCGATGACGCGGCGGTTGGAGATCACGTAGGAGACGCCGGAGGGCACGCGCACGTTGTCCTCGAGCACCCGCCACTCCCCCTCCTGGTCGCGGATGAGGTCGATGCCCGAGACGTGGATGCGCACGCCGTTCGCACCCGTGATGCCGGCCGCCTGGCGGTGGAAGTGGTTCGAGGAGGAGATGAGCTTCGCGGGGATGATGCCGTCCTCGACGGCGCGCTGCGGCCCGTACATGTCGGCCAGGAACGCCTCGAGCGCGCGCACGCGCTGCTGCACGCCCGACTCCACGTGCCGCCAGTCCTCGGCGGTGATGATGCGCGGCACGGCGTCGAGCGGGAAGGGCCGCTCCTCGCCCGCGAAGTCGAAGGTGACGCCCTGCGCGAGGTAGGAGGTGGCGAGCGCGTCGGAGCGCGCCCGGAGGTCGTCCTTCGTCAGCTCGGACAGGGCCTCGTGGATCGCCGCGTACGGCTTGCGCGCCACGCCCTTCGCCTCGAACATCTCGTCCCACGCGGTGCCGGTGCGCTTGCGCGGGTTCGCGAAGGGCTTGTCGTAGTCGTCGAACAGATCGCCCATGTCGCGAGCCTAGTCGGCGGCCTGTTTCCGGCTCGTGACGGCGCTCCCAGGTGCGCGGGGCAGCGTCAGCGGCGATCGGCGGCGCGGATGATCCGCGCGGAGGCCGTGGCCATGTGCGCGGCCATCGCGCGCTCGGCGGCGACCGGGTCGCCCGCGGCGATCGCCTCGGCGACCGCGGCGTGCTCGCGGATCGCGGCCTCGATGTCGGCGGGGTCGTCGACGGCGTTGTCGAACCAGACCCGCAGGAGCGAGCGCGAGGTCGAGAGCAGCTCGGCGAGGATGCGGTTGCCGCCCATCGCCGCGACGTGCTGGTGGAAGGCGACGTCGTGCTCGACGTAGGCCGCCGATCCGACCGCGGAGCGCTGCAGCTCGACGAGCGCGCGCAGCCGCGCCGCGTCGGCGTCCTGCACCCGCGCGGCGGCGGTCTCGGCCGCGGCGCGCTCGAGCGCGCCGCGCACGACCGCGAGGTCCTCGACGCGCTCATGGTCGAGCAGCATCGACCACGAGAGCGTCTGCGGCAGCAGCTCGGAGGTGGCGCCGCGCAGGTAGGTGCCGGAGCCCGCGCGCGTCTGCACGACCCCGAGCACCTCGAGGGCGGCGATCGCCTCGCGGACCGCCGAGCGGCCGACGCCGAGCGCCTCCGCGAGCGCCCGCTCGCCGGGCAGCCGGTCGCCGGGCACCATGGCGTCGCCCAGCAGCAGCGCGAGCAGCTGCTGCGCCACGGAGCCGCTCGCCGAGGTGGCGGTGCCCGCCGTGCGCCGCAGGGCATCGAGCAGGGCGTCGTCCGTCACAGCGCCAGCGTAGCCAAGGTCAGCATCTCAAATTGGTCAACCGGTTGCGCGATCGCATCGACGCGGAGTACGGTGACCGAGGCCGCGCGACGACCGCCGGCCGAGCGCACAACGGAGTAGCAGCATGGATGTCGGCATCGGCTCGTACGCGATGTTCTGGGAGTGGCACGACCACCCGGACCCCATCGGCATCGAGGGCATGCTCGACCGCGCCGCCGAGCTCGGGTGCGCCGTCTTCGAGGTCTGCGACGACCCGCGCATCGAGGACCGCTCCGCGCAGGGGCTCGCCGCGCTCCGCGCCCGCGCCGCCGACCTGGGCCTGCGCCTGCAGCTCGGCACCCGCGGCATCGACCCCGCGCACCTGGCCCGCTGGATCGACATCGCCGAGGCGCTCGACGCCCGCGTGCTGCGATCGATGGTGCAGCGGCCCGATGCCGAGCGCGGCGTCGAGCACGTCGCCGAGGTCCTCGCGGCGAGCCTGCCGCGCCTCGAGGCCGCGGGCGTCGCGCTCGCGCTCGAGACCTACGAGCAGGTGCCCACCGCCACGCTCGTCGGCGCGATCGAGGCCGTGGGCTCGCCGCTCGTCGGCGCCACGCTCGACCCCGCCAACTGCATCGCCGCGCTCGAGCGCCCCGTCGACGTCGTCGAGGCGGTCGCGCCCCACGCGCTCGACCTGCACGTGAAGGACTTCCGCTTCGACCGCCAGCCGGGCTGGGTCGGCTTCCAGCTCACCGGCGCCCGCATGGGCTCGGGCCAGCTCGACCTCCAGCACGAGCTGGACGCCGTGCACGCCGCCGGCCGCGCTCCCGCCGCGATCGTCGAGCACTGGCTGCCCTGGCAGGGCTCGAGCGCCGCCTCCGTCGCGCTCGAGCGCGACTGGACCGCGGCGACCCTCGCCGCGCTCGCCGCCTGGACTCCCTCCCCCTCCACCACCACCACCACCGACGAAGGAGTTGCCCGATGACTCAGAACCCCAAGAACCCGCTGCTCGGCAAGGTCGTCGAGCTCGACGCCTCGCTGACCGTCGCCGTCGTCGGCGCCGCCGGCAAGATGGGCATGCGCGTGTCGAACAACCTCGAGCTCACCGAGGCGACCGTGCACTACGTGGAGGCCTCCGAGGCCGGCCGCGCGCGCATCGCCGAGCTCGACCGCGAGGTCACCGAGCTCGACGAGGCCGTCGCGGCCGCCGACGTCGTCATCCTCGCCGTGCCCGACGTCGTGCTCGGCACGGTCTCGCAGGGCGTCGTGCCCGCGATGCGCCCGGGCGCCGTGCTCCTCACCCTCGACCCCGCCGCCGCCTACGCGAGCCTGCTCGCGCAGCGCGACGACATCCACCAGGCCGTCGCGCACCCGTGCCACCCCTCCGTCTTTCTCGAGCGCACCACCGTCGAGCAGTACGGCGACACCTTCGGCGGCATCGCGGCCGACCAGGACGTCGTGGCCGCCTTCGAGGGCGACGACGAGGAGGCCAAGGCGCGCACCGAGGCGGTCGTGCGCGCGATCTACGCGCCCGTCATCGACGTGCACTGGGTGACGGTGAAGCAGCTCGCGCAGCTCGAGCCGACGCTCGTCGAGACCACGGCCTGCATGATCGGCCAGTTCCTCAAGGACTCGATGGACCACGCGGTGCAGGAGGTCGGCATCCCCGAGGACGCCGTGCGCGCGATCTTCTACGGCCACATCGGCATCGCGCTCACGAACGCGCTGCGCGGCTCCAACCCGTTCTCGGAGGCCTGCCACCTGGCGATGGACTACGGCCGCGAAGCGATCATCAAGGACGACTGGAAGCGCATCTGGGACGACGAGGACCTCGACCGCGTCCTCGCCACGATGCTGAAGCTCGACCGCGTCGAGCGGAGCTGACCATGGACCCCATCTACCTCGTGGGGGTGGCGGTCGTCGCCATCGCCCTGCTGCTCTTCCTCGTGATGAAGCTGCACTGGCCCGCGTACCTCGCGCTCCTCGCCGTCTCGGTGCTCACGGCCCTCGCCGCGGGCATCGCCGTGCAGGAGGTCATCCCGACCGTCGTGGCCGGCATGGGCGGCACGCTCGGCAACGTCGCGCTGCTCGTGGGCCTCGGCGCCATGCTCGGCGGCATCGTCGAGAAGACGGGCGGCGCCGAGACGATCGCGCGCCTCGCGGCGAAGAAGCTCGGCAAGGACCGCCTCGGCCCCGCGCTGCTCATCGCCTCGGGCCTCGTCGCCATCCCGATCTTCTTCGACGTGGCGTTCATCATCCTCGTGCCGATCATCTTCAGCTTCGCGAAGGCGGCCGGCCACCGCAGCCCCATCGCGTTCGGCGTGCCCGTCGCGGTGTTCATGGTGTTCATCCACAACGCCGTGCCGCCGCACCCGGGCATCGTCGGCTCGACGACGCTGCTGAACCCCGACGTCATGGGCCTCGTCACGATCCTCGGCATCCTGCTGTCGATCCCCATGGGCTTCCTCGTCTGGTTCCTCTCGAAGCGCATCACGGGCCGCGGCACGTGGACGATGTCGCCCGAGATCGCCGAGCGCTACGCCGAGTCGGGGGCCGCCGACCTCGGCACCGGCGCGACGCCCGCCGCGGGCGGCACGGCGACGGCGACGGCCACCGAGACGCGCACGCGCACGCAGACGACCCCCAGCGCCGGCGGCGTGATCGCGCTCATCCTGCTGCCGATCCTCATGATCGCCGTCGGCACCGTGGGCAAGCTCGTCGTCGAGCCGGAGACCACGGCCGCGAACGTGCTCGCCTTCATCGGCGCCCCCGCCCTCGCGCTGCTCGTCGCCTGCGTGCTCGCGATGTACCTGCTCGGCATCCGGCACGGCTACGGCCGCACGGCGATGAGCGAGATCATGGACGCCGCGCTCGCGCCGGCCGCGATCGTCGTCTTCGTCACGGGAGCCGGCGGCGTCTTCGCCCGCGTGCTCACGGAGTCGGGCATCGGCGACGCGGTCTCCGGGATGCTCGTCGACGCGGGCGTGCCGATCATCTTCCTCGCCTTCCTGCTCGCGCTCATCTTCAAGGTGGCGCAGGGCTCCGGCACGGTCGCGACGCTCACGGCCGCGGGCCTCGTGCAGTCGACCGTCCTCGCGGGCGGCTACAGCGAGCTGCAGGTGGCGCTCATCATCCTCGCCATCGCGATGGGCTCGGTGTCGCTCTCGCACATCAACGACTCCGGCTTCTGGATCGCGACGCGGTTCGTGGGCCTGTCGGTGGCGGGAGGCCTGAAGACCTGGACGGTGCTGTGCACCATCCTCGGCATCACGGGCATGGCGATCATCTCGATCGCCTGGTTCGTGGTGGGCGCGATCGGCGGCTGACCGCCGGAGCGCAGCGAGGGGGCCCCGTCCGCGACGCGGGGCCCCCTTCGCGCGCCCGGGGAGGTCGCCCGCCCGGGCCCCGCCGCTCAGCGGCCGCGGCGGGCCAGGAGCAGCCCGGCGGCCGTCGCCGCGACGGCGAGGATGCCGAGGCACCACGCGAGCGCGATCCACAGCTCGGCGCCCACGGGCTGCTGCGCGAGCAGCGCACGCAGCGCATCCACGATCGAGGTCACCGGCTGGTGCTCGGCGAACCAGCGGACCGGGCCCGGCATCGACTCGGTGGGCACGAACGCCGACGACACGAACGGCAGCAGGATGAGCGGGTACGAGAAGGCGCTCGCCCCGTCGACCGTGCGCGCGCTGAGCCCGGCGACGACGGCGAGCCACGTGAGCGCGAGCGTCACGAGCACGAGGATGCCCGCGACCGCGAGCCAGGCGAGCGGGCCGGCAGACGACCGGAAGCCCATGAGCAGCGCCGCGCCCACGACGAGCGCGAGCGAGACCAGGTTGGCGACCAGCGACGTGACGACGTGCGCCCACAGCACCGACGAGCGCGCGATCGGCATCGAGCGGAACCGCTCGAGGATGCCGCTCTGCAGGTCGAGGAAGAGGCGGTAGGAGGTGTAGGCGACGCCCGAGGCGATCGTGATGAGCAGGATGCCCGGCAGCAGGTAGTCGACGTACGCGGCGCCGCCGACGTCGATCGCCCCGCCGAGCACGAACACGAACAGCAGCAGGAAGGCGATCGGCATCACCGCGGTCGTCACGATCGTGTCGGGGCTCCGCAGGATGTGGCGGAGCGAGCGCCCGGTGAGCGCGGCGGTGTCGGCGACGACGTGCGTGGTCATCGCCCCTCCTCGGGTGCGGGTTCGGGCGCGGGTGCGGGCTCGGCCGCGCCGCCGACCACGGCGAGGAAGACCTCCTCGAGGCTCGGCTGGCGCTCGACGAGCTCGACGGTGGGGCGCGGCAGCAGCGCGCGGAGCTCGGCGAGCGTGCCGTCGACGACGATGCGGCCCTCGTGGAGGATCGCGATGCGGTCGGCGAGGTGCTCGGCCTCCTCGAGCTGCTGCGTGGTGAGGAGCACCGTCGTGCCGTCTGCCGCGAGCTCGCGCACCGCATCCCACACCTCGAGGCGCGCCTGCGGGTCGAGGCCCGTCGTGGGCTCGTCGAGCACGACGACGGGCGGCTCGCCCATGAGGCTCATCGCGATGTCGAGCCGGCGGCGCATGCCGCCGGAGTAGGTGCCCGCGCGGCGGCCGCCGGCCTCGGCGAGCGAGAAGCGGTCGAGCAGCGCGTCGGCGGTGGCCCCGGGGTCGGGCAGGTGGCGGAGGCGGCCGACGAGCACGAGGTTCTCGCGGCCGGTGAGGATCTCGTCGACGGCGGCGAACTGGCCCGTGAGGCTGATGGACCCGCGCACGGCCGCGGCCTCGTCGCGCACGTCGTGGCCTCCGACGCTCGCGGAGCCGGCCTCGTGCCGCAGCAGCGTGGCGAGGATGCGCACGAGCGTCGTCTTGCCCGCGCCGTTCGAGCCGAGCAGCGCCACGATCGACCCCTCGGCGACGTCGAGGTCGACGCCGCGCAGCACGCGCAGCTCCCCGTACGCCTTCTCGAGGCCGCGCACCCGGATCGCGGGCGGCCGCTCGAGGGTCGCGGCGCTCACCGCCCCTCCTCGTGCGCGACCGCCTCGGCGACCGAGCGGCGCAGGCGGTCGCGCTCCTTGACGATCCAGCTGCCGCGGCCGTAGTTCTCGAGGAACGTCTCGATGAAGTCGACCGGGTCCTCGCCGAGCAGCTGCGGCACGGGCGTGCCGTCCGCCGCGCCCTGCTCGAGCAGCGTGACGAGGTCGTCCAGCATGCGCACGAGGGTCTCGCCGTCGTCGACGGCGCCGAGGTGCATGAGGTAGCGGTCGAGCGCGGCGGCGCTCGCGCGGTAGGGCTCGGGCAGGGCCTTGCGGCGCGCCACGTACTCGCGGTACTTGCGCTTGTGGGCGAGGTCGCTGAAGAGCTTGTCGAGGACGGACATGTCAGTTCCCCTCCGGGATCGTGGTGGCGGCGGCGTCGGCGGATGCGGGCGCCGCGGTGCGGAGCGACGCGAGCCGCTCGGCGAGGAACGTCCAGTTCCCCCAGAACTCGTCGAGGGCGGCGGCGCCCGCGGCGTTCAGCGTGAAGACCTTGCGCGGCGGGCCCTTTTCGGAGGGCACCTTCTCGACGTCGACGAGGCCGCGCTGCTCGACGCGCAGGAGCAGGGCGTAGATCGTGCCCTCGGCGATGTCGGCGAAGCCCTCGTCGCGCAGCCGCGCCGTGATCTCGTACCCGTGCGCCGAGCCGCCGGCGAGGATCGCGAGCACGATGCCCTCGAGCACGCCCTTGAGCATCTCGGTGACCTGCTTGGGCATGCGCGCCTCCTGCTCCTCAGCGGTGTTGCTACTCAGTGTCGCTGAGTACCACTAGATAGTGACACTGAGTAGCGGATCGCGCAAGAGGGCGCGACTACCGTGGTGGGGTGCCGAAGCCCCACCGCTCCGACCTCGCCCGCGCCGGATCGCTCATCGCCGCGACGCCCGACTTCCCGAAGCCCGGCGTGCTCTTCCGCGACATCGGGCCGATGCTCGCCGACCCCTCCGCGCTCGCGGCCGTGACGACGGCGCTGCACGAGCGCTTCGACGAGGAGTTCGACCTCGTCGCGGGCGTCGAGGCGCGCGGCTTCCTGCTCGCGGGCGCCGTCGCGGCCCGCACGGGCACGGGCCTGCTGCCGATCCGCAAGGCGGGCAAGACGCCGAACCCCGGCGCCTCCGTCGACTACGCGCTCGAGTACGGCATCGCCACGATCGAGGCCGCGGGCGACCTCACCGGGGTGCGCGTGCTGCTCGTCGACGACGTGCTCGCCACCGGCGGCACGCTCGCCGCCGCGATCTCGCTCGTCGAGCAGCTGGGCGGCGAGGTCGTGGGCGTCGCCGTCGTGCTCGAGCTCGAGGAGCTCGGCGGGCGCGCCAAGGTGCCGCACGCCAAGGCGCTCTTCACCGCCTGAGCGCCGCGGCGCGGAGACCCGCGACGACCTGCGGCGGCCCCTCCCATCCGGATCTCCGGATCGGTGGCGATAGCGTCGAGGCATGCCCGAGACGCCCTTCGACGACTTCACCGACATCGACGGCCTGCTGCGGATGCCGCGGCTCGCCTCCCTCGCGACGGGGCCCGACGGCCGGCTCGTCGCCGCGATCGCGCAGGCCGACGAGCACGGCGCGCGCATGGTCTCCTCGCTCTGGGAGCTCGACCCGGCGAGCGAGGCGGAGGCCCAGCGCCTCACGTGGTCGGCGAAGGGCGAGAGCGCGCCGCGCTTCGCGCCCGACGGCTCGCTGCTGTTCTCCTCCGCGCGCCCCGACCCCACGGGCGGCGCCGACGAGGACGTACCGGCCATCTGGCGCCTCCCCGAGCGCGGCGAGGCGCGCGTCGTGGCCTCCGCACCGGGCGGCCTCAGCCTCGTCGCCGTCGCCGACGACGGCTCGATGCTCGCCACCACCGCGGTGCTGCCCGGCGGCTCGCTCGAGACCGACGCGGAGGCGCGGAAGGCGCGGAAGGACGCCAAGCGCACGACGATCTGGCACACGGGCATGCCCATCCGCTACTGGGACCACGAGCTGGGCGACGCGAGCCCGCGGCTCGTGCACGTGAGCGCCGAGGGCGAGCTGCGCGACCTCACGCCCTCGGCCGACACCGTCGCGCTCGTGAACGCCTCGGCCGACCTCTCGCGCGACGGTCGCCGCGCCGTCACCACATGGACCACCCGCGTCGCCGGCGGCGAGACCCGCACGGGCATCGCGATCGTCGACGTGCAGCCGCGGCGGCGACGGATGCTGCTGCGCGCCACGGCCGCCCACCAGTGGGCGGGCCCCGCGCTCTCGCCCGACGGCGCGACGCTCGCGGTCACCCGCGTGACCGCCTCGAGCCCCACCGACACCTCCTACGACTTCCTCGAGCTGCACCCCATCGGCGGCGGCGAGCCCGTGGCCGTCGACCTCGGCGACCTCACGATCGGCTCCTACGCGTGGCTCGACGACGCGCGCCTCGTGGTCGCGGGCGACCTGCACTCTCGCGGCGCCGTCGTGCTCGTCGATGCCGCCACGGGCGCCGTGCGCACGCTCGTCGACGACGCCCCGCACGGCGCGCTGGCCCCCGCCGCCGACGGGAAGGCGGTCTTCGCGCTCCGCAGCGACCTGGCCTCGCCCGCCGCGCCCGTGCGCATCCCCACCACCGGCCGCGGCCGCGTCGAGGCCGCGACGATCCCCGCGCCCGGCCGCATCGGGACGCTCCCGGGGCGCCTGGAGTGGGTGGAGTCGGAGGTCGACGGCACGACCGTCGGCGGCTGGCTCTGCACCCCGAAGGCCGCGAGCACCGCATCCCCCGCGCCCGTCATGCTCTGGATCCACGGCGGCCCGCACGGCTCCTACAACGCGTGGAGCTGGCGCTGGAACCCGTGGCTCGCGGTGGCGCGCGGCTACGCGGTGCTGCTGCCGGATCCCGCGATGTCGACCGGCTACGGCCACGAGGGCCTCAACCGCGGCTGGCCGCGCCTGGCCGACGTGGTCTTCCGCGAGTGCGAGGCGCTGCTCGATCGCGTGCTCGAGCGGCGCACGCTCGACGCCTCGCGCACGGCGCTGCTCGGCGCCTCCTTCGGCGGCTACATGACCAACTGGATCGCCGGGCACAGCGACCGCTTCGACGCGATCGTCACGCACGCGGGCCTCTGGGCGCTCGACCAGCAGCACACGACCACGGACGCCGCCTCGCACAAGGTGCGCGTGCACGGCCACCCGGATGCGCTGCCCGAGTGGTACCGCGCCTACTCGCCGCACCACGCGGGCGGCGCGATCACGACGCCCATGCTCGTGACCCACGGCAACCGGGACTACCGGGTGCCGGTGAGCGAGGCGCTGCGGCTGTGGTGGGACCTCGTCTCGTCGTGGGAGGGGAGCCCCGCCTCGATGCCGCACCGGTTCCTGCAGCTGACCGACGAGAACCACTGGGTGCTGCGCCCCTCGAACGCGGTCACCTGGAACCAGGCGGTGCTCGCCTTCTGCGACCAGCACGTGCGCGGGGGCGACCCCGTCCCCGACGCCCTGCCCTGGTGATCGCCCCTCCGGACGGTCGGCGGGCTCAGGGCTCGAGGACGAGCTTGCCGACGTGGGCGCGGGTCTCCAGCTCGCGCTGCGCGTCGGCGGCGCGCTCGAGCGGGAAGGACGCAGCGATGACGGGCTCGATCGCGCCACGGCGCGCGAGGTCCATGAGCTCGGCGAAGTGGGCGCGCGTGTGCATCGCGGAGCCGATGAGCTGGAGGTTGCGCAGGTAGAGCGCACGCACGTCGAGCGCGATGTCGTGGCCGCCGAGCGCGCCCGCGACGACCCAGCGTCCGCCCTCGCGCAGGCGCGGGAGGGTGTCGGCGATGAGCTCGCCCGCGACGACGTCGATCGCGACGTCGATGCCCTCGGGCGCCGCCTCGTCGAGCTGCGCCGCGAGATCCTCGCCGCGGTCGAGCACGACGGCGGCGCCCGCCTCGCGCACCGCGTCGAGCCTTGCCGGCGCTGCTGATGGCGAGCACGCGCGCGCCCGCGCGGCGGCGAGCCTGCACCGCGGCGAGACCCACACCGCCGGAGGCGCCGGAGACGAGCACCGTCTCGCCCTCCGCAGCGCGGCTGCGCACGAGCATGCCGAGCGCGGTGCCGTAGGCGCAGGGCAGCGCCGCGAGCTGCGCGTCAGTGAGGGGCGAGGCCGTCTGGTCGTGCACCTGGGCCGCGGGGGCGAGCACATGCTCGGCGTAGGCACCGTCGCGCTCGCTGCCCATGAGCCCGACGGGCTCGGCGTGCTCGCCGTCCCCTGCGTAGACGGCGGGGTCGACGACGACGCGGCGACCGAGGAGCGCGTCGTCGACGCTCTCGCCGACCGCGACGACGACGCCGGCGGCGTCTGCACCCTGGATGCGCGGCAGATCCATCGGGCCCTTCCAGCCGGCGCGGGGTCCGGGAAGGCCGTAGGCGCCCTCGCGGGTCCAGATGTCGGTGTTGTTGAGCGCCGCCGCGCGCACGCGCACGAGCACCTCGCCCGTGCCGGGCGACGGCACGGGCACCTCGGCGAGCTCGAGCACCTCGGGGCCTCCGTGCTCGGCGAAGCGCACGGCCCTCATGGTCTCGGGGATGGTCTCGGTGGTCTGCACGATGGGCTCCTCCCTGCGGCGCGAACGCCGGTACACTGATCGGTGAAGTCGATGCCGCCCACGGTACACCGATCTGTGAAGGAGTGGCTGGATGCCCGATCCGAGCACCATGCGCGGCGCGAGCCCGGCGGCGGCCGAGATCCCCGACCTCGCGACGATGCCGGACGCCGCCCGCCGCATCGCGGCCGCGGCCGAGGCGCTGTTCTACGAGCGCGGCATCACGGCCGTCGGCGTCGACCGCATCGCCGAGGCGAGCGGCGTGACGAAGCGCACGCTCTACGACCGCTTCGGCTCGAAGGACGTGCTCGTCGCCGTGTACCTCACCGAGCGCGACCGCCGCTGGCGGGCGCTCGTCGAGGAGGCTGTGGCGGCTGCGCCCGACACCCACGCCGCGCTGCTCGCGCCCTTCGATGCGCTGGAGAGGTGGATGGGCGGCACCGCGCGCGGCTGCGCCTTCGTGAACGCCCTCGCCGAGCTGCCCGACGCCTCGCACCCCGGTCGCGCCGTGATCCTCGAGCAGAAGCGGTGGCTCGAGGCCAGGCTGTGCGCGCTCGCCACGGCCGCAGGCGCATCCGACGCCGCGACCCTCGCCGCCCGGCTGCTCGTGCTGCACGAGGGCGCGCTCGCGACGCAGCCGCTCGACCTCGGCACGCTGCCCGTGGTGCAGGCGCTCGCGCGCGAGCTCGTCGACCGCGCGCTCGCCTGAGCTCGACCGCGCAGCCCCCCTGACCCCGTCCGGCCGCACGTGCGTGGTCGCTTCGCGCCCACATGCGGCCCGGAACCGGGCGCGAAGCGACCACCCCCGGGGCGGGAGGTGACCACACCCGGGGGCGCGGGGTCAGTGGAGGGCGATCGTCTCCACCGCGCGCAGCTGGTCGCGGATGAAGCGGTTGGCGTGGGCGGCGAGGTCGTCGGAGTCGTCCCAGAGGTTCCGCCAGATGCCGAGCGTGTTCGAGAGCGAGGCCGAGACCACCGCGCTCGAGAACGACTCGAACACGATCGGGCCGTCGTAGCCGAGCCGCGAGAGGCCGCGGAAGAACGACGGGAAGTCGACGGATCCCGTGCCGAGGTAGCCGCGGTGGCTCTCGCCGATGTGCACGTACCTGAGGCGCTCGCCGGCGTCGAGCACGGGCTCGAGCATCCCCGACTCCTCGATGTTCATGTGGTACGTGTCGAGGTGCAGGTGCACGTTGGGGTGGCCGACCTCCTCGAGGAAGCGCAGGCCGCCGCGCGCCGTGTTCATGATGTTCGTCTCGTAGCGGTTCACGACCTCGAGCGAGAGCGTGACGCCCGCCTGCTGCGCGCGCTCGCCGAGCCGAGCGAGCGCCGAGGCCGAGGCCGCGCGGTTCGCGGCCGTCGCCGGCTGCACGTACTTCTGCATCGCCGAGAAGATGACGCCGCACAGGTGGGCGCCGCCCGCCTCGGCGACGACGTCGATCGCGCGCGCCAGCAGGTCCTCCCCCGCCCGGCTCACCGCGGTGTCCTCGCTCGAGAGGTCGTGCGCGGCGTCGAGGCCGAGCGACGAGGTCATCGCGACGCCGTGGTCGCCGAGGATGCGCGCGACGAGCGCGCCGTCGATCTCGTAGGGGTCCATGAGGGGCAGCTCGAGCAGGTCGAAGCCCGCCCGCTGGGTGCCGGCGATGGCGGTCTGGATGCCCGCCTCGTCGAACGTGCCGGTGAAGACGAGGCCGTGGACGCCGATCTGCATGGGGAGCTCCTTCGCTCAGGGGGTGGTGGATGCGCGGCTCAGCGGCCGGCGAGGGCCGCGCGGCGCACGTCCTCGTCCTCGCGGCCGTCGATGCGGTCGACGACCGCGTCGGGGAGGAAGGCGGGCTCGCCCGCGGCGAGCGCGCCCGCGAGGACGCGCGCGACCTTGTCGGCCATCTCGGTGATGCGCAGGCACTCCGCGGGGTCGTCGCCGATCGCGAACATGCCGTGGCTCTGCAGCCAGACGAGCTTCGGCAGCGCGCGGTGGCGGTCGGCGAAGGCGCGCAGCTCGTGCCGCATGAGGCGGCCGAGGCCGAGGCCCGGGTCGACGTAGGGCACGAGCAGCGTCTGCGCGCCGAGCACCACGACCTGGTCGGGGAAGAGCGCGCCCGCGGCGAGCAGCGGCGCCCGGTCGGAGCAGAGGATGCCGTTGGCCGAGATCGGATGCGTGTGGCACGCGGCCGCGGCGCCGGAGGTGAGCACGACCGCGTGCAGCAGCGCCTCGACGCTCGGGCGCTTCGCCGTCGGGTCGACGCGGGAGGCGAGCAGCGCCTCGGCGACGCGCGCGTCGCCCTCGCCGCCCTCGAAGGCGCGCGGGTCGTCGAGCAGCTCGAGGATGGGCGCGAAGCGGCACTCGACGAGGTCGTCGGCGCCCGCCGAGGCCATCGACGAGCCCGTCGCCTTCACGAGCATCCGCTCGTCGTCGATGCGAGCCGAGACGTTGCCCTCGGCGAGGATCACGAGCTCGCGGCGCGGCTCGCCCACGGCGTGCGCGAGCGCGAGCAGCGCCTCGGCGACGCTCATCGGGAGCGCCCCGCCGCGGTGCCCGGCACGGCGGCGGGCCTCGTGAGCCCTGTGGTCCTGCGCCGCACGGATGCGTTCGCGAGCAGCGAGGCGCCGAGCAGCACGACGCCGAGCGCGAGCAGCTGCGCCTGGGCGCCCTCGTTGCCGGGCACGACGAGCAGGATCGAGGCGTTGAGCCACACGATGAGCAGCGCTGCGAGCAGGATGCCCGAGAGCCGGCCGATGCCGCCCGTGATGGCGACGCCGCCGAGCACCGCGATGGTGATGGCCGGCAGCGCCATGCCGCTGCCGCTCGTGCCGGCGTCGGGCCTCGCGGAGGCGAACTGCGCCACGGTGTACACGCCCACGAGGCCCGAGATCGCGCCCGAGGCGACGTAGGCGAGCATGCGCGTGCGGCGGGTGTCGATGCCCGCCCACTGCGCGGCGGTGTCGTTCGTGCCGATCGCGTAGAGCTTCCGGCCGTAGGACGTGCGGTTCAGGACGAACCACGCGACGACCGCGACCGGCAGCAGGAACGTGAAGACGCCGAGCGGCACGAGCGGCAGCGTCGCGCCGATCACGGGCAGCTCGATCGCCTTCGCGGCGTCGTAGAACTGCGAGATCTCGGGGCCCGAGACCGGCTTCTGGTCGCTCACGACGAGCGCGATGGAGCGGTAGGCGTAGAAGGTCGCGAGCGTCGTGATGAGCGCGGGGTAGCCGAGGTAGGCGGTGAGCACGCCGTTCACGGCGCCCAGGAGCGCCCCGAGGGCGACGGCGAGCAGGATCGAGGCCGCGAGCGGCAGCATCGCCTGCTGGTACAGCATCGCGAAGGCGATGCCGGTGAGCGAGACCATCGAGCCGACCGAGAGGTCGATGCCGCCGCGGCCCGAGGTGATCACGAAGAGCTCCGCGAGCGCGAGCAGCGCGAGCGGCACGTAGGCGATGAGGGTCGCGGCGAGGTAGTCGCTGTTGAAGTCGCCGCGCGTGGCGCCGACGCCGTCGAGGATCGACATGACGACGACGAGCAGGATGATGAGCCCGAGCAGCAGCGTCGCGCGCTCCTTGAGCCCGCCGCCGGCGAGCCATGCACGTGCGCGGCTCGCGGCCGAGGGACGCTCGGGCGTCGGTGCCTCGTTGCGGCCGCCCTTCGGGGCGGTGTCGACGGCGGTCATGCGCGCCTCCTGGCTCGCTCGCGGATGAGGTCGGTGCCGACGGCGATCAGGATGAAGATGCCGACGAAGAGGAAGCCGAGCTGGGTGGGCCAGCCGAGCTGGGTGACGCCCGAGACGACGGTCTGCACGAGGATCGCGCCGAGCAGGGTGCCCACGACGCTGCCGCGGCCGCCGAGGATCGAGGTGCCGCCGATGACGACGGCGGCGATGACCTGCAGCTCCTTGCCCGAGCCCACCGACTGGTCGAGGCTCGAGGTCCCGGTGGCGATGACCATGCAGGCGGCGAGGCCCGCGAGCGCGCCGGTGACCGCGTAGACCCAGAGGAGGCGCGGCTGCACCTTGATGCCCGCGAGGCGCGCGGCGTTCTGGTTGCCGCCGATCGCGTAGAGGCTGCGGCCGGCCTTCGCGTAGCGCAGGAACCACCACGCCGCTGCGACGGCGACGACCGCGATCGCGAACGAGTGGGGCACGCCGAGCGTGGAGCCCTCGGCGCCGCGGCCGAAGAAGTCGAGCGTGCCGGGGATGCCGTTGACGGTCGAGGAGTCGAACACCCGCAGGCCCAGCCACTGGAAGAGGTTCGCGGTGCCGAAGGTGATGATGATCGGGTGCACGCGGCCGTAGGCGATGAGCGCGCCGTTCAGCGCGCCGAGCGCGGTGCCGATGACGACCGCGAGCAGCACGGCGACGATCGCGGGCACGTCGGCGGCGACGATGACGCGCGCGGTGACGACCGCCGAGACCATGATCATGGCCGCGACCGACACGTCGATCCCGGCGGTGATGATCACGAAGGTCATGCCGACGCCGATGAGCGCGATCGGCGCCACCTGCACGAGCAGCGGCCCGATCGAGCCGGGCGTGAGGAACGCGGGCGTGAAGATGCCCAGCAGCACCCACAGCACCACGAGCACGCCGAGCAGCACGAGCTCCTGGCCCGTGACGACCGGCGGCAGGATGCGGCGCAGGCTCAGCCGCTCGGGGGCGCCGCGCTCGGGGGCGGGCGCGGTGGTGGCGCTCATGCGGCGTCCTCCGCTCGGTCGGTGGCGGGTGCGGGCGCGCCGTCGTCGTCGATCGCGCCGGCGGCCGCGGCGAGCAGGGATGCCTGGCTCGCGGTGGGCGGCAGCTCGACGGCGACGCGGCCGGCGCGGAAGACGAGGACGCGGTCGGCGATGCGCTGCACCTCGGCGAGGTCGGTGGTGATGACGAGCACGGCGGTGCCGCGCTCGGCGAGGTCGGCGACGATCCGGTGGATCTCCTCCTTGGCGCCGACGTCGACGCCCTGCGTGGGCTCGCCGAGCACGAGGAGCCTCGGCTGCTCGACGATCTGCCGCGCGAGCACGACCTTCTGCGCGTTGCCGCCCGACATCGCGCCGATCGGCTGGCGGCCGGAGGGCGTCTTGACCGCGAGGCGACGGATGAGGTCGTCGCTGATGCGGCGCTCGGCGCGCGGCGACACCCAGCCGGGCGCCCTCCCGAGCAGCCCGAGGGAGCCGATGGTGATGTTGAAGGCGATCGGCTGGAACGAGAAGGAGCCCTGCGAGGCGCGGTTGGCGGGCACCATGCGGATCCCGCGGCGCTTCGCGGCGGCGGGGCTCGCCGGGTGGCGGTCGTCGCCGACGGCGCGGAGCCGGCCGGAGGTCGCGCGGCGCATGCCGTAGACGACCTCCCCCACCTCGGCCGCGCCGGAGCCGACGAGCCCGTAGAGGCCCACGACCTCCCCCGCGCGGATGGTGAGCGACACGTCGTCGAAGGCGCCCTCGAGCGAGAGGCCCTCGAGCTCGAGCACCGCCTCGCCCAGCTCGCGCTCGGTCTGGGTGCCCTCGGGGATGGCGCCGCCGACCATGCGCTCGGCGATCTCGCGCACGGTGAGCTCGCCGATGGGCTGCGACGAGACCGTCTGCCCGTCGCGCATGATCGTGACCTCGTCGGCGATGCGGAAGAGCTCGTCGAGGCGGTGGCTGATGTAGATGATCGAGACGCCCTCGGCCGCGAGGCGGCGCACGACGCCGAAGAGCACCTCGATCTCGGCGTCGGTGAGGATGGCGCTCGGCTCGTCGAGGATCAGGATGCTGGCCCGCTCGAGGAGCGCCTTGGCGATCGACACCTGCTGCTGCTTCGCGATCGAGAGCGAGCCGAGCGGCTGGGCGGCGAGGCCGCGGTCGAGGCCGACGAGGTCGAGCAGCTCGAGCATCCTGGGTGCCTGCGCGCGCCAGTCGATCGCGGGGCCGCGCGTGATCTCGCGCCCGACGAAGCAGTTCTCGGCGACGGTCAGCTCGGGGAAGAGCTGCGGCTCCTGGTAGACGGTCTGCACGCCGAGCCCGATGGCGTCGGTCGTGCTGCCGATGGCGACGGGCGCGCCGTCGATGGCGATCGTGCCCTCGTCGGCCTGCTCGGCGCCCGAGAGGATCTTGATGAGGGTCGACTTGCCGGCGCCGTTCTCGCCCACGAGGGCGTGGACGGTGCCGGGCCGCACGGTGAGGTCGGCGTGGCGGATGGCGCGGACGCCGCCGTAGCGCTTGGCGATGCCCCGCATCTCGAGCCGGGGCGCGACGCCCCGCTCGGCGTGCGTCTCGCTGGCCGCGGTGTCGGTCATGGTGCTCCTCGTCGGCGTCGTCGCCGGTCCGGGTCGTGCTGGGGGTGGTGGCGCGGGAGCCCCGATGGCCGAGGCCCCCGCGCGACCGGTGGGGCGATCAGTAGTCGTAGTCGCCCGCGTTGTCGGCCGTGAAGACCGTGGGCGGGCCGAGCAGCAGCTCGCCCGTCGCCTCGTCGTACGTCGCGCCCGCGGCGGTGTCGAGCCCGATCGAGCTCGTGTCGCCGAGGTCGCCGTCGTTCGCCAGCTGCACGCCGGCCCAGCCGGTGAGGTAGCCGAGCGCCTCGACGTCCCACAGGATGGAGCCGCTCGACGAGCCCGACTCGAGGTACGGCAGCATCGAGGCCGGCGTGCCGAGGCCCACCGTGAACACCTCGCCGATGCGGCCCGCGTCCTCGACGGCCTGCGCGACGCCCGGCGCCGACGACGTGCACTCGCCCACGAGCCCCGTGAGGTCGGGGTTCGAGTTCATGAGGTCGGTCGCCATCTGCGTGGCCATGGCCTGGTCCTCGCCGGCGTAGACGACGTCGACGATCTCGGCGTCGGGGTACTCCGAGGCCGTGTACGCCTCCTGCACCTCGATCCACGCGTTGAGGTTCGCCGCGGTCTCGCCGCAGGAGACGATCGCGTACTTGCCCGAGCCGCCCATGGCCTCGAGCAGCGAGTCGGTGAGCGCCTCGCCGATGCCCTGCGTGGAGGCCTGGTTGACGAAGACCTCGCGCACGGAGTCGGGCGCGTCGGTGTCGGTCGTGGCCACGTGGATGCCGGCCGCCTGCGCCTCCTCGAGCAGCGGCGCCATCGAGTTCGGGTCGTTCGGGGCGACGAAGAGCACGTCGACGCCCTGCTGGATGAACGAGCGCACGATGTCGGCCTGCGCGGCCGCGTCGGCGGTCGTGGGGCCCTGGTACAGCCACTCGAAGCCGAGCTCCTCGGCCGCCTGCTGGCCGCCGGTGTTCATGGCCTCGAAGTAGGGGATGCCCTGCAGCTTGGGCACGAAGGCGATGGTGAGGCCCTCGGCGGTGCCGCCGCCCTCGGTGGCACCCGGCTCCGCCGAGCTGCCCGTGTCGTTGCGCGAGGTGCAGCCGGCCAGCACGACGGCTGCGGCCGCCGAGAGCGCCAGTGCACCCGCGATCCTGCGTGAGATCTTCATCGATGCTCCTTCTGGGTGTGGCGTCGGGAGGCAGACGCGCCCCGCGCCGGGACCGGCGCCGTGCCGGTCGTCTGGTCGTCGCCGAGCGGGACGCGGTCGACGGCGACGCCGACGCCCTCCCACTGCGCGACGAAGTCGTCGTCGGCGGCCTCGTCGGTGATGAGGCTCGTGACCTGCTCGGGCGTCGCGAAGGTGTGGAGCGCGAAGCCGGTGGTCTTGCTCGAGTCGAAGAGGGCGTGGACGCGGTCGCTCATCGCGACGAGCGCCTGCTTGGCGAGCGCCTCGTCGGAGGCGAGCTCGAGCAGGCCGCGCTCGGGCGAGAGCCCGACGACGCCGACGAAGGCGGTGCGGATGCGGCCGCGGCCGGCGAGGGCGTCGCCGATCGAGCCCACGAGGCCGCTCGACTCGCGGCGGAGGGTGCCGCCGGGCATGACGATCCGGGCGGTCGAGCGCTCGGCGAGCATCGTGGCGGTCGGCAGCGACTGCGTGATGACCACGAGGCCCTGGCGCGAGACGAGCTCGAGCGCGAGGTGGTGCGAGGTCGAGGAGGTGTCGAGCGCGATGACGTCGCCGTCCTCGACGAGCTCGGCGGCGCGGCGCGCGATGGCGCGCTTCGCCTCGGCCGCGGTGCGCATGCGGTCGACGAACGCGCCCTCGTCGCGGCGCTCGGGGGCAGCGCGCCGCCGCGGGTGCGGCGGAGCAGCTGCGCGCGCTCGAGCGCGTCGAGGTCCTTGCGGATCGTGACCTCGGAGACGCCGAGGTCGCGGGCGAGGTCGGCGACCGCCACGGATCCTCTCGCGCCGAGCGCGTCGAGGATGTGCGCATCCCGATCGACCACGGTGACTCCTTCGTCCCTGTTGACGGCGACAGTACGCATACGAAACTCCGATCGCAACACTCCGATACCAATTCGTAACCTAATCACTTGCGTTCGAAAGTCGGAGGCGGCATGCTGGGCCGCGCGAGCATCCGATGGCGGAGGCCGCGACGACGTCGAGGAGGACGCGGGCAGATGGGCGAGACCACCGGTCGGCAGGCGCTGCATCCCGTGTGCTTCCGCCTCCGCGTGCGCCCCGAGCTCGTCGACGAGTACCGCGAGCGCCACGCCGCCGTCTGGCCCGAGATGCTCGAGGCGCTGGCCGAGACCGGCTGGCACGACTACCGGATCTTCGTCGCCGACGACGGCACGTGCATCGGCACGCTCCGCACCGCCGACCTCGACGCCTCGCTCGCCGGCATGGCCGCGCGCGAGGTCAACGCGCGCTGGCAGGCCGCGATGCGGCCCTTCTTCGCGGGGCTCGAGCGGCCCGCCGACGAGTCCTTCGAGCTCATCCCCCTCGCCTTCGACCTCGACGCGCAGCGCGCGGCCGCCGCCGCGGCGCGCGGCTGACGCCCCCACCGACGACAGGAGCGACCATGGCCGTCACCCCCACGAGCGCCGAGCTCGACCGCCTCCGGATCGAGGTGCCCAGCTGGGCCTACGGCAACTCCGGCACGCGCTTCCGCGTCTTCGGCACGCCCGGCACCCCGCGCGACCCCTTCGAGAAGGTCGCCGACGCCGCGCAGGTGCACGCGCACACCGGCCTCGCGCCCACCGTCGCCCTCCACATCCCGTGGGACCTCGTCGACGACTGGGGCGCGCTCCGCCGCCACGCGGAGGACCTGGGCGTGGCGCTCGGCACCATCAACTCGAACACCTTCCAGGACGACGACTACAAGCTCGGCTCGCTCACGCACGTCGAGCCGCGCGTGCGCCGGAAGGCGATCGACCACCACCTGCGGTGCATCGACGTGATGCGCCGGACGGGCTCGCGCGACCTGAAGGTCTGGCTCGCCGACGGCACGAACTACCCCGGCCAGGACTCGATCCGCGAGCGCCAGGACCGGCTGGCCGAGTCGCTCGCCGAGATCTACGCGGCGCTCGACCCCGAGCACCGGATGGTGCTCGAGTACAAGTTCTTCGAGCCGGCGTTCTACCACACCGACATCCCCGACTGGGGGACGAGCTACGTGCACTGCGCCGCCCTCGGCGAGCAGGCGAAGGTCGTGCTCGACACCGGCCACCACGCGCCCGGCACGAACATCGAGTTCATCGTCGCCCAGCTGCTGCGGCTCGGGAAGCTCGGCGCCTTCGACTTCAACTCGCGCTTCTACGCCGACGACGACCTCATGGTCGGTGCGGCCGACCCGTTCCAGCTCTTCCGCATCGTCGTCGAGCTCATCGCGGGCGGCGGCTACGGCGACCCCGACGTGCAGCTCGTGCTCGACCAGTGCCACAACATCGAGGCGAAGGTGCCGGGCCAGATCCGCTCGGTGCTCAACGTGCAGGAGGCCGTCGCGAAGGCGCTCTCGCTCGACACCGCGGCGCTCGCCGACGCGCGCCGCGCAGGCGACGTGCTGCTCGCGAACGAGGTGCTCATGGACGCCTACGCCACCGACGTGCGCCCGCTGCTCGCCGAGCACCGCGCGTCGAAGGGGCTGCCGGAGGACCCGATGCGGGCGTTCCTCGCCTCGGGCTACCTCGAGCGCATCGCCGAGGAGCGCCAGGGCGGCGTCCAGGCCGGATGGGGGGCGTGAGCATGGTGCACGAGGCAGTGGAGGCGCTCGTCGCCCGCAGCAACCGCCTGGGCGCGGACCCGACCGTCACGAACTACGCCGGCGGCAACACCTCCGCCAAGGGCGTCGACGTCGACCCCGCGAGCGGCGAGCCCGTCGAGCTCGTCTGGGTGAAGGGCTCCGGCGGCGACCTCGGCACCCTCACGCCCGCGGGCCTCGCCGCGCTGCGGCTCGACCGCGTCCGCGGCCTCGAGGCCGTCTACCCCGGCCTGGAGCGCGAGGACGAGATGGTCGCCGCGTTCGACTACTGCCTGCACGGCACCGGCGGCGCGGCCCCCTCGATCGACACCTCGATGCACGCGCTCGTCGAGCAGCCGCACGTCGACCACCTGCACCCCGACGCGGGCATCGCGATCGCCGCGGCCGCCGACGGCGAGGCGCTCACCGAGCGCATCTACGGCGACAGGGTCGTCTGGGTGCCGTGGCGCCGCCCCGGCTTCCAGCTGGGCCTCGACATCCGCGACATCCAGCGCGCGAACCCGCAGGCGGTCGGCTGCATCCTGGGCGGCCACGGCATCACGGCCTGGGGCGCCACGAGCGAGGAGTGCGAGGAGCGCTCGCTCTGGATCATCCGCACGGCCGAGGCGTACATCGCCGAGCACGGGAGGCCGGAGCCGCTGGGCGCCGTCGTGCCGGGCTTCGAGCCGCTGGAGCCCGCGGCCCGCCGGGCGCGCGCCGCCGCGATCGCCGGCCAGCTGCGCGGCATCGCCTCGCACGACCGGCCGATGGTCGGCTGCTTCAGCGACGACGACGACGTGCTCGACTTCCTCGCCCGCTCCGAGCACCCGCGGCTCGCGGCGCTCGGCTCCTCGTGCCCCGACCACTTCCTGCGCACGAAGGTGCGGCCGCTCGTGCTCGACCTGCCCGGCGGCGCCCCCCTCGAGGACGTCCGCGCGCGGCTGGCCGAGCTGCACGAGGCCTACCGCGCCGACTACACCGCGTACTACGAGCGGCACGCGGGCCCCGACTCCCCCGCGATGCGCGGCGCGGACCCCGCGATCGTGCTCGTGCCGGGCGTCGGCATGTTCTCGTACGGCAAGGACGCCCAGACGGCGCGCGTCGCCGGCGAGTTCGCGATCAACGCGATCCACGCGATGCGCGGCGCCGAGGCGCTCTCGACCTACGAGCCCATCCCGGAGGCCGAGAAGTTCCGCATCGAGTACTGGGCGCTCGAGGAGGCCAAGCTCGCGCGGATGCCGAAGCCCCGCTCGCACGCGGGCCGCGTCGCGCTCGTCACCGGCGCCGCCTCCGGCATCGGCAGGGCGATCGCCGCACGGCTCGCCGCCGACGGAGCGTGCGTCGTGATCGCCGACCTCTCGCTCGAGAAGGCGCAGGAGGCCGCGGCCGAGCTCGGCACCGCCGACGTCGCGATCGGCGTGCAGTGCGACGTGACGCAGGCCGACCAGGTGCAGGCCGCCGTGGACGCGGCCGTGCTCGCCTTCGGCGGCCTCGACCTGGTCGTGAACAACGCGGGCCTCTCGCTCTCGAAGACGCTGCTCGAGACCACCGAGGCCGACTGGGACCTCCAGCACGACGTCATGGCGAAGGGCTCGTTCCTCGTCTCGCGCGCGGCGGCCCGCGTGCTCATCGACCAGGGCCTCGGCGGCGACATCGTCTACATCTCGTCGAAGAACGCCGTCTTCGCCGGCCCGAACAACATTGCCTACTCGGCGACGAAGGCCGACCAGGCGCACCAGGTGCGGCTGCTCGCGGCCGAGCTCGGCAGCCACGGCGTGCGCGTGAACGGCATCAACCCCGACGGGGTCGTGCGCGGCTCCGGCATCTTCGCGGGCGGCTGGGGCGCCTCGCGCGCGAAGGTCTACGGCGTGCCCGAGGAGGAGCTCGGCAAGTACTACGCGGGCCGCACGCTGCTCGGCCGCGAGGTGCTGCCCGAGCACGTGGCGAACGCCGTCTCGGTGCTCACGGGGCCCGACCTCTCGCACACCACGGGCCTCCACGTGCCCGTCGACTCAGGCGTCGCGGCGGCGTTCCTGCGATGAGCGCGGCGTGCGGCAGGGGGCGCGGATGACGACGACCGTCGCCGCGATCGACCTGGGCGCCACGAGCGGCCGCGTCGTGCGCGCCGAGGTGGGGCCGGGCGTGCTGCGGCTCGACGAGGTCGCGCGGTTCGAGAACCGGCCCGTGCGCGTCGGCGGCGGCCTGCACTGGAGCGTGCTCGGCCTCTACGGCAGCGCGATGGACGGGCTCGCGCGCGCCTCGCGGGAGGCAGCGATCGCCTCGGTCGCCGTCGACTCGTGGGCCGTCGACTACGCGCTGCTGCGCCGCGGCCGCATGCTCGGCATCCCCTACTCCTACCGCGACGACCGCACGGCGCACGGGCTCGAGCTCGTCGACGCGATCATCCCGCAGCCCGAGCTCTACGCCCGCTGCGGGCTGCAGCGCATGCCCTTCACGACCATCAACCAGCTCGCGGTCGACCGCGAGACGGGGCTCCTGGGGGTCGCCGACGGCATGCTCATGCTGCCCGACCTCTTCGGCTACTGGATGACGGGGCGGCGCGTGGCGGAGGCCACGAACGCGTCCACCACGGGCCTCATGCGCCTCGACGGCACGTGGGACGCCGAGCTGCTCGCCGCGCTCGGCATCGACGAGGCGTTCATGGCCGAGGTGGTCGAGCCCGGCACGCGCATCGGCCCCGTGACCGCCGAGGCGCGCGCCCACTTCGGCATCGAGGGCGCGCCCGAGGTGCTCGCCGTCGGCTCGCACGACACCGCCTCGGCCGTCGTCGCCGTGCCGATGGAGGAGGGCGCCGCCTACGTCTCGAGCGGCACGTGGTCGCTCGTGGGCATCGAGACGCCCGCGCCCATCGCCACCCCCGAGGCGCTCGCCGCCGACTTCACGAACGAGGGCGGCGTTGACGGCCGCACCCGGTTCCTCAAGAACGTCATGGGCCTGTGGATCCTCACCGAGGCCGTGCGCACGTGGGAGGCCGCGGGCGAGCGCCTGCGCCTGCCGGAGCTGCTCGCGGCCGCCGCCGAGGTCGACTGGCGCGTGCCGGTCTTCGACCCCACCGACGCCGCCTTCTACCCGCCGGGCGACATGCCCGCCCGCATCGCCGCCTGGTTCGCCGAGCGCGGGCAGCGCGGGCCGCAGGGCCGCGCCGAGGTGGTGCGCTCGATCCTCGAGTCGCTCGCGGAGGGCTACGCGGTGACGCTGCGCGACGCCGCCCGCATCAGCGGCCAGCGGGTGGAGCGGGTGCACGTCGTGGGCGGCGGGGCGCGGAACGCGCTGCTGTGCCAGCTCACCGCCGACCGCACGGGCCTGCCCGTGATCGCGGGCCCCGTCGAGGCGACCGCGATCGGCAACGTGCTCGTGCAGGCCCGCACGCTCGGCGCCGCGCCCGACTCCCTCGAGGCGCTGCGCGCGCTCGTGCGCCGCACCGCCGACCTCACGACCTACGCCCCGCGCCTGCGCGCGTGAGCCGCGCTGCCGTGGACGCCCACGGCGCGCACCGCCCCGATCACGGAAGGATGGCCCCCATGCGACGCCAGCTGCCCGACCTCGCCGCCCTCGCGACCCTCATGCGCTTCGAGAACCCGCTGCGGAACCCCGCCGAGCAGCGCCTCGCGAAGGCGCAGACCGTGTGGGACCTGCGCGCGATCGCGAAGCGCCGCACCCCCAAGGGCCCCTTCGACTACACCGACGGCGCCGCCGAGGGCGAGGTGGGCCTGCGCCGCGCGTACGACGCGTACCGCGACATCGAGCTGCACCCGAGCGTGCTGCGCGACGTCACGCACGTCGACACGGGCTGGGACGTGCTCGGGCAGCGCTCGGCGCTGCCGTTCGGCATCGCGCCCACGGGCTTCACGCGCCTCATGCACGCGGCCGGCGAGCGGGCGGGCGCGCAGGCGGCGGCCGCCTACGGCATCCCCTTCGCGCTCTCGACGCTCGGCACGACGAGCCCCGAGCACGTGCGGGAGGCCTCGCCCGAGGGCCGCCTGTGGTTCCAGCTGTACATGATGCGGGAGCGCAGCCGCTCGTACGAGCTCGTCGAGCGCGCCGCGGCAGCGGGCTTCGACACCCTGCTCGTGACGGTCGACACCCCGGTGGCGGGGGCCCGCCACCGCGACAAGCGCAACGGCATGTCGTTCCCGCCGCAGCTGACGCCCGGCACGGTCCTCGACGCGCTGCCGCGGCCGGAGTGGTGGATCAACTTCCTCACGACGCCGCCGCTCGAGTTCGCGGCGATCCGCAACTGGGACGGCACGGTCGGCGAGCTGCTCGACGCGATGTTCGACCCCTCGATCGACATGGACGACCTCCGCGAGATCCGCTCGCTCTGGAAGGGCAGGTTCGTCGTGAAGGGCGTGCAGTCGGTCGAGGACGCGCGCCGCATGGCGGACTTCGGCGTCGACGCGATCCAGCTCTCGAACCACGGCGGCCGGCAGCTCGACCGCGCGCCCGTGCCCTTCCAGCTGCTGCCGGAGGTGGCCCGCGAGGTGGGCAGGGACCTCGAGATCCACGTCGACACGGGCATCATGTCGGGCGCCGACGTCGTGGCCTCCGTCGCGCTCGGCGCGCGCTACGCGCAGGTGGGGCGCGCCTACCTCTACGGCCTCATGGCGGGCGGCCGCGCGGGCGTCAACCGCATGCTGTCGATCCTGTCGTCGGAGGTCGCGCGCACCATGCGGCTGCTCGGCGTCGCCTCGCTCGAGGAGCTCGGGCCCCAGCACGTCACCCAGCTGACGAGCCTGCGCCCGCGCTGATCGCGCGCGGCGCGCCCGGAAGCCCTGCACCGGGGGACGCGTTGCATCCCCGTGGAGGCGCCGAGGCCGGCGCCAGGACGGAGGAGACACGATGGCACGGTTCGACGGCAAGGTGGCACTGGTGACGGGCGGCGGCTCGGGGATCGGCGAGGCGATCGCGAAGCGGCTCGCGAGCGAGGGGGCGCAGGTGCTCGTGACCGACATCGCGCTCGACGCCGCGCAGCGCGTCGTCGGCGAGATCGAGGCCGCGGGCGGCGCGGCCACGGCGTTCCGGCAGGACGTCGCCTCCGCCGAGGACGCGAAGGCGGCGGTGCAGGCGGCCGTGGAGGCCTACGGCGCCCTCCACCTCGCGGTGAACAACGCCGGCATCGGCGGCGCCCCCGCCCCCACCGCCGAGGTCGACCCGGCCGCGTGGCAGAAGGTCGTCGACATCAACCTCACGGGCGTCTTCCACGGCATGCAGGCGCAGATCGCCGCGATGCTCGAGCACCCGCAGGAGTCGGCCATCGTCAACATGGCCTCCATCCACGGCTCGGTCGCCGCGCCGATGAGCAGCGCCTACACCGCGACGAAGCACGCGGTCGTGGGCCTCACGAAGAACGCGGCCGCCGAGTACGGCGCGCAGGGCCTGCGCATCAACGCGGTCGGCCCCGGCTACATCCGCACGCCGCTGCTCGAGGCGAACCTCGACGACGCCGCGATGGAGGGGATCGCCGCGAAGCACCCGCTCGGCCGCCTCGGGCGCCCCGAGGAGGTCGCCGCGATCACGGCGTTCCTGCTCTCGGACGACGCGAGCTTCGTCACCGGCAGCTACCACCTGGTCGACGGCGGCTACACGGCAGTCTGACGCGCGACCGCGAGACGCGGAGGGGCCCGGCGCGACCGCGTCGGGCCCCTCCGCGCGCCGCTAGCGTGGGGACGACGACGAGGAGGCGCGGATGGGCGCAGCAGGCACGCACGGGATCCGCGGGGGCGACGGCGTGCTCGTCGTGGGCTCCACCTCGGTCGACCTCACCGCCTTCGCCCGCCGCCTGCCCGGCCCCGGCGAGACCGTGCTCGGCGAGGCCTTCACGTCGGTGCTCGGCGGCAAGGGCGCGAACCAGGCGGTCGCCGCCGCCCGCGCCGGCGCGCCCACGCGCCTCGTCGCCTGCGTCGGCGACGACCCCTTCGCGGGGGTCGTCGAGTCGGGGCTCCGCGACGCGGGCGTCGACCTGTCGCACCTCCACCGCCTCGCGGGCGCCACGGGCGTCGCCCACATCCGCGTCGACGCCGCGGGCGAGAACGACATCGTCGTGGTGCAGAACGCCAACGCCGCCCTCGAGCCCGCGCACGTCGACGCCGCGCTCGATGACGACGGCGGCCGCTCCGGGGCCCTGCTCGTGCAGCTGGAGTCGCCCCTCGCGACCGTCGCGCACGCCGTGCGCCGCGGCCGCGAGGCGGGCCTCGTCGTCGTGCTCGACCCCGCGCCCGCGCAGCCGCTCGACGACGGGCTCTGGGCGCACGTCGACGTCGTGACGCCCAACGAGACCGAGGCCGCGATGCTCACGGGCGTGCGCGTCGACGACGCGGCGGGCGCCGAGGCGGCCGCGCGCTGGTTCCTCGCTCGCGGCGTGGGCGCCGCCGTCGTGACCCTCGCGGGCGAGGGCGCGCTGGTGGTCGACGCCTCCGGCGCCCGTCGCCTCGCGCCCTTCCGGGTCGACGCCGTCGACACGACCGCCGCGGGCGACGCCTTCGCGGGCGCGCTCGCCGCGGCCCTCGCGGCGGGTGCGACCCTCGACGCCGCGGCCCGTCGCGCGGCGGCGTCGGGCGCGCTCGCCGTCACGCGCCGCGGGGCCTCCCCCAGCATCCCGACGGCGGCGGAGGTCGACGCGCTCGTCGCGCGCGGCTGACGCTCGCGAGCGCCTCGGGCGCGACCCCTCCAGGGCCGCGGGGCGATCGTCAGCGAGCGCGCACGCCGCCGAGCTGCGGGAGCCCGACGGGCGGCTCGAGCCTCGGCGCGGCGACGACCCTGTCACGCTCCCAGGGCGCCGGGATCGAGAAGTAGGCCTCGAGGAAGTCGCGGACGGCGCGCGTGCGCTCCTCCACCTCGAGCTCAGGAGCGCTGCCGTCGTTGAGGCAGAACATGTCCTGGTCGCGCTTCCGCAGCAGCCGCTCCATCGCGGGCAGCGCAGCCCGCAGCGTCGTCTCGACGTAGAGCACCCGCGCCGCCTTCTGCTGCACCGCGCGCCCGGTCATGAGGGCGAAGTAGTGGTACAGCGAGTTCGTCACCGAGATGTCGGAGGCCGAGCGGAACCGGCTCGCTGCGGTGCGGCGGAAGTCCTCCGGGAAGGTCGCCTCGAGCTCGTGGAGCACGCTGCGCCGCAACGGCGCGGCGCAGTGCTCGAGGTGCCGCGTCGTCACGGCCCCGAAGCGCTCTCGCAGCAGCCGCCGGTTCGTGCGCGCCGCGTTGTCGTGTCCGGAGCGCCGCTCGTGCGTCTCCCCGAGGCCGATGCGGGTGGAGGCCTCCACGAACTTCGTGATGCCGCCGGGCGAGAAGAAGAGGTCGGGGCTCACGGCACGGCCGAAGAACATGTCGTCGTTCGCGTAGAGGAAGTGCTCGGCGAGCCCGTCGATGCGGTGCAGCTGCGCCTCGACCGCGTGCGAGTTGTGCGTGGGCAGCACCGAGGGATCGGCGAACATCGCCTCGGCCGGCACCAGCGTCACCTTCGGGTGCTCGGCGAGCCAGGCGGGCGCGGGCGAGTCGGTGGCGATGAAGATGCGGCGGATCCACGGCGCGTGCATGTGCACCGAGCGCAGCGCGTACCGGAGCTCGTCGATCTGGCGGAACCTGGCCTCCGAGTCGTCGCCCTCGCCCACGACGTAGGCGCGCATGCGCTTGGCGCGCTCGCGCTGGAACTCGTCGCTCGAGCCGTCGACCCAGGAGAACACGATGTCGATGTCGAACGAGACGTCGCTCGCGAGCGGCTCCCACATGTGCTGGATCGTCTGCCACTCCCGCCCGAAGCGCTCGACGGTCTCGACGACGGCCTCGTGCCGCGGCATGGTCGCGCGCATGATCGCGTTCGGCAGCGGCGCCACGAGCGTGTCCTCGCCGAAGCGCCACAGCTCGAGCTGCACGGCCGTCTCGCGGCCGTAGCGGAGGCGACCGGCGGGCTCGACGCGCGGCCGGTGCAGCCGCATGGCGCTCGCCGTGCGGTGGCCGGCGAGCCGGCCGTCGGCGAGCAGCACCGGGCCGCCCCTCGCCGCCTTCCTCGGCGCGATCGCCTCGGCGTAGAAGGGCTCCTCGGCGAAGGCCTCGGCGAGCACCGCGGCGAGCTGCTTCCGCCTGGCGCGGTCCACCGCCAGGATCGGGCGCGACGCGTCGTCGCGCACGAGCAGGTGCGGGATGCCGGCGGCATCGAGCGCGGCGGCGATGGCGAGGAGGTCCTCGACCATCGACTCGCGCGGGGTCGCGTGCCCGCTGCGGAGCGCGTAGCGGCCCTGCTGCAGCACGAGGTCGTCGCGACGGAACCGCGCGAACCGGCCGCCCGCCGGCACCAGCACGAGCTCGGGCGCGGTGGACACCCTCGGGGCGTGCGCGGAGGCAGCGACGGGGTGCTCGGAGGCATCGGGCTCGTGATCGGGACCGGTCACTCGGCAGGCCTCCTCTCGCGGGGGACGCCTCATGCTACTCGCGGTGCGCGGCACGCCCCTCGGCAGTGCGTTCGCAGGACGTACACGCCGCGTTCACGCGGTGCTCCCGCCGACCTGCTCGGATAGGCTCGTGGCACTGCACGAGGCCGTGCACGCATCGATGGGACGGACGCATCGTGATGACCCGCCAGGCTGAGCACCCCAGGCCGGACCACTTCCTCCTCCACGTCTCGGACACCCACCTGCTCGCCGGAGCGGGTCGCCTGTACGACCGCGTCCCGAGCGAGGAGCACCTGCGCACCCTGTTCGCGGGCCTGGCCGCGTCCGGCGCGAAGCCCGAGGCCATCGTCTTCACCGGCGATCTCGCCGATCGCGGCGAGCCGGACGCCTACCGCCGGCTGCGCGCGATCGTCGACCCTGCGGCCGCCGAGCTCGGCGCCCGCGTCATCTGGGTGATGGGCAACCACGACGACCGCGGCGCGTTCCGCGCCGGGCTGCTCGACGAGCCGGCCACGACCGAGCCCGTCGACCGCGTCATCGACCTCGACGGCCTCCGCGTCGTCGTGCTCGACACGAGCGTGCCCGGCCGCCACCACGGCGAGCTCGACGCACAGCAGCTGGAGTGGCTCCGGCACGTGCTCGAGACGCGCGCGCCGCACGGCACGATCCTCGCCATGCACCACCCACCCGTGCCGACGGTGCTCGACCTCGCGGTGAGCGTCGAGCTGCGCGACCAGCGCGCGCTCGCCGACGTGCTCGTCGGCACCGACGTGCGCTCGATCCTCGCCGGCCACCTGCACCACTCCTCGCACGGCACGTTCGCCGGCATCCCCGTCTCGGTCGCCTCGGCCACCTGCTACACCCAGGACCTCACGGTGCCGGTGGGCGGCCAGCGCGCCCAGGACGGCGCGCGCTCCTACAACCTCGTGCACGTCTACCCCTCGACCGTGCTCCACTCGGTGGTGCCGCTGGAGGCGGGGCCGCCGCTCGACGTCGTGAGCGCGAGCGAGACGGCGGCCCGCCTGCGCCGCTCCGGCATCCGCCTGCCGGAGCCCACGCGGCGGCTGGAGCCCCTGCGCGGCTAGACCAGCCCGGCCGCGCCGTCGGGCGGGGGTCGCGCGCGCCACCGCCCGGTCGTATCCTCGGCCTCAGGGCAGGAGGCAGCATGGGCGACCCCGGCACCGGCCCCGCGCAGGCGGAGACCTCCCTCCGCGGCGCCGCGCGCGCAGCCGCCGACGGCCCGGCGCGGATCCTGCGCGTCGATCTCGCCCTCGCGATCGACGAGGTGCTCGAGCGGATCGTGCAGGCCGCCGTCGACGTGGTGGGGGCCCGCTACGGCGCGCTCGGCGTCATCGGGCCGGACGGCCGCATCCAGCGGTTCGTGCACGTGGGCATCGCGCCGGAGCTCGTCGCCCGCATCGGCGAGCCGCCGCGCGGGCACGGGCTGCTCGGCGCGGTCATCGAGCGGGGCACCGCGATCCGGCTGGCGTCGATCGCCGACGACCCGAGGTCGGTGGGCGTGCCGCCGCACCACCCGCCGATGGCCTCGTTCCTGGGCGTGCCCATCCGGATCGGCGGCGCCGTGTACGGCGACCTCTACCTCACCGAGGCGAGCTCCGGCACGTTCAGCGAGGAGGACGAGCGCGTGGCCGAGGCCCTCGCGCTCACCGCGGGGATCGCCATCGAGCACGCCGAGATCGCCCGCCGGGCGCTCGTGGGCCGGCTGCGAGGCGCCGTGCTCGGCACCGACGCCGACGCGGCGCAGCCGGACCTCACGGTGCGCGAGCGCCAGGTGCTCGAGCTCATCGCGGAAGGCCTCACCAACCGGCAGATCGGGGCACGGCTCTCGCTCGCCGAGAAGACCGTGAAGAACTACGTCTCGACGCTGCTCGCCAAGCTCGGCATGGAGCGGCGCACCCAGGCCGCCGTCTACGGCGCGTCCCACCGGCGATGACGGCCGCAGCTGCCACCGCTCGCCGACACGGCGGCCGCGGCGGCGCGCGATGACGGCCGCGGGCGCGCCCGCGCCGCAGCGGGCGGCGAGCGCGCGACGGCGGCCGGCGGTACCGGGCGCGCGCCTGCTCGTGCTCGTCGTCGCAGCGATCGGCGCCGCGGTCGTGCTGCTGCTCGCCGGCAGCCCGGTCGGCGCCGCGGCGGCCGCGACCGCGGCGGCCGCGGCGGCCGGCATCGCCCTGCTCGTCGCGATCGTGCGCGACCTGCGCGCCGGCAGCTGGGGGCTCGACGTGCTGGCGCTGCTGGCGATCGCGAGCACCCTCGCCGTCGGCGACACCTGGGCCGCGGCCCTCGTGGGCCTCATGGTGGCGGGCGGGCAGGCGCTCGAGGGCTTCGCGCAGCGGCGCGCGCGCCGGCATCTCACCCAGGCTTGCTCGCCGGCGCGCCGCAGGCTCGCGCAGCGGCTCGATGCCGACGGCCCGGCGCAGCCCGTGCCCGTCGAGCAGGTCGAGCCCGGAGACCGGCTGCTCGTCACGGCGTACGCGCTCGTGCCGGTCGACGGCACGCTGCTCGACGACGAGGCCGACCTCGACGAGTCGTCGCTCACGGGCGAGAGCCTGCCGGTGCCGCACCGCCGCGGTGCCGCCCTGCTGAGCGGCTCCGTCAACGGCGGCCGGGCGTTCCGGATGCTCGCCACCGCCACCGCCGGCGCGAGCCAGTACCAGCAGGTCGTGGCGCTCGTGCGCGACGCCACCGCCTCGCGCCCGAGGTTCGTGCGGCTCGCCGACCGCGCCGCGGTGCCTTTCACGGTCGTGGCGCTGCTCGTCGCGGGCACCGCGTGGGCGATGAGCGGCGACCCGGTGCGGTTCGCCGAGGTGCTCGTGGTGGCCACCCCCTGCCCGCTGCTCATCGCGGCGCCCGTCGCCTACGTGGCGGGCATGACGCGCGCCGCGCGCAGCGGCATCATCATCAAGGACACCGCCTCGATCGAGCGGCTCGCGGCCGCGCGCACCTTCGCGTTCGACAAGACGGGCACGCTCACGCGCGGTCGCCCTCGGGTCGTGCGGCTCGAACCCGCCGACGGCGTCGGAGGCCTGCGCCTGCTGTCGGTCGCGGCGGCGCTCGAGCGGGAGTCGAACCACGTGCTCGCCGCTGCGGTCGTGGCCGAGGCCGAGCGGCTCGGGGCGCCGCCGGCCGCCGTGCAGGACATCGAGGAGGCGACCGCGATGGGCATGCAGGGCGTGCTCGACGGCGAGCGGGTGCGCGCGGGCCGCGCGTCGTTCGCGCTCCCGGGCGCCGCCGCGGGCCCCGGCCGGAGCGGCCAGGCGGCCGAGACGCGGGTGCACGTGAGCGTCGGCGGGCGACCGCTCGGGGCCGTGGTGCTCGCCGACGAGGCCAGGCCGGAGTCGGCGTCGACGCTCGCGGCGCTGCGCGCGTGGGGCGTCGACGGCATCGTGCTCGTCACCGGCGACGGCAGCGACGCGGCCGCGGTCATCGCCCGCGAGGTCGGCATCGGTGCCGTGCACGCGGGCCTCCTGCCCGCCGAGAAGGTGCGGATCGTCGCCGAGCTGCCCGAGCGCCCCGTCGTCATGGTGGGCGACGGCGTCAACGACGCCCCCGTGCTCGCGAGCGCCGACGTGGGGATCGCGATGGCCGCCCGCGGCTCGACCGCCGCCTCCGAGACGGCCGACATCGCGATCGTGCCCGACGACCTCTCGCGCGTCGCCGACCTCGTCGCGATCGCCCGCCGCACGAGCGCCGTCGCGCGGCAGAGCGTCGTCGCCGGCATCGCCATCTCGGTCGCGCTCATGCTCATCGCGGCGACCGGCGCCATCCCGGCCGCCGTCGGCGCGCTGCTGCAGGAGGCGATCGACGTCGTGGCGATCCTCAACGCGCTGCGCGCCGGCGCCGGCAGTTTGCCGCGCCCGCACCCCCGGCGGGCGCGCTGAGCCGCCCGCTCAGTCCTCGCGGCCGCCTCGGCGCTCGATGGAGCCCTCCCGCCCGGGCGCCGCCGGCGGCGGCACGACCAGCACGGGGCACGGCAGGTTCATGAGGAGGTCGTGGCTCACCGATCCCAGCAGGATGCCCGCCACGACGCCCCGCCCGTGCGTGCCGACGACCGCCAGGCGCGCTCGCGCGGCGTGCTCGGCGAGCACGATCGAGGGGCGGCCGTGCTCGAGCACGGCGTGCACCTCGAGCCCGTCGAGCCGATCGCCGAGGGAGGCGACCATCCGATCCATCGAGGCGGCCTCGGCGCTCTGGAACGCCTCGAGCGGCGCCTCGAACGATGCCCAGGCGCCGGAGACGAGCAGCGGCACGCTCCAGGCGCGGACGGCGAGCAGGTCGGCGTCGAGCCGCTCGGCCTCCGTCGCCGCGCGATCGAGCGCGGCACCGCCCGACTCCTCGTCGAGCCCCACGAGCACGGGGCCGGCGCTCGGCTCCCAGTCGACGGGCACGACCGCGAGCGGGCAGCGGCTGCGCGCGGCGACCGCGAGCGGCAGGGTCCCGTGGACGAAGCCGACGGCGCTCGACTTGTGCGAGCCGATCACGAGCAGGTCGGCGCGGCGCGACGCGGCGACGAGGCCCGGCACCGGGCGATCGTGCCGCAGCGTCGTGCTCGCGTCGACGTCGACGCCGCTCGTCTCCACGCGCCGGAGCGCCTCCTGCAGCACTCGCTCGTGGGCAGCCTCCACGGGGTCGGGCCCGGTCTGCGGGATCCAGTCGATGTCGACGACGGAGAGCAGCTCGAGGCGCGTGTCGACGCCGCGCGCCCGCTCCATCGCCCAGTCCAGCGCAGCATCGGCGGCGGTGCTGCCGTCGACCCCCACGACCACGTGCTCGACCATGCTCGGCTCCTCCCGCTCGCAGGACGAGGCCATCGTCCCGCTCGATGGTGCCGCGCGACAGGGCCGAAGGTCCCGCCGCGGCGCCGGAGCGCCTAGGCCAGCCGCGCCTCCACGACGACGTCGCGCTCGACGCGCACCTGGACGTCCTCGACGCGCACGCCCGCGGGCAGCTCGGCCGCGAGGTCGATCCGGTGCCCCTCGAAGCCCTGGATGCGGCCGCGCGCCACGGCGAGCATCGCCCCGACGAGCGGGTTGCCGCTGTCGAGGCTGATGTCGTCGAGCGTGAGGCCCAGGCGGTCGTCGAGCGTCGCGGTGGCGGCCCCGTGGGCGGAGGCGCCGAGCAGGCCCTTGCGCACCTTCGCGTCGGCGTAGGCCCGCACGCTGCGCGGCGTGAGCGCCTCGAGCTCGAGGTCGAGCCTCGAGACGGCGACCCCGAGCTCCTGCAGCATCGGCTCGGCGAGGCCGCGCACGGCGTCGCCCAGCTGCTCCTTCGGCACCGCCACGCGCATCGAGCCGTGCACGGGCCGGTCATCGGAGGGCCGGCCGAGCTCGAGCGCGAGCTCGCCCGCGTCGGTCTCGATCCAGCGCACCGGCACGCCCTGCAGCTCGAGGTCGAGCGTGACGTCGGCGCCCGAGACGCGCATGGGCGCCGCATGCACGCGCAGGTGGCGCAGCACGCCCTCCTCGCTCGTGATGGGCGCGCCCTGCGGCTCGATGCGCGAGCGGTCGCGGTCGTGCTCGGAGCCGAGCACGTAGCCGGTGAGGTCGAGGTCGAGGCGCTCGATGTCGGGGCCGTCGAGCACCGCGTCGATGTGCGCGGTGCAGGCGATGCGGGCCGGCTCGGCGGCGATCATGAGCTTGCGGATGCGCTTGGCGAGCACGGTGCCGTCGGTCGGACGGGGTGCGCTGCCGAGGAGGATGCGATCGGGCACCCGGCCGAGCCTACGCCGTTCCTGCGCGCTGTCCAGTCCCTGGCGGGCAGAGCCGGCCGTCACGCGAGCGCCGCGCGCATGCCGTCGGCGGCGGCGCGCAGCACGGCGCCGTGCTGCCGCGCGAGCGCGCGGTGGGCGATCGGGCTCGCGAGCCGCAGCAGCGGCGCGCGCGCCTCGACCTCCTGCGCGAAGCGCACGGCCGTGCCTCGGCCGTGCGGCACGAGCCACCACGCGCACCAGCCCTCGAGGTCGCCGGAGATCGCGGCGCGCAGCTCGCCGCCCCGCGGGTCGGCCTCCGCGAGCCGGATGCGGAGGCCGTAGCCGAGCGGGGCGGCGATTACGGCCTCCGCGGTGCGGGAGCCGGGGGCGCCGCCGCCGCGCAGGATGCGCACGGCGGGCCACCACCGCCCGTACCCGCCGACGTCCTCGACGAGCGCGCGCACGCGCTCCGGGGCCGCGGCGACGTGCCACGCGTGGCCGAAGCGGTAGTGGGTGCGCATCCGCCCATCATGCTCGGCGGGTCTGCGAGCGCGCTCCCCGGCCTCCCCTACTCGGCGGGCGCGCCGACCGCCTCGCGGAACGCGTCGACGAGCATGTCGAGGTCGGCCTCCGAGATCACGATCGGCGGCGCGAGGCGCACGGTCTGCCCGTGGGTGTCCTTCGCGAGGATCCCGCGCTCCAGCAGCCGCAGGCACACCTCGCGCGCCGTGCCGACCGCGGGGTCGATGTCGATGCCGGCCCACAGGCCCACGCCGCGCACCGCGGTGACGCCGTGGCCGACGAGCGCGCCGAGGCCCGCGTGCAAGCGCTCGCCGAGCACCCGGGCGCGCTCCTGCATCTCGCCCTCCTCGAGCATCCGCACGACCTCGAGGCCGACGGCCGCCGCGAGCGGGTTGCCGCCGAAGGTCGAGCCGTGCGAGCCGGGCGTGAGCACGCCGAGCACGTCGGCGTCCGCGACCACGGCCGAGACGGGCACGACGCCGCCGCCGAGCGCCTTGCCCAGCAGGTAGACGTCGGGCACGACGCCCTCGTTCTGGCACTGGAAGGTGGCGCCGGTGCGTCCGAGGCCCGACTGGATCTCGTCGGCGATGAGCAGCACGCGCTCGCGCTGGGTCAGCTCGCGCACCGCCTGCAGGTAGCCGGCCGGCGGCACGAGGATGCCCGCCTCGCCCTGGATGGGCTCGATCAGCACCGCCGCGGTGCGCGACGTGATCGCCGCCGCGAGGGCGTCGACGTCGCCGTAGGGCACGCGCACGAAGCCGGGCGTGAAGGGCCCGTAGTTCGTCGTGGCGTCGGGGTCGTCCGAGAACGACACGATCGTGGTCGTCCGCCCGTGGAAGTTGCCCTCCATGACGATGATCTCGGCCTCGCCGGCGGGCACGCCCTTGACCTCGTAGGCCCAGCGGCGGGCCACCTTGATGCCCGACTCCACGGCCTCCGCGCCCGTGTTCATGGGCAGCACCATCTGCTTGCCGGCCAGGCGCGCGAGGGCCTCGACGAAGGGGCCGAGCGCAGCCGAGTGGAAGGCGCGGCTCGTGAGCGTGACGCGGTCGAGCTGCGCCTTCGCGGCGGCGATGAGCCGCTCGTTGCCGTGGCCGAAGTTCACGGCCGAGTAGGCCGCGAGGCAGTCGAGGTAGCGGCGGCCGTCGACGTCGGTCACCCAGGCGCCGTGCGCCTCCGTGACGACGACCGGCAACGGGTGGTAGTTGTGCGCGGCATGCGCCTCGACCTGCTCGATCGCGGCCTCGGTCGCGGGGCTCTCGTGGGTGCGGACGGCGCTCATCGGCGCAGCTCCAGCGTGCAGCACTTGATGCCGCCGCCGCCGAGCAGCAGCTCGGAGAGGTCGACGCCGATCGTCTCGTAGCCGCGCTCGCGCAGCTGCGCGTCGAAGCCCGTGGCGCGCGCGGCGATGAGCATCGTGCGCCCGTCGCCGAACGAGTTGAGGCCCAGCACCGCGCCGTCCTCGTCGCTCACGTGGATCGCGTCCGGGTAGCGGCGCGCGAGCTCGGCCTGGCTGGCCTCGTCGAAGGCCTTCGGCAGGTAGGCGATGTTCGTCTCGTCGAGGATCGCGATGGCCGTGTCGAGGTGGTAGAACGACGGGTCGACGAGGCGCAGGCTCACGACCTCGCGGTCGAAGATCGAGCGCAGCTCGTCGTGCGACTCGAGCGAGGTGCGGAAGCCGTGGCCGGCGAGGATCGCGCCGTTCGAGAGCAGGAAGTCGCCCTCGCCCTCGTTGACGTGCACGGGCTCGTGCACCTGGAAGCCGTGGTCGCCGAACCAGCGCATGTAGGCCGGGCCCTCCGGCACGCGCTCGTCGTAGGTGAACTTGGCGCCGTAGGCCTTGCCGTCGAGCGTGAACCCGCCGTTCGCGGCGTAGGTCATGTCGTTGAGGCCCTCGATGGGGTCGATGAGCTCGACGCCGTAGCCGAGGCCGACGTAGGCGTCGTGGAGGCCCTGCCACTGCTGCACGGCGGTCTGCGTGCTGGTCGGGATCGAGGGGTCCATCCACGGGTTGATCTTGTACGTGACCGTGAAGTGCTCGGGGCGGCACATCAGCACGGTCTTCCGCACGGCGGCGCGCTCGGCGGCCGCGGCGGTGGTGGTCGTCTCGGTCTGCATGGCCCCATGGTCGCAGGGGTTCGACGCATTTCCCAGGGTGCGAGCGCATGTTTCTTGCGATCTGGTCGGTCGACGTCGTAGATTCCTGCATATGGACAGGATCGATCACGGCATCATCGACCAGTTGCGCCTCAACGCGCGGGCTGGCTACGCCGACATCGGCGCCGAGGTCGGGCTGTCCGCCTCCGCCGTGAAGCGGCGCATCGACCGGCTCGTCGCCGACGGCGTCATCCGCGGCTTCACGGTGCAGGTCGACCCCGCCGTCGAGGGCCTCGCCACCGAAGCCTACGTGGAGCTCTTCTGCCGCGGCACCGTCTCGCCCACCGATCTCAAGCGCATCCTCTCCGGCGTGCCGGAGATCGTCGAGGCCGGCACGGTCACGGGCGAGGCCGACGCGATCGTCATCATGCGTGCGCGCGACGTGATCGCCCTCGAGGAGGCGCTCGAGAAGGTGCGCGCGGCGACCTCCGTCGACCACACGCGCTCGGCGATCGTGCTCTCGAAGCTCATCACCCGCACCGCGGGCTGACGCCCGGTCCTGTCCGGCGAGCCGCCCGGCCTGGCAGGCTGGCCGCGGAGGACGACGATGACGGATGCCTGGCGGACCGTGGCCGCGACGCTCGCCGACGAGGCGCGGCGCCTGCTGTGGGCGCGGATGCTCGCGGAGGGCGGCGTCGACGTCGGCCCGCTCCCCTCGCGCGAGCGGCGCGCGCTCGCCGCGCTCGAGCGCGCGGGCCTCGCGCGCGTCGAGGGCGCCGGGGGTGCCGCGCGGGCGGTGGCGCTCGACGCCTTCTCGCCGCTGCTCGCCCACCGGCCCGCGGCCTCCGGCATCGATCGCTTCGTGCGCGACGGGCGGATCGCCTCGTGGCCGCGCAGGCCATCCGATCGCGCGGCGCTGCTGGCGTGGGCCGCCGAGCGCGCGCTGCCGGAGGGCGGCGCGGTCGACGAGCGCGCCGTCACCGAGCGCCTCGCGGCCATCGCCGACGACCCGGCGACGCTGCGCCGCGACCTCGTCGACGCCGGGCTGCTCGATCGCGACGCCGACGGCGCCGCGTACCGGCGCGCACCGCGCGACTAGCGCGGATCGGCTGCGTCCCGGAGCCGGACGGCAGGCGCGCCCTCCTCGTTCCAGCGGAACAGGACGAGGTGCCACAGTCCCGGTCGCTGTCGCGAAGGGTCGATCAAACCGTTCGCGCCGAGGCGGAGCAAGCGGTCGCGCACCGCCCAGGACGTCGGTGCACCGCCAGCCGCGGCGACGCCCTGCCAGGGCGCCGCCGCGTTCGCGAGGTCGACCCCCGCGGCCTCCGCGGCGCGGGGGTCGCGGAGATCGACGATGCCCCATGCCTCGACGTCGACCTCGGCGACCTCGAGCGCCGAGGCCCGCGCGCTCCTGTGGGCGACCATGGCCGCTGCGACGCCCTCACGGGTCGCGCTCAGGTACAGCGTCGGCTCGTGCGCCCGCGAGTAACGGCCAGCGGCGCGCGACCCAGCAACCGCAGATGACCGGAAGGCCGGATCGATCGCGCGGTAGAAGGTGCCGCGAAGTGTGGGCGCGAAGATCGGCGGCGTCCGGGGCATGACCTCAGGATCGCACCAGCCTCCTGCCGTCGGGCAGGGACGACCGCGCAGCGCGGCGGCCAGAGGCGCCGCACGGCCGGCGAGGTCACGAGGATCGACGGTCGACGGCGGCCCATCCGCCTCGCAGGCGGCGCCGAGCCGAGGCGGGCCGCAGGGCCGGCGCCTAGCCTGGACGCATGGGCGTCATCACGGTCTCGGCGATCTGCTTCGAGCGCGAGGACGGCGCCGTGCTCACCGTGAACAAGCGCGGCACCGACCGCTGGATGCTGCCCGGCGGCAAGCCGGAGGCCGGCGAGGACGCCGCCGCGTGCGCGGTGCGCGAGGTCGAGGAGGAGCTCGGCGTCGTGCTCGACGAGGCCTCGCTCGAGCCGATGGGCGTCATCGAGACGCGCGCGGCGAACGAGGCCGGCTTCGACCTCGTGGCGACGGTGTTCCGCTCGCGCGCGGCGATCGCGCCGGAGGTTCGGGCCGAGATCGCGGGCTGCCGCTGGATCCAGCCGGCCGACGGGATCGCCGACGCGGCCGAGGCGCCGCTGAACCGCGAGCACGTCTTCCCGCGGCTGCTCGCGGAGCGCGAAGCGGCGGCGCGGGGCTGACGACCCTCAGCCGCGCCTGCGCGGCACGCGCCAGTGCAGCATCCAGTCGAGGGCGATCTCTGCCGCGAGCGCCGGCAGCAGGTTGGCGACGCCGTTGCGCGCCGCGACCATGGCCGGGAGGCGGCGATCGGTCGTGGCCCGCAGCACGCGCAGCGAGCGGCGCTGGAAGCGCTGCGTGCGGTCGACGCGCGCGTCGTCGTAGCCGTCGAGCGCCGACTCGAGCGGCCGGTCGTCGACGAGGGCGCCGAGCGTCGCGGCGTCCTCGAGCGTGAGGCTCGTGCCCTGGCCCAGCAGCGGCGCCATCGCGTGCGCGGCATCGCCGACGAGCACGACGCCGCCGCGGTGGAACGAGCGCAGCGAGGTCGGCAGGTACCAGAGGTCGCGCCGCTCGACCGCGTCGTGCGGCGTGCCCGCCAGCAGGCCCTGCACCTCGGGCGACCAGTCGCCGACGCGTGCGCGGACCGCGGCGAGCTCGTCCGCCTCCGTGCGCCCCAGGCGCGCGTGCGCGATCGCCCACCAGTGCACGCGCTCGCCGTCGACGGGCATCCAGCCGAGCTCCGTGCCCTGCCCGAGCAGCTGGCGCATGCCGCGCGCGTCGACGACGCCCGCGAGCGCGCCCGAGGGCGCGAGGCCCTCCCAGATCGTCGCGCCCGAGAAGTCGGGCTTCGCCTTCGGCCACAGCGAGCGCCGCACGGCGGAGCGGATGCCGTCGGCGCCGACGACGAGGTCGGCCTCGAGCCGCTCCGGCTCCGCGCCCGGCCGCTCGACGAGCACCGCGGGCCGGCTGGCCCCGGCCTCGGCGCGCAGCACGCGCATGCCCGTCTCGACCTCGCGGTCGCCGCGGAGGAGCTCGAGGAGGGTGGCGCGACGGATGCCCAGCACGGCGCTCGAGGGCGCCTGGAACGCGCCGATGAGCGGCGCGCCCTGATCGGTCGTCACGCCCTGCGGCAGCGAGCGCGCGCCCGCGCGGCGCACCTCCGCGCCGATCCCGAGCGCGTCGAGCGCTGCGACGCCGTTGCGGGTCAGCACGACGCCGGCGCCCGGCTGCGGCACCGCCGCCTCGGCCTCGAGCACCCGCACCCGCAGGCCTGCGGCCTCGAGCGCGCGCGCGGCCGCGAGGCCGCCGATCCCTGCCCCGACGATGATGGCGGTCTGCGTCATGCCCGCAGGCTACCGAGGGCGGCTGTGCGCGCGGCGGGCGATCAGGTCGGCGGGCGTTCGGGCCGGCGAGCGCTCAGGCGGGCAGTCGCTCAGGCCGGCAGTCGCTCAGGCCGGATCGGGCGAGGTGCGCGCCGCCCAGGCCTCATCGCTCTCGCCCGCCCGTTGCGAGACGCGGCGATCCCAGACGAGCCACTTCTCGTCGACGGCGCGCTCGATGTCGACGCCCGTCGTCTCGGCGAGCGCCAGCAGCATGCCGAGCGCATCGGCGAGCTCGAGCGCGAACCGCTGGTCGATCTCCCCGGGGCTGAGGCCCTTGTCGCGCTGGCGGCCGGTCTTCGCGAGCCAGGCCTGCACCAGCTCGCCCACCTCCTCCTGCAGCTTCAGCACCAGCCAGTCGGCGTCGCGCTCGAAGCCGTAGACCTCGGCGTAGCGGCGCGAGATCGCGTCGACCTGCTGGGCGAGGGCGCGGAGCTCCATGCGGCCCATGGTCGCACGCGGGCGTAGGTTCGGAGCATGGACTCCGCATCGTTCGAGGACCTCCTCGCGCACAACCGCGACTTCGCGGCCTCCTTCGACCTCCAGGGCTTCGACGGCGTCGCACGCGCCGGCGTGGCCATGGTGACCTGCATGGACTCGCGGCTCGACCCGCTGGGCATGATCGGCCTCGTGCCGGGCGACGCCAAGATCCTGCGCAACCCCGGCGGCCGCGTCACCGAGCGCGCGCTCGTGGCGCTCGTGCTCGCCACCCACCTGCTGGGCGTCGAGCGCGTGCTCGTCGTGCAGCACACGCGCTGCGCCATGGCGTCGAAGTCGGAGGACGACCTCATCGCCGCCCTCGGGGCCTCCGCCGGCATGGACGCGTCCTGGCTCGACCTCGGCGCGATCGACGACCAGCGCCAGGCGCTCACGGCCGACGTGCACCGCGTCTCGTCGCACCCGCTCATCGGCGACCGCGTGAAGGTCGGCGGCTTCCTCTACGACGTCGACTCGGGCCTGCTCGACCAGGTCGCCTGACCCTGCTTCCTCAACCGGTTCTGTGGTCGGCGGGCGCGATCATCTCCTCCGCCGACCACAGAACCGGTTGAGATCCTGGCTGGCAGGATCGGGAGCATGGCGAACCCGTTCGAGCAGGTGTCGGTCGATGCGCTCCGGGAGCGCACGAGCATCAAGTGGCGCTGGTTCGAGCCCGACGTGCTGCCGATGTGGGTGGCCGAGATGGACGTCATGCCCGCCGAGGCGATCACGGCCGCGATCACCGAGGCGCTCGGCCGCGGCGACACCGGCTACCCGCACGGCAGCGCCTACGCCGAGGCCTTCGCGCGCTTCGCCGACGCCCGCTGGGGCGCCGCGCTCGATCCCGGCCGCACGGCGCTCGTCTCCGACGTCATGATGGCCGTCTTCGAGCTCGTGCGGCTGCTCACTCGGCCCGGCGGCCACGTCATCGTCACCAGCCCCGTCTACCCGCCGTTCCACGCCTACGCGGAGCATGCGGAGCGCACGGTGCTCGAGGCGCCGCTCGGCGACGACCTGCGGCTCGACCTCGCGACGATCGAGGAGGCCTGCGGCCGCGTCGGCGAGGCCGGCGGCGTGCTGCTGCTCTGCAGCCCGCACAACCCCACGGGCACGGTGCACACCCGCGCCGAGCTCGAGGCGGTCGCCGAGGTCGCCGCGCGCCACGGGGTGCGCGTCGTCGTCGACGAGGTGCACGCGCCGATCGTCTTCGACGCGACCTTCACGCCCTACTGGAGCGTGGATCCGCGCGGCTTCTCGATCACCTCCGCCTCGAAGGCGTGGAACCTCGCGGCGCTCCGCACGGCGCTCGTCGTGCCGGGCGCCGAGGCGCAGGACCTCGAGCGGCTCGCCGAGGTCGTGGGCCACGGGCCCTCGCACCTCGCGAGCATCGCCCACGTCGCCGCGTTCGACCACGGGCGCGACTGGCTCGACGACGTGATCGTGGGCCTCCGCGGCAACCGCGCGGTGCTCGCCGCGGCGCTCGCCGAGCACGCGCCGGCGATCCGCTGGCAGCCGGGCGAGGCCACCTTCCTCGCGTGGCTCGACTGCCGCGGCACGCGCGTCGCGGATCCTGCGGCACGGCCCGACCCCGGCGACGTCGGGCTCTCGACCGGGCCCGCGAAGGCGTTCCTGGAGCAGGCGCGCGTGGGGCTGAACGCCGGCGAGGCCTTCGGCACCGGCGGCGAGAACCGCGTGCGGCTCAACCTGGGCACGCGGCCCGACCTCATCGAGGAGGCCGTGCGACGGATGGGCGCGATCGCGTGAGCGGCGCCGGGCCCGCCGTGCGGCTGCGGCCGCTCGGCGAAGCGGACGTCGACGCGCTCGTGGCCTGGGGCGAGGACACGGCCTTCTGCGCCGCCGCCGAGTGGCGGCAGCGCACGCCGGAGGCACGGCGCGCGTTCTGGATGCGGCAGGCTGGCCGAGCCGCCCGACGGGCTCGTGCGCCTCGCAGCCGAGGTCGACGGCGGGATCGTGGGCTACGCCGACCTGCACGACGACGGCACAGCCCCGGATCGCCGCGAGCTGGGCTTCCTCGTGGGTGGGCCGCACCAAGGTCGCGGCATCGGCACGGCGGTCGCGCGGGCAGCGCTCGACCACGGCTTCGGCGCCATGGGCCTCGAGCGCATCTGGGCGGAGGCGTGGGGGACGAACGCCGCGTCGATGCGCATCCTCGCCCGCCTCATGCGACGCACGGGCGACGGCGCGGCGGGCACCTACCTCGGCGAGCCTGCCCGATACGCGCAGTTCGCGACCGACCGCACGGGCTGGCGGCGCCGCGGCGCGACATCGCGCTAGCGCGCGCGACGGCGCTCGAGCAGGAGCGCTCCCGCCACCACGGCGATGCCCAGCAGGCACCAGCCGGCCATCAGCAGCGCGTCGGAGCCGGGCGGGAGCAGGCCGCCGTCCGCCGCCTGCCACGGCCACAGCGCCCGCAGCGAGCCGACCATGAGCCCCGTCATGATCGCGAGCGTCGTGCGGCGGCGGTGCGCCAGCAGCCACCGCAGCAGGCGCACGAAGGACGCGAGGCCCACCACCGCGCCCAGCGCGAAGGCGCCGAGCACCGGGAGGTCGCGCTCGTTGACCGCGCGCAGCACCGGCTCGTACATCCCGAGCGCCAGCAGCAGGAACGAGCCCGAGACGCCGGGCAGCACGAGGGCGCACACCGCGACCGCCGCCGAGCCCGCGACGGCCCAGAGCGCGGCATCCCCGGGCTCGGCCGCCGGCAGGCCGGTGAGCGCGAAGCCGAGCACCGCTGCGGGCACGGCGAGCGCCCACTCGCGAGCCGACCAACGACCGCCGACCATCCGAGCGGGCACGGCCACGGACGCCAGCACGAGGCCGAGGAAGAGGGCGCGGGCGTCGCCGGGATGCTCGTCGACGAGCGGCGCGACGATGGCGGCGCCGAGCGCCACGGCCGCGAGCATGCCGACCGCGATCGGCAGCACGAAGCGCCACTCGACGGCCGCGAGCTGCGCACGCGCCCGCGACAGTCCCCTGCCCCGCACGGGATCGCCGACGGCGAGCGCCAGGCCGCGCACGAGGTGCTCGGCCGAGGCGAGCAGCCGCTCGTAGACGCCGACGAGCAGCGCGACCGTGCCGCCGGAGACGCCGGGGAGCACCTCCACGACACCGATCGCGGCACCCTTCGCTGCGTGGACGAGCGCGGTGGGGGCGTGCAGGGTTCCTCCTGGGGTCGCGGCGGAGTGACCGCCGGCGGGGCGGCGAGGCCCGTCCATCCTCCCAGCCGCCCGCCGCGCTGCCGCGCGAGCGTCCCGGCGCAGCGCTAGCGCGCCGAGGCGATGAGCTCGACCATCGCGTCCTCGAAGCCGGGCTCGACCTCCATCACCACGCGGTGGCGCGCGCCCTCGCGGTCGGGCCACGTGCCCCACTCGCCCTCGAGCTCGGCGACGGTGCGGCCGCGAGCGGGACCGTGGGAGCAATCGACCGTGACGTCGACGATCGGCGAGAGCGTCGTGCGCACGAGCCCTGCGGCCACCGCGAGCGCCAGCGCGTCGTGGTTGCCGGAGGCGCGCGTGCCCGTCCAGCCCTCGTAGTAGCCGAGGTAGTGGTCGAGGATCGCGGCGCTGAAGCGGCCGGCCGCGCCGCCCGCGGCGAGCCGCTCGCGGTGCGCGTCGGTGATGAGCGAGGTCATCGTGACGTCGAGGCCCACCATCGTGAGGTCCCACGAGGCGTCGAGCACGACCTGTGCGGCCTCCGGGTCGTGCCAGATGTTGGCCTCCGCGGCATCGCTCACGTTGCCGGGCGCGAGCGCGGCGCCGCCCATGATCGTCACGTGCCTGACGCGCTCCGGGAGGCTCGGGTCGGCGTCGAGCGCCGCGGCGACGTTCGTGAGCGGCCCGACGGCGACGAGCTCGAGCTCGCCGGCGCGCTCGTGGCTGAGCCGCAGGATGAGCTCGACGGCCGATTCCCCGCCGAGCACCGGCTCGACCGAGCGGTCGGCGAAGCCGCCGAGGCCGTCGTCGCCGTGCACCTCGGGCGAGAAGCGCGCGGGGCTGCCGTCGCGCGGCCCCGCCGCCCCGATCGCGACGGGCACGTCGCCGTGGCCGACGAGGCGCAGGACCTCGGTGGTGTTGCGTGCGCCCTGCGCGACGTCGGTGTTGCCCCAGACGATCGTGCAGCCGACGAGCTCGATGGAGTCGTGGAGGGCGGCCGTGAGGATGGCGAGGGCATCGTCGATGCCCGTGTCGACGTCGAGGAGCACCGCGGTCATGGGCTCGAGCCTACGGCCGCGCGCGACGCGGCCCGGGTCAGCTCACGCAGAGGCAGAAGGGGTGCCCGGCGGGGTCGAGGAACACGCGGAAGGTCGTGCCCGGCTGGAACGCCGCCTTCGTGGCACCGAGCGCGAGCGTCGCGGCCTCCGCCTCGTCGAGGTCGTCGACGACGACGTCGTGGTGCATCTGCTGCGGATGCTCCTGCCCCGGCCAGACAGGCGCCCGGTAGTCGGCCACCTGCTGGAAGCAGATGACCTGCCCCTCGGCGCCGCGGATCTCGTACCAGTCGTCGTCGGCGTCCCCCGCGGGGGTCACGGGCCAGTCGAGCAGCGCGCCGTAGAACTGCGCGAGCGCCTTGGCGTCGGGGGCGTCGATGACGACGGTGGGCCAGCGTGCGATTGCCATGGCCGGGAACCTACGCGCGACCGCTGACACGCGCCAGGGCGCGCGTCGTCACCAGCCGGTGACGAGCGGGAAGATCGGCAGCGCCTCCGGGTGGTGCGCGTGCACGATCACGAGGAACACGATGGCGTCGAACAGCAGGTGCACGGTGACGACGTAGGCGAGGTTCTTCGTCCACGAGAAGATCGCGCCCTGCACGAGCGCGAACGGGATCGTGAGCCACGGCCCCCACGCCTGGTAGCCGAGCTCCCAGAGGAACGAGACGAAGATCGCCGCCTGCAGGAGGTTCGCGAGCCACGGCCGGAAGTGGCGCAGCAGCAGCGTGTAGGCCGTGCAGATGAAGAACAGCTCGTCCCACAGGCCCACGGCGTTGACGCCGACGAACAGGCGCGCGATCTCGCCCGGCTCCTCGACCGCCGGCCAGTTGCGGTAGACCCCCGAGGTGAGGAAGTAGAACGGCAGGATCAGGTACGCGAGCACGATGACCGCGGCGATGTAGACCCACATCCGCCTCGTCCAGCGGCCGCCTCCCCACGGGAACCGGATGGCGTGCTCGCGGTAGCCCCAGCGCGAGATCGCGTACGGGATGAGCACGGCGCCGCCGAGCGCGACCGTGAAGCGGATCATGCCGGCGTCCGAGAGGTCGGCGTGGAGCGAGATGGTGCTGATGAACGCGAGCGCGATCGCGATGAGCGCGAGGTCGGAGCCGAGGCGGCTCGAGCGACCCGCGCGGTCGGTGAGGATGCCGCCCACGACGCCTGCGACGAGCGGCACGTAGCCCCAGTCGGTCATCGTCCAGAAGAGCAGCACCGCGCCGGCCGACACGAGGGCGGCAGGGACGATGGCGACGGGATGCGTCGCCGTGCCCTCGGCCGCGATCGGCGGCAGCTTGAGGCGACCATCGGTGCGCTCGCGGGCGCCGGGGCTGCGCTCTGCCGTCGTCACGGCACCAGCGTACGGAGCGCGCCTGCGGGATCGCCGAGGCCGTCGGCCGACTCCGCCGCCTCCGCCGCCTCCCACTCCCCTTCCTCTCCGACAGCGCAGGCTCAGCGGCGCGCGGATCCGACCATCCCGCCTGCTCGCCGCTGAGCCTGCGAAACTGAACGGGCGGCAAGGTGGGGCGGTCGTGGGAGGCGCAGAGGAGCGGCCGTCATCCCAGCGGATGATCCTCGTCCGACCCCGGTCGGAACGGGGCCGGATCCGCTCGCGGCACGGCGCCCGGCGCGATGGACTGCCGTCATGCAGACCTTCCAGCCCTCCGCGAACCGCCTCGACGCGGTCGCCCTCGCCCACGCCTACGGCGACCCCGCGACACACGCGCGCGTGCTCGACGGCGTCTCCCTGACCATCGGCGCCGACGGCCCGGAGGCCGTCGCGATCATGGGTCCCTCCGGCTCCGGCAAGTCGACGCTGCTCCACGTGCTCGCCGGCATCGTCGGCCCCCAGGGCGGCCGCGTCGCCTGGCGCGGCCGCGAACTCGCCTCGATGCGCGACGCCGAGCGCACGCGCCTGCGGCGCAGCGACTTCGGCTTCGTCTTCCAGTCGGGGCAGCTGCTGCCCGAGCTGCCCGCGGTCGAGAACGTCGCCCTGCCGCTGCTGCTCGCCGGCCAGGCCCGCGGCCGGGCCGAGGCGCACGCGGCCGAGCTGCTGGGCCGGCTCGGCCTCGCGGGCCTCGAGTCGCGCCGCCCGGGCGAGCTCTCTGGCGGCCAGGCGCAGCGCGTCGCGATCGCCCGCGCGCTCGTCGGCAGCCCCGGCATCGTCTTCGCCGATGAGCCCACGGGCGCCCTCGACCGCTCCACGGGCACCGCGGTCATGAGCCTGCTCATCGGCGCGACGCTGGGCCACGGCGCCTCGCTCGTGGTCGTGACGCACGACCCGGAGGTCGCGGCGGCGTGCTCGCGCATCGTGCGCCTGCAGGACGGCCGCGTCGTCGGCGACGAGCGGACGGATGCGGCTGCCGCGGCGGCCGAGGAGCACGGCGGGTTCGTGCACGCCGGGGCGGGGCACGGCGCTCCGACGCACAGCACTCCGACGCACAGCACTCCGACGGCCGTCGCGCCGGTGCCGGCGGCCGCTCCCGCTCCCTCCCCCGCGCCCTCCTACGGCGCCACGCGCGCGGGCGTGCCGCTCCCTGGCGTGCCGGCCGCGCAGCCGACCGTGCCGCAGGACTGGCGCGGCACGGGCGGCCCCGTGCCCAACCCGGCCGCGCGCCTCCAGCACCCGCAGCGCCACCAGGGCGGCGCGCGATGACCGCGCTGCGGCTCTGGGTGCGGCTCGGCCGCGCCACCGGCCCCCGCGCGACCGACGTGCTGAGCGCCGTCGCGTTCGCCTTCGCCACCGCGGCGCTCCTCGCCGTCCTCGGCGGCGTCAACGCCTTCCGCCTCCGCTTCGAGACCGGCGCCGTCGAGCCGGACGTCGGGATGTTCGTGCTGACGCTCTCCGGCGTCGCCTCGGCGCTCCTGCTGCCGGCCGTCTGGACGCTCGCGCAGGCCGCGGTGCGCCTCGCGATCGCCCGCCGCGACGACCGCCTCGCAGCCCTCAGGCTCGCGGGCGCCACGCGCGGCCAGGTGACCGCGATGGCCGTGCTCGACGCGGTCGCGCAGGCGCTCGTCGGTGGCCTCGTGGGCGCCCTGCTCGCGCTCGCCGTGACGCCCGGCATCGCGCGCATCGAGTTCCAGGGCCTCCCGTTCACGACGGCCGAGCTGCTGCCGCCGTGGTGGGTGTGGCTCGCGGCGATCGGCGCGGTCGTCCTCATCGCCCTCGGCGCGGCCCTCGCCTCGCTCCGGCGCGTGCACGTGACGCCGCTCGGGGTCGCGCAGCGCGTGCGGCCGAAGCGGCTCTCGCTCTGGCGGATCCTCGGCTTCGGCCTCGCGGTCGCCGCCTACGTCGTCGTGGTCGGCTCCGGCTGGATCGACGCGGGCATGGCCGTCTCGCTCGCGCTCATCTCGATCCTCGTGCTCTCGTACTCGCTCATCGGCCCGCTCGTGATCCAGGGCGTCGCGTGGCTCGTGGCGAAGGGCGCGCGATCGCCCGCGACGCTGCTCGCGGCGCGGCGCGTGGTCGACGACCCGCGCGGCGCGTTCAACGTGGTGGGCGCGATGGCGATCGCCGTCATGGCCGGCGGCTTCGCGAGCCTCGCCCCTGCCACCGCGGGCGGCGCGCCCGACCAGATGTCGCAGGACATCGCGACGGGCGCCGCCCTCACGATCGCGATCGCGGGCGTGCTGGGGGCCGTGCTCGCGGGCATCGCGCAGTCGGCCAAGGTGCTCGACCAGCGCCGCGAGCACCAGGCGATGCACCGGATGGGCGTGGAGCTGCCGACGATGCGCGCCGCGATCGTGCGGCAGGTGACGCTGCCGCTCGTCGTCGCCGTGGGCGGCGCGGCGGGCGTGGCGCTGCTGCTCATCGTGCCGACCTTCATGCTGTGGCTCTCGTCGCCCGACTCCGTGCTCATGTGGGGGCTCATCTCGGTGCTGTCGGTCGTCGCCGTGCTCGGCGCCACCGCGAGCGCCCTGCCGCTCGTGCGCCGCGTCGCGACGGAGGCGGCGCCGGCCTGACCGGGCTGGCCGCGCTGGCCGGGCTGGCCGGCTCGGCCGGGCTGGCCGCGCTGGCCGGGCTGGCCGGCCCGGCCGACCCGCTCCAGCCCGCCTCGCGGGTGCCGCCGCTGCTCGCGCGAGTGGCGGCATCCGGCGCTGAGTGGCGGCATCCGGCGCCGAGTGGCGGCATTCTGTCCTGATTCGTCGCCACACCCCGCACATCGTCGCCACTCGAGGGCAGATGTCGCCACACCCAGCACATCGCCGCCACTCGAGGGCAGGTGCCGCCCATCAGCCGGACCGGGAGGGGCCAAACCGGACGGAGCGGGTCCGGAGTCCAGGTTCCGGGACCCGGAATCCGGGACCCGGACTCTGGGATCCGGAGTTCGGCGTCCGGGATACGGGATCCGGAGATCGGCGTCCGGGATACGGGTCCGGGCGGCGGCGAGCGCCGCTCGCGTCAGCGCGCGGGCAGCAGCGGGAGGACGTCCTCGGTGAACTGGGTGAGGAAGCGGCGCTGGTCGTGGCCGGGTCCGTGGAAGACGAGGTGCGTGAAGCCGAGGCCGACGTAGTGCGCGATCGCGGCCGCGACCTCCTCGGGATCCGAGCCCACGATCCAGCGCTTCGCCACCTGCTCGATCGGCAGCTCGTCGGCGAGGCGCTGCATCTCGATCGGGTCGTGCACCGAGTGCTTCTGCTCCTGCGTGAGCGAGAGCGCGGCCCAGAAGCGGGTCGCCTCGAGCGCAGCCTCCGGATCGCGGTCGTACGAGACCTTGATCTCGATCATGCGGTCGACCTCCGCCGACGCTCGCCCCTGCCGCTCGAGGCCCTCCTCGAGCGACGCCACGATCGTGCCGCGGTAGTAGTCGTCGCCCTTGCCGGAGGTGCAGATGTGGCCGTCGGCGAAGCGCGCGGCGTAGCGCGTCGTCGCGGGCCCGCCGCCGGCGACGTAGATCGGGATGGGCCGCTCGGGCCGGTCGTAGATCGTGGCGCCGTGCAGCGAGTAGAAGTCGCCGTCGAAGTCGACGCGCTCGTCCTGCCACAGCCGGCGCATGACGCGCACCGACTCCCGCAGCCGCGCGAAGCGCTCGCCGAGCTCGGGGAACTCGACGCCGATCGCCTGCTCGTTGAGCGACTCGCCCGTGCCGACGCCGAGGATGAGGCGGCCCGGATGCACCTGCCCGAGCGTCGCGAACTGCTGCGCGACGACCGCCGGGTGGTAGCGGAGCGTGGGCGTGAGCACCGAGGTGCCGAGCACGATCGAGCGGGTGCGCTCGAGCGCCATGCCGAGCCACGCGACCGCGTTCGGCGCGTGGCCGCCCTCGTGCCGCCAGGGCTGGAGGTGGTCGGAGATGAACGCCGAGTCGAGCCCGACCTCCTCCGCGAGGGCCACGAGCTCGAGGAGCTCGGCCGGGGAGAACTGTTCGGCGCTCGCCTTGTAGCCGTACCGCATGGATCCAGTCAAGCACCCGCGGTCGAGGGTCGGCTGGCTGCGGGGCCTCGTGACGCGTGCGGCCGCGCCGCGCGCTCCTCGACCAGCAGGGCAGACGCGTGCGGCCGCGCCGCGCGCCCCTCGACCGGCGGGGCAGCGCGCAGCGCAGCCCCGCGCTACACGGGCAAGCCGACGAACGCCTTGTCGGGGTTGCCGAAGCGGTGCGCGGTGATCGAGATCGCCTGCTCGCGCAGGAACGGCAGCAGCTCGATGCGGCCCTCGGAGGAGACCGGCCCGTCGTAGACGGCGACCCGGGGGTTCCCCGCGAGCGCCTCGCGCAGCCCCGCCGCGGTGCCGGCGACGCGGATGCGCCGCACGGGCTCGGTGTCGTGGGCGATGCCGAGCGCGTCCTCGCGGTGGGCGGGCTCGAGCGCCTCCCCCGAGGCGACGCGCGCCAGGAAGCTCGCGTCGTCCTCGACGGTCGTCTCCTCGATCCGCACGTGCGGCACCGCGCTCGCCGCGAGGCGCGCGACGCCCGCGGGCACCTCGATCGCCGTCGACACGCGCACCTTGGAGCGCGTGCGCGCCGCCGCGGCGAGGAGGCGCACGAGCTCACCCGCCGACGCGTCCTCGGCGATGCGCAGCAGCACCTCGGTCGGCCGGTAGCGGAAGACGTTGCGCTCGACGCCGAGGTCCGAGACGTCGCGGGAGACGCCGAACTCCTCCTCCCACGCGCGCTCGTCGCTGTTGGCGCCCGCGCGCACGCGGTCGAACTCCTCGAAGCCGAGGGCGGGGGTCGCCGCCTCGATGAGCTCGGCGACGCGCCGCTCGAGCCCACGCAGGCGCACCGACTCCTTCGGCTCCGCGAACAGCGGCTCCCAGTCGACGAGCGTCGCGAGGTAGTTCGGGCCGCCCGCCTTCGCGCCGGGGCCCACCTGCGAGAGCTTCCAGCCGCCGAAGGGCTGGCGGCGCACGATGGCGCCCGTGATGCCGCGGTTGACGTAGAGGTTGCCCGCCTGCACCTCGTCGAGCCACAGCGCGACCTCGTCGGGGTCGAGCGAGTGGATGCCCGCGGTGAGGCCGTACTCGGTGGCGTTCTGCACCTCGATCGCCTCCTCGAGCGTGTCGACCTCGATGAGCGAGAGGTGCGGCCCGAAGAACTCCGTGAGGTGCGTCTCGGTGCCGGGCAGCACGGCGTCGCGGATGCCGGGCGACCACACGCGGCCCTCGGCGTCGAGCCGCTTCGGCTCGAGCAGCCACTCCTCGCCGTCCTCGAGCGTCGTGAGCGCGCGCAGCAGCTTGCCCTGCGCGGGCTCGATGACGGGGCCGACGTGCGTGCGCGCGTCGAGCGGCGAGCCGACGCGCAGCGTGCTGGCGGCGTCGACGAGCTGGCGGCGGAAGCGCTCGGAGTCGCCGACCGAGTCGACGAGGATCGCGATCGAGGCCGCCGAGCACTTCTGGCCCGCGTGCATGAAGGCGCTCCTGACGACGTCGGCGGCCGCGAGGTCGAGGTCGGCCGAGGGCGTGACGATGATGGCGTTCTTGCCGCTCGTCTCGGCGAGCAGCGGCAGGTCGGAGCGCCACGAGGTGAAGAGCCCCGCGGTCTCGGACGAGCCGGTGAGGATGAGCCTGCCGACGGCCGGGTGGGTGATGAGGCGCTTGGAGACCTCGCCCTCCTCCATGTCGCACAGCACGAGCACGTCGCGCGGCACGCCGGCCTCCCACAGCGCCTCGACCATGACGGCGGCGGAGCGGCGGGCCTGCGGCGCGGGCTTGATGATGACGGCGGAGCCGGTGGCGAGCGCGGCGGTGACGCCGCCGCACGGGATCGCCACGGGGAAGTTCCACGGCGGCGTCACGACGGTGAGGGCGACGGGCACGGGGCGCGCGTCCTGCACCTGCTCGAGCGCCACGGCCTGCTCGGCGTAGTAGCGGGCGAAGTCGATCGCCTCCGACACCTCGGGGTCGGCCTCCGCGAGCGTCTTGCCCGTCTCGGCCATCATCACCTCGATGAGGCGGCCGCGGTAGACGCCGAGGGCCGTCGCGGCCTCGCGCAGGATGTTCGCGCGCCGCTTGGCGCCGAGGCCGGCCCAGCGGGCGCCCGCCTGCGCGGTGCGGTCGATGCGGCGCTCGAGCGTGTCGGCGTCCTCGATGCGGTTGGCGCGCAGGGTCTGCAGGCCGAGCTCGCTCGTGGCGGCGCGCGCGATGATGCGGCGCCCCCAGTCGCGGTTCGAGCCGAGCGAGGGATCGGTGTCGGGCTCGTTCTCGAAGCCCTTGGGGTTCGAGACCGAGACGCTCAGGTCGCCCAGGCGGTCCTGCGTGCGGTTCGGGCGCGGATCGCCCGCGGCATCCTCGCGCTGCAGGAGCGCGAGCGAGTGCAGGAAGCGGTCGCGCTCGCGCTGGAACACGGGCGCCTCGTGCATGTCGAACATCCCCGACATGAAGTTCTCGCCCGAGGCGTTCTCCTCGAGCCGGCGGATGAGGTACGCGACGGCGGCGTCGAACTGGCTCGGCCGCACGACGGGCGTGTAGAGGATGAGGTGCGCGAACTCGTCAGCGACGGCCGCGCGGTGCTCGGCGGCCATGCCGAGCAGCATCTCGGCGTCGACGCGGTCGCGGGTGCCGTGGTGGCGGGCGAGCTCGGCCGCGTACGCGAGGTCGAAGAGGTTGTGGCTCGCGACGCCCACGCGCACGGCGGCGGCGTGCTCGGGGCGTAGCGCCTCGCGCAGCACGCGCTTGTAGTTGGCGTCGCTCGAGGCCTTCGACGGCAGCACGGCGAGCGGCCAGTCGTGCACGGCCGAGTCGACCCGCTCCATCGCGAGGTTCGCGCCCTTGACGACGCGCACCTTGATGCCCGCGCCGCCCTGCGCCTTCCGCTCCTTCGCGAAGGCCGCGAGGCGCCGGTAGGCGGCCAGCGCGTCCGGCAGGTAGGCCTGCAGCACGATGCCGGCCTCGAGCCCGGCGAGCTCGGGTCGCGAGAGCAGCCGCTCGAAGACCGCGATCGTGAGGTCGAGGTCGCGGTACTCCTCCATGTCGAGGTTGATGAACTTCGTCGGGCTCGCCTGCGCGGCGATGCGGTAGAGCGGCAGCAGGCGCTCGACGACCCGCTCGACGGTCTCGTCGAACGCCCACATCTGCAGCTGCGGCGCCATCGAGGAGACCTTGATCGAGACGTAGTCGACGTCGGGGCGCTGCAGCAGCTCGGTGGTGCCCGCGAGGCGGCCCGCGGCCTCCTCCTCGCCCAGCACGGCCTCGCCGAGCAGGTTGATGTTGAGGCGCGTGCCGTCCGCGCGGAGCTTCGCGAGCGGGCGCCCGAGGCGCGCGGGGGTCGCGTCGATCACGAGGTGCGAGACCATCTCGCGCATCGCGCGCTTGGCGATGGGGATGACGAGCCGCGGCGCGATGAGGCCGACGCCGCCGCCGAGCGAGATGCCGAGCTTCAGGTACCAGTCGAGGAAGCCGGGGATGTCGCGGCTGAGCGCCTCGAAGTTGCGCGCGCTGACGCGCGGGTCCTCCGGGCGCACGACCTTGTCGACGAAGCCGATGGCGAAGTCGAGGCCGTGCGGATCCTTGAGGAGGCCCGCGAGGCGCTCGGCGGAGGCGTCGCGCTTCGCGATCGCGGGGCGAGCGAGCCACTGCTCGACGCGGGCGATCGCGGCGAGGGCGACCGGGTCGTCGGTCGCGGGCTCGGAGAGCTCCATCGGCTCGGTGGGGGCGACGACGGGCGGGGCGACGGGGGTCGGCTCGGCGGCCCGCTCGGGCTCGGGCTCGGGATTCGGCTCGGGATCCGGCTCGGCCACCGGCTCCGGCTCGGCCACCGGCTCCGGCTCAGCCACCGGAACCGGAGCTGCCTCCGGCTCGGGGGCCACCGGCATCGGCTCGCTGACCGGCGCCGGCTCAGCGACGACCCGCGGCTCGGGCTCGGCGGCAGGCTCGGACGCCGCGATCGGCGTGGGCTCCGAGGCAGCCTCAGGCTCGGCGGCGGGCGCGGGATCCGCGGCAGGCGCGGGCACCGAGCGCGCGACGGGCACGTCGGCGGGCACGATGGGCGCCGACAGCGCCGCGCGGGGGTCGGGCGAGCCGCCGGCCGCTGCGGGCCGCTCGGCCGGCGTCGAGGCCGCCTCGGCCTCGGACCGCACGGCGCGCGCCTCCTCCGGCACCGGGGCGAGCGAGGCCGCCTCGAGCTCGGCCTGCAGCTCGACGGCGTCCATCTGCACGGTCGGCACCTCGGCGACGTCGGTCGAGAGCGACCATCCGGCCTTCGGCGGCTCGCTCGCGTCGCGCCCCGGCACGGCCACGGGCTCGTAGGGGCGGATGGCCGCGGCGAGCGTCGCCTCGTCGACCTCGAACGCGGGGCCGGTGTCGGCGGCCGGCTCGGCGGGCGCCGGCTCGGCGGGCGCGGGCTCGGCGGGCGCGGGCTCGGCGGGCGCTGGCTCGACGGCCGCAGGCGCGACGCGCTCCGACGCCCCGACCTCCTCGGCCGATCGCTCGGCGGCGGTCGGCTCCCGCGTCGCCGCGTCGTCGCCGTCGGCGCCCTCGGCGGGACGGGCGGGCTGGTCGGCGTCGGCCTGCTCGATGCCCTCGGCGATGAGGGCGTCGAAGTCGTCCGGCCTGGACTGGTCGCTCATGCGGCATATCGTATGCGTGCGGGCACCCGCACCCGGCCGCTCGAGCGTCCGCAGGGCCTCCTGCGCACGACTCTTGCGCCACGGCGCAACGACGCGCCCGCCCACCGCCTGTGAGGAGCAAGAGCATGCCGAGCGTCGCCATCGTCGGCGGAGGCCACAACGGCCTGACCGCAGCCGCCTACCTCGCCCGAGCGGGCGTCGACGTGACCGTCCTGGAGCGCCTGCACCGCCCCGGCGGCGCCGCCGTCTCCGCGGAGGCCTTCTCCGGCCTCGATGCGAGGCTGTCGCGCTACAGCTACCTCGTGAGCCTCCTGCCGGAGCGCATCATCCGCGACCTCGGGCTCGACGTGCGCCTCGCGCGCCGCCGCTACTCCTCGTACACGCCCGTGCCCGGCACCGATCGCGGCCTGCTCGTCGACGCGGGCGACGAGGCGGCCACGCGCGCGTCCTTCGCCTCGATCGGCGCGGCCGAGGACGCCGACGGCTTCGCCGCCTTCACCGACCGCACGACGCGCCTCGCGGCCGCGCTCTTCCCCACGCTCACCGAACCGCTGCCCACGCGCGCCGCGGCGCAGGCGGCCGCGGGCGGCGCCTCGGCGTGGGCCGAGATCGTGGATGCGCCGATCGCCGACGCGATCGAGGCGGCCGTGCGGCACGACCTCGTGCGCGGCGTCATCGCGACCGACGCGCTCATCGGCACCTTCGCGCCGCTCGACGACCCGGGCCTCGAGCAGAACCGCTGCCTGCTCTACCACGTGATCGGCGGCGGCACGGGCGACTGGGACGTGCCGATCGGCGGCATGGGGCAGGTCTCCGGCGGGCTCGAGCGGGCTGCCCGCGAGGCGGGCGCGACGATCCTCACCGACGTCGAGGTCGTGCGCGTCACGCCCGACGGCGAGGTCAGCTGGAAGGAGGGCGGGCGCATCTCGCTCGGCACCGAGCTCACGGCGCAGTTCGACCTCGTGCTCTCCGCCGTCGCGCCGCACGTGCTCGGCCAGCTGCTCGGCGACGAGGGCCCCGCAGCCTGGACCCGCCCCGAGGGCGCGCAGGTGAAGGTGAACATGCTGCTCGAGCGCCTCCCCCGGCTGCGCGAGGGCGTGGCACCGGAGGCCGCGTTCGGCGGCACCTTCCACATCAACGAGGGCTACGAGCAGCTCGGCGCCGCGTACCGCGAGGCGGCGGCCGGCCGCATCCCGAGCCCGCTGCCGTGCGAGATCTACTGCCACTCGCTCACCGACCCGTCGATCCTCGGCGACGACCTGCGGGCCTCCGGCGCGCAGACCCTCACGGTCTTCGGCCTGCACGCGCCCGACCGGCTCGTCACCGAGGAGTCGAACGACCGGATGCGCGCCGAGCTGCTGCAGGCCGTCGTCGCCTCGCTCGACTCGGTGCTCGCCGAGCCCGTGGAGCCGCTGCTGCTGACCGACGCCTCCGGGGCGCCCGCGATCGAGGCGAGGACGACCCTCGACATCGAGCACGCGCTCGGCATGCCCGGCGGCCACATCTTCCACGGCGGGCTGTCGTGGCCGTGGCTCGAGGAGGAGGCGACCTCGATCGCCGAGGCGTGGGGCGTCGAGACGCCCTTCCCGCGCATCCTCATGGCGGGCTCGGGCGCGCGGCGCGGCGGCGCGGTCTCGGGGCTCGGCGGGCACAACGCGGCCCAGGCCGCGCTCGAGCTGCTGCGGCCGGCGCTCTAGGGGTCGGTGCCGCGGGCGCCGGCTACGCGCCGCTCGCGGCGGCGAGCATCGGGATGATGACGCCGATGACGACCGCGGCGAGCGCGAAGCCGCCGAGGATCATGCCGCCGAGCCCCGGCTGCCAGCCGTGCTCCACCTTGTGCGCCACGACCAGCCGGCGCGAGCGCAGCGCGATGAAGACGGCCACGACCGAGACGGGCAGCGCGGCGACCTTGATCGCGAGCTGCTGGCCCTCGTCCTCGGTGAGCGGGGCGAAGAGCGCGACGAGCGCGGCGACCGCGAGCGTCAGGCTCACCCAGCCGAGCAGGGCGACGCGACGCTCGACGGGATCAGCGGAGGCCATGCCTCCAGCGTAGGCGGCGCCGCGATCGGAGGGATCCGCTGCCAGCGGCGGGCCGGCCGGACCATCCAGCTGGCCCGCCGCTCGCGGCCGATCCCTCCGGGCATCCGGGAGCGCCCGCCCGGATCCGCACGTGAGCGGGCCGCCGATCGCGATGTGCGCCCGGACCGCCGCTCACGTGCGGATCCGGCGCGCGAGCCGCCTCAGCGCGGCGTGCGGCCCGCCCAGTCGGAGGGCGCCGCCGCGCGCGAGGGCGGCAGCGCGTTGATGCGCGCCCAGTCGGCCACGCGCTCGTCGAGCTCGGGCAGGCGCACGTCGAGCCCGCCCTCGGCGAGGATCTCGAGCAGCCGCGCCGTGCGCAGCGTGCCCACGCCCTTCTGGATGAAGCGGCCCTGCACGACGCCGCGCGCGCACACCTCGCCGTCGACGAGGAAGCGCTGGGTGAGGTAGATCGCGCGCTCGTCGGCGCCGAGCACGGCCGTCTCGATGTCGAAGCGCTGCCACAGGTCGAGGCTGCGGCGGTAGACCATCGACGACTGCCCCACCACGGCGTAGACGCCGGCGCGCTCGAGCACGGCCTGCATGCCCGTGCGCACGGTCATGTCGACGCGCGCGAGGTCCATGTACGAGGGGTAGCGACCGTTGTTCATGTGGCCGAGGAAGTCGATGTCGGTGGGGAGCACGCGGAACGAGGTGCGCGCCACCTCGTCGACGCCCAGCTGGGGCCTGCCCCTGCTCTTGAGGGTGAAGGCGAGGAGCCACTGCAGCCACATGTTCACCCTCCGATCCTGCCCGAGCGCGCGTGCCGCGCGGAGCGCGCTGTCGCCGCCCCACAACGCGCGGCGCGGGCGCGGGTGCGACCATGGAGGGATGCAGAAGGTGCTGCTCTTCTACCGCTTCACGCCCATCGCCGACCCCGAGGCCGTGCGGCTGTGGCAGCACGCCCTGTGCGAGTCGCTGGGCCTCACGGGCCGCATCCTCGTCTCGCGCCACGGCATCAACGGCACGGTCGGCGGCGACATGGCCGCGTGCAAGCGCTACGTGCGCGCGACCCGCGGCTACTCGGGCTTCCACGGCATGGACGTGAAGTGGTCGAGCGGCACGGGCGAGGAGTTCCCGCGCCTCAGCGTCAAGGCGCGCGACGAGATCGTCTCGTTCGGCGCGCCCGAGGAGCTCGAGGTGGATGCGGAGGGCGTCGTCGGCGGCGGCCGGCACCTGAAGCCCGGCGAGCTGCACGCGCTCCTCGAGGCGCGTCCCGACGCCGTCATGTTCGACGGCCGCAACCGCTTCGAGGCCGAGGTCGGCCGCTTCAAGGACGCGATCGTGCCCGACGTCGACACCACGAAGGACTTCGTGCGGCTGCTCGACGAGGGCGTGTACGACCACCTGAAGGACACGCCGGTCGTCACCTACTGCACGGGCGGCATCCGCTGCGAGGTGCTGTCGTCGCTGATGCGCTCGCGCGGCTTCCAGGACGTCTACCAGCTGGACGGCGGCATCGTCCGCTACGGCGAGAGCTTCGGCAACGGCGGCCTCTGGGAGGGCTCGCTCTACGTCTTCGACGGCCGCGGCACGATGGACTTCGGCGACGGCGCGGCGGTCGTCGGCACCTGCCACCGCTGCGGGGCCGGCACGAACCGGGTGGCGAACTGCGCCGACCGCTCGTGCCGCCGCCAGCTCACCACCTGCGATGGCTGCGCGCCCGCGTGCGAGGCCCACGCCGCGCTCGTCTGAGCCGGGCGCGGGCCCGGCCGCATCGGCGCCCGCCCGCTCGGCGCGGCACCGCCCCACGCTCGGCGCTCCCCGAGCGTGCGCGGCTACGCTGGCGGCATGGGCGAGGGAGCGATCGTGGTGCGGCGGGCGACCGCCGCGGACGCCCGCGCCCTGCTCCCGCTGCTCGCCGCGCACCGCGGCGCCGACGAGCCCGACGAGAAGGTCGACCGCTACCGCGAGCGCCTCGAGGCCCTCGTCGAGCATCCGGCGCACCGCATCGTCGTCGCGGAGGCCGGCGGCGAGGTCGTCGGCTACGCGGCCGCGCAGGACTACGGACCGGCCCCGCACCGAGACTGGTCGATCGCCCGCATGCACGACCTGTGGGTCTCGCCCGCCGCGCGCGGCCGGGGCGCGGGGACGGCGCTCTTCGGCGCGATCCGCGACTGGGCCGAGCAGCACACCCGCATCCGCGTGCTCGAGTGGCAGTCGCTCGACGTCGCCACCGACTTCTACCGCCGCCTCGGCCTCGCCGGCGAGCACCTCGACGACGAGCCGCGCGAGCGGTACGAGCTGTCCGTGCACCTCCCGTCGCGGACCTAGGACGAGCGCGCCGTCGACGCCGACGGCGGAGAGGAGGCGCGATGCGCGCGCTGCTGGCCACCGGCGACCCCGCGACGACGGGCGTCGTCGACCTCGACGAGGCCGAGCTCGACGGGCCCGTGCTCGTCGAGATCACGCATTCGTCGATCAACTTCAAGGACGGCCTCGCGATCGGCGGCCGCCCCGGCGTCATCCGCGACTGGCCGAAGGTGCCCGGCATCGACCTCGTGGGCACGGTCGCGGAGGACGCCGCGGGGTGGTCGGCGGGCGAGCGCGTGCTCGTGAACGGCTGGGGCCTGGGCGAGTCGCGCCACGGCGGCCTCGCCGAGCGGGCGCGCGTCGAGCCGCACATGCTCACGCGCATCCCCGCCGGGCTCTCGGACGTGCACGCGGCCGCGGTGGGCACGGCGGGCTACACGGCCGCGCTCGGCGTGCTCGCGCTGCAGGACGCCGGGATGCGCCTCGACGGCGCCGACATCCTCGTCACGGGCGCGGGCGGCGGCGTCGGCTCGATCGCCGTGCAGCTGCTCGCGCGCGCGGGCGCCGACGTGACGGCGCTCACGGGCCGCGTCGAGCAGCTCGAGCCGTGGCTGCGCTCGCTCGGCGCGGTGGCGGTCGAGCACCGCTCGACGCTCTCGGAGGCGGGGAAGCCGCTGCAGGCGGCGCGCTGGGATGCGGTGGCCGACGCCGTGGGCGGCCGGATCCTCGCGAACGCGCTCGCGCAGGCTGCGACCGGGCGGCCACGCGACCGCGTGCGGCCTCACCGCCGGCGCCGAGCTGCCCGCGACCGTGCTGCCGTTCATCCTGCGTGGCGTGACCCTGCACGGCGTCCACTCGGTGGAGCAGCCGCCGGAGCGCCGCGACCGGGCGTGGGGCGTGCTCGAGCGCACGCTCGACCTCGAGGCGCTCGACGAGGCGACGGAGGTCGTGGGGCTCGAGGGCGCGGTCGAGGCTGCCGAGCGCATCCTCGCGAGCCGCATCCGCGGCCGGGTCGTCGTCGACGTGCGGGCCTAGGCTCGCACGGCCGCGCCGCCGCCCGCGCGCCGGCGCGCGGGCGCGAGGCGCAGCAGGCGGACGAGGGCCGCGAGGGTCGCGGCGCAGGCGGCGCCGAGCAGGGTCGAGGCCGCGGCGAGCACCCAGCCCTCGCCGCCGCCGAGGGCGGAGGCGGCCGCGAGCGCGCCGCCCACGGCGCCCGCGAGCGCCGCGAGCGCCAGCAGCGCCCCTTCGAGCAGCCGGTGGCGGCGCGGGTCGACGGGCGGCGCCGGCGCGCGCCAGGCGGTGCCGAGCGCGGTGACGGCGAGCACGAGCAGCAGCGACCCGAGGACGTCGCTCGGCCGGTGCCAGCCGTCGAGCACGAGGCGCGTGGCGACGAGCGGCAGCACGACCGCCGCGGCGAGCGCGACGGCGAGGCGCCACGCGGGCGGCAGCACGACCATGAGGCCGGCCGCGACCGCCGCGAACGCGACCATGTGGCCGCTCGGGTAGGAGTTGGCGGGCCCGGGCGCGAGCTCGGGCCGGGTGAGCACGAGCTGCTTCAGCACGCGCGAGAGCCCGCTCGAGCCGAGGATCACGGCGACGGCGACGACGCCGAGGTCGCCCCGGCGGCGCGCGATCGCGATGCCGATCGCGACGGCGGCCGCGAGCAGGATGCTGCCCACGCCCACCGCGCCCAGCAGCTGCGAGTCGGTCGCGTAGCCCGCCGCGTCGAGCACCGCGGCGTCGGCGGCCCGGCCCGGCCCGGTGCCGACGGCGAGCGCGTGCACGGCGAGCACCGCCGCCGCGGCGAGCGCCGCGACGAGGCCGCGCCGGCCGCGGGCGGCGCGCGCGGGTGCGATGCCGCTCACGGCAGCGAGGCGCCTAGGCCGTCTCGCCGATGCCGCGCAGCTCCCACGCGGTGGAGCCGGCCGCGAGCGCGACGGTCGTCACCGAGCAGTTGGGCAGGATCACGTCGGGCGCGGTGCCCGGCACGAGCTGGCGCAGCAGCGACGAGATGAAGCCGCCGTGCGAGACGACGAGCACCTGCGCGGCGTCGTCGCCGGGCAGCGCGGCGGCCGCCTGCACGACGTGCGCGAGCGCCGTGTCGGCGCGCAGCACGATCGCCGCGGCCTGCTCCGCCTGGCCGCTCGCGTCGAGCCGCGCGACCGAGTCGAACAGGCCGGCCCAGCCGATGCGGTCGGCGATCGAGCGCAGCGCGCTCAGCTCGCGGTCGACCTCGAGGCCGTGGTCGACGATGACCTCGCTCCACACCTCGCGCGACGGCCGCTCCTCGTGGCTGCCGAAGTGCCACTCGCGCAGCACCTCGGTGTACTCGGTGGGCGGCACGGGCGACTGCCGGGCGAGGATGCCCTCGGCGGTCGTGCGCGTGCGCGGCAGGTCGGAGGAGAAGGCGAGGTCGAAGCGCTCGCCCGCGAGGCGCTCGGCGACCGCGGCGATCTGCTCGTGGCCGAGCTCGGTGATCGGCGAGTCGGACCAGCCCTGCATGACGTGCTGGGTGTTGTAGACGGTCTCCGCGTGGCGCACGAGACGCAGCACGAGCGCCCTGCCGCCCGCGAGCGCCGCGAGCTCCTCGGGCGTGCGCTGCACGGCCTCCTCGGCCGCCTCGGTCCCGGTCGTGCGCTCGGTCATCGCTTGCCCATCCTCTCCAGCATGTCGTTGTAGGCGGCGAGCTCCGCGCCGCCGTCGCGGTCGGCCGCGCGGTCGATGCGCGTGCGCTCCCGACGGTCGCTGCGCGCCCACAGCACGACGGTGGTGATCGCGAGCGCGACGGTCGGCACCTCGCCGATCGACCACGCGATGCCGCCGCCGACCTGCTGGTCGTGCAGCGCGTCGACGCCGTTGCCCATCGCGCCGAACCAGTCGGCGACGAGCAGCGTCTCGCCCGTCATGAGCGTGAGGCCGAAGAAGGCGTGGAAGACCATCGAGCCCAGCAGCAGCACGATGCGCAGCGGGAAGGCGGGGCGTGCGGGGCCGGGGTCGATGCCGATGATCGCCTGCACGAAGAGGTAGCCGGAGCCGACGAAGTGGATGACCATCCACACGTGGCCCAGGTGGTCGCGCATCGACCACTCGAAGAGCGGCGTGTAGTAGAAGACCCACAGGCTCACGACGAAGATGCCGGCCGAGACGAGCGGGTGGCCGACGACCTGCAGGTACTTCGAGTGCACGATCGCGAGGATCCACTCGCGGCCGCCGCGGGTGCCGTCGCCGCGCTTCGCGATCGCGCGCAGCGCGAGCGTGATGGGGGCGCCGGGCACGAGGAGCACCGGCACCGCCATGCCGAGCAGCATGTGCACGAGCATGTGGTACGAGAACTGGTACTCCTGGTAGAGGTTCAGCGCCCCGTTCGTGCACCACGCGAGCAGCAGCACGCCTGCCATCCAGGAGACCGTGCGGCCGACCGGCCAGCGGTCGCCGCGGCGCGCGAGGCGCACGACGCCCGCGAGGTAGAAGAAGCCCAGCAGCGCCGCGACGACGAGCCACAGCGGGTCGATCGCCCAGGTGTCGAGCAGCCGGGCGGGCTCGAAGGGCGGCGGCAGGGGGCTGCCGGTGAGGATCTCGGCGGGGCTCGAGCCGTCGCCCGGCGGCACCTCGGGCACGGGCGTCGGCGTGCGCGCGAGGCCCGCCGCGACGCCGGCCGTCACGCCCATGACCACGAGCTCGACCGCGAGCAGCGCCGCGAGGGCGCGGCCGGGCACGCGCTCGCCGACGCTCGCGAGCGGCCGCAGGATGCGCATCCGCTGCCAGGCGCCGAAGCCGCCGAGCACGACGAGCAGGGCCGACTTCGCGATGGCGAGCACCGCGTAGGGGCTGGCCCAGTCGTCGCCGATGCGGATGAGCGCCGACACGACGCCGCTGAAGGCGACGACGCCGAAGCTCACGATCGCGAGCGTCGAGTAGCGGGCGAGCAGCGCCGCGCCGTCGCCCTCGGCGTCCTTGCGACCCACGAGCAGCCCGACGTGCGCGAGCCCGCCGAGCCAGATGCAGACGAAGACCAGGTGGAGGAAGAGCGACGAGACGGCGAGCGTGTGGTTGTCGGTGCCGCCCGCGTGGCCGCCGGAGGCGATGAGCCACAGCGGCACGGCCCACAGCGCCGTGCTCCAGCCCGCGGCGACGGTGCCGCGCGCGACGAGCAGCACGACCGTGAGCAGCGCGAGCGAGAGCAGCGTGCCGAGCAGCAGTCGCCCCGACTCGATCTCGACGAAGAAGAGCTGCAGGAGGCCGCCGAACTGGTCGTCCGCGGCCACCGGGGTCGTGACGACCGTGCGGAACTGCCCGAAGGCCACGAAGGCCTGCGCGACGGTCGCGACGCCCGTCGCGGAGGCGGCGAGGTCGAGCGTGCGCTGCCAGTCGCGGCCCTGCGGCCGCAGCGCGAAGCACGCGAGCACGAGGCCGCCGAACGCGACGGCGATCGCGAGGTTGCGCAGCATCGTCGCGATCGGGAGGCCGTAGCGCACGAGCGCGCCGGGGTCCTCGATCGCGAGCGGTGCGGCGCCGCCGCCGTACTCGAGCGCCGCCCACACCGCTGCCAGCCCCGCGAGGACCGCGAGTGCCGGCCCGAGGAGTCGGAGGCGCTGCACCAGTCCAGGGTAGTCGGCGCCGCTGTGCGCGCCGACCCGGGACGACCGAGGGGCCCCGCCGTCCGGCGGGGCCCCTCGGTGCTGCGGGTGCGGTCGTTACTTGACGGCAGCCTTGAGCTTCGAGCCCGCGGTCAGCTTGACGCGGTGGCCCGCGGCGATCTGGATCTCGGCGCCCGTCTGCGGGTTGCGGCCCGTGCGGGCAGCCGTCTCGGTGCGCTCGGCCGTGAAGAAGCCGGGGATCGAGACCTTGTCGCCCGCGGCGACGGCCGAGGAGACCTCGGCGAAGAGCTCGTCGAGCACAGCGGTGACCTTCGCCTGCGACAGGTCGGTCTTCGCCGCGATCTTCGAGGCGAGGGTGGTCTTGTTGATGGTCTCAGCCATGGTGTCCTCCTGATGGTGGCATGTCCGTCCCGCCATCGGGCGGGCATCTCGGCCGCCACGCCCAGGGGCGGCGGCCACCCCCGACCGTAGCCGCGACCGCCTCCCAGCACGGCCCGAACACCCCGACACGCCGGAGATTCCGCGGATTCTGCCGTTCTCGGACGCTGTTGCACGCCATCCGCGAACAGGATCGGCCGCTCAGGCGCCGGCGATCGACGCCGCGCGCCGCCCCTCGAGCACCGCCACGCGGGCCGCCCGGCGACGCTCGAACCAGGGCAGGAAGACCCCCACGAGCGGGCCGATGCCGAAGGCGAACACCACCGTGCCGACGCCGACGGGCCCGCCCAGCAGCCAGCCGATGAGCAGCGCCGTGCCCTCGATGAGCGTGCGCGCGATCCACACGGGCCACCCCGTCACGCGCCGCAGGCCCGTCATGAGCCCGTCGCGGGGGCCGGGGCCGAGCCGCGGCGCGATGTAGACGCCGGTCGCGAGCGCCAGCAGCACCATGGCGCCCGCGAGCAGCAGCACCTGCTGCCACAGCGCCGTCGCATCGGGGATGACCCAGAGGCCGAGGTCGGCGGCCGGGCCCACGAGCAGCGCGTTCGCGAGCGTGCCGATGCCCGGGCGCTGCCGCAGCGGGATCCACAGCAGCAGCACGACGGCCGAGACCACGACCGTGGCCGCGCCGTACGACATCGGCAGGTGCACGGCGAGGCCGAGCGAGAGCACGTCCCAGGGGCCGACGCCGAGGTCGGCCCGGATGAGCATGGCGAGCGAGAGGCCGTAGAGCGCGAGGCCGACGAGCAGCTGCGCGACACGGGCGGCCGTGTCGGCGGCGCCCAGGGAGTCGATCGGCAGCAGGAGTCGGCGGAGGCGGTGCATGGCTCCATGAGACACCCGCGGGCGCGCGCGGGCGCGGACCACTCGCCCCGAAGTGGCTCGCGATCACCATGCCACTCCGCGCGCATCTCGGGCACACTGGAGCCATGGCATCCCGGCTCGGCACGCAGCTCGGCGAGTGGCAGGCGGGCGGCGGCGTCGCGCAGGCCCTCTCCGACCGCATCCGCATGCTCCTGCTCGACGGCCGCATCACCGCGGGCGAGCGGCTGCCGAGCGAGCGGGCGCTCGCGGCGGAGCTCGGCCGCTCGCGCGCCACCGTCGCGCGCGCCTACGAGCTGCTCGAGGCGGCGGGCTACGCGGAGCGCGTGCACGGCTCCGGCACCCGCGCGGCGCTGCCCGCGCAGCGCGTGCAGCGGCCCGCGGCGCCCGGCGGCGACGTCATCGACCTCACGATCGCCTCCGTCGGCTCGGCCCCCGGGCTCCACGCGGCCACCGTGCGCGCGCTCGACCGGCTCGCGGGCCTGCTCGGCTCGCCCGGCTACTCGCTCGATGGGCTGCCGGAGCTGCGCGCGCGCATCGCCGCGCGCTACGCCGCCCGCGGCCTGCCGACCGACCCCGAGCAGATCGTCGTGACGAGCGGCGCGATGCACGCGCTCTCGATCGTGCTCGCGGCCCTCGGCGAGCGCGGCCGCACCGCCGTCGTCGAGCAGCCCACCTTCCCGCACGCGATGGAGGCGCTGCGCCGCACGGGCCACCGGCTGCTGCCGACGCCCGTGACGCCCGAGGGCTGGGACTCCGCGCACCTCGTCGAGACGATCCGCGCGCAGCGGCCCGCGCTCGCGTACCTCATCGCCGACTTCCACAACCCCACGGGCGCGACGATGCCCGAGCTCGAGCGCGCCCGCGTCGCCGCCGTCGCGCGGGCGGCGGGCACGACGCTCGTCGTCGACGAGACCTGCGCCGAGCTCGACATCGACCGCGCCTGGACGCCGCGGCCCTTCGCCGCCCACGGGCCGGCCGTGCTCATCGGCTCGATGGCGAAGATCGCCTGGGGCGGCCTGCGCATCGGCTGGATCCGCGCGAGCCGCGAGCAGGTCGAGCGGATGCTCGCCGTGCGGCCGTCGATCGACCTCGGCACGCCGCTGCTCGAGCAGTGCATCGCCGTCGAGCTGCACGACGACATGGCGGCGCTCCTCGCCCACACCTCGCGGCGGCTGCGGATCGGACGCGCCGCCGTCGCCGACGGCCTCGCGACCCACCTGCCGGAGGTCGCGATGCCCGCGGTGCCCGGCGGCCTGTGCGCGTGGGTCGACCTGGGCGGGCCGTGGTCGACCTCGCTCTCGCTCGCGGCGCGCGACCGCGGCCTGCTGCTGCCGCCCGGGCCGCGCTTCTCGGCCTCGGGCGTGCTCGACCGCTACGCGCGCATCCCCATCACGTGGGAGCCGGACGTCACGGCCGCCGCGCTCGCACGCCTGGGCGACGCCTGGCGGGCGCTGCGATCGGGCGAGCGCAGCAGGCACGAGCGCCTCGACGCCGCGGCGGCCGTGTAGGGGGCGCTCGGCTACGGGCGCTCGGTGCCGCCGGGCGCGGCCGGGGGCTCGGGCGCAGGAGGCGCCGCGGGCGGCTCCGGGTCGTCGTCGCCGTCGAGCAGCTCGCGCAGCTCGCCCTGCTCCACGAGCCTGCGCAGCGAGCGGTCGATGCCGCGCAGCGCCCGCACCACCAGCACGATCGCGACGACGACGCCGATGACCGCGGCGAGCTGGAGCCCGAGGCCCAGGAGCATCGGCGACCAGCCGAACGAGCTCATCGCGCCTCCTCCGTCCTCGCGGGACCGGCCGGGAAGATCGAGATGAGGATGCCGTCCATGGCAACAGGATGCCAGTTCCGGTTCGGGGTCGGCGGCGGCGCGCGGGCGCGGGGCCTCCGACCCCGGATCCTCAGGCGGACGCGTGCGGGTCGGTCGGCGGCTGCCGCGGCGGCACGGCGGCGGCGGGCACCACCTGCGTCGCGGCCTGCAGCGGCGGCGCGACGGGCTCGGCGACGACCCGCTGCGGCCGCGCGCCCACCGCGCGCTCAATGGCGCGCAACGAGCGCAGCGCGAGCGCGCCGACGACGATCACGGCGGCGAGCAGGAGCAGCAGCAGGAGCGGCTGCGCGAGCTCGAGGAGCGTGGGGCCGATGCCGAAGCCGCGGCCGCCGAACGGGGGTCCAGGGTTCATGGGAGCACCTCTCTTCCGCCGCGAGGCTAGGCCGCCCAAGCCTCGTGCGCCCCCTGGATCGGCGCTGCGGCGGCTATGGCCGAGCACGACGAAGGCCCCCGACCGAGGTCGGGGGCCTTCGTGCGAAGCGGGTGCCTACCAGCTCGACTTGGTCACGCCGGGCAGCTCGCCGCGGTGCGCCATGTCGCGGAAGCGCACGCGCGAGATGCCGTACTCGCCGACGTGGCCGCGGGGGCGGCCGTCGATGGCGTCGCGCTTGCGGACGCGCACGGGCGACGCGTTGCGGGGCAGCTTCTGCAGGCCGAGACGAGCGGCCTCGCGCTCCTCGTCGGTGCTGTTCGGGTCGACGAGCGCCTTCTTGAGCGCAGCGCGCTTCTCGGCGTAGCGGGCGACGATGGCCTTCCGCTGCTCGTTCTTGGCGATCATGCTCTTCTTGGCCATTTATCGCTCCTCTCGGAACTCGACGTGCTGACGGATCACCGGGTCGTACTTCTTGAGCACGAGGCGGTCGGGGTTGTTGCGACGGTTCTTCTTCGTCACGTAGGTGTAGCCCGTACCGGCGGTCGAGCGGAGCTTGATGATCGGACGGATGTCCTGCGACTTCTTCGCCATCAGAGCTTCACCCCCCGAGCCTTCATGTCACGGACGACGGCCTCGATGCCACGGGCGTCGATGACCTTCATGCCCTTCGCCGAGACGTTGAGCGTCACGTTGCGCTTCAGCGACGGGACGAAGTAGGTCTTGCGCTGCACGTTCGGGTCGAAGCGGCGCTTCGTCCGACGGTGCGAGTGCGAGATGTTGTGCCCGAAGCCGGGAACGGCTCCAGTCACCTGGCACACTGCTGCCATTGGTTCCTCCAGAGGTACCGTGGGGCCGGAGCCCCACCCAAGATCACTTGCCTGCGCATGGCACTGCCCGGCTCCTGTGAGGGGTTCGGGGTGACCACGTGCTCCGCGGCAGACCGCGAACGAGCGCGCACAGAGGCGCACCAACGCTCAAGCATACGCGACGCGACGCGCCGCGGGCAATCCCCAGCGCGTCGCGGCCCGTGCGGCATCCTCCGCGGCTACCGCCTCGGGAACAGCGGCTGGCCGTCGGGACCCATCGGCAGCGGCGTGCCGTCGGCGTAGGTCGGCCACGGCAGGCGCCCCTGCGCGTCGGGCTGCGGCACCTGCGGCCAGGCGGCCGTCGCCACGGGCGCCGGCGTCGCGACGACCTGCATCGGCGGCGCCACGGGCCCGGCGGCGCGGGCCGCGGCGTGCTCGCCGCGCGCCTCCGCCTCCTGCCAGTCGAGGTTGCGGCGGTTCCAGAAGAGCAGCACGGTGATCGACGACGCGAGGGCGGCGATGACGACCGCGGCGACGGTGCTGCGCCAGTACCACTCCCCGACGTCGAGGCCGAAGGCATCGATCGCGAAGTGCAGGGTGAGCAGCACCCCGACCAGACCGACGAGCGCCGACGCCACGAGCCCGACGACGCGCGCGAAGGCGGCCCGGGCGCGACGCCCGAGGATGATGAGCCCCCACGCGGCCGCGGCAGCGGTGCGCACGACGACGATCGTGAGCAGCACGATCCCGAACAGCTCGGCGAACAGCCACCCGGAGCCGAGGTCGTACTCGTCGACAGGCTCGGCCGTGCCGCCGCTGCGCACCCAGATCGCCACCATGAGCACGGCGAGCAGGTAGGTGTTCGCGGCGACGCCGATCACGAGCGGCGTCGAGGAGCGCCGCGCGAGCACGAGGTCGATCGCGAGCAGCGCGGTGAAGGCGAGGAACACGACCACCGTCCAGACGACGCGCGCCGCCTGGCTCTCGAAGTCGCCGATGAAGATGAGCACGACCGTGACGATCGAGACGATCGCCAGCAGGCAGATGCCCACGAGGAGCACGGGCTGCACGCCCATGATGCGGCGCGGGGCCGGGCGGGCAGGCGTCGGGCCGGGCTGCGCGGATCGGTCGGCGGATGGCGGCTGCGCGGCGGGCGGGGCCTGCTGCGCGCCGAAGGCGCTGGACTGCTGGGACACGGTGCCTCCACGGGTCGGGAGGCGCCAGTCTCACAGGCGACGCTGGAGGGCGACCCCGCATCCCCTGCGCGCTGTGGAGGGCGTCAGCGGCGCGCGGCGCACTCGGCGCAGAGGCCGAAGATGTCGACGACGTGCTCGGGCTCGACGAAGCCGTGGGCCGCAGCCACCTGGCGCGCCCACCGCTCGACCTCCGCGGCCTCGAGCTCGACGGTGCGCCCGCACGAGCGGCAGATGAGGTGATGGTGGTGCGTGGGCGTGCACGCGCGGTACAGCTGCTCGCCGCCCGACTGCAGGGCGTCTGCCTCGCCGTCCTCCGCGAGCGTCGCCAGCGCGCGGTACACGGTGGCGAGGCCCACGCTCTCGCCCGCGTCGCGCATCGTCTGGTGCAGCGCCTGCGCCGAGACGAACTCGTCGTTCGCCGCGAGCGCCGCCCGCACCGCCTCGCGCTGGCGCGTCGTGCGCCGCCTGGTCTCCGTCATCGTGCCTCCACGGTAGCCCGGTCGCGCGGCAGCAGGAGCGTCGCGGCGAAGACGAGCGCCGCGACGAGCGTGATCGCGCCGCCCGCCGAGACGCCGAGCGCGCGCGAGGCGACGAGGCCCAGCACGCCCGACGCGGCGCCGAGCGCGGGCGCGAGCCACAGCATCGACCCGACGGAGCCACGGATGCGACGGGCCGCGGCCGCCGGCGCCACGACGAGCGCGACGCCGAGGATCGCGCCGACGACGGGCATGATCGTCACCACCGTGGCCGCGATGCACGCGAGCGCGAGCAGCTCGGTCGCGAGCGGCGACAGCCCCGCGGCGCGGGCCCCGCCGCGGTCGAAGCTGTCGAAGACGAGGCGGCGGCCGAACGCCGCCCAGACCGCGCCCACGAGCACGAGCACGACCGCGGTGAGCACGATCTGCCCCGGCGTCGTCGCGAGGATCGAGCCGGTGAGCATCGACTCGACGTCGACCGGTCCGTGCGCGAGCGACTGCGCGAGCGAGCCGAGGGCGAAGCCGAGCGTGAGCATGATGCCGGAGGCCGTGGCCGCGCCCTGGCTGCGCACGCGGCCCACGAGCGCGGCGACGCCCACGAGCGCGACCGCGGCGACAGCGGCCCCGATCGGCGCGGCGACCCCGACCATCACGGCGACGACGGCGCCGGGGAACGTCGCGTGGGTGAGCGCCATGGTGAAGAAGGCGCGCTGCCGCAGCACGACGAGCACGCCGGCGAGGCCCGCGAGCCCGCCCGCGAGCACCGCCTCCACGAGGGCGAGGCCGAAGTAGTCCATCAGGCGGCCGCCGTCCTGCTGCGGCCGAGGCGCCGGGCGACTCCCGCGGCGCCGAGCACGAGGAGGTAGGCGGCGACCATGAGCGTGGCGACGGTGGCGCCCGGCGCCACGTCGACCCCCAGCCCCACCGAGAGGTGGAAGGCGAGCGCGAGCCCCAGCCATGCCGTGAGGGCGGCGAAGGCGAGCGCGACGAGCACGACCACGCCGATGCGGCCCGACACGGCACGCGCCGCCGCCGCCGGCACGATGAGCACCGCGAGCACGAGCAGGACGCCCACCGAGGAGGCCGCGGCGACCACGAAGAGGCCGACGGCGATGTTCGCGGCGAGGTCGAGGCGCAGGGTGCGCACGCCCGCCGCCTCTGCGCCCGCCGGATCGAACGCGCGGAAGACCTGCTGCCGCCAGCCGATCGCCACGAGCGCGACCGCGAGCGCGACGAGCGCCGTGGAGGCGTCGAGCTGCGGCTGCGTGATCGTGAGCAGGCGGCCGAAGAACAGCTCCTGCAGCTGGCCCGCGTAGTCGGAGCGGGTCGAGACGATCACGACGCCCACCGAGAAGAACGAGGTGAGCAGGATGGCGATGCCGGTCTCGCCGCCCGTGCCGCGGCGCGCGACGGCCGTGAGCGCGACCGCGGCCGCGACCGCCGCGACGAGCGCCCCGGGGAGCAGGCCGGGCTCGCCCGCGACCACGAAGCCGATCACGAGGCCCGGGAAGACCGCGTGCGTGAGCCCGTCGCCGATGAACTCGAGGCGCCGGAGGTTCACGAGCACGCCCACGGTGGCCGCCGCGACCGCGAGCACCAGCAGCAGCAGCAGCGGCCGCTGCAGGAACGGCAGGGCGAACGGGCCGACGAGGTCGATCACGGCCGGCTCACCGCGAGGCGGCGTCCGCAGCGGCGCCGCCCTCGTGCGCCGGGCGCGCGGCGCGGCCCGCGCCCGAGCCGGGCGTGCCGTGGCGCTCCGCGTGCTCTGCGGCGTGGTGCTCGGCGGTCGTGAGCGTGTGGCCGTCGATCTCGATGGCGTGCGCGGCGAAGGTGCGCTCGACCTGCTCGAGCGTGAGCACGCATCCGGTCTCGTCGAAGGCGACCTGCTCGCCGTTCACGAGCAGGGTGCGCTCGCAGGCTGCGCGCGCGAGCTCGAGGTCGTGCGTCGTGATGATGAGGGCGACGCCGTCGGCCTTCAGACGCTCGATCACCGCGAGGAGGGCGTCGCGGGAGGCCTGGTCGAGGCCGTTGAAGGGCTCGTCGAGCAGCAGGAGGCGCGGCTGGCCCGCGAGCGCGCGCGCGAGGAGGCCGCGCTGCCGCTGGCCGCCGGAGAGCGCGCCGAAGCGCGTGCGGCGCTGCGCCCCGAGGCCGACGAGGCTCGATCGCGTCGCGGGCGATGCGGCGATCGGCGCGACCCGGCCAGCGCAGGCCCAGGCGCGCGATCCGGCCCATGCGCACGACGTCCTCGAGCGTGACCGGGAAGTCGAGGTCGGCGGTGGAGGTCTGCGGCAGCAGGCCGATGTCGGCCGGGCTCGGCACGACCCACCGCTCGGCCTCGTGCGCGGCGGTGCCGATGAGGCCCGCGAGGAGCGTCGACTTGCCGGCGCCGTTGGGGCCGATGAGGGCAACGGCCTCCCCCGGGCGCACGGAGAACGACACCCCCGTCAGGACGGGGGTGCCGCCTGCGTGCGAGAGGCTCGCGCGCGAGATGTCGACGATCGGGGTCAGGGCTCCTCCAGCTCCGCGGGGAGCGCGACCGGCTCCGCACCCCAGGATTCCACGATCCTCGTGATGTTGTGCACCTGGCTGCCGATGTAGGTGGCGCCCGGGCTGCCCTCGGCGCCGAGCGAGTCGGCGTAGAGGGCGTCCTCGCCCGAGAAGACCTCCACGCCTGCGTCGCGGGCGATGGTCTCGGCGAGCGCGGGGTTGATCGAGGTCTCGGAGAAGACCGCGCGCACGCCGGTGTCGCGGATGGCGGCGATGAGCGCGTCCATCTCGGCGGCGCTCGGCTCGGCGTTGTCGTCCAGCGAGGCGAAGACGTTGCCGACGACGGTGATGCCCTGGGCCTCGGCGAGGTAGGAGAAGGTGTCGTGCGTCGTCACGAGCAGCCGCTCGTCCTCCGGCACCTGGTCGACCGACTCGTGGATCCAGGTGTCGAGGGCCTCGAGCCTGCCGAGGTAGGCCTCGCCGTTCGCGGTGAAGGCCTGGGCCTGCGCCGCGTCGGCCTCGGCGAGCCCGGCGACGATCGTGCCCACCATGTGCTCGACCTGGTGCGGGTCGGACCAGATGTGCGGGTCGACGCCGCCGTGGTCGTGCTCGTCGTCGGATGCGGCGGCCGCGGCCTCGTCGGCGTGCTCGGCCTCCTCCGCGTGCGCGGTCTCCTCGGCGTGCGCGGTCTCCTCGGCGTGCGCGGTCACGTCGGCGTGGCCGGCCTCGTCGGCATGGCCGGCCTCGTCGGCGTGCGCCTCCTCGCCCTCGTGGGCGTGCTCGTCCGCGTGGTCGTGACCGGAGCCCTCGTGCAGGTGCACGTCGGTCGAGGCGTCGATGACCGTGCCGTCGAAGCCCGATGCCTCCACCGCCCCGTCGAGCCATTCCTCGAGGCCCGCGCCGTTCACCACGAGCACGTCGGCCGCGGCGAGGCTCTGCAGCGCCTGGGGGCTCGGGTCGAAGCCGTGCGCCGACTGCCCGGGCTGGAGCAGCTGGGTGACGTCGGCCGCGTCGCCCACGACCTCGCGGGTGAAGTCGCCGATCTGCGTCGTGGTCGCGACCACCTGGAGGCGGTCGCCCTCGGCGCCGGGCGCTGCGGCGCCGGTCGCGCATCCGGCGAGCGCCAGGGAGACGATCGCACCGGCCGCGATGGCGCCGGAGGTGCGGGTGGAGTGCATGGGGGTCCTCGCTTTCCCCTCGACGGTACCCGGGAGTGAGAACGATTGTCAAAATCATCGAGGCGGGTCCTGGGCGGTGCGAGCCGATCTGACTACGCTTCTGCCATGGAGCAGACCGCGCGCGGCACCACCCAGCAGGACATCGTCGAGGCCCTCGGGGTGCGCCCGAGCATCGACCCGGCGGCCGAGGTGGAGCGGCGCGTCTCGTTCCTCGTCGATTACCTCGCCGCCACGGGAGCGAAGGGCCTCGTGCTCGGCATCTCCGGCGGCCAGGACTCCTCGCTCGCGGGCCGCATCGCGCAGCTCGCGGTCGAGCGCGTGCGCGAGGGCGGCGGCGACGCCACCTTCATCGCCGCGCGCCTGCCCTACGGCGTGCAGGCCGACGAGGAGGACGCCCAGCTCGCGCTCTCGTTCGTCGCCGCCGACCGCGACGTCGTCGTCGACATCAAGCCGGGCGTCGACGCCCTCGAGGCCTCCGTCGAGGAGGCCATCGGCGCGGTGAGCGACTACCACAAGGGCAACGTGAAGGCGCGGGCCCGCATGGCCGCGCAGTACGCGATCGGCGGCCAGGCTCGGGCTGCTCGTCGTCGGCACCGACCACGCGGCCGAGGCCGTGACCGGCTTCTTCACGAAGTTCGGCGACGGCGGCGCCGACGTGCTGCCGCTCTCGGGCCTCACGAAGGGCCAGGGCAAGGAGCTGCTGCGCCACCTCGGCTCCCCCGACCGCCTCTGGCAGAAGGCGCCCACCGCCGACCTGCTCGACGACCGGCCCGGCCAGCTCGACGAGCACGAGCTCGGCATCACCTACGAGGTGCTCGACGCGTTCCTCCGCGGCGAGCGGGTCGACGCCGAGGCGGAGGCCGCGATCATCGCGCGCTACGACCGCACCGAGCACAAGCGGCGCGTGCCCGTCGGACCCGACGAGCAGTGGTGGCGCTGACCGCCTGACCCGCCGGTCGACGAGCGCGCGGCGCACGCTGGATCGTCGGCGTCACCGCCGCCGCGGGCGTGCGGGACCGGCTCGGCGCAGCGCTGCTGCGCGGGATCCCCGCCCGGCACCCGCCTCGACGACCTCCGCAGGGCGAGGCGCCGGAGCACGAGCACGGCCACGAACCCCCAGAGCCGGCCGCCAGCAGAGGGCTCCGGCCCGTGATCGCCGGGAGCTCGTCAGGCCTCGCGCGCGGCGTCCCCGCGCTCACGCTCGCGCCGCAGCTCGACCGACAGCAGCACGAGGAACGCGCCGAGGAGGACGAGCACCGCAGCTGCCGCGGCGGCGCCGGCCTGCCAGGAGTCGGAGAGGCCCAGCACGACGCCGAGGAGGATCGTCGCCCCCACGCCGACGAGCGAGCTGACCACCAGCACGCGGCGGCCCTGCGCGGGCGTGAGCGGCTCGCGCACGATCTCGCGTCGGATCATCCGCAGCTCGGAGCTGGGCCGGAACGTCGCCAGCCCGAGCGCGAGGGCGAGCACGGATGCCGCGAGCGTCAGCGTGAAGATGGGCCACAGCTCGGGCGCACCGCGCGCGAGGAGGAGCGCGGCCACGAGGGCGTTGCTGCCCATGGCGGCGACGAGCAGCCGCCGCGAGCGTCGGCGCCTGCGGACGAGCCGACGCAGCTCCTCATCGCGTCGCTCGGCACCCATCGTCACTTTCCCTCACCAGGGACATCGTCGCCGACCTCCCTGGGAGCGCCAGCGACGATGCCGAGGGACCGGCGACCGGGACGGCCGTCGGCGCTGGCGTCGCGGCGGAGGCGCGAAGGCGCCTCCGCTCCCAGCTCCAGCGGGCTAGTCGAGCAGGAGCGCCGGCTCCTCGAGGATCGACGCGACGTCGGCCACGAAGCGGCTGATCACGTCGCCGTCGATCGCGCGGTGGTCGAACGAGCCGCCCACGGTCGTCACCCAGCGCGGGCGCACCTCGCCGTCGACGACCCACGGCTTCTGCCGGATCGTGCCGAGCGCGACGATGCCGGTCTCCCCCGGGTTGAGGATGGGCGTGCCGGTGTCCATGCCGAAGACGCCGATGTTCGAGATCGTGAACGTGCCGTGCTGCATGTCGGCCGGCTGCGTGCGCCCCTCGCGCGCGGTGGTCGTGAGCTGCTGCAGCGCCTGCGCGAGCTCGAGCAGCGTCATGTCCTGCGCGTCCTTGATGTTCGGCACGAGGAGGCCCCGCGGCGTCGCGGCCGCGATCCCGAGGTTCACGTAGTGGTGGACGACGATCTCGTCGCCCGTGAAGGTCGAGTTCACGAGCGGGTTGCGGCGGATCGCCCACAGGATCGCCTTCGCCATGATGAGCAGCGGCGAGACCTTGACGTCGGCGAAGTCGGGCGAGGCCTTCAGGCGCTTCACGAACTCCATCGTGCGGCTCGCGTCGACGTCGGTGAACACCGACACGTGCGGCGCGGTGGAGGCGGAGTCGGCCATCGCCTGGGCGATGACCTTGCGCACGCCCTTCACGGGCACGCGCTCCTCGCGGCCGCCCGACCAATCCGGGGCCGACAGGTTGCGGAAGACCTTCGCCTGCTCCGCGGCGCGCACGACGTCGTCGCGCGTCACCTCCCCGGCGAGGCCCGTGCCGACGAGCGCCGACAGGTCGACGCCGAGGTCCTTCGCGAGCTTGCGGATGGGCGGCTTGGCGATGACGGGCGCGGCGGCTGCCGCGGGCACGGAGGCCGGGGGCGCGGGGCGCTCGCGCTCGGGCACCGAGCGCACGGTGTGCGGCTTGCGGCGCCGGGTCTCGGCACCGCCGCGCACCCCGTAGCCGACGAGCACGGCGCCGCCGTCCTCGTCGCGGTCGATGGTCTGCTCGGTCGCGCGGGTCGTCTCGACGGTGTCGGCGTCGCCGCCGGAGACGCGGATGATGGGCGTGCCCACCTCCACCGTCTGGCCAGGCTCGACGAGCAGCGCCTCGACGGTGCCCTCGAAGGGGCTCGGCAGCTCGACGAGCGACTTCGCGGTCTCGACCTCGAGCAGCACGTCGTTGACGCGCACGGCGTCGCCCGGCTGCACGCGCCAGCTGACGATCTCGGCCTCGGTCAGGCCCTCGCCCGGGTCGGGCAGTCGGAACTCCTGCATGGGATCCCCCTGGTCAGTAGGCGAGCGCGCGGTCGACGGCGTCGAGCACGCGATCCGCGTCGGGCAGGTAGACGTCCTCGAGCTGCGCCGGCGGGAACGGCGCGTCGAAGCCGGAGACCCGCAGCACGGGCGCCTCGAGCGAGTAGAACGCGCGCTCGGCGACGGTCGCTGCGATCTCGGAGCCGACCGACACGTGGCCGGGCGCCTCCTGGGCGACGACGACGCGGCCGGTGCGCTGCGCCGACTCCACGATCGGCGCCCAGTCGATGGGCGAGAGCGAGCGCAGGTCGAGCACCTCGACGCTCGTGCCCTCGCGCTCGGCGATCTGCGCCGCCTGCAGCAGCACGTGCACCATGGCGCCGTGGCCGACGAGCGTGACGTCGGTGCCGGGGCGCGCGACGACGGTGCGGTGCAGGTCGACGGCGGGCTCGGCGAGCACCTCGCCCTTCGACCAGTACTTCGACTTCGGCTCGAGGAAGATGACGGGGTCGTCGCTCTCGATGGCCTGCCGCAGCATCCAGTGGGCGTCGTTCGCCGTCGAGGGGCTCACGACCCGCAGCCCCGCCGTGTGGGCGAAGTAGGCCTCGGGGCTCTCCTGGTGGTGCTCGACGGCGCCGATGTGGCCGCCGTAGGGGATGCGGATGACGACGGGCATCGCGACCGCGCCGCGGTGCCGGGCCGTGAGCTTCGCCAGCTGCGAGACGATCTGGTCGAAGCCCGGGTAGACGAAGCCGTCGAACTGGATCTCGACGACCGGCCGGTAGCCGCGCATCGCGAGGCCGATGGCCGTGCCGATGATGCCCGACTCGGCGAGCGGGGTGTCGAGCACGCGGTCGGCGCCGAACTCGGCCTGCAGCCCGTCGGTGATGCGGAAGACGCCGCCGAGCGGGCCGATGTCCTCGCCCATGAGCAGCACCTGCTCGTCGGCGCGCATCGCCTCGCGAAGCGCGCCGTTCAGCGCCTTCGCGAGCGGCATCGTGGTCGAGGCGGGGCGCGCGGCGGCGGCAGCGGGGGTCTCGGTCGTGGTCATCGCTCGTCTCCGAAGCTCGCCTCGAACTCGCCGAGGGCGCGCTTCTGCTCCACCATGAGCGGGTGCGGCTCGCGGTAGACGTGGTCGAAGATGTCGTCGCTCGCGGGGCCCTCGGCGGCGAGCATGCGGCGGCGGACGTCGGCGGCCGCGTCGACGGCCTCGCGGTCGATCTCGGCGAGCGCCGCGTCGGCCACGCCGGCCTCGCGCAGGTGCGCCGCCATGCGGACGATCGGGTCGCGGCGGCGCCACGCCTCGACCTCGGCATCCTCGCGGTAGCGGGTGGGGTCGTCGCTCGTGGTGTGCGCGCCCATGCGGTACGTGTCGGCCTCGACGTAGCCCGGGCGGCCCTGCCGGGCCGCGTCGAGCATGCGGCGCGTGACCGCGAACGAGGCGAGCGGGTCGTTGCCGTCGACCCAGGCGGCGTCGAGGCCGAAGCCGCGAGCGCGCTCGTGCAGGGGGAAGCGGCTCTGGCGGCTCGAGGGCACCGAGATCGCCCACTTGTTGTTCTGCACGAAGAAGACGACGGGCGCCTCGTAGCTCGCGGCGAAGACGAGCCCCTCGCTCGCGTCGCCCTGGCTGGCGGCGCCGTCGCCGTAGAAGGCCATGACGGCCTCGTCGGCGCTCGCGTCGCCCGTGCCGCAGCGGCCGTCGAGGCGGACGCCCATCGCGTAGCCGGTCGCGTGGAGCGCGTGCGTGCCGATGACGAGCGAGTAGATGCGCATGCCCCGCGTCTCGAGCGGGTCCCAGCCGCCGTGGCGCGCGCCGCGGAAGATGTCGAGGATCTGCAGCATCTCGACGCCGCGGTGCAGCGCGATGAGGTGCTCGCGGTAGCTGGGGAAGAGCGTGTCCTGCTCGCGCGCCGCCCACGCGGCGCCCGCCTGCCCGCCCTCCTGGCCGAGCGAGGGCACCCACAGGCCCAGCTTGCCCTGGCGCTGGAGATTGCCCGCCTCGACGTCGAACGCCCGCGTCGTCACCATCGCACGGTGCATCGCCAGGCGATCGGCCGTCGAGAGCTCGGCCGCGAGCGCCAGGTGCTCCTGGTTCTCATCGGTCTCGACCGTCCGGCCCTCCTCGTCGATGAGGCGGATGGGCTGCTCGGCGCGCGTCGCGGCCAGCGTCACAGGCCTGCCTCGGCCGTGGCCTGCAGCGCCTGGATGCGCACGGCCGCGGCGACGACGTGGTCGTCGGACTCGGGCTCGCCGATCGAGATGCGCGTGCCCTCGGGGAAGACCTTCGCCACGATGCGCTCGGCGAAGAGGATGTCGTGGATCGCCTCCTCCTGCCCGGGGCGCGAGGGCACCCAGACGAAGTTGCCGTGCGGGCGCGGCACGGGCACGCCCGCGTCGAGCAGCCGCTGCCACAGCGCGTCGCGCTGCTCGGCGAGCACCTCGATGCGCGCGAAGGTCTCGCCCACGTGCTCGAGGGCGGCGATCGCGGCGGCCGAGGCGAGCGCCGTCTGCGACAGCGGCACGCCCGCGACGTCCGCGCCGCGGAGCACCGCCGGGTCGCCGACGGCGTAGCCGACGCGGAGGCCGGCGAGGCCGTGCGCCTTCGAGAAGGTGCGGAGCACCACGACGTTGTCGCGGCGGCGCTGCTGGTCGATGCCGTCGAAGGTGGGCTCGCGCACGAACTCGATGTAGGCCTCGTCGAGCATGACGAGCACGTCACGGGGCACGCGGTCGAGGAAGGCGTCGAGCTCCTCGGCGCCCACGATCGTGCCGGTGGGGTTGTTGGGGCTGCAGACGATCACGGCGCGCGTGCGCTCGGTGATCGCCGCCGCCATCGCCTCGAGGTCGTGCTCGTGGTCGGCCGTGAGCGGCACCTCCACGGGCGTCGCGCCGCCCGTGCGCACGAACAGCGGGTAGGCGTCGAACGACCGCCAGGCGTAGACGACCTCGTCGCCCGGGCCCGCGACCGCGTGGATGAGCTGCTGCAGCAGCGAGGCGGAGCCGTCGCCGATCAGGACGCGCTCCACGCCGACGCCGAGCTCGCCCGCGAGCGCCTCCTTGAGCTCGGGGGCGCCGGGCCGCGGATAGCGGTTGACCCGCTCGGCCTCGCGGCGCACGGCCTCGACGACCGCGGGCAGCGGCGGGAACGGGTTCTCGTTGCTCGAGAGCTTGAAGCCGCCCTCCGGGGCGGGTCGGCCCTGCTGGTACGGGGGAACCTCCGCGATCTCGCGGCGAAGTCGCACAGTCACCGTTCGAGGCTAGTGCGCCTCCTGGCTCCGCGGGGGATATGGATGGGATGATCCCGGCATGCGCTTCCTGCTCCGCGTGGTCTTCACCGCGATCGCCATCTGGCTCGTGACGCTCGTGCTGCCGGGGGTGGCGATCGAGTCCTTCGGACCCGAGTGGTGGCAGGTGGCGCTCACGACGCTCGGCGTCGCGCTCGTGTTCGCGATCGTCAACGCGACGATCGGCAACCTCATCCGCATCGTCGCGTTCCCGATCTACATCCTGACGATCGGCATCGTCGCCCTCTTCGTCAACGCGTTCCTGCTCATGATCGTGCACTGGATCTCCGACCTGGTCGGCTACGGGCTCGCGCTCGAGAGCTTCTGGATCGGCATGCTCGCCGCGGTCTGCATCGCCTTCCTCACCTGGCTCATCACGATCGTCACGCGCCCGATCTTCGGGCGCGAGCGGCCGCGCGAGCGGTAGGCCCCTCAGCCTTCCTCCCGCCGCAGCCGCACGCTCGTCGACGCGACGCCCACCGCGCCCTCGAGGCGCGCGCCCATGCGCTCGTGGTGGTGCCACAGCTGCGCGGAGCGCTCCTCGGCGCCGGGGAGCGTCGCGAGGTACTCGTCAGCGTCGTGCCTGCCCCACAGGCCCTCGCCGATCCGCTCCGCGGGCGCGAGCTCGACCGTCTCGATGCCGCGCGTGCACGCGGGGTCGCGGCCGTGCGCGACGTCCCACAGCATGCCGATCGCGCTCGGGTCGTCGGCGATGCCCTGGGCCGCGGGCACGAAGTCGCCCTCGTGCGCGATCGCGATCGCCTCGACGCCTGCGGGCACGTCGACGCCGTCGACGGGCGAGCCGATCGTCACGACCGAGCGCACGTCGAACTCCTGCGAGGCCGCGACGACGGCCGCCGCGTGGCCGCCCTGCGAGTAGCCCCAGAGGTCGACGGTGTCGCCCTCGCCCACCCCCGCCTGCCGCAGCGCCTCGGCGACGGCCCCGGCCGAGCCCGAGCCCGGCGCGAGGTCGCCGGCGCCGTTCTCGACGTTGGCGAGCCCGTCGAGCCCCGTCTCGGGGCTCAGCCCGAAGTCCTGCGTGCCGTCGATGAACACCTGGAAGTGGCGGGAGCCGTCGGGCATCCGCAGCTCGTGCACCACGATCTGGTCCTCCTGGGCACGGATCACGGCCATGGCCTCGCCTGCGGTGGTCACGGGCCGCGGCGGGTCGGTCGTCGTCCGCGGCCGCAGCTCGGGCCGCACGGCGCCGACCCCGAGGGCGCCGCGGCCCGCGAGCGCAGCGCCGCCGGCGAGCACGGCGAGCAGGCTCGTCCTCGCCGAGCCTGCTGCTCGGTGGCGCGCACCGCCGGCAGCGGCACGCCCAGCAGGCCCGCGGCGAGCGCCGGGGCCGACTCGACGAGCAGGCGCGCCGCCAGCACCGCCTCCGGCGTCGCGAAGGCGCCGCCGTCGGGGCCGGGCGGGAGCGCGGCCGCGAGCCGGCCGACTGCCACGCCCGCGAGCGCCACCGCGCGGTCGACCGCCGCCTGCGCGGCCGCGGCCCCCGCGGGAGCGATCGCGAGGAGCTGCCCCAGCAGCTCGGGCCGCATCCGCACGAGGAGCGCCGCGGCCGGGAGCAGCAGGAGGCCGACCTTCGTGGCCTCGACGAGGGCGACGGCGGCGACGGCCCGAGACCCGGCCCCGACCGCGGCGCCGAGCGCCCACGCGGCGCCGCCCACCAGCTGCTCGACGGCCAGCAGCACGGCATCGGAGGCCGCCTCGTAGAGCCTGCCCGCGACCTCGGTCGTGCCGGCGAGGTCCTCGAGGCGCCGGCCCGCGGCGCGCAGCGCGGCCTCGCGGGCGAGCAGGCTCGTCGGCGCACGCCGCGAGCACCGGCACCGAGGCACCCGCCGCGGCCGGCACCCGGAGGTCCGGGGCGGCTGCGAGCGCGCGGGCACCCTCGTCGAGCCGCGCGACGGCGAGCCGCAGGCGGGCGCACGCGGCGCCCGTGACCGTCGGGTCCCAGGCCGTGCGCACGCCGCCCTTCGCCGCGGCCGGCGCCTGCGGGATCGCGCCGAAGGCGCCGCCGCCCCCGGACATGGCCGTCGGCCCCTGGAAATCGCCGGTCGGGGCCCCGAACGCGCCCCCGCCGCCCTGCCGCGCGCCGCCCATCAGCGCACCCCTCGCAGCGCGCTCCCGAGCAGCAGCAGCTCCTGCTCCTCGCCGTCGAGCGCGTGGCGCTCGCGCTCGCACGTGCCGTCGAAGGCCGTGCGCGCCGGCCCCAGCCACCCCTCGTCGCCCTGCAGCCCCACGAGCTCCCGCGCCTCGCGGGCGAGTCCGATCGCGCGTCGCACCGCGAGCTCCGCGAGCCGCGCCTCCTCGGCCGCAGCGGCCCTCGCCGCGACGATCGCCGCCTGCGCCTCCGTCATCCCGACCACCTCCGCGGGCACCGTCGCAGGTCGTCGCCGCGGCCGTCGGCGCCGGGCAACAGCCTGTGGACGGCCGACGCGCCGCCCGGGCGCACGGCCCATCCGCAACAATGGAGCCGTGACCATCGACCGGGCGTTCGCCGATGCGACGCGCTTCCGCGTCGCCTTCGTCTGCACGGGCAACATCTGCCGCTCCCCCATGGCCGCGAGCGCCTTCGAGCGGCTCGCGCAGCGCCACGGGGTCGCCGAGCGGCTGCTGGTCACGAGCGCGGGCATCAGCGAGTACCACGTGGGCGAGACGGCGGACCCCCGCACGCTCGCGGTGCTCGCCGAGGCCGGCTACGACGCGAGCGCGCACCGCGCCAAGCAGTTCAAGGCCAAGTGGTTCGACCGCTTCGACCTCGTCATCGCCTTCGACCGCGGTCAGGAGCGCGCCCTGCGCTCGCTCGCCCGCACCGAGGAGCAGCAGTCGAAGATCCGGCTGCTGCTCTCGTTCGACCCCGACGCCACCGGGCCCGACGTGCCCGACCCCTACTACTCGGAGGACGCCTTCTTCGGCACGGTCCTCCGCCAGATCGAGACCGCGGTCGGCAGGCTGTTCCGCCAGATCCAGCCCGCCCTCCGCAGCTAGGAGCACCATGCCGCTGCCCATCCAGCCCCTCTCGCCGCTCGACGGCCGCTACCAGGCGCAGACCTCGGGCCTCGCCGAGCACCTCTCGGAGGCCGGCCTCAACCGCGCCCGCGTGCACGTGGAGGTCGAGTGGCTCGTCTTCGTGGCCGAGCGCGGCCTCTTCGGCGCGCCCTCGATCGCGGCCGAGGACGCCGCGGCGCTGCGCGAGTGGGCCGCCGGGTTCGGGCAGGCCGAGATCGACTGGCTCGCGGCGAAGGAGGCCGTCACCCGCCACGACGTGAAGGCCGTCGAGTACCTCGTGCGCGACCGCCTCGAGCAGCAGGGGCTCGGCGCGCTCGCCGAGGCCGTGCACATCGCATGCACGAGCGAGGACATCAACAACCTCTCCTACGCGCTCACCATCCGCGCCGCCGTGCAGGAGGTCTGGCTGCCCGCGTTCCGGGCGGTGATCGACCGCCTGCGCGAGCTCGCCGAGGCGCACCGCGAGCGCCCCATGCTCTCGCTCACGCACGGCCAGCCGGCGACGCCGACCACGCTCGGCAAGGAGCTCGCCGTCGTCGCGTGGCGCCTCGAGCGCCAGGCCCGCCGCATCGAGCAGGTGGAGGTGCTCGGCAAGTTCGCGGGCGCGACCGGCACCTTCTCGGCCCACGTCGTCGCCGAGCCCGGCGCCGACTGGCCCGCCACCGCCGCCGCCTTCGTCGAGTCGCTCGGTCTCGAGTGGAACCCGCTCACGACGCAGATCGAGTCGCACGACTGGCAGGCCGAGCTCTTCGGCGCGATCTCGCACGCGGGCCGCATCCTGCACAACCTCGCGACCGACGTGTGGACGTACATCATGCTCGGCACGTTCACGCAGATCCCGGTCGCGGGCGCCACCGGCTCGTCGACCATGCCGCACAAGATCAACCCCATCCGCTTCGAGAACGCGGAGGCGAACCTCGAGATCGCGTCGGCGCTGCTCGAGTCGCTCTCGGCCACGCTCGTCACGAGCCGCCTGCAGCGTGACCTCACCGACTCGTCGACGCAGCGCAACGTCGGCGTCGCGCTCGGCCACTCGCTGCTCGCGCTCGACAACCTGCGCCGCGGCCTCGGCGAGATCGCCGTGTCGGACACGGCGCTCGACGCCGCGCTCGAGGGCAACTGGGAGGTGCTGGCCGAGGCGATCCAGACCGTCATCCGCGCCGAGGTGCTCGCGGGCCGCTCGTCGATCGCCGACCCGTACGCGCAGCTCAAGGAGCTCACGCGCGGCCAGCGCGTCGGCGCCGCAGAGCTCGCCGCCTTCGTCGACGGCCTCGACATCTCCGACGACGCGAAGGGCCGCCTCACGGCCCTCACCCCGGGCACGTACACGGGCGTCGCGGCGCAGCTCGTCGACCGCCTGCCCTAGCGATCGCCGACGGGGAGTCCTCCCCATTCCTGCCTCCACCCCGCCGTCCTAGCGAGATCGCCAGGGTGGAGGAGGTGTCCCGTGGCGATGAACCTGCCGGGCGAGCTGGTCTGGGTGCTCGACATGCTCGGGTACGAGTGGCCGCCCCTCGACGAGGACGAGATGCGCCGCGCGGCGAACATCATCCGCACCTTCAAGGACGACATCGAGGGCACGATCGAGCAGGCGACGGCCCGGATCAAGGACGACGCCGGCGGCGCGATGCAGGCCCAGGCGGCGACCTCCTTCGGCAACGCGTGGGACACGAACCGCCAGCAGAACGTCGAGCAGCTCGTCGACGTGCTCGACCCGGCGGCGACGGGCATCGACATCGCCGCCGACGCGGTGCTCGCGCTCACGGTGAAGGTGATCGCCGAGCTGGTCATCACCGCCGCGCAGATCGCCGCGGCTGCCGCGAGCGCCGTGCTCACGCTCGGGGCGAGCCTCGCCGCCAATGCAGCGATCATCGCGCTGCGCAAGAAGCTGCTCGACGTCGCCACGAACATCGCCTCCGACCTCGACGCCCTCCAGGACGTGCTGCCCCGCATCGCCCGCGGCGTCGCCGGGCAGTCCAAGCGCTCGAAGGACACGATCAAGGAGATGGCCGAGGCCATCCGCCGCAAGGACGCGGAGCTGGCCCGCGGCGTCCGCCGCCAGGACGTCGACGTGCGCGCCTTCAACAACCGGCGCTACGACCAGGCGGAGTTCGACCGGCAGGTGGACGAGCAGGTCGACGCGCTGCAGCAGATGTCGGTGGCCGACTGGATCCGCAATCGCGGCGACTCCCTGGATCGAGGGCGGACGAGCGCGTCGACGCAGGCCCAGCGCATGGCTCGGGATGCGGCGAGGAGGACCGAGATCATGCGCCTTCGCCGCCGCGGCCAGGATCCACGGAAGCAGCGCGCAATGCCGACGCCTGGCTCTCGACCCGAGCCGCGACGCATCGTCTCGACGGCATCGCAGGAGGCGACCTGACCGACATCTCCGGGGTGGGCGACTCAGGGGTGAACTCCTCCCTCGGCTCGCAGTGGAGGAGCCGCGTCGGCGCGCCCGACCAGGCCGTCCTCGACTTCGTCTCGAACGATCCAGGCGTCGACCGCTCCTCCGTCTTCATGCACATCGCCCTGACGTGGGGTCGATCGCGTGGAGCACATCGCCGACATCGTCCAGCACGAAGCCGCGAGCGCGGACACGATCGCCCGGTATCGCGGCCGAGTCCATGACGAGGTCATCGAGCTCTGGGAGACCTACGGGCTCGGCACCTTCGGCTCTGGATTCTTCCGCGTGATCGATCCCGTCGCATACGAGCGAGGCATCGGCGACGTACTGGGCAGAGTCACCGGTCAGCGGATCTCGATCCCGTTCATGGTCACGGGCCTCGCGGATGTCGTGACGTGGGAGCCTGGCATCGGCGTCAGCGCCATCCTCTACCGCAACGGCTCGGCGTCGGGGGTCGGCGCCGACCTCGACACCCTGCTCGGGATGCTCGCCCTCGACGGGGAGGACTACCTGTCTGAGGAGTTCGACTGGGACATGTTCCCCAAGGCCGTCGCCGCCCACGGCCCGCTCGCGTTCGACGAGTCGTTCACCTACGTGCCGCTGCTCTCCCTCGGCGGTCCGAAGCAGGTCGAGCACCTCAAGCCCCGCACGACGATCGAGGCGATCCGCACCATGGTCGAGTTCCAGGGCGTGATCGAGCACTGAGCAGGCCGATGCGGCCCCCTCCCAGCGGGCGATCACCCCGGGCGACGAGCATGGTGCGGTGACGGAGCAGCCGACCTTCTCGGTCTCGCTCTCGCGCGGTCCCGCGATCGTGACCGTGCGGCGCGAGGTCGATGGCGTCGCGATCGTCGCGTCCGCCGCGACGCAGCACCGCGTGAGGCTCGAGCGCACGCTCGACGCGTTCTCGGACGCCCGTGCGGGCTGGGCGGAGGGGTTCGCGATCGACACCGGATGGTGCGCGCTGACCCTGCGCGCCGCCGTCGACGGCGTCGAGGTCGTCGCGCCGGGGTTCGATGACGACCCGCACGCCGGCACCAGCCGCGACCTGACGGTGCCGATGGCGGTGGCCGAGGGCTGGGACGACGTGCGGCGCGCAGCGCGCGTCGATCCAGCACCGGTGCGCTTCGACGAGCGGATCACGGCCGTGGTCGGCTGGGAGCGCTGCACGCGGCTCTCGATGACGCGCGATGCGGCACCTGCGCCGGGCGACAGCGGCTGGCTCATCGAGCCGCACGAGAGCGAGCCCGACCGGCTGCGGCCGGAGGATCGCGAGCGGCTCGAAGCCTGGATGGTGCAGCGGCTGCAGCCCGCCGCGATCCGCGCCGCCGTGCTGCCCGCGGCCTATGGCGCGATGCTCGAGCTGGACGGCATCCGGATCGTGGTCGACCTCGCCGACGGCAGCGTGCGCTCGCACGGCATGCTCTGACCCTGCCGCTGGGCGCTCTATCGGATGACGCCTGTCGAGCGCGGCCCGATCACGCGCCCGTGACGACCGGCCGGCCCGATCCCTCGGCGCCCCACTCCGCCCACGAGCCGTCGTAGACCGCGACCGCTTCGCGCCCGGCGAGCGTCGCGGCGAGCGCGATGACGCAGGCAGTGACGCCAGAGCCGCAGCACGCGACGATCGGGCGGTCGCCCGCCGCGTCGTCGAGCCGTGCGCGCAGCTCGTCGGCCGGCCGCATCCGGCCGCCGTCCTGCAGCGAGGCGAACGGCAGGGATGCCGCTCCCGGCATGTGTCCGCCGCGCACGCCGGGGCGGGGCTCCGGGACCTCCCCGCGGAAGCGCCCCGCGGCGCGCGCGTCGAGCACCGCGACCTCGCCGTCGAGCCCCCGCGCCACCGCGTCCGCACCGACGAAGCCGCCGTCCCGCCAGCGCACGACCACATCGCCGGGCTCGTATGCCTCGACGCGCATGGGATCGAGCGGCAGCCCGGCCGCGACCCAGGCGGGGGTGCCCCCGTCGAGCACCGCCGCCTCGACGCCCGCGTGGCGCAGCATCCACCAGGCGCGCGCCGCGCCCGTGATGCCCGCCGCGTCGACGGCGACCACGCGGTCGCCCTCGCGCAGCCCGATCGCGCGGAGCGCCTCCTGCAGCTCCGCGGGCGCGGGCAGGTCGTGCACGCCGCCGCGGTCGGCCGACATCGCGCCGTCGATCGCGAAGGGCCGGGCGCCCGGCACGCTCTCGTCCGGGATCCCGAAGAGCGCGATGCTCGCGTCGACCACGACGAGCCCCGGCTCGTGCAGGCGCTCCCGCAGCCAGGCGACGTCGACGAGGTGGGGCAGCGCATCCATGCCGCCATCATGCCGGGTCGATCCCGCCCGGTCCGCCGCCGCGTCGCGGGCCCGATCGCGAGCGCCGATCGCGCCCGCCCGCCGCCGTGCCAGGCTGGTGGCATGCGAGCGACGATCCTCCACGCCCCGGGCGACATCCGCGTCGAGACCTGGGCCGACCCGACCATCGAGCGGCCGACCGACGCGATCGTGCGGGTGACCGCCGCCTGCGTCTGCGGCTCCGACCTCTGGCCGTTCCGCGGCGCGAACGAGGTGCCGGAGCCCCGCACGATCGGCCACGAGGCGATCGGCGTGGTCGAGGCAGTCGGCGCGGGCGTCGAGCGGGTGCGCGTCGGCGACTTCGTGATCGTGCCCTTCGACCACTGCTGCGGCCGCTGCGTGCACTGCCTCGCGGGCCAGACGCAGGGCTGCGTCGAGCTCGCGATGACGGCGAGCGGGCAGGCGGAGCTCACGCGCGTGACGAACGCCGACGCGACGTGCTTCGTGCTCGACGAGGCGCCCGACGCCGCCCGGCACGCGGCGGTGCTCGCGCTCAGCGACGTGCTGCCCACCGGCTACCACGCGGCGGTCTCGGCGGGCGTGGAGCGCGGCTCCACGGCGGTCGTCGTGGGTGACGGCGCCGTGGGCCTCTGCGGCGTGCTCTCGGCCAGGCGGCTCGGCGCCGAGCGCATCATCGCGCTCTCGCGGAACCCCGAGCGGCAGCGCATCGCCACGGTCTTCGGCGCGACCGACCTCGTGCCCGAGCGCGGCGAGGCGGCGGTGGAGGCGGTGCTCGAGCTCACGGGCGGCGTCGGCGCCGACGCCGTGCTCGAGTGCGTGGGCACCGAGCAGTCGATGGTGACGGCCTTCCAGGTGGCGCGGCCGGGCGCGACGGTCGGCTTCGTGGGCGTGCCGCACGGCACCGCGATCCCGTGGCCCGTCGCGTTCCGCGGCAACATCCGCCTCGCGGGCGGCATGGCGCCCGTCGTGCGCTACCTGCCGGAGCTCGTGCCGGCCGTCCTCGCGGGCGACCTCGACGCCTCCGCGGTCTTCGACCTCGAGCTGCCGCTCGACGAGGCCGCCGAGGCCTACGCGGCGATGGACGAGCGCCGCGCCGTCAAGGTGCTGCTGCGCCCGTAGCCGCCTGCCGACGCGACGAGGGCCCCGGCATCGTGCCGGGGCCCTCGTGCATGCGCGCCTGGATCAGGCGAGCGTCTCGCGCGGGTCCGCGATGGGCTCGAGGCCCGCCTCGACGCGCGCGCCGATCTCCGCGTCGATGGCCTTCCAGTACTGGATGGCGCGCTCGCGGATCGCCGGGATGCGCGTGCCGCCGACGTGGCCGGTGATGTTCGCGACCAGGCGGTCGCGGGCCGCGTCGTCCATGACCTCGCGGATGAGCGTGCGCGGCTGCGTCACGTCGTCGTCCTCGGGATGCAGGGTCGCCGCCGAGCGCACGAGCTCGCCGTCGGAGTGCCAGCCGCGGTCGTCGCCGTGCGCCTCGGGGTCGGCGTGCGGGCCGCCGAACGAGTTGGGCGCGTAGACGGGGCGGGTCGGGTCGTGGAAGGCGTGGCGCTGCGCGCCGTCCTTCGAGTACGAGTCGACGGGCGCCGCGGGGCGGTTCACGGGGATCTCGGCGTGGTTCGTGCCCACGCGGTAGCGGTGCGCGTCGGCGTAGCTGAAGATGCGCGCCTGGAGCATCTTGTCGGGGCTCGCGGCGATGCCGGGCACGAAGTTCGAGGGTGCGAACGTCGCCTGCTCGATCTCGGCGAAGTAGTTCGCCGGGTTCTCGTCGAGCGTCATGCGGCCCACCTCGATGAGCGGGTAGTCGCTCTTCGGCCACACCTTCGTGAGGTCGAACGGGTTGAAGCGGTACGTCTTCGCGTCCTCGTAGGGCATGACCTGCACCGAGAGCGTCCACGTGGGGTGCTCGCCGCGCTCGATGGCCTCGTAGAGGTCGCGGATGTGGTGGTCGGCGTCCGAGCCGGCCAGCCTGGTCGGCGTCCGCCTGCGGCAGGAAGTCGTTCCCCTGGTCGGTGCGGAAGTGGTACTTCACCCAGAAGCGCTCGCCCTCGGCGTTGATCCACTGGTACGTGTGCGAGCCGAAGCCGTCCATGAAGCGCCACGACCGCGGCAGGCCGCGGTCGCCCATGAGCCACGTCACCTGGTGCGACGACTCGGGCTGGTGCGTCCAGAAGTCCCACTGCATGTCGTGGTCGCGCAGGTGGCTGCCGGGCAGGCGCTTCTGCGAGCGGATGAAGTCGGGGAACTTGATGCCGTCCTTGATGAAGAAGACGGGGGTGTTGTTGCCGACGAGGTCGTAGTTGCCCTCGCTCGTGTAGAACTTCAGCGCGAAGCCGCGCGGGTCGCGCCAGGTGTCGGGGCTGCCCTGCTCGCCGGCGACGGTCGAGAAGCGGGCCAGCATGCGCGTGGTGACGCCCGGCTGGAAGAGCGCGGCGCGCGTGTAGCGCGAGACGTCGGCCGTCGTCTCGAAGCGGCCGAAGGCGCCGCCGCCCTTGGCGTGCACGACGCGCTCGGGGATGCGCTCGCGGTTGAACTGCGCGAGCTTCTCGACGAGGTAGTGGTCGGTGAGCGCGATCGCGCCGTCGGCGCCGACGGACTGCGAGTGCTGGTCGCTCGCGACCGGCGCTCCGGAGTTGGTGGTGGTGTGCATGCGTCCTCCTGGTGTCGTGACGTGGATGCGGTTCGGTGGTCGTTCGGGCACGGCTCCGCCCTGCCGCCGCGCACGGGCGCGGGGCGGAGGCGGCGCCGCGGCTAGGGGGTCGCCTCCCGGGCGGCGGCGAGGCAGTCGCGGCAGATGCCCACGAACGTGACCTCGGCGACGGCGACGACGAAGCCCTCGGGGGCGTCGGCGTGCAGGCAGGGCGCCTCGCCCACGACGCAGTCGACGTCGTCGACGCGGCCGCAGGACGAGCAGACGGCGTGGTGGTGGTTGTCGCCGACGCGGCGCTCGTAGCGCGCCGACTGCCGCGCGGGCGTGAACCGGCGCACGAGACCCGCCTCGACGAGGTCGCCGAGCACGTTGTGGATCGACTGCACCGAGGTGCCGGGCAGGCGGTCGCGCACCAGCGAGAGCACCGCCTCGGCGTCGACGTGCGGCGCGTGCTCGAGCGCGTCGAGCACCGCGATGCGACCGGCCGTCACCTTGAGCCCGGTGGCGCGCAGCGCCTCCTGGGCGTCGGTGGCGGGAGCTGTCGTCGTCATCGGCACGACCGTAGCATGTTTTGACTGACTCAAAACTGGAGTCCCCTGTGCGTGTCGGGGATCCGACCAGGACCTACCGCTGCTCGTCGGGGAACGCCGTGATGACGTTCCCCGTGCCGAGGCCGACGCCCACGGTCACCATCCAGGCGCGCTCGACGCGGCCGCCGTCGACGAGCTCCACGAGCACGTCGTAGTTCACGATGTCGGAGCGGTACGCCTCGACGCGCGTGGGCCGCTCGAGGGCGCGGTCGATCGCGAACCGCGCCACGTCCTCCCAGCCCGCGCCGACCTCGTCGGCGAGCTCGCCGAAGTCGCCCGTGTGGCCGTCTGCGATGTGCCGCCAACCCGCGCCGTCGGCGTTGCCGCACGTGAGCACGCCCTCGCCCGCCGCGACGTCGAGCGCCGGCCAGGCGGCGCGGTCGAAGGTCTCGAGCACCTCGCGCCCCGCGCGGCCGTCGCAGGCCTCGACGCCCTCGACGTCGTCGGCGACGGGGTCGAGGGCCACGCCCTCCGCCCGCAGGTGGACCCCGTCGACCGGCTCGGTCGGCCCGCTCGCGCCCGGCTCGGTGCGGTCCGGCCCTGCGCTGCCGGGCCCCGAGCCGTCCGGCCCCGTGCCGACCGCGCCGCAGCCCGCGAGCGCGACGACCGCGAGCGCCGCCGCACCGACGAGCCCGGTCGCGCGCACGGCGTCGGGCCTCAGGAGTCCGAGGCCTCGGTGCGGTCGAGGCCCGCCGAGTCGCGGCCCCTCGGCTGCACCGCGAGCATGAGCGTGGCCGTCACGAGCAGCGTGACGATGAACGCGATCACGCCGAAGATGAGGCCGAGGCCCAGGTCGCGCACCGACAGCAGCACCACGAGCAGCGTGAAGCCGCCCGCGACGCCCGCGAAGGCGAGGTACTCGAAGGGCTTCAGCCGCTGCCGCCGCGTGGGCTGCACGGGCCCCTCGCGCCACTGGTCGCTCATGCGTCGCTCCGCTCGGTCGTGCGCGCCGGCCGCGCGGAGAGCGCGGCGAGCGCGAGGTAGACCCCCACGACGACCGCGTAGGCCCCGAGGAGTCCGGTGAGGGTGACGGCGTCGCGCACGAGGGCGAAGACGACGCCGAGGATGATCGTGGCGGCGCCCACGGCGCGCCAGTCGCGCGCGAGTCGCAGCGTGCGGGGCTCGGCCGCGCGGCGAAGCCGCCACCAGCCGGCCAGCTCGAGCGCGCCGGCGCCGATGCCCCACGCGGCCACGAGCAGGCCGAACGAGGTCTCGGTGGGCGAGAGCAGCGCGAGCACCACCGCGACGAGCGCCGCGAGCGCCGACCATCCGGCGGCCTGCGCCGGCCAGCCGCGCGCCTCGGCGGGCACGAGCCCGCGGCCGAGCCACAGCGCCGCGGCGCCGAGGCCCGTGAGCAGGGCGAGCGCCACGAGGCCCACGAAGGGCGAGTGCAGCTGCACGAAGGGCAGCGGGAGGCCGACGAGCAGCGCGGGCACGGCGCGCATGGCAGGGAGGTGCCAGGTCTGGAGTCCCTGCGAGGCGTCGGGCGTGGCGGTCACGGCTCTCCTCACGATCCCCTCGATCCTACCGGCGACGGCGGGATCGCGGGGGCGGCAGGGAGCCGGGCGGCGCCCCTCAGCGGCCGTACGCGGGCATCGGCCCGGGCAGCTCGTCGCCCACGGCGTCGATCGCCCGCGCGACGTCCTCGGGCAGCGGCCCCGCCGCGAGCGCCGCGAGGTTCTGCCGCAGCCTGCGCGGCCTTCGACCCGCCCACGAGCACGCCGTCGACGACGGGGCGCGAGAGCGTCCAGCGCAGCGCCGCCTCGGCGACCGGGAGCCCGGCCTCCTCGGCGATGGCGGCGATGCGCTCGACGGCGGCGAACATCCGCTCGTCCCAGTAGCGGTCGCGGTACATCGCGGCGTTGCCGAAGGAGCCGAAGCGGCCCTCCGCTGCGGCGTCGCCGAAGCGGTAGCGCCCCGTGAGGAGGCCGCCCGCGAGCGGGTTGTAGACGACGGTCGCGATCGCGGCCTCGGCGGCGAGCTCGGCGTACTCCTCGTCGAGCCTGCGCACGATGGCCGAGTACATCTGCTGCGCGATGACGGGGCGCGGCGCGCCTGCGGCGGCGGCCGATTCGATCGCCTGCGCGATCTGCCACGCGGTGAAGTTCGAGAGGCCGATGCGCGCCACCTTGCCCTCGCGGTGCAGCGCGGCGAGCTCGCCCATCGTCTCGACGATCGGCGTCGAGCGGTCGGGCTTGTGGAGGTACAGGAGGTCGAGCTGCTCGGTGCCGAGCCGCTCGAGCGAGCGCTCGACGCTGCGGCGCACGATCTCGGGCCGCAGCTGCGACTCGCTGCCGAGCTCGGGGTCGGGCTGACCGACCTTCGTGGCGACGACGAGCTGCTCGCGGCGCGCGGCGGGGAGCTGCGCCAGCAAGCGGCCGACGAGCGGCTCGCCGCGGCCGTCGGCGTACTGGTTGGCAGTGTCGAGCCACGTGACGCCGGCGTCGAGGGCGAGGTGCAGGAGCTCGCGCGAGGTCGCCTCGTCGGCGCCGTCCGCGAAGGTCATCGTGCCGAGCACGACGGGCGGCATCGCCAGCTTCTCGGGCGCGGCGAGGGGCGCGAAGGTGCCGGGGGCTGCGGTGCCGGGCTGCGGGGTCATCGGGCTCCTGACGTCGGTGTCGAGCGGCGCGCCTCGCGGAGCGCCGAGGCCAGGCTAGCCCCGGAGCTTCCGGATATCTGATCGGTTGCCGAGCACGCGACCGCGGTTCCGGATCGATAGCCTCGGCCCATGACGCTCGAACAGCACCGACCCTTCATCGAGGACCTCTACCGCGAGCTGCACGCGCATCCCGAGCTCTCGCACCGCGAGCACCGCACGGCCGCGCGCATGGCCGAGCTGCTGCGCGAGGCCGGCTTCGAGGTGCACGAGCACGTGGGCGGCACGGGCGTCGTCGGCATCCTGCGCCGCGGCGAGGGCCCCACGGTGCTCGTGCGCGCCGACATGGACGGCCTGCCCGTCGTCGAGGCCGAGCAGGTGCCCTACCGCTCCACCCGCACCGACGAGTGGGAGGGGCAGACCGTCGGCGTCATGCACGCGTGCGGCCACGACACGCACATGGCGTCGCTGCAGGGCGCGCTGCGTGTGCTCGTCGACCAGGACGACTGGGCGGGCACGCTCGTCGCGGTCCTGCAGCCGGCGGAGGAGATGATCGACGGCGCGAAGGGCATGCAGGAGGACCTGCGCCGCATCCTGCCGGGCGGCATCGACGTCGCGCTCGGCCAGCACGTCATGCCCGGAGCCGCGGGCACCGTCTCGCTCGCCGCCGGCCCCGTGATGGCCTCGAGCGACCACCTCGTCGTCACGGTGCACGGCCGCGGCGGCCACGGCTCGCAGCCGGAGGCCACGGTCGACCCGATCGTGCTCGGCGCAGCGATCGTCATGCGACTGCAGACCGTCGTCGCGCGCACGGTCGCGCCCTTCGAGCAGGCGGTCGTGACCGTGGGCACCTTCCACGCGGGCACGAAGCAGAACATCATCCCCGAGAGCGCCCGGCTCGAGATCAACATCCGCACCTTCGACGAGGGCGTGCGGGCGCGCGTCATCGCGGCGATCGAGCGGATCGTGCAGGGCGAGTGCGAGGCCTCGGGGGCGCCGCGCCCCGCGACGATCGAGCGCGGCTCGGTCGCGCCCCTCACCGACAACGACCCTGCGGCGACGGCGCGGGTCGCGGCAGCCTTCGACGAGGCCTTCGGCGAGCACCACCTGCCGCTGCGGCCGCTGCTCGGCTCCGAGGACTTCTCCGACCTCCCGGCCACGTGGGGCGCGCCCTACGTGTACTGGATGTACGGCGGCTTCGACCCGCAGCTCGTGGCGGACGCGACCGCGGCGGGCACGCTCGCGGCCTCGGTGCCCTCGAACCACTCCCCCACCTTCATCCCGGTCATGCAGCCGACGCTCGACACCGCGACGACCGCGATGGTCGCGGCCGCGCGCGCCTTCCTCGCGCGCTGAGCGCGGCGGCGGCCGACACGCGACGGAGGCCCGGGCGGGAATGCCCGGGCCTCCCGCGTGTTGTCTGACACCGGCGCCGCACGGGCGCGCGCCCGAACCCGCGATCCATCGAGCTCGAGGAGCACCATGTCCGCACGTCCCCAGATCGGCATCATCGTCGGCAGCACCCGCCCCGTCCGCGTCGGCCGCCCGGTCGCCGACGAGGCTCGCGGCCCGCATCGAGGCCGCCGGCGGCGAGCCCGTGCTGCTCGACCTCGCCGAGATCCAGCTGCCGCTGCTCGACGAGGCGCTGCCGCCGGCCTCCGGCGTGCGCACGCAGCCGCACTCGATCGCCTGGGCCGAGCGGATCACCGCCCTCGACGCCGTCGTCTTCGTCACGCCCGACTACAACGCCGGCTACCCGGCCGCGCTGAAGAACGCGATCGACTACCTGAAGGCCGAGTGGGTCGGCCTCCCCGCCGTCGTCGTCTCCTACGGCTGGGCCGGCGGCGCCGCCGCGAACGCGCAGCTGAGCGCCGTGCTGCGCTACATCGGCCTCGACCTGCAGGGCGATGGCGTGCGCATGGCGTTCGAGCAGGGCGACTTCGACGAGTCGATGCGCCTCGTCGACGCGGCCGCCTTCGTCGCGCGGTCGGAGGACGACCTGCGCACTGCGGTCGCGGACCTCGTCGCGGCCGGCGAGGCCGCGGAGCGCGCCGCCGCCTGAGCCGACGGCAGCCACGACGGGGCGGATGCGCGGCCACGGCCGGCATCCGCCCCGTCGTCGTCCGCGCGTGCCGGAGCGGGCGCCGCGCCGCGCCTAGGCTGGCCCCATGATCGCCGTCATCCTCAGCTTCTCCGACGACCCCGCCCGCCTCGAGCTGCGCCCGCGCCACCGCGAGCTGCTCGGAGGCCTGCACGAGCGGGGCGTGCTCGTGGCCGCGGGGCCCTTCGAGGACCAGACGGGCGCGCTGCTGGTGTTCGACACCGACGACGAGGCCGAGGTCGACGCCGCGCTCGCCGAGGACCCGTACTACGCGGCGCCCGGCGTCACGATCGTGTCGCGGAAGCGCTGGGGCATCGTCACGGGTGGCGTGCGGGGCTGACGCCCGGTGCGCGGGCCGGCTGCCGCCGCGTCCGCGGAGCCCTCGGCGCGCACCGCGCTCAGCGGCGCACGCCCAGCCGCGACAGCACCCGGTCGGCGAGCGGCTTCCCGCCCGTCTGGCACGTGGGGCAGTACTGGAACGTCGAGTCGGCGTAGATGACCTGCCGCACTGCGTCGCCGCACACCGGGCAGGGCTCGCCCGTCCTGCCGTGCACGCGCATGCCCTGGCGCTTCTCGGCCTTCAGCGACGCCGCGCCCACACCTCGGGCACGCTCGACCGCGTCCGAGAGGATGGTCCGCATCGCCTCGTAGAGCCGATGCACGTCCTCCGCGGGCATCGACGCCGGGTGGAAGGGCGACATGCGCGCCGCGTGCAGGATCTCGTCCGAGTAGGCGTTGCCGATGCCGGCGATGCGGCGCTGGTCGCGCAGCACGCCCTTGATCTGCGCGCGCCCCGCGTGCTCGAGCATGCGCGCGAAGCGCTCCTCGGTGCAGTCCTCGGCGAGCGGCTCGGGCCCGAGCGTCGCGATCGTCATCACCTGGTCGGGGTGCGCCACGACGTGGATCGCGAGCCGCTTCTGCGTGGCCTGCTCGGTGATGTCGACGCCGTCGCCGCCGAGGCCCTCGCTCCCCTCCTCGCGCTCGAGCACGAGCCGGGCCGCGAGGGGACCCCGCCCTCTGCCCTTGCGGGGCGCGGGCGCGGCCTCGCGCCAGCGGATCCACCCGCTGCGGGCCAGGTGGACGACGAGGTGGAGGTCGCGGCCGTCGGCGGTGCGCACGCCCAGCAGCAGGTGCTTGCCCCGGCGACCCGTGCTGGTGATGCGCGCGCCCTCGAGGGCGTCGATCGGCGGGTCGTAGGTCTTGAGGGCCGCGACCTCGGCGATCTGGACGCGACGGATCGTGCGGCCCACCAGGCGCTCGCGCAGGTCGGCCGCGAGCGCCTCGACCTCCGGCAGCTCCGGCATGCCGCCATCCTGCACCCGGCCGCTGACAGCGCGCCGACGCCGCTCGAGCGAGCCGGTGCCGCACTGCGCGCGGGCCGGCGCTGGTGCGTCAGCCCCGCAGCCGCAGCAGGCGCGCCTGGCCGTCCTCGCGCAGCTCGACGAGCCCGCCGCGCGCGCCCACGAAGTCCGAGAACGATCGGTGGCCCAGCGACTTCTCGTTGAAGACCGGGTCCATGCGCTTCATCTGCTCCTTGACGACGTTCGCGTGCAGCCACTCGTCGTCGGTCTTCTGGGTGAGGATGCGCAGCGCGCGCTCCAGCAGCCCCGTCGCGGCGTCGCCGCGCTGCTCGGGCGTCATGGCGACCTCGTCGTCGGCCGCGGCCGCGACCGAGGCGCTCGTCGCGCGCCGGCTGCGGCGCTTCGCCGTCGCGGGGGCCTGCGCCTCCGCCTCGGCCTGCGTCGTCGCGGCCTCCTCCTCGGTCGGCTCCGGCGCGTCGGGCTCCTCGACCTCGACGACCACCGGCTCGATGCCGGGCAGCGCGTCGTAGTCGGCGAACTCGTCGCACGCGGCGGCGAGCGACTTCGAGGTGCTGCCCGCCACGCCGATGCCCACGACGAAGCGGCCGAGGCGCTTCGCCCGCTGGGCGAGCGCGATGTAGTCGGAGTCGCCGGCGACGATCACGACGTGCGTGATGTCGTCGAGGCGGAAGAGGTCCTCGACGACGTCGACGGCGAGGCGGATGTCGGCGCCGTTCTTGAGCGCGCGCGTCGTCGGGAACAGCTGCACGAGGTCGACGGCGCGCGCGAGCAGCTGATCGCGGTAGGCGGCGTGCGCGGGCACCGACCAGTCGGCGTACGCGCGGCTCAGCACGATCGAGCCGTAGGAGGAGGCGTAGTCGATGATCGCGCCGAGGTCGACGGTCGCCTGCGCCGAGCGCGTGCGCGCCTTCGACTCGCGGCCGTCGGCGGGCAGCTGCCGCACGCGGTCGCTGTGGAACGAGCCGCGGCCGTGCAGCTGGTCGTAGCGCGAGATGAGGATGTTGTCGAAGTCGATGTAGACCGCGACGCGCGGCTCGATGTCTGCGGGCATGGTCCCATCCTCCCAGGCTCAGGCGGGGTCGGCCGCCCCGGGGCCCGACGCGGCGTCGCCGCCGTCCCCATGCGCCTCGTCGTCGGCGCGGAACGCGGCGGCGATGGCATCGCGGTGCCGCGCGAGCACGATCCAGGTGCCGAGGCCCGCGAGCATGCCGATCGCGCCGCCGATCACGTAGACGGCGGGCACCCCGAGCCAGCCCGCGAGCAGCCCGCCGGCGGCGGTGCCGATGGGGATGCCGCCCCACAGCACCGTGCGGTACGCGCCCTGCACGCGGCCGAACAGCGCATCCGGGATGAGCACCTGCCGCACCGACATGATCTGCACGTTGAAGGCGCTCACGAACATCGTGCCGAGCGGCCAGGCCACGAGCACCACGAGCGGCTGCGGCCACAGGCCCACGGCCGCGAGCGAGGCGCCGAAGGCGGTGCCCGAGACGCCCATCGCCGCGGTGCGCCCGAGCAGCCGCGTGAGGGCGGGCGAGACGAGCGCGCCGAGCACGCCGCCCGCGCCCGCGAGCGCGAGCAGCACGCCGAACCCCGCCTCGTCGAGCTCCAGCACCTCGAGCGCGAGCAGCACGGCGATGCCGTTGCCGAGCGAGGAGGCGAGCGCGCCGAGCCCCGTGACGACGACGAGCGAGCGGAGGATGCGGTGCCGCAGGAGCCAGGCGAGGCCCTCGCGGATGTCGGCGGCGAGGGTCGTGGGCGCCGCCCGCTCCGGCCGGAAGCGGCCGCGCACCGTGACGATGAGCACGGCGGCCGCGAGGTAGAGCACCACCGCGACGCCGAGCGGCGCGACGGCCGCCGCGGCGAACAGCAGCGCGCCGAGCGGCGCGCCGAGGAAGAGGTTGGTGATGCTCTCGGCCGTCGCGAGCAGCGAGTTGCCGCGCTCGAGCTGGTCGCGGCGCACGACGCGCGGCAGCATCGCCCTGGCCGCGTTGTCGTAGACCGTCTCGGCGACGCCGAGCACGAAGGCGGCGACGTACAGGAGCCAGATCGAGGCGAGGCCCGCGGCCAGGGTCGCGGCGAGGGCGAGCAGCACGAGCGCGCGGAGCAGGTTGGCGAGCTGCATGGCGCGGCGGCGATCGATGCGGTCGACGAGCGCGCCCGCGGGGATCGCGAAGAGCAGCCACGGCAGGAAGGCGAGCGACGCGACGAGCGAGATGAGGAGCGGGTCGCGCGTGAGGCTCGCGGCGACGAGCGGCAGCGCCGCCGTGAGCACGCCGTCCGAGAGGTTCGAGCCCGTCGACGAGGAGAACAGCCGCCAGAACGGCGCGCCGAGCCTCATCCGCTCCCCCACGGATCGATCCTGCACCGTCGCAGCGCTCGCCCGCCGCAGCCGCGGCGCGACACGCCCGGGCACCCCCTCCGGCCTTGCGTTCGCCACCGCATCCCGGCATCGTGGCCTGTTCGCAACGGGAAGGAGCACCACATGCTCACGCTCACCGAGAACGCCCAGTCCGTCATCACCGGCATCGTCGAGCACGCCGCCGCGCCCGCCACGGGGGGCCTGCGCATCGCGCAGGGCACCGAGGGCCAGGGCCTCGATGTGTCGGTCGCGAACGCCCCGGAGGCCGGCGACCAGGTCGTCGAGCAGGCCGGCGCGAAGGTCTTCCTCGACGCCCCTGCCGCCGCCGCGCTCGACGACAAGGTGCTCGACGCCTCGTCGCAGCCGGACGGCCGCGTCGACTTCGCGGTGCAGCACGCGGCCTAGCCGCGCACCGCGACGAGGGGCCCCGACCGCGCAGGTCGGGGCCCCTCGTCGTGCGCGTCGGCGGCCCGTCGATCGCGCGCCGACAGGCGATCCTCCGCGAGCGGTACGGGTCTGTCCGAAAGGTACCGGTAGACCGGTACCTCTCGGACGAAGTCGTACCTTTCGCGTCAGCCCTCGACGGGCGGCGGCGGACCGGCGGGCGCGCCGTAGGGGGCGCCGCCGAAGGGCGTGCCGCCGGGCGCCATCGCCGGCATGCCGGGCGCGCCTCCCTCGCCCGCACCCATCCCGGGCGCGATGTCGACGAAGCGGGCCAGGTGGCCGTGGAAGGCGACCGGGATCGTCTTCGTCGGGCCGCCGCGGTGCTTCGCGACGATGATGTCGGCCTCGCCGGGGCGGATGTCGCGGTCGTACGCGTCCTCGCGGTGCAGGAGCATGACGATGTCGGCATCCTGCTCGATCGAGCCCGACTCGCGCAGGTCGCTGATGGCGGGCTTCTTGTCGCCGCGCTGCTCCGGGCCACGGTTCAGCTGCGACAGCGCGATGACCGGCACCTGCAGCTCCTTGGCGAGCAGCTTCAGCGAGCGCGAGAACTCCGAGACCTCCTGCTGGCGCGACTCGACCTTCTTGCCGCTCGTCATGAGCTGGAGGTAGTCGACGACGACCATCTTCAGGCCGTTCTGCTGCTTGAGGCGCCGGCACTTCGCGCGGATCTCGACGAGCGTCATGTTGGGGCTGTCGTCGATGTAGAGCGGCGCGTCGTTGATGCGGCCGCGCACCTGCGCGAGCGTCGTCCAGTCGCGGCCCTCGATGTTGCCCTTGCGCAGCTTCTGCAGCAGGATGCTCGACTCGGCCGAGAGCAGCTTCATCGCGATCTCGGTGCGGCCCATCTCGAGCGAGAAGAAGACCGAGGGCAGGTCGTTCTTGATCGAGCAGGAGCGCACGAGGTCCATCGCGAGCGTCGACTTGCCGAGGCCGGGGCGGGCGGCGATGACGACGAGCTGCCCGGGGTGGAGGCCGTTCGTGAGCTCGTCGAGCTCGCGGAAGCCCGTGGGCACGCCCGTCATGGCGCCGTCGAGGCCCTTGGCGGCCTCGATCTCCTCGATGGCCGACTCGATCGCGAACGAGAGCGGCACGTAGTCCTCGGCGGCCTCGTCGCCCATGACGGCGTAGACCTCGGCCTGCGCGTGGTTGACGAGGTCGGTGACCTCGCCCTCGGAGGCGTAGCCCATCTGCACGATGCGGGTGCCGGCCTCGACGAGGCGGCGCAGCACCGCCTTCTCGGCGACGATCGAGGCGTAGAAGCCGGCGTTCGCGGCCGTCGGCACCATCGAGGTGAGCGAGTGCAGGTACTCGACGCCGCCGGCGCGCGAGAGCATGCCGGTCTTCGTCAGCTCGTCGGAGACGGCGATGACGTCGGTGGGCTCGCCCTTGGAGTAGAGGGCGAGGATCGCCTCGTAGACGATCTCGTGCTTGGGCTGGTAGAAGTCGTTGCCGCGCACCTGCTCGAGGCAGTCGGCGACGGCGTCCTTCGAGAGCAGCATGCCGCCGATGGCGGACTGCTCGGCGAGCATGTCGTGCGGGGGCGTGCGCTCGGTGTAGCGGCTCTCGTCCAGCCCGATCTCGGCCAGGTCCGTCATCCGCTCCCCTCCCTCTCGTCGACCGCGACTGCGATCATCGCGCGGGCGACCCACATGCCTGCATGCGCGGGAGCCCCGCACAGGCTAGGAGCGAGCTGCCGCGCGCGTCGAATCCCACATGTGGACAGCGCTGTGGATGGATGTGGACAACGCCGTGCGGAACCCGGGTCCTGACGCCCTCGACCTGTGCACAGTCCTGTGGAATCGAACGGCCTCGAATCGAGAAAGCCTGCTCTGACCGGTCGATTCTCTCTCCACAGAGCTGTGGGGGAAAGACGCCTCAAGTCAACATTGAAGGTTCGGCTCCGCGGCCCGCCCGGGCGGTGCCACCCGACGATCCGGATCGATGCTCCGCACACGACGGAGGGCCCGCATCCAGCTGGATGCGGGCCCTCCGTGCGACGTCAGGACGTCACTTCGCGGCGACCACCTTGAGGGTGATCGTGGCGATGAGGTCGTCGCGCAGGCGCGCCGTGGCGCTGTGCTCGCCCGTGGCGCGGATCGGCGTCAGGATCTCGATGACGCGCTTGTCGATCGAGCCGTGGCCGGCGGCCTCGACGGCCTCCGCGATGTCCTTGGTCTGCACCGAGCCGAAGAGGCGGCCCTCGGCGCCGGCCTTGGCGTGCACCGTCACGGTGTTCGCCTCGAGGCGCAGCTTGAGGTCCTGGGCCTCCTCGATCGTGGCGTGCTCGCGCGCGGCGCGGGCGGCCTTGATCTGCTCGACCTGCTTCTCGCCGCCGCGCGACCACGCGACTGCGAGGCCCTGCGGGACGAGGTAGTTGCGCGCGAAGCCGTTCTTGACCTCGACGACGTCACCGGCGGAACCGAGGCCCGAGACCTCGTTCGTGAGAATGAGCTTTGCCATGGTTCAGCCCCCTCAGCGTCCGGCGCCCGAGTAGGGCAGGAGCGCCATCTCGCGCGCGTTCTTGATCGCCTTGGCGATCAGGCGCTGCTCCTGCACCGACACGCCGGTGATGCGACGGGCGCGGATCTTGCCGCGCTCCGAGATGAACTTCTTGAGCGTCGCGACGTCCTTCCAGTCGATGACGCCGACCTTGATCGCCTTGGCCGGAGCGGCGTTCTTGCCGCCCTTCGGGCCCCGCGGCTTGCGGTTCTGCGGCTTGCCAGCCATGTGCTTGCCTTTCCTGTTCGGGGCCGGAGCCCCTGATGCATGTGAGTGGGAGGGCCCTTAGAAGGGCGTCTCGTCGTTGTAGGAGGTGCCGGGCGCGCCCCAGACGTCGGCCTGCGGCTGCGCCTGGTTCGACTGCGCGGGCTGACCCCACGGCTCGTCGGCCACCTGCTGCTGCCCGCCGAAGCCACCCTGGCCGCCCTGGCCGCCGAAGCTGCCCTGGCCGCCCGAGCTGCGGCCTGCGCCGCCGCCCGTGGTGCGGGTGACCTGCGCGGTCGCGTAGCGGAGCGAGGGGCCGATCTCGTCGACCTCGAGCTCGATGACGGTGCGCTTCTCGCCCTGCTGCGTCTCGAAGGAGCGCTGCTTCAGACGGCCCTGCGCGATGACGCGCGAGCCCTTCTGCAGGCTCTGCGAGACGTGCTCGGCGAACTCGCGCCACACCGACGCGCGGAGGAACAGCGCCTCGCCGTCCTTCCACTCGTTCGCCTGGCGGTCGAACGTGCGGGGGGTGGAGGCGATGGTGAAGTTCGCGACCGCGAGGCCGTTCTGCGTGTAGCGCAGCTCCGGGTCGGCCGTCAGGTTGCCGACCACCGTGATGATGGTCTCGCCGGCCATGGCTACTCGGCCTCGACCTCGGCGGCGGGCGCGGGAGCGGCGGCCTTCCTCGCGGCCTTCGCCTCGGCCTCGCGGCGCGACTTCGACGTCTGCGTGACGGCGTCCTCGGCGCGCAGGACCTTCGTGCGCATGACGGCCTCCGACAGCTTCAGCTGTCGGTCGAGCTCGACCGTGGTGGCCGACTCGGCCGTGAAGTTGACGACGGCGTAGATGCCCTCGTGCTTCTTGTCGATCTCGTATGCCAGGCGGCGACGGCCCCAGATGTCGACGGTGTCGATCGTGCCGCCGTCGTTGCGGACGACGTTGAGGAACTTGTCGAGCGACGGGGCGACGGTGCGCTCGTCCACCTCCGGGTCGAGAATCACCATCAGCTCGTACTGCTGCATGCTTCACCCACCTCCTTCGGACTAGAACGGCTGCAGACGGTCTGCAGCAGGAGGGTATGCATGGTGCGCTGGCCTCGTGCCCGAGGTCGGGCGGAGCCCGCGCAACCTTGCGATCGTACCGCAGGCCCGGGTTCCCGCGCCAGATGCGGGTGCCGCGGCATCACGCCGAGCGCGCCGCCCACCACTCGCGCAGCATCGCCTCGGCCCGCTCCTCGCCGAGCGGCCCGTGCTCGAGCCGGGCGTCGAGCAGCATCCGGTAGGCCTCGCCCACCTCGCGACCGGGAGCGATGCCGAGGATCGCCATGATGCGCTCGCCGTCGAGGTCGGGGCGCACGGCGTCGAGCTCCTCCTGCTCGGCGAGCTCGGCGATGCGGCGCTCGAGGTCGTCGTAGGCGAAGTCGAGGCGCTCCGCCTTGCGACGGTTGCGCGTCGTGACGTCGGAGCGCGTGAGGATGTGGAGGCGCTCGAGCAGCGGGCCGGCGTCGCGCACGTAGCGCCGCACCGCCGAGTCCGACCAGCCCTGGTCGCCGTAGCCGTAGAAGCGCAGGTGCAGCTCGACGAGCCGCGAGACGGCCTTCACGGTGTCGTTGTCGAAGCGCAGCGCCTTCAGCCGCTTCGTCGCCATGCGCGCACCGACGACGTCGTGCTGGTGGAAGGTGACCACGCGGCCCTCGATGCGCCGCGTCGCCGGCTTGCCGATGTCGTGCAGGAGGCCCGCGAGGCGCGAGACGACGTCGGGCTCCGCCCCGGGGTTCCGGGAGGCCTCGAGGTCGATGCCCTGCTGCAGGACCGTGAGCGAGTGCTCGAACACGTCCTTGTGGTGGGCGTGCTCGTCGGCCTCGAGCCGCAGCGCCGGCACCTCCGGCAGCACGCGCTCGAGGATGCCGGTGTCGGTGAGCAGGCGGATCCCGGACACGGGCGTCGGCGTGCGCAGCGTCTTCACGAGCTCGTCGCGCACGCGCTCGGCCGAGATGCCGAGGATGCGCTCGGCCTGCGCCTCCATCGCATCCACGACGCGCGGCGCCACCTCGAAGCCCAGCTGCGCCGCGAAGCGCGCCGCGCGCATCATGCGGAGCGGGTCGTCGTCGAAGGAGCGCTTGGGCGCCTGCGGGGTGTCGAGCACGCGGGCCACGAGGTGCTCGAGGCCGCCGCCCACGTCGATCAGCTGCGGCAGCGGCGCCTCGCTGCCGTCCCGGCGGGGCGTGAGCAGCAGCGCCATCGCGTTCACGGTGAAGTCGCGGCGCACGAGGTCGTCCTCGAGCCGCTCGCCGAACGCCACCGCGGGCTTCCGGGAGACGCCGTCGTACTGGTCGGCGCGGTAGGTGGTGATCTCGACGTCGGCGCCGTCGACGCGCGCGGCGATCGTGCCGAACTCGCGGCCGACATCCCACGTGGCGTCGGCGAGGGGACCGACGATCGCGAGGGTCTCGTCCGGCGTCGCGGAGGTCGCGAGGTCGAGGTCGGTGACCGGGCGGCCGAGGAAGGCGTCGCGCACGGGGCCGCCCACGAGCGCGAGCTCGTGCCCCGCCGCGGCGAAGGCGGCGGCGATGCGCGCCGTCGGGGCCTCGGCGACGAGCGCCTCGAGCCGAGCAGCAGCCTCACCCATGTCCGTCACGACCGACCATCCTCGCAGATGCCCGGGCGACCGCGCCGCTCCGCTCGGGCGGCGGTGCGAGCGGTCGCACCTAGACTCTCCTCATGCTGTCGGCCGGTCGCCTCTCCGGGCGGCGCGCGACCGCGCTCGCCGCCGCCGCGGCCGCGACGGCGCTCGTCCTCGCACCGCTCGCGGCCGCCGGTTCGGCCGCCCCGGCCGCGGCGACCACGACGGGCGCGACGAGCCCCGAGCTCACGATCGCGGCCGTCGACCCGCTCGTCTCCGAGGGCGAGTCGCTCGAGGTCGAGATCGTGCTCGACAACCCGACCGACGCGATCGTGCCCGCCACGAGCGTCGAGGTGCTGCTCACGGCGGCGCCCATCCCGACCCGCTACGGCCTCACCCGGTGGTTCGCGGGCCAGAGCCTGCTCGCGAGCTCGGTCATCGCCACCGTCGAGGTGCCTGCGGCGCCCGCGCGGCTCCGCGCGACGGCCTCGGCCACGATCGACGCGGCGTCGCTCGGCCTCGACGGGCGCTCCTGGGGCGCCTACGGCCTGGCCGCGAACGGCGCCGACCTCGCCACCGCCACGAGCGTCGTCGTGCGCGACGAGCCCGGCGAGGCGAGCCCCACGCGCCTCTCGCTCGTCGCGCCGATCGACGCCGGCGCCTCGGACGGTCTGCTCGACGCCGCCGCGCTCGAGGCCGCCACGACCATCGGCGGCGAGGCCCGCGAATCCCTCGACGCCGCGATCGCCGCGGGCCTGAGCTTCGGCATCGATCCCGTCTTCGCGGCGAGCGAGGCGGCGCTCGGTGGCGAGGCTCCCGAGGCCGCCACGTCGTGGCTCGACCGCGCGGACCGCCCCGAGGCCTACGCGCTCGAGTACGCGAACGCCGATCCCATCGCCGAGGTGCGCGCGGGCGTGCACCCGGTGGAGCTGCTCGGCGTGCCCCGCGAGGACGCCCCCATGCTGCCGCCCGGCGTGGCCGACGTCGGCACAGCTGCGCCCGTGATCGATGCGACGAGCGCGGTGCTGCGGCAGGACGACCTCGCCTCGCTCGCCGGCATCGGCACCGTGGTGCTCACGACCGCGGGGCTCGACGAGATGCTCGTCGGCTCCACGCCGAGCGCGCACGTCTCGATCGACGGGGTCGAGGCGCTCGCCGCCGACGCCGAGCTGCAGTCCCTCGTGCGCGAGGCCGTGCTCGACGACGACCTCGCCGCCGCCGACGCCCGGGCGCGCACCCTCGCGCTGCTCGCGACGATCACGCGCGAGCGCCCCTCCGACAGCCGCGCGCTCGCCGCCATGCTGCCTGCCTCCTCGCTCGGCGACATCGGGCCGCTGCTCTCGGACCTCAGCGACGCAGGATTCGTCGACACCGTCGAGGTCGAGGAGGCGCTCCGCGGCGAGCCGCGCGAGGCGAGCCTCGCCGAGCTCGACGATCCCGCTCGCGACGCCGGCGCGGAGCTCGTCACCGCCGCCCTCGCGCAGGAGGCCGAGGTCTCGAGCGTCTCGAGCATCGTCGAGGACCCCTCGGCGCTGCTCGCGGACCTGCGCCTCCAGCTGCTCGGGGCGCTGCCCGACGCGGGGCGCGCCGTCACCGAGGCCGACCGGATCGCCATCGAGGGCCTCGGCGGCGCGATGGGCGAGGTGCGGCACGCGGTCCAGATCCTGGGCGGCAGCGACATCCAGGCCGTCGGCCAGAGCCTGCCCCTGCCCATCACCATCACGAACGAGCTCGACGAGCCCGTCACGGTGCAGCTCTCGGTGCGGCCCTCCAACGCGCTCGTCACGGTGCCCGACCCCGAGGTCGACGTCACGATCCCGGCCTCCAGCCAGCAGCGCGTGCAGGTGCCGATCGAGATCGTCGGCACGGGCGGCGTGCTCATGATCGCGCAGCTCTCGACGCCCGACGGCGTCTCCCTCGGGCAGCTGCAGACGATCCGCGTGCAGGCGCGGCCCACGATCGAGGCGGTCGTGGGGTGGACGCTCGGTACAGCGATCGCGCTGCTGCTCGGCTTCGGCATCTGGCGCTCGGTGCGCAAGCGCCGCCGCGGCGAGGCCCGCGGCGACCTCGACGACCGCCCGCTCCGCGGGCGCCCCCAGACGACCGGCACGGAGGAGACCGCGTGAGCACAGGCAGGGCGAGCGCGATCATCGCCTCGGGGACGATGGTCTCGCGCATCCTCGGCTTCGTGAAGGCGGGCATGCTCGCCGCCGCGATCGGCCAGTCGTTCTCGCAGTCCGCCGCGGCGTTCGGCCTCGCGAACCAGCTGCCCAACAACGTCTACGCCCTCGTGGCGGGCGGCGTCATGAGCGCCGTGCTCGTGCCGCAGATCGTGCGGGCGTCGAAGGCGAAGGACGGCGGCGAGTCGTACGTCTCGAAGATCCTCACGCTCGGCGGCACGGTGTTCCTGCTTCTCACGATCGTCGCGACGATCGCGGCGCCGTTCCTCGTGCAGATCTACGCCGTCAGCGCGGGCGAGTCCGGACGCGGCTTCAGCGACGGACAGATGGCCCTCGCGATCGCGCTCGCGTACTGGTGCATGCCGCAGATCCTCTTCTACGCGATTTACACGCTGCTCGGCGAGATCTACAACGCGCGCAGCCAGTTCGGCCCGTACACCTGGGCACCCGTGGCCAACAACGTCATCGGCATCGCGGGGCTCGCGGTCTTCATGCTGCTGTTCGGCGAGGCCAACACGAACCGCTCGCTCGCGGTGTGGGACGCCGACCGCGTCATGTGGCTCGGCATCATCACCACCGGTGCCGTGGCGGTGCAGGCGCTCGTGCTCGTGCTCTTCTTCCGCCGCACCGGCATGCGCTTCCGCCTCGACTTCGGCTGGCGCGGCGTGGGCCTGCGCGCCACGGGGCGCAGCGCCATGTGGCTCTTCGGCATCGTCATCATCGGCCAGATCAAGGGCCTCGTGCAGTCGCGCGTCGCCTCGATGGGCGACGAGGCGAACATCCTCACGATGCAGAACGCGTGGTACGTGTTCTCGCTGCCGCACTCGATCATCGCCGTCTCGATCGCGATCGCGTACTTCACGCAGATGTCGCACCACGCGAACGACGGCGAGGTGGGCAAGATCCGCACCGACCTCTCCGGCGCGCTCCGCGGCGTCGGGATGCTCACGACGATCGCCGCGGTGATGATCGCGGTCGTCGCGCCGCCGCTCGCGCGCTTCTTCGAGCAGGGCTTCGAGGGCTCGATCGCGATGTCGTGGGTCATCTGGGCGTTCCTGCTGTGCGCGGTCGCCTACTCGGCCGAGTACGTGATCCAGCGCGTCTTCTTCGCGCTCGGCGACACCCGCACCGCCTTCCTGTACGCGTGCGTGAGCATGTTCATCACCTTCGCCCTGCTGTGGTGGGCGTCGACGCTGCCGGCCGTGTGGATCATCGCGGGCACCGCGCTCGCGGTGTCGATCGCCAACCTCGTCTCGGCCTCGGTCTGGCTCGTGCTCGTGCGCCGGAAGATCGGCCCCTTCGGCTTCCGGCTCGTCGCGTGGCGGCACGTGCAGTACCTCGCCTACGCGATCCCGGCCGGCGCGGCGGGCTTCGGCGTGGTCTCGGCGCTCGGCGGCTACGTCGACGGCGGCTTCGGCACGATCACCAAGCCGGCCGGCCTCCTCACCTGCGCGATCGCGGGCGTCGCGATGGCGCTCGTCTACTTCGGGCTGCTCTACCTCACGCGCAACCCCGACTTCCGCACGACCGCCGACCTCGTCGTCTCGCGGCTGCGCCGCGGTCGGGGCTCCGCAGGGGCGTAGCCGCAGTCGCCCACCCGCCCACGGCTCGTCCAGGCCGCTCCGGGCGGGCTCCTGGGCCGCCGGGCTAGCGTGGGCCCTCCGCGCGGCGCCGCCGCGCCCGCGCGACGGCAGGAGGCTCGCATGGTCCACCCGATCGCCCGGCTCGCCGGTCCGCTCCTCGTGGGGGCGCTCGCCGGCGCCGGCGCCATCATCGGTGCCTCGCTGCGCCGCGAGCGCGCGCGCCTCGAGCTCGCACCGCCTCCACGCCCCCTCGCCCTCGAGGGCTGGTGGTCGTCGGACGCGTCCTCGTCGCTCGCGCACGCGCACCCCGCGGTGCTCATCGTCGACGCCGCGAGCTCGCGGCTCGTCGACTCCTGGGATCGCCGCACGCGCGCCCGCGTCGCTCGCCCCGTCGTGCGCCGCACCCCCGAGTGGCCCTCCCACGGCCTCATCGTCGTCGACGCGGCGACGGGCGACCTCCTGGCCACGCCCGGCCCCCAGGGCGCCGCTGCGGCCGCAGCGGCGGGCGAGGGCGCGGGAATGCGCGAGACCTAGGATCGGTTGTGCCCAGCAGAGACCACGAACCAGGAGCATCCGTGCACGACGTCATCATCATCGGCTCCGGCCCCGCCGGCTTCACGGCCGCGATCTACGCCGGCCGCGCCAACCTCCGCCCCATCGTGCTCGCGTCGAGCGTCGCGATGGGCGGCGACCTCATGACGACGACCGAGGTCGACAACTTCCCCGGCTTCCCCGAGGGCATCCAGGGCCCCGAGCTCATGTTCGCCATGCAGCAGCAGGCGGAGCGCTTCGGTGCAGACGTGCGCATGGTCGACGTCACCGAGCTCGAGCTCGACGGCGAGATCAAGCGCGTGCACGTGGGCGACGAGGTGCTCGAGGCCCGCGCGGTCATCTACGCGACGGGATCGGAATACCGCAAGCTCGGCGTCGAGGGCGAGCAGCGGCTCTCGGGCCACGGGGTCTCGTGGTGCGCCACGTGCGACGGCTTCTTCTTCAAGCAGAAGCAGCTCGTCGTGGTCGGCGGCGGCGACTCCGCGATGGAGGAGGCGACCTTCCTCACGAAGTTCGCCGAGAAGGTCACGATCGTGCACCGCTCGGAGACGTTCCGCGCCTCGGCGGCCATGCTCGACCGCGCGGAGCAGGACCCGAAGATCGAGTTCCTCACGAACGCGACGATCGACGAGATCCGCGGCACCGAGGTGAACGGCGTCGAGCAGGTGACGAGCATCGTCGTCCGCGACACCGTCACGGCCTCCACGCACGAGATGCCGATCGACGGCGTCTTCGTCGCCATCGGCTCCGACCCCCGCACCCACCTGATCCACGGCAAGCTCGACCTGACGGCCGAGGGCACGATCGCGGTCGACGGCCGCTCGTCGCGCACCTCGGTCGAGGGCGTCTTCGCCGCCGGCGACGTCATCGACCCGATCTACCGGCAGGCGATCACCGCCGCGGGCTCCGGCACCGTGGCAGCGATCGACGTCGAGCACTACCTGGCCGCGCACCCCGCGCCGGCCCTCGATGAGGCCTGAGGAGGCAGCAGTGAAGGAAGTCACCACCGCATCGTTCGAGCAGGACGTCCTGAACGCCGACAAGCCCGTGCTCGTCGACTTCTGGGCGGAGTGGTGCGGCCCGTGCCGCGCCGTGAGCCCGATCCTCGAGCAGATCGACGGCGAGACCGAGAAGCTCGACGTCGTCAAGGTGAACGTCGACAAGGAGCCCGACCTCGCGATGCGCTACGGCATCACGTCGATCCCCGCCATGAAGCTCTTCCAGGGGGGCGAGGTCGTGCACGAGCTCATCGGCGCGCGGCCGAAGCCCGCGATCGAGCAGGAGCTCGCCCAGTACCTCTGATCGGCGCAGCAGACCAGGAAGGCCCCCGGGGAGCTCCCCGGGGCCCTTCTGCGTGGTCGGGCGCCGTCGCCGCGGCATCAAGCCCTGCCGGCGGCCCCGCGGGCTGCTCAGCGCTCGGCGGGAGCGCCGCCGAAGCCCTCGTCGCCGAGCTCCGAGAGGATGCGGTTCAGGTCGGCGACCGTCGCGAAGTCGATCGTCAGCTGCCCCTTGGAGCGGCCGAGCGCGATGCGCACTCGGGTGTCGAGGCGATCCTCGAGCCGGCCCGCGATCTCGTCGAGGCCGTGCTGCACGGCGCCCTTCGTGGGCGCGCGGCGCGGCGATCGGGTCTGGAGGAGCCCCGCCGCGGTCTCCGCCGCTCGTACTGAGAGATCCTCATTGACAATCTTCGCCGCGAGCTGCTCCATGGCCTCGCGCGTCGAGAGCGAGAGGATCGCGCGGGCGTGGCCGGCCGAGAGCACGCCCGAGGCGACCCGGTGCTGGATCGGCTCCGGCAGCTTCAGGAGCCGGATGGTGTTCGAGATCTGCGGGCGGCTGCGGCCGATGCGGCGCGAGAGCTCCTCCTGCGTGATCGCGAAGTCCTCCATGAGCTGCTGGTACGCCGAGGCCTCCTCGAGGGGGTTGAGCTGCGCGCGGTGGAGGTTCTCGAGCAGCGCGTCGCGCAGCATCGCGTCGTCGGGGGTGTCCTTGATGACGGCGGGCACGGCCTCGAGGCCGGCGCGCTGGCTCGCGCGCCAGCGCCGCTCCCCCATGATGAGCTCGTAGCGCTCGCCCTCGCCCGAGCCGTCGTGCAGCGGTCGCACGACGATCGGCTGGAGCACGCCGAACTCACGGATCGAGTGCTCGAGCTCGGCGAGGTCGTCCTCGTCGAAGACCGTGCGCGGCTGGCTCGCGTTCGGCCGGATGTCCGTCGGCACGATCGAGGCGAAGGTCGCGCCGGGGATCGCGAGCAGCTCCTGCGCGTCCGCTGCGGGCGCGGTCGACGACGCCTCCTTGGACTGCTCGTCGTCGGCCGAGAAGAAGACGTCGACGGCAGCCGCGCTCGAGCGCCGACGGGTCGAGGTCGGTGCGTCCGGCATGGTCGCTCTCCGCGAGCGGCTGGAGGTGCGCGAGGGGGCAGCGCTCGTGCGAGCGGGCGCGCTCCTGGGAGCCCTCGGCGCCTTGGCATCTGCGACGGGCGCCGCCTCCTGCTGCTCCGCGGGCGCCGCCACAGGGGCGGGGCCGGTGGGGATGAGGGCGCCGATGCCGCGCCCGAGCCCTGCTCTCTTGCTCATGCCGCTCCTCTGCGTGCGATCTCCGCCGCGGCCTCTCGGTACGAGAGCGCGCCCGGGGAGTTGGGGTCGTAGGCGATCACCGTCTGGCCGTAGCCGGGCGCCTCGGAGACGCGGACGGAGCGCGGGATGATCGCCTCGAGCGTCTGCGTGGGGAAGTGCGCCTTGACCTCGTCGACCACCTGCCGCGACAGCAGCGTCCGGCCGTCGAACATCGTGAGCAGCACGGTCGAGAGGTCGAGCGTGGGGTTCAGGTGCGCCTTGATGCGCTCGATGGTGTCGAGCAGCTGGGTGACGCCCTCCAGCGCGTAGTACTCGCACTGGATCGGCAGGAGCACCTCGGTCGCAGCCGTGAAGGCGTTGATCGTGAGCAGCCCGAGCGAGGGCGGGCAGTCGATGAAGACGTAGTGCGGCGGGCGGGCGGCGTCGCTCAAGTACGCGTCGAGCGCCTCGCGCAGCCGGTGCTCACGACGCTCCATGCCCGCGAGCTCCAGATCGGCGCCCGCGAGGTGGATGGTCGAGGGCACCACCTGCAGCAGCTCGCTCTGGGGGCTCGTCACGACCGCCGCAGCGAGCGGCTCGCCGTCGATGAGCACGTCGTAGGTGCTCATGACGTCGGCGTGGTGGTCGATGCCGAGCGCGGTCGACGCGTTGCCCTGTGGGTCGAGGTCGAGCACCAGCACGCGGGCACCGCCCTGCGCGAGCGCGGCGGCCAGGTTCACGGCGGTGGTCGTCTTGCCGACGCCACCCTTCTGGTTCACGACCGTCATGATCCGTGTGCGGGCGGGAAGCGGCACCTGCTGCGCGGAGAGTGCCTGGCGACGGCGAGCCATCGCGGCGAGCTCCCTCGCGATCGGCGTCGTGTCGAACTTTCCGGTGGTCACACGGGCCTTCCTGATTGATGTTTCACGTGGAACATCCACGGGGGTGGCGCGACGATGCGCGGACGACCGGGATGCAAGAACCCTAGTCTTGCGCCTCGCGCGCGTGTGGCAAAGTCCACAACCCCGTGTCGCGCACTCTCAGAGACGCGTCGAGTTCTCCACAGCAACCCACAGCCTGTGGAGAACATGGTGGCTGTGGACGACGCGCACACCATTCGCAAGCACGCGCCTCCCCGGCTCAGTATTCCGCGGAATCACGCGGTTTTTCCCGTGCGCACCGCCGCGGACGCCGACAGCGCTCTCGTCGTGCCGTGGCACGTTTTCCACAGTTCTCCACAGGCGACGGCTCGAGGGCCAGCGTCGAGGCGAGCGCCCGACTGGACATGTTCCACGTGAAACATCGGCCGAATGGGGCTCGATGACCCATGTAGTTGGGCGCGTCATGCACCCGTATCGATCGCATCGATCCACAGAGACGCGCTGAGCGCGCTCACGCTCACGAGAGACCCGGAGGCACCCCGCCTTTCTGGAGCAGCTCAGCAACCGCGTGCCCGGCCCGAGCGCTCAGACAGGCGCGCCACCGCGTCGGCCTCCCTGCAACGCTGTTCGCTCGAGCGACGGCGACACCGTGTCCTCAGTGTGGACACACCGATCCGTGCACGCCGCATCCTCGGTCGCCGAGCATCTCAGGATGTTTCACGTGGAACGTCGACGTTCCGCGCCGCACGTGCGTGCAGCGCACGCGGCGCAGCACGCCACACCGACCGGCATCAGCGCTACGAGCGGTCAGTTGCCCAGCGACGGGATTCGACCCGACTTCCTGATCGCAACACGCACAGCAGGCGCGGCACCGTCCAACGCGCCGATCAGCACGGAGAATCCGCTCGCCGTCGCGCGCTGTCCCACTGCAGCGAAGCGCGGGTGCGCGCCCAACGAGTGAGTGCAGTCGCACCAATGTTCCACGTGGAACATCGCATCGACGAGTGTGCTGCAATGCGCGGCGTGCTGACACGGATGCCTCGTCCGCCGGACGACGCGGGAGCCAGCGCGGCCACGCGAGAAGGCGCCGGAAGCCGGGCTTCGAATCATGCGACCCTCGGTCAGCGTGTTACCAGCTGCGCGTCCTCGGCCCGAGGACCCCTGGGCTCCAGCCTCACGTCGAGGATGCAGCTCCCGCTGCACCCCGAACCGTTGTTCCACGTGAAACGTCTCGAGCTCGCGGTGCGCGCGGCGCACGGAGGCGTGCTGCGGAAGCGCTGGCGCGCGGCGTCCGACGACGAGTCGTTCCGGCGACCGTCGGCGAGCGACGGCGCGCGCGGCGCGTCGTCCGACTGCGACCCGGACGCCAGCATCGACGTCTCCGGGTGACTGACGATGCACGAGGGCCGATGTTCCACGTGGAACATCGGCCCTCAGCAGCACAGGACGAATCAGGGATCGACGACCGCTCGGACGACGCGCGTCACCTCGAGCCCGTGCTCCGCTCCGAGCTCGAGCACCTCGACATCCTGCAGGCGGTGCTTGCGGATCGCCTTCTGCGCGGCAGCGATCTCCTCGCCGGCCCGAGCACCCTTGAGCAGCAGCAGCTCACCACCGCTCCGAGCGAGCGGCGCGGTCAGGGGGAGGAGGGTGCGCAGCGCAGAGACTGCCCGCGCCGTGACCTGATCGAGCGGGAGCAGCGCTCCGCTGCCCGGCAGCTCCTCGGCTCGTGCCCGCAGCACCGCGACGTTGTCGAGGCCCATCCGATCGACCTCCGCCTGCAGCCACGCCGTGCGACGCTCCATCGGCTCGATGAGCGTCAGATGCACATCGGGCCGGGCGATCGCCAGCACGAGGCCCGGCAGCCCGGCGCCGGATCCCACGTCGCCCACGCGCCCCCGGAGCAGCGGAGCGAGCATCGCAGAGTTGAGGATGTGTCGACTCCACAGGTGCGGCAGCTCGCGGGGACCGATGAGCCCGAGCGTCTCGCCCTGCGCGGCGAGCGACTGGGTGAACGAGCGAGCGAGCTTGATGCGGTCGCCGAAGAGCGCGATCGCCTGCGGAGGCTCGGCCTCGAGCTCCGGGGGAGCGACCTCGTTCACGCGCGAGCGCCCGTCATCGCCTGACGACCCATCCGTGGCAGCGCTCAGGCCGCGACGATGACGATGTGCCGGCCGGCACCCTCGCCCTCGGACTCGCTCGCGAGGCCGTGCTCGCGCACGAGGTCGTGCACGAGCTTGCGCTCGTACGAGCTCATCGGCTCGAGCGGCACCCGATGGGCGCCGTCGGCGATCGCCGCGGCAGCGCGGTCCACGACCCCCTGCAACTGGCCCGCCCGCACGTCGCGGGATCCCGCGACGTCGAGCACCAGCCGCGAGAAGTCGCCGGTCTGCTGCTGCACCGCGAGCCGCGTGAGCTCCTGCAGCGCCGCGACCACCTCGGGCTTCGAGAGGCCGCCCAGGTCGTCGCCGGCCTCGCCCACGACCACCGTCGTGCGCGAGCCCTCGGCGTCGATCTCGATGTCGCCGTCGAGGTCGGCGATGTCGAGCAGGCCCTCGACGTAGTCCGCTGCGATCTCGCCCTCGTCGACGCGCTCGGCGTCGGCCTCGCGCTCCTCCGCCAGGGTCTCCTCGGTCATGCGTTGCCTCCCTCGCGCTGCGACTTCGTGCGCTTCGATCGCGGCTGCTGCCGCTGCGTGCGGATCTCGAGCTCCGCCTCCGCCGCGGCCTCCTCGCCCTCGACGGGCGGCAGGCCCATCCGCTGGCGCTTCCGCGCCATGCGGGCCTCGCGCGCGAGCGCGGCGTCGGAGCCGGGGGTCGGCATCTTGTTGATGATGATGAGCTGCTGCACGAGCGTGTAGATGTTCGAGACGAGCCAGTAGAACATCGTGCCGAGCGGGAACAGCCAGGCCGAGATCAGCAGGAACACCGGGATGATGTACAGCAGGATGCGCTGCTGCTTGTACATCGGCGACTCCTTCATCGCCGGCGTCTGGTTCTTCGTCATGATCTGCAGCTGCGTGTAGAACTGCGTGGCGCACATGATCGCCGTCAGCACGATGGCCGTGACGATGACCGCGACGTCGCCGGTCGCGAAGCCGCCCTGCATCGTCTGGTGCAGCGGCACGACGCCGAAGAGCGTCGACTCGCTGAACTCGATCGCGCGCTGCTCGGTGAGGAAGCCGATCGGCGCCGTCACGCCCGCGCGACGGTTGTTCGAGTCGGTGAGCACCTGCACGAGGCCGAGGAAGATCGGCATCTGGATGAGCAGCGGGAGGCACGAGGCGAAGGGGTTCGTGCCCGCCTTCCGGTACGCCTCCATCGTCTCGCGCTGCATCGCCTCGCGCGAGAACTGATCCTTCTTGCCCTTGTACTTCTTCTGGATGCGCTGGATCTCGGGCTGGATCTCGAGCGACTTGCGCGACGAGACGATCTGCCGCACGGTGAGCGGGATCATCGCCGAGCGGATGACCAGCACGAGGCCCACGATCGACAGCACCCAGGTGAGGCCCGAGGCGGGATCGCCGCCGAGCGCGACGACCAGCGTGTGGAAGCCGATGAGGATCGCCTCGATGACCCACTTGATGGGCCACATGAGCAGGGCGAAGATGTCCACGGTTCAGTGCTCCTCGTGCGCGAGGACGAACCCCGCGCGGGTGGTTCGGAGCCGCGTGCGCGGCTCCGGGATGTCGTCGACGCCGCCTGGCGCCCACGGGTGGCAGCGGAGGATGCGGCGCGAGCCCATCCAGATGCCGCGGATCGCGCCGTGCTGCTGGATGGCCTGGAGGGCGTAGCTCGAGCAGCTCGGGTAGTAGCGGCACACGTCGCCGTAGAGCGGTGAGACCACCGCCCGGTAGGCGACGAGGATCGCGACGCAGATGTTGCGGGGGAGGAGCATGACGCTCTTCACCGTCGCTCCAGGAGCGCCGTGATCCCGGCTCTGAGTGTAGCGAAGTCGGCCTGCCCCGCGGGGGGCAGCGCCCGGATGACGATGTCCTCGGCCCCGTGCGCGGGCAGCTGCTCGCGCACGATCTCGGAGAGGCGACGCTTGACGCGGTTGCGCACGACCGCGTTGCCCACCTGCTTGGACACGATGAACCCGAAGCGGCTCACTGCCGCTCCGGGCTTCGTGCGGTGCACCACCGCGAGCGGGCCGCCCGCGCGGCGACCGGTGCGCACGATGCGACGGAAGTCGTCGCCCCGCACGATCCGGTTCGCCTTCGCGAGCACCTCGCGCCAGACCCTCTTGGATCAGGCCGAGAGCTCGCTGCGGCCCTTGCGGCGGCGAGCGGCCAGGATGGCGCGGCCGGCGCGGGTGCGCATGCGGAGGCGGAAGCCGTGCTTCTTGGCGCGGCGGCGGTTGTTCGGCTGGAACGTGCGCTTGCTCATGGTGATGTCTCCCGGTGGTTCGGCGCGGAGCGCCGGAAGTCGTGGCGCCGGCCCCCGGAGGGAACGACGGCGCGCCGCAGTGCGCCTGCGGCAACCTGACAACCATACGCGAGCGCGCGGCCCCGGTCAACGGCGTGGCGCCGCGTCCGCCGCCACGCCGCGGCCATGACAGCGGGACTTGCACCCCGTGCGCTATGCGTGCAGACTCTATGAATCCGCGCCGCGGGAGGTGCTCCAGGAGCACTGACGCCCAGCGGACCTCTCCTCCACCGACCCTGTGGATAATGGTGTGGATCACACCTGTCATCGCGACGCCACTCGAGAGGAACCGCAGCTCCATGGCCCCGGACGACCCCACCAGAGCACTCTGGTCGAACGTCCTGGCGACCCTGGTCGGCGACAGACGGATCCCCCCGTCGTTGCGCGGATTCCTGGACCTCGTGGAGCCCCAGGGCGTCATGGGCGGCGTGCTCTACCTCGACGTGCCGAACGACCTGACGCGCGACATGCTCGAGCAGCGGCTGCGCCTGCCTATCACCGATGCGCTTGTGGAGAGTCCTGTGGACATCTCCTCGTTCAAGATCGTCGTGAACGCCGAGCTCGAGCACGAGGAGCCGCTGCCGGACGTCGTCGACGACCCTGCGGCGCACCCCGTCGTCGCGCCCATCGAGACCTTCGAGCGCCGGGACGAGCCCTCGAGCCGCAAGGCGGATTCACGGCTGAATCCGAAGTACGTCTTCGACAACTTCGTCATCGGGGGCTCCAACCGCTTCGCCCACGCCGCCGCCCTCGCGGTCGCCGAGACGCCGGCCAAGGCGTACAACCCGCTCTTCATCTACGGCGACTCCGGCCTCGGCAAGACCCACCTGCTCCACGCGATCGGCCACTACGCCGAGGGCATGTACCCGGGCATCCGGGTGCGCTACGTGTCGAGCGAGGAGTTCACGAACGACTTCATCAACTCGATCGCGAACAACCTCGGCCAGGCCTTCCAGCAGCGCTACCGCGAGGTCGACGTGCTGCTCATCGACGACATCCAGTTCCTGCGGGGCAAGGAGTCGACGCAGGAGGCGTTCTTCCACACCTTCAACACGCTGCACGACCACAACAAGCAGGTCGTGATCACCTCCGACGTCGCGCCCAAACACCTGCAAGGGTTCGAGGAGCGCATGGTGAGCCGCTTCGAGTGGGGCCTCATCACCGACGTGACGGTGCCCGACGTCGAGACGCGCATCGCGATCCTCCGCAAGAAGGCCGAGGCGGAGCGGATCCAGATCCCCGCAGAGGTGCTCTCGGTCATCGCCGACAAGGTGCAGTCGAACATCCGCGAGCTCGAGGGCACGCTCATCCGCGTCACCGCCTTCGCGAGCCTCAACCGGCTGCCCGTGACGATGGAGCTCGCGCAGACGGTGCTGAAGGACCTCTTCTCCTTCGACGAGGAGGCCGTGGTGTCGCCGAGCGACATCATCAGCCACACCGCCTCGTACTTCCGGCTCACGGTCGACGACCTCCACGGCTCGTCGCGATCGCAGACGATCGCGCTCGCCCGGCAGATCGCCATGTACCTGTGCCGCGAGATGACGAGCATGTCGCTGCCGAAGATCGGCCAGCTCTTCGGCAACCGCGACCACACGACGGTCATGTACGCGAACAAGAAGATCGAGAAGCTCATGCAGGAGCGACGCTCGGTCTACACGCAGGTGACCGAGCTCACGGCGCGCATCCGGCAGTCGCCCGTCCGCTGAGCCCTCCGCAGGCACCCCGACCCCGCGTCGGGGCGCTCCGTCGTGCCTCCGCATCGCCTTCCGGCGGCGGAACCCTCGATGTGGGAATCATGTGGTCCGCGTGTGGACGACACGCGACGGCCTGTGGAGAGCGGAGCCCCGAGCTGTGGACGGCGCGGACGACAGGATTCCTGTCATCCCGAGATCGGTGGATGCGCCTCCACAGATCGCCCACAAGTCACAAGCGTGTAGTTCCCGCTCCACGAGCGGCGAGGACGTGAGCGATCCACAGCGTCCACAGACGTTATGAATGACAAGAAGAGTTTCCTGTCATCCCTCGAGCCGCCAACGATGGGCGTCGGGCGCCGTCGGACGGCGGGGTCGTGCGACGGGAGGCTGTGCCAGAATCGACACCGCCGCGCGCCGGACGCCTGTGCTGCGCGGCTCGAGAGTGCGCAAGCGCGCCGAGGGAAGGCTGCCGAGTGAAGTTCGTCATCAACCGCGATGTCTTCAGCGATGCCGTGTCGTTCGCCGTGAAGCTGCTCCCGCAGCGCCCCGCGATGCCGATCCTCGGCGGCGTGCGCATCGAGGCCACCGCCGATGGCGTCGTGCTCTCGTCCTTCGACTTCGAGTCGTCGGCGCGCACGAAGGTCGCCGCCGACGTCGAGGCCGAGGGCGTCGTGCTCGTCTCCGGCCGGCTGCTGAGCGACATCGCTTCGAAGCTGCCCCAGCGCGAGGTGCGCGTCGAGGACGACGGCACGAAGGTGACGATCCGCTGCGGCAGCGCGAACTTCTCGTTCGCCCGCATGCCGCTCGAGGAGTACCCGACCGTGCCGACGGTGCAGGGCCTCACCGGCGTCGTCGAGGGCAAGGCCTTCGCCGAGGCGATCGGTCAGGTCGCGATCTCGGCCTCCCGCGAGGACGTCACGCCCGTCATCACCGGCGTGCAGCTCGAGGCCGCCGACACGACCCTCACGCTCATCGCGACCGACCGCTACCGCGTCTCGGTGCGCAGCGTGCAGTGGGACGCCGGCGACCGCACCGAGCCCGTGACCTCGCTCGTGCCTGCGCGCACCCTCGTCGAGGTCGGCCGCACCTTCGGCTCGGCGGAGCGCATCGAGATCACGCTCTCGGAGCCCGGCGATCGTCAGCAGATCGCGTTCTCGACCGCCGACCGCACGGTCACGAGCCTGCTCATCAAGGGCAACTACCCGCCCGTGCGCCGCCTGTTCCCCGAGAGCGTCGACCACCACGCCGTCGTCAACACCGCCGAGCTCATCGACGCGACGCGGCGCGTGCAGCTCGTGCTCGACGCCGAGGCCGCCATCCGCTACACGTTCTCGGAGGGCCAGGTGCAGCTCGAGGCGATCGGCTCCGAGCAGGCGCAGGCCTCCGAGACGATCGACTGCGTGCTCGACGGCGAGGAGATCGTGCTCTCGATCAAGCCGCAGCTGCTCATCGACGGCATCAACGCGACGCACTCGGAGTTCGTGCGGATCGCGTTCACGCGCTCCGAGAGCACGAACAAGCCCGGCCCCATGCTCATCCGCGGGCAGACCTCGCGGGACGACGCCGAGGCCACCGACTTCAAGTACCTGCTGCAGCCGAACCTGCTGCTGCGCTGAACCGCCGGGGGCGGGCCGAGGCCGCGAGGGCGGCAGGAGGAGCGATCATGCACATCGGACTCGTCGGGCTCGGCCGCATGGGCGGCAACATGCGCCAGCGGCTGCGCGAGCGCGGCGTCGAGGTCACCGGCTACGACCGGAACCCCGAGGTCACCGACGTCGCGGACGTTGACGCGCTCATCGCGGCGCTGCCGGCGCCGCGCATCGTCTGGGTGATGGTGCCGGCGGGCGAGATCACCGACGCCGTCGTCTCGGAGCTCGGCGCGAAGCTCGAGCCGGGCGACCTGGTGATCGACGGCGGCAACTCCCGCTTCACCGAGGACGAGCGCCACGCGGCGCAGCTCGCCGAGCGCGGCGTGCGCTTCGTCGACGCCGGCGTCTCCGGCGGCATCTGGGGCCTCGAGAACGGCTACGGCCTCATGGTCGGGGGCGAGCCGGGCGACATCGCCGAGCTCATGCCGGTCTTCGACGCGCTGCGGCCCGAGGGTCCGCGCGAGGAGGGCTTCGTGCACGCGGGACCGGTGGGCGCCGGCCACTACGTGAAGATGGTGCACAACGGCATCGAGTACGGCCTCATGCAGGCCTACGCCGAGGGCTTCGAGCTGCTGGAGAAGAAGGAGCTCGTGCACGACGTGGCCGGATCCTTCAAGGCCTGGCAGCGCGGCACGGTCATCCGCTCGTGGCTGCTCGACCTCATGGTGCGGGCGCTCGACGAGGACGACGACCTCTCGGAGATCGAGGGCTACGTCGACGACTCGGGCGAGGGTCGCTGGACGGTGGAGGAGGCGATCGCGAACGCGGTGCCGATGCCCGTCATCGCCGCCTCGCTCTTCGCGCGCTTCGAGTCGCGCCAGGACGACTCGGCCGCCATGAAGGCGGTCGCGGCGCTGCGCGCCCAGTTCGGCGGGCACGCCGTCAAGCAGGCGTAGGTGCGCGTCAGCCGGCTCGCGCTGACCGACTTCCGCAACTACCGGACCGCGGACGTCGCCTTCGAGCCTGGCGCGAACCTGCTCGTGGGCCGCAACGGCCAGGGCAAGACGAACATGGTCGAGTCGATGGTGTGGATCGCCACCGGCTCGAGCCACCGCGTGCCGACCGACGTCGCGCTCATCCGCGCCGGCGAGCAGCGCGCCGTCGTGCGCTGCACCGTCACGAACGACGAGCGCTCGTTCCAGCTCGACGTGCAGCTGAACGCGAAGGGTGCGAACCGCGCTGTCGCGAACGGCACCGGCGTGCGGATCCGGGACCTGCCGCGCTACCTGCAGGCGGTGCTCTTCAGCCCCGAGGACCTCCAGCTCGTGCGGGCGGACCCCGCGGGGCGCCGCCGCTTCCTCGACGAGCTGGCCGTCATGCGGGCGCCGCGCCTCGCGGGCGTGCACGCCGACCTCGACCGCGTGCTGCGGCAGCGCAACTCGCTGCTGAAGAGCGCGAGGGCGTCGCGGCTGCGGCCGGACGAGCTCACGACGCTCGAGGTGTGGGACGGCCGGCTCGTCGAGCTCGGCATCGAGGTGCGCCGCACCCGGCAGGCGCTCGTGGCCGAGCTCGCTCCGCACGTCGCCGAGGCGTACCGGCTCGTCGCGGGCGACGAGCACCGAGCCGAGATCGCGCTCGTCACGAACGTGCCCGAGACGCCCGAGGCGTTCCACGCGCTGCTGCAGCAGCGGCAGCGCGACGAGCTCGACCGGGGCGTGAGCCTCGTGGGCCCGCACCGCGACGACCTCGAGCTGCAGCTCAACGACCTGCTCGCCCGCCACTACGCGAGCCACGGGGAGTCGTGGTCGTTCGCGCTCGCGCTGCGGCTCGGCTCCGCGCAGCTGCTGCGCGACGGCCTCGGCGGCGACCCCGTGATGATCCTCGACGACGTCTTCGCCGAGCTCGACGCCGGGCGCCGCCAGCGGCTCGCCGAGGCCGCGGGCGGCTTCGAGCAGGTGCTCATCACCGCCGCGGTCGAGGAGGACGTGCCCGAGGCGCTGCGCCACCACCGCATCCGCATCGACGCCGGCGAGGTCGTCGAGGGCGACGCCCCGCAGGCGGCGACGGCCGACCCCGAGTCGGACCCCGTGGCCGATCCGGTGCCCGAGGCTGCGGGGGACGGCCGTGGCTGAGCAGCCGTGGCAGCGCCTCGCGCCGACCGAGCCCGAGCGGGTGTGGCTGCGGCTCAAGGCGAAGATGGGCGACCCGGAGGTCGTCACGCGCGACGGCCGTCGCCGCTCCCGCCGCGACCCGGACGCCTCCGTGCCGTTCGGGAAGGGCAGGGATCCGCGGGCGCTCGGCGACGTGCTCGGCGGCTTCGCCGACGACCGCGGCTGGACGGGCACGCTCGCGAAGGCCGACGTCATGGCGCACTGGCCCGACCTCGTGGGGGAGGAGAACGCCGCGAAGACCGAACCGGTGGGCTTCGAGGACGGCGTGCTCACGGTGCGCTGCGCGTCCACCGCGTGGACGCAGCAGATGATGATCCTGCGCGCGGAGACCACGACGCGCATCATCCAGCGCTTCCCCGACTGCGGCCTCACGCAGCTGCGCTTCGAGGGGCCGAGCCTGCCGAGCTTCCAGCGCGGCCGCCGCTCGGTGCCGGGCCGCGGTCCGCGCGACACCTGGGGCTGAGCATCGCGCGGGCTGAGCATCGCGCGGGTCGAGGGTCCCGCGCGCTGGGCGTCGCGCGGCGTCGACTCGCCCACCCGCAGGGGCTACGCTGTCTGACACCAACGGAGGAGGACGGATGCCGAGGCCATCGCGCACCCACGACGCCGTCGACCGCCTGCTCGACGCGATCATCCAGGGCACGCTCACGGCAGGGGAGCAGCTGCCGCCGGAGGGCCACCTCGCCGTCGAGTTCGGGGTCTCGCGGCTGACGATGCGCGAGGCCGTGCGGCTGCTGCAGGCGCAGGGCGTCATCGTGCAGGTGCCGGGCAGCCGCCACCGCATCGCCCCCGTCGCGGAGTGGACCGGCATGGACGCCGTCGTCCGCCACGCGCGGAGCGCCGGCGAGCGCGAGCGCTCCTCGCTCGAGCTGCTCGACGTGCGCATGATGATCGAGACGGGCGCGGCGCAGCTCGCTGCCGCGCACCGCACCGAGGAGCATCTCGCGCAGCTCGAGGCGACGCTCGCCCGCATGCTCGCGCAGCACGAGGCGGGCGACGTCGACGCCTTCGTCGAGGCGGACCTCGAGTTCCACGACGTCGTGCTGCACGCAGCCGACAACCGCATCCTGGTCGCCGCGCTCCTGCCGCTCACGACGATGCTCGCCGAGACCCGCGGCGAGACGAGCGCGATCCCGGAGATCCGGGAGCACGCGATCGCCGAGCACCGCGCGGTGCTCGAGGCCGTGCGCGGCGGCGACCCGATCGAGGCGCGCGACGCGATGGCGAGCCACATGCAGCAGACCCGCGACGACCTCGTCGGGCTCGTGCACCGCCGCTGACCCGCGGCTCCCCGCTCGCCGGTCGGGCGGCTCGCGGTGGTGGCTGCGCCGGCGAGCCGAGGTCGGCACGACGGGGCTTGACATCGCCGTGCGTCGTCTCGCATGATGTCTGATATCTGATGGGGAAGCGCGTCGCGCGACCCGACCATGGACGAAGGAGTCTTCCGTGCACGTCGACCTGCTGCTCGCAGACGCACCCGCCCCCATCGAGGTCCCCGCCGAGCGCGTGCGCGCCGCGATGGATCCGGCCTCCGTGCTCGTCGTGCTCGACGACGACCCCACCGGCACGCAGTCGGTCGCGGGCCTGCCGGTGCTCACGCGCTGGGAGCGCGAGGACCTCGACTGGGCGATGGCGCAGGACGCCCCCGCCCTCTACGTGCTCACGAACACCCGGTCGCTCGACCAGACCGCCGCCGAGCAGCGCAACCGCGAGATCGTCGCCGTCGCGCTCGACGCCGCCGAGGCGCGCGGCAGGCGCGTGACCTTCGTCTCGCGCAGCGACTCGACCCTCCGCGGCCACTTCCCGCTCGAGACCGACGTGCTGACCGAGGCCATCGTCGCGCGCGGTCACGCGGCGCCGCACCTCGTGGTGCTCGTGCCGGCCTTCCCGGACGCCGGCCGCATCACGGTCGACGCCGTGCACCACTGGGTGGTCGACGGCGAGGCGACGCCCGTGGGCGAGACGCCCTTCGCGCAGGACGCGACCTTCGGCTTCCGCTCGAGCGACCTGCGCGACTGGGTGGCGGAGAAGACCGGCGGCAGGATCGCCCGCGAGGCCGTCCACTCGCTCGCGCTCACGACCATCCGCCGCGGCCCCGAGGCCGTCGCCGACGAGCTGCGGACGCTGCCCGCCGGCACGGTCGTGGCGGTCGACGTCGTCGACGAGCACGACATGCGCGCCGTCGCGATCGCCCTGCACGAGCTCGACCGCGAGGGCCTCGGCGCGCTGCTGCGCGTCGGCCCGCCCTACCCCCGCGCCCACATCGGGCAGGAGGTGCCCGACGTGGTGCGCCCGGAGGACCTCGACCTCCGCGCCGAGCGCGGCGGCCTCGTCGTCGTCGGCAGCCACGTGCCCCTCACCACCGCCCAGCTCGCCGCGCTCCGCGAGGCCCGGCCCGCGACCGCCACGATCGAGCTCGACGCGCGCAGCATGATCGACGAGCGCCGGGAGGCGCACCTCGACGCGCAGGCTCGTGCGGTCGCCGACGCGATCGAGGCCGGCACGGTGATCGTGCACACGAGCCGCGAGCTCATCACCGGCGCCGACGGCGACGCGAGCCTCGACATCGCCCGCCGCGTCTCGAGCGGCATCGTCGAGCTCGTCGCGCGCGTGCTCGAGCTCGCACCGCCCCGCTTCGTCATCGCGAAGGGCGGGATCACCTCGAGCGACGTCGCCTCGGAGGCCCTGCGCATCCGACGCGCGCAGGTCGTCGGTCCCATGCTGCCCGGCATCGTCTCGCTCTGGCAGCCGGAGGCGGGCCCCGCGGTCGGCATCCCCTACATCGTCTTCGCCGGCAACGTCGGCGACACCGACTCCCTCGCCGCCGTCGTGCAGACCCTCGCGGGCGACGACGACCCCGCGGCCGGCTGACGGCTCGACCGTCCCCACCACCACAGAATCGGAAGGATCCGAGATGACCAGCACCGTCGCCGTCATCGGGCTCGGCGCCATGGGGCTCCCCATGGCGTCCCGCCTGGCCGAGCAGTTCGACGTGATCGGCTTCGACATCGCCGAGGCGCGCCTCGCGCTCGCCGCCGAGCAGGGCGTGCGCCCCGCCGGGAGCGCTGTCGAGGCCGCGGCCGACGCGGAGGTCGTGCTCGTCGCCGTGCGCACCGGCGAGCAGCTCGAGTCGCTGCTCTTCGGCGAGCAGCCGCTCGCCGAGCACCTGCGCCCCGGCGCCGCCGTCCTGCTCACGAGCACCGTCGGCACCCGCGGCATCGCCGAGCTCGCCGCGCGCCTCGAGGCGATCGGCGCGCACCTCGTCGACGCCCCGCTCTCCGGCGGGCCGCTCCGCGCCGGCCAGGGCGACCTGCTCATCGTGGTCGGCGCGACCGAGGCCGCGCTCGCGATCTCGCGCCCCGTGCTCGAGCAGCTCGCCTCCACCCTCACCGTCGTCGGCGACCGCCCGGGCGACGGCCAGGCGCTCAAGACCGTGAACCAGCTGCTGTGCGGCGTCCACATCGCCGCCGCCGCCGAGGCGCTCGCGCTCGCCGACGCGCTCGGCCTCGACCGCGAGCGCACGCTCGAGGCGCTCCAGGCGGGGGCCGCAGGCTCGTTCATGCTCGGCAACCGCGGACCGCGGGCGCTGCAGGCCTACGACGAGGACGGCGCCGAGGTGCTCAGCCGCCTCGACATCTTCGTGAAGGACCTCGGCATCGTCGGCGACGCCGCGCGCGCCCACCACCTCTCGACCCCCGTCGCCGCGGCGGCCGAGCAGCTCTTCCTCATCGGCGAGGCCGCGGGCCTCGGCGAGCTCGACGACTCGGCGGTCATCCGGGTCGTCGCCCCCCGACGCGCGAAGGAGCGCTGACCATGGAACTGCCCCTCCCCGCCCTCATCGCGATCGGCCTGGGCGGCATCGCGCTGCTGCTGGTGCTCGTCATCACGCTCAAGATGCAGGCGTTCTACGCCCTCATCCTCACGGCCATCGTCGTCGGCATCGTCGCCGGCCTGCCGCTCTCGACGATCCCCGCCACCGAGACCGAGCCGGAGCGGCTCGGCGTCATCCAGGCGATCATCGCCGGCGTCGGGGGCACCCTGGGATCGGTCGCGGTGCTCGTCGCCCTCGGGTCGATGCTGGGCAAGATCATCGAGATCTCGGGCGGCGCCGACGCGCTCGCCGGGAAGTTCACCGGCTGGCTCGGCCCGAAGCGCGTGGGCGTGGCCCTCACGGCGGCCGCCGCGATCCTGGCCATCCCCGTCTTCTTCGACGCGGGCTTCATCATCCTCATCCCCATCGTCTACGCCTTCTCGAAGGCGGCCGGCCTCAGCCCCATGAAGTTCGGCCTGCCGATCGCCGGCATCATGCTCGCGGTGCACGTGGCCGTGCCGCCGCACCCCGGCATCGTCGGCGGCGCCACGATCCTCGGCGCCGACATCGGCTGGATCACGATCCTCTCGCTGTTCATCTCGATCCCGCTCGCCGTCGTCTCGTACGTCGTGGCGAAGCGCTTCAACCGCAGCGAGTACCCGATGCTGGCGGCGACGAAGCAGATGTTCGACGAGTTCGGCTCCGAGCAGGGCCCGCGCACCGGCACCCTCTCGGAGGGCGAGCGCGCCCCGAGCGCCTGGACGATCCTGGCGATCATCATCCTGCCGCTCGCCCTCATCATGGTCGGCACGACGATCGCGCCCGCACTGCCCGAGGGCAGCTTCGAGCGCGGCCTCCTCGGCATGATCGGCCAGCCGATCTTCGCCCTCATGGTCGCGATCGCCGCGGCGATGATCCTCCTCGGCGCCCGCCGCGGCTGGTCGCGCGAGAAGCTCGGCGAGGTCATGGAGTCGGCGCTCCCCGCGGCCGCCGTCATCATCCTCGTCACGGGAGCCGGCGGCGCCTTCGGCCGCATCCTCACCGAGACGGGCATCGGCGGCGCGGTCGCCGAGGTGCTCGCGGGCACCGGCATGCCGATCCTCCTCGCAGCCTTCCTCATCGCGCTCATCATGCGCGCGGCGCAGGGCTCGGCGACCGTCGCGATCACGACGGCCTCGGGCCTGCTGCTGCCGACGGTCGCGGCGCTCGGGCTCGGGCCGATCCAGCTCGCGCTCGTCGCGCTCGCGATCGGCTACGGCGCGCTGGGCCTCAGCCACGTCAACGACTCGGGCTTCTGGATCGTCACGCGGTACCTCGGCCTCTCGGTCAAGGACGGCCTGCGCACCTGGACGCCCCTCACGACGATCCTCGGCGTGGTCGGCTTCCTCATCGTGGTGGCGATCTCGCTCGTCGTGCCCGTCGGCGCATAGCCGGGAGCACCCCATCGGACGGCCCGCGGACGCGCTCCGCGGGCCGTTCCGCGCACGTGCGGGATGATGGAGGTGCGGGCCCCGACGCGGCATCGGGCGGCCCGCACCGCTCCGAGCGGGGGATCGTCCCCGTTGCTGGAGCGCCTCGCCCCGGCCCTGCACGGCATCCCTCGCCGCCGAGCGCGACCTCGGCACCCATTCGGATCGTCGTGACGCCCGATCGAGGCGCAGAGCGGCGCTGTGCGTCGCCCGACCTCGCCGATCGCGGTAGACTGGGGAGGTTGTCGGACCCGCGTTCCGCGGATCGACGGATGCACACCGAAGGCGGATGCGAGAGACGATGGCAGAGCACGACGAGGCAGCAGCGCAGCCGGAGCAGCCGACCGAGGAGCAGGCGGCGCCCGCGCCCCGCGGCGGCTCCGCGCCCGAGGTCGAGTACGGCGCCGACGCGATCCAGATCCTCGAGGGCCTCGAGGCCGTGCGCAAGCGCCCCGGCATGTACATCGGCTCCACGGGCCCGCGCGGCCTGCACCACCTGGTCTACGAGATCGTCGACAACGCCGTCGACGAGGCGCTCGCCGGGCACTGCGACGACATCCAGGTGACGATCCTCCCCGACGGCGGCGTGCGCGTGCGCGACAACGGTCGCGGCATCCCCGTCGACCCGCACTCGAGCGACCCGACGAAGTCGACGGTCGAGGTCGTGCTCACCGTGCTGCACGCCGGCGGCAAGTTCGGCGGCGGCGGCTACGCGGTCTCCGGCGGCCTCCACGGCGTCGGCTCCTCGGTCGTGAACGCGCTCTCGACGACCCTCGACGTCGAGGTGCGCCGCCAGGGCCACGTGCACCGCCAGTCCTTCTCGGTGGGCGTGCCCGACGGCCCGCTCGTCACGGGCGAGGCGACCGACGAGACCGGCACGACCGTCACCTTCTGGCCGAGCAGCGAGATCTTCGAGACGGTCGAGTTCGACTACGAGACCCTCGCGAAGCGCTTCCAGCAGATGGCCTTCCTCAACAAGGGCCTGCGCATCGCCATCGAGGACCTCCGGCCCGAGGCGATCGTCGAGCCCGACGCCGGTGACGAGGGTGCCGAGCCCGCGCCCCGCTCCGACGACTTCCGGTACGAGCACGGCCTCAAGGACTACGTCGCCTACCTCAACGAGTCGAAGAAGGCCGACCCGGTGCACCCGGAGATCATCGACTTCGAGTCCGAGGACACCGAGCGGCGCATCTCGGTCGAGATCGCGATGCAGTGGACGACCTCGTACCAGGAGGGCGTCTACACCTACGCGAACACCATCAACACGCACGAGGGCGGCACGCACGAGGAGGGCTTCCGCGCGGCGCTCACGACGCTCGTGAACAAGTACGCCCGGTCGACGAACCTCCTCAAGGAGAAGGACGAGAACCTCTCGGGCGACGACGTGCGCGAGGGCCTCACCGCGATCGTCTCCGTGAAGCTCGGCGAGCCGCAGTTCGAGGGCCAGACGAAGACGAAGCTCGGCAACACGGAGGCCAAGGCCTTCGTGCAGCGCGTCACCTTCGAGGAGCTCGGCCACTGGTTCGAGTCGAACCCGCAGATGGCGAAGGAGATCGTGCGGAAGGCCATCCAGGCCGCCACCGCGCGCATCGCGGCCCGCAAGGCGCGCGAGCAGACCCGCCGCAAGGGCCTGCTGGAGTCGGGCGGCATGCCCGGCAAGCTCAAGGACTGCCAGTCGAAGGACCCGGCGATCTCCGAGATCTTCCTCGTCGAGGGCAACTCGGCTGGCGGCTCCGCGGTGCAGGGCCGCGACCCGCACACGCAGGCGATCCTGCCGCTGCGCGGCAAGGTGCTGAACGTCGAGAAGGCGCGCCTCGACCGCGCGCTCGGCAACGCCGAGATCCAGTCGATGATCACCGCCTTCGGCGCGGGCCTCGGCGAGGACTTCGACCCCGAGAAGGCCCGGTACCACAAGATCGTGCTCATGGCCGATGCCGACGTCGACGGCCAGCACATCACGACGCTCCTGCTGACGCTGCTCTTCCGCTACATGCGCCCGCTCATCGACCTCGGCTACGTCTACCTCGCCGCGCCGCCGCTCTACAAGATCAAGTGGACGAACGCCGAGCCCGAGTACGCGTTCAGCGACCGCGAGCGCGACGAGATGATGGCGCAGGGCCAGGCGGCGGGGCGCCGCATCCCGAAGGACAACGGCGTGCAGCGCTACAAGGGCCTCGGCGAGATGAACTACCAGGAGCTGTGGGAGACCACCATGGATCCCGAGACGCGCATCCTGAAGCAGGTCACCCTCGACGACGCCGCCGTGGCCGACGCGATCTTCGCGACGCTCATGGGCGAGGACGTCGAGGCGCGACGCACCTTCATCCAGAAGAACGCCCGCGACGTCCGCTTCCTGGACATCTGAGCCGGATCGGCGCTGAGAGACACCCATGACTGACACGAACACCCCCGACGAGCCCCAGGAGCGCACCGGCATCGAGCAGGTCGACCTGCAGCTCGAGATGCAGCGCTCGTACCTCGACTACGCGATGAGCGTGATCGTCGGCCGCGCCCTGCCCGAGGTCCGCGACGGCCTGAAGCCCGTGCACCGCCGCGTGCTCTACGCGATGTACGACGGCGGCTACCGCCCGGACAAGGCGTTCTCGAAGTGCTCGCGCGTCGTCGGCGACGTCATGGGCCAGTTCCACCCGCACGGCGACTCCGCCATCTACGACGCGCTCGTGCGCCTCGTGCAGCCGTGGAGCCTCCGCTACCCGCTCGCGCTCGGCCAGGGCAACTTCGGCTCGGCCGGCGACGACGAGGCCGCCGCCCCGCGGTACACCGAGACGAAGATGTCGCAGCTCGCCATGGAGATGGTGCGCGACATCGACGAGGACACCGTCGACTTCCAGGACAACTACGACGGCCGCACCCAGGAGCCCTCGGTGCTGCCCGCGCGGTTCCCGAACCTGCTCGTCAACGGCTCCGTCGGCATCGCCGTCGGCATGGCCACGAACATCCCGCCGCACAACCTCCGCGAGGTCGCCGACGGCGCCATCTGGCACCTGCAGCACCCCGATGCCACGAAGGAGGAGCTGCAGGCGGCGCTCCTCCAGCGCATCCACGGCCCCGACTTCCCGACGGGCGCGCAGATCCTCGGCACGAAGGGCATCCAGGACGCGTACCGCACGGGCCGCGGCTCGATCACGATGCGCGCCGTGGTCACGGTCGAGGAGATCCAGGGCCGCACCGCGCTCGTCGTCACCGAGCTGCCGTACCAGGTGAACCCCGACCGCCTCGCGGTCCGCATCGCCGAGCTCGTCAAGGACGGCAAGCTGCAGGGCATCGCGAACCTCGAGGACCAGACCTCGGGCCGCACCGGCCAGCGCCTCGTCATCACGCTGAAGCGCGACGCGGTCGCGAAGGTCGTGCTGAACAACCTCTACAAGCACACGCAGCTGCAGGAGAACTTCGGCGCGAACATGCTGGCGATCGTCGACGGCGTGCCCCGCACGCTCTCGGTCGACGGCTTCATCACGAACTGGGCCGAGCACCAGGTCGAGGTCATCGTGCGCCGCACGCAGTACCGCCTCGCGCAGGCGGAGGAGCGGATGCACATCCTGCGCGGCTACCTCAAGGCGCTCGACGCGCTCGACGAGGTCATCGCGCTCATCCGCCGCTCGTCGACGACCGAGGCGGCGCGCGACGGCCTCATCGAGCTGCTCGAGATCGACGAGCAGCAGGCCCGCGCGATCCTCGAGCTGCAGCTGCGCCGCCTCGCGGCGCTCGAGCGCCAGAAGATCCACGACGAGGCCACCGAGCTCGAGGCGCGCATCGCCGACTACCGCGACATCATCGCGAGCCCCGACCGCCAGCGGTCGATCATCGTCGACGAGCTCACCGAGATCGTCGACAAGCACGGCGACGACCGGCGCACGCAGATCCTGCACGGCTTCGACGGCGACGTCTCGATCGAGGACCTCATCCCCGAGGAGCAGGTGGTCGTCAGCCTCACGCACGGCGGCTACATCAAGCGCACCCGCATCGACCAGTACCGCGCGCAGCACCGCGGCGGCAAGGGCGTGCGCGGGGCGCAGCTGCGCAGCGACGACGTCGTCGACCACTTCGACATCACCTCCACGCACGACTGGCTGCTGTTCTTCACGAACCTCGGCCGCGTCTACCGCATGAAGGCGTACGAGATCGCCGAGGCCGGCCGCGACGCCAAGGGCCAGCACGTGGCGAACCTGCTCGCGATGCAGCCGGAGGAGCAGGTGCAGACGGTGCTCCGCCTGCGCACCTACGACCAGGCCGACTACCTGGTGCTCGCCACGCAGCAGGGCCAGGTGAAGAAGACGCGCCTCGAGCTGTACGACACGAACCGCACGGGCGGCATCATCGCGATCAACCTCGCCGAGGGCGACCGCCTGATCTCGGCGATGCTCGCCGACGCCGACGACCAGATCCTCGTGGTCACGAAGCAGGGCCGCGCGGCCCGCTTCGAGGCGACCGACGCGGCGCTGCGTCCCATGGGTCGCGCGACGGGCGGCGTGCGGGGCATCCGCCTGCGCGAGGACGACGAGGCGCTCGCCGCCATGGTCATCGGCGACGAGGGCTACGTGTTCGTCGTCACCGAGCAGGGCTTCGGCAAGAAGACCGCCGTCGACCAGTACCCCTCGAAGGGCCGCGGCACGCAGGGCGTGCTGACGTTCTCCTCCGACCACGACCGCGGCGTGCTCGTGGGCGCGACGATCGTGCACGACGGCGACGAGCTGCTGCTCATCCGCGCCTCCGGCAAGGTCATCCGCTCGAGCGTCGACGAGGTCGAGGCGCGCGGCCGCACCACGATGGGGGTGCAGTTCGCCGAGCGCAGCGAGAAGGACCTCGTCATCTCGATCGCGCGCAACGTCGAGCAGGAGGTCGAGGAGGAGGTCGCGGCCGCCGTCGAGGGCGCGGCCGATGCCCCTGGCGCTATCGTGGACGCCACGGATGCTCCCGCGTCCGACGCCGAGACCGGCACCGACTCCGGCACCGAGGGGACCGACGCATGACCAGCATCGCCGAGAAGCTGCAGAGCAAGGCCCCGCGCCGCTCCGGCTCGGGCAAGCAGGTGCGCCTGCGCCTCGTGCACATCGACTTCTGGTCGGCCATGAAGGTGTCGGCGATCCTGGGCCTCGTGCTCGGCATCGTGCAGCTCGTGGTGACCTTCGTCATGTGGACGCTGCTGCAGGTCGTCGGCCTGTTCGGCAAGATCGACGAGGTGCTGCAGGACATCCTGTCGCAGCCCGAGTTCGCGATCACGTCGATCCTGTCGCTGCCGCAGGTCATGATGTTCACGCTGCTCGTGGCGGTGCTGAACTTCGTCGTCATCACGGTGCTCGGCGCCGTGATCGCCGTGCTCTACAACCTGTCGGTGCGGGTCACCGGCGGGCTGCAGGTCGGCTTCGCCAACCAGTAGGCGGATCCGCGCGAGCGACGCGCAGGCGGCGGTCCTCACGGCCCGCCGGGTCTGGTAGAGTCGTTGCTTGTGCTCGGGGCTATAGCTCAGGCGGTTAGAGCGCTTCGCTGATAACGAAGAGGTCCCTGGTTCGAGTCCAGGTAGCCCCACCACGCACAACTCCCACGGCCAGCGCCGGCCACGGGGCCTTAGCTCAGTTGGTAGAGCGCCTGCTTTGCAAGCAGGATGTCGGGAGTTCGATTCTCCCAGGCTCCACGCCTCAGCCCCTGCTCTCGCGGGGGCTTCGTCGTACCCCGGCCCGATCGCCGGGACCTCGGCGCGCGGCATCTGCCCGCGGCGAGCCGCCGAGCGGCGGATGCCAGGATGGAGCGGATGGACCAGCAGCGACCGGGGCTCCTCGCCCGACTCACCCGCGCGATCCGCACCGATGCGTCGTCGAGGCCCGCCACCGAGCTGCTGCAGACGGTCGACGTCGTCCGCGCGACCCGCGTCATCGACCTCGCGATGCGCATCGCCGAGGCGCTCATGACGGTGGGTGCCTCGGCGAACGATGTCGCCCTCGCGACGAACCGCGTCGCCGCGGCGCTCGGCATCCGACCGCTCCACACCGACGTCACCTACAACTCCATCGGCGTCTCCTACCACCGCGGCGACGACGACGACCCGATCACGCTGCTCCGCGTCGTGCGCGCGCCCTACCCCGACCACGCGAAGCTGCAGCGCCTCCAGGCGCTCGTCGCAGAGATCGAGGCCGGGCTCGAGCTCGAGGCGGCGCGCGCCCGCTTCCACGCCATCCGCCGCACGCCCTTCCTGTACCGCCCGGCGATCGTCGTGCTGGCGCAGGGGCTGCTCGGCGCCGGCGTCGGCGTCTACTTCGGCGCGACCTGGGCGGTCGTGCTCATCGCGTTCCTCGCATCGTGCGCCGCGGCCGTCGCGCAGCGGGGCATGGCACGGCTCCGGGTGCCCTTCTTCTTCTCGCAGATCGCCGGCGCGCTCGTCGTCACGGCCGCAGCGGTCGCGGCCAACCAGCTCGCGCAGCTGGGGATCCCGTGGCTCGCGGGCATGCGCCCCTCGATCATCGTCGCCGCCGGCATCGTCCTGATGCTCGCGGGCCTCACGGTCGTCGGCGCGGCCCAGGACGCGATCGACGGCTTCGCGCTCACGGCGGGCGGTCGCATCCTCGACATCGTGCTGCTCACGCTCGGCGTCGTCCTCGGCATCGTCGGCGGCCTCACGATGGCGAGCAGCCTGGGGATCGGCTTCGCCGTCACGAGCGCGGCGCCGCCCGTCGGCGCGCCGCCGCTGCAGGCGATCGGCGCCGTGCTCATCGCCATCTCCGTCGCGGTGATGAACGGCGCGGGCCTGCGCACGACCGTCGTCAGCGCCGTGCTCGGGTGCATCGCCTGGGCCGGCTTCTCGCTCGCCGCGCTCGCGGGCGTGGAGGTCGCGCTCGCGAGCGGCCTCGGCGCGCTCGTCGCCAGCTTCGTGGGCATCCTCGTCGCGCACCGCCTGCACGTGCCGTCCATCGCCGTGACGACGGCGGCCATCGTGCCGCTCGTGCCCGGCTACGCCGTCTTCCGCGGCCTGCTCGAGCTCGTCGAGGCCGGGCAGGACGCGGCGAGCATCGTGGTCGGCGCGTCGACCCTGGTGGGCGCCGGCGCGATCGGCATCGCGCTCGCCTCCGGCGCGAGCCTGGGGCTCTTCCTCGGCGCGCCGCTGCGCGACTCCGTCGAGAGCGTCGTGCGAGGTCGCGGTCGCGCTCGCTGACCGCTCGAACCCCGCTCTGACCGGGGAGATCTGATCTCGACTGGCCATCGCCGTCGCACAGGCGTATCGTGGCGCGGTCCACCGATGCCGCCGCACGACCTGCGGTGCATCGTCGCGCGCACCGAGAGATCCATGACTGAGACGACACCGAAGCACGACATCGAGACCGAGAACGCCCCGAAGCCGCAGGAGCTCCAGCAGCCCGAGCGGCGCACGCGCTCCGCTCGCAGGCCCGAGCCCCTCCACCCCGCGCTGGACGCGCCGCCCGCGCCCGATGCCGGAGCCCCCCGCCGACCCCTCGATCGCATCGTGTTCGGCGTCGCCGCGGCGGTCGCCCTCGCGTTCGTCGCGTGGGGCATGCTCTCGACCCCCTCGCTGAGCGCCGCCTCGGCCGCCGGCGTCGACTGGGTCGTGCACAGCACCGGCTGGCTCTTCGCGCTCGCCGCGACCGGCTTCGTCGTCTTCGTCATCTGGATCGCCGCGAGCCGGTTCGGCACGATCCCGCTCGGCGACGACGGCGAGGAGCCCGAGTTCTCGACCGTGTCGTGGATCGCGATGATGTTCTCGGCCGGCATGGGCATCGGCCTCGTCTTCTTCGGCGTGACCGAGCCGGTGAGCCACCTCGTGACGCCCCCGCCCGGCACGGGCGGCGGCGACGATGCGGAGGCCGTGCGCACCGCCATGGCCACCACGATGTTCCACTGGTCGCTGCACCCGTGGGCGATCTACGCCGTCGTCGGCCTCGCGCTCGCCTACAGCGTCTTCCGGAAGCGCCGCTCGCTGCTCGTCTCCTCGGCGTTCACGACGCTGCTCGGCCGGCGCACGGTCGAGGGCCCCCTGGGCCGCGCCATCGACATCTTCGCGATCTTCGCCACGCTGTTCGGCTCCGCCACCTCGCTCGGCCTCGGCGCCCTGCAGATCGCCTCGGGCCTCGAGATCGTCGCGGGCATCGGCCCCGTCGGCAACGGCGTGCTGGTCGCCATCATCGCGATCCTGACGATCCTGTTCGTCATCTCCGCGGTCTCGGGCATCTCGCGCGGCATCAAGTGGCTCTCGAACACCAACATGGTGCTCGCGGCGCTGCTGGCCCTCTTCGTCTTCGTGCTCGGCCCCACGGTCTTCATCCTGAACCTGCTGCCGACGACGGTCGGCGGCTACGTCGAGCAGCTCGCGCTCATGTCGGCGCGCACCGAGGCCGCGGGCGGCGAGGAGGTCGCGGCGTGGCTCTCGGGCTGGACGATCTTCTACTGGGCCTGGTGGGTCAGCTGGACGCCCTTCGTCGGCATGTTCATCGCGCGCATCTCGCGCGGCCGCACCATCCGGCAGTTCGTCACGGGCGTGCTCGTCGCGCCCACGCTCGTGTCGCTCGTCTGGTTCGCCATCTTCGGCGGCCTGGGGATCGACCTCGAGCGGGCCGGCGTCGACCTCGGCAGCTCGGGCACCCCGGAGGCGACGCTGTTCACGGCGCTCGAGTCGCTGCCGCTGGCGCAGGTCTCGGCCGTCGTGGTCATGGTGCTCGTGGCGATCTTCTTCGTCTCGGGCGCCGACGCGGCCTCGATCGTCATGGGCACGCTCTCGCACCGAGGCTCGCTCTCGCCCTCGCGGCGCACCGTCGTCTTCTGGGGCATCGCCACGGGCGGCGTCGCGGCCATCATGCTGCTCATCGGCGGCGAGGACGCGCTCACCGGCCTCCAGCAGGTGACGATCGTCGCGGCGCTGCCGTTCGTCGTCGTCATGATCGGCCTCGCCGTCGCGCTCACGAAGGACCTCTCGCAGGACCCCGTCGTGGTGCGTCGCGCCTACGCGGTCGCCGCCGTCGAGCACGCCGTCGTCGCAGGCGTCACCGAGCACGGCGACGACTTCCAGCTCTCGGTCGAGCAGACCGCGCCCGGCGAGGGCGTGGGCGAGCTCGTGCCGACGCCGGATCAGGCGCCCGAGGTCGCGGCCCAGTCGCCCGCGGAGGCGGCCGATCCTCCGGCGCCGCGCGACGACGGAGACGCGGGCGGCGGCGGCGAGCCGACCGACGAGGCGACCGACGAGCACGCGCCGCAGCGGGAGGGCGCGCCCCGGCACCCCGGCGCCTGAGCGCACCGGCCGCGCCTCGACGCCCGAGCCCGCCCCGATCCGTCGGGGCGGCGCTCGGGCGTCGCCCGTAGGATGGCAGGATGCGCATGCGAGTCGCCGCCTACGCCCTCATCACGAGGGGCGAGGGCGATGCGCGCGAGGTGCTGCTGCCGCACTGGAACGAGGCGGGCATGAGCGGCTGGACGCTGCCCGGCGGCGGGATCGACGCCGGCGAGCACCCGGCCGACGGCGCCGTGCGCGAGGTGCGCGAGGAGACGGGCTACGACGTGCGGCTCACGGGGCTGCTCGGCGTCGACTCCGCGGTCGTGCCCACCTCGTCGCGTGGCGACGCGATGCAGGCGCTGCGCATCCTCTACCGCGCCGAGGTGATCGGCGGCGAGCTCGCCGTCGAGGTCGACGGCACGACGGACGACGTCGCCTGGCACCGGCTCGACGAGGTCGCGGCGCTGCGCCGCGTGCACGCCGTCGACTGGGCGCTCGGCCACCTCGACGATCCGGGGAGCCCGCTGCGCTGATGCCTCCGCTCGTCATCCTCGGCATCGGCCTCATGGTCGCGTGCATGCTCGTGAGCGGCTTCGACGCCGTGCGCACGATGCGGCACGGGCGCGAGCCCGAGCGGCGCATCCGCGCGTTCCTGCTGGCCGCGGGGCTGCTCGTCGCGGGCGGCATCTGCGTGGCCGTCGGCTCGGCGACCGCCTAGGTCCCGCGATCCGCCGCGCCCGCGCTGCGGGCACGCGAGAGGGGCCCCGCCGCGGCGGAGCCCCTCGTCGAGCGCTGGATCAGGCCTGGGCCGAGCCGGCCTCCGGGCCGTCGGCGATGCCGCCGCGGCTGGGGCCGTCGACCGAGTCCTCGGTGTCCGGGATCCACAGGTCGTCGTCGGCGCGCAGCGTCTGCCACGCGGCGTAGCCGGCGGTCACGACCGCGACGGCGCCCACGCCGATGAGCACCCACTGGAACGCGTTGGGGCCGGAGCGCGACGACTTCGAGGGCTTCACCTCGGGCACCGTCGCGTACTTCTTCACGTTGTCGATCGCGCCCTTGACGCGCTCGTCCTTCGCGATCTGCGCGAGCGCCGCGAACGAGCCGAGGCCCGAGGCGATCGCGGGAACGACGTTGCCGTTCCAGCCCTTCGTCGCGCGCGAGAGCGTGTCGCGGCCCGCGTCGACGCCGCGGTGCACGAAGCGCTCCGCGGTCGGCACGAGGGACTCGCCGGAGTAGGCCTTGGCCTGATGGCCGGCCTCGCGGGCGATCTTGGCCGCGTGGTCGGCGACGACCTTCTGCTCCGCCCACAGCTTGTCGGCCTGCTTGCGCAGCTTCTTGAGCTGCTTGGTGCGCTTGCGCGTCAGTTCGAGCGACATGAGTGTCCTTCCCTGTCGAAGCCTGGGCTCGATCATTGCACCTCTCCCTGAGCGGCGTCACCCAGCCTGCGCGCGGGTTTCGCTGTCGTCGAACGGGGCGGCCGCGACCGGTGCCCGCGGGGGCCGCTGTGGGATGATCGAGCCATGGCACACCACACCGCTGTCGCGACGATCCGCACGAACCTCGGCGAGATCAAGGTCGAGCTCCTCGGCGACCACGCGCCCCACACCGTCAAGAACTTCACCGACCTGGCCACCGGCGGCCGGGAGTGGACGCACCCCGGCACGGGGAAGACCTCGACCGACCGCCTCTACGACGGCGTCGTCTTCCACCGCATCATCCCCGACTTCATGATCCAGGGCGGCGACCCGCTCGGCCAGGGCGTCGGCGGCCCGGGCTACGAGTTCGACGACGAGATCCACCCCGACCTCACGTTCGCGAAGCCCTACGTGCTCGCGATGGCGAACGCCGGCACGCGCGGCGGCAAGGGCACGAACGGCTCGCAGTTCTTCATCACCACCGTGCCGACGCCGTGGCTGCAGGGCAAGCACACGATCTTCGGACTCGTCGAGGACGAGGCGTCGCAGCGCGTGGTCGACGCGATCCAGGCCGTCGCCACCGACGGCCGCGACCGCCCGCTCGAGCCCGTCGTGATCGAGACCGTCGAGATCGCGCAGGCCTGATCCTGCCGTGACCGCGTCGACGTCGGCGGACCGCTGCTACCGGCACCCGGACCGGCAGAGCTGGGTGCTCTGCAGCCGGTGCGGCCGCACCATCTGCGGCCAGTGCCAGACGCAGGCGCCCGTCGGCGTCCGCTGCCCGGAGTGCGTCCGCGAGGAGCGCGACGAGCAGCGGCAGACGCAGCGGCAGACCCGCATCGCGCACGGCGGCCCACGCACCGAGCTGGGCCGCCGTGCGCGCGCGTACTTCGCGCAGCCGACGCCCGTGACGACCTCGATCGGCATCGTCACGATCCTCGTCGGCGTGCTGCAGGTGCTCCCCGGCGACCTCTCCGCGTCGCTGCTGTGGTACCTGCCCTACTCGCTCTCCGAGCCGTGGCGCTTCGTGACCTGGGCGCTCGTGCACGCGAGCCCGCTCCACCTCGCGTTCAACATGCTCGTGCTCTTCATGGTGGGACCCTCGATCGAGCAGCGCATCGGCAAGCTGCCCTACCTGGCCGCCTACGTCGTGAGCGCGATCGGCGCGGCCGTCGCGATCGCCTGGCTGCAGCCGGGCTCCGCCGTCGTGGGCGCCTCCGGTGCGATCTACGCGCTCTTCGGCATGGCGATCGGCATGCAGCGCATGCTGGGGCGCGTGCAGCCCGCGCTGCTGCTGGTGGTCGGCATCAACCTCGCCATCACGTTCCTCTTCGGCGGGATCTCGTGGTCGGCGCACGTCGGCGGCCTCGCGGTGGGCCTCGCGCTCGGCTTCGGCATCGGCCTCGTCGACCGGCGGATGCGCTCGGGCGCCGGGGTCTGGATCGTCATCGCCGCGGTCGCCGCGGTGTGCGCTGCGGCCTTCGCGCTGCGCATCCTCTCGCTGCTGGGCTGAGCGCGCGCGATGCCGCCGCCCGGGTCCCGGGCGTGCGGCCGCGTGCGCGGCGGGGTAGTTATCCCCAGAGTTCTCCACACCTGGGGAGAACTACACCGGTGTAACTCGCTCGACTACTTCCAGCGCGTGGTCATGATGAAGCCCACGAACATCACGGCGAAGCCGATGACGATGTTCCACGAGCCGAGCGCCTGCACGGGCAGCGTCGTGCCCGAGATGTAGTAGACGATGACCCACAGGAACCCCAGCAGCATGAAGCCGAACATCACCGGCTTGAACCAGGCGGGGTTGCGCTCCTCGTCGTGCGGGGAGCGGGCCGGCTTGCCCTCGGCCTTGCGCACGGCGCGGGCGGAGGCCTTGTCGACGGACTTCTCGGGGCTCATGGCACCCCATGGTAGTGCAGGAGGCTCGTAGGATTGAGCCGTGGTCCGGCAGCAGCGAGCGCATCGGCGCCCCAGGCGGCGCGCCACGTTCGCGAGCGTGCTCGGCGAGCTCCTGCTCACCGCGGGCGTCCTCGTGCTCGGCTACCTCGCCTGGCAGGTGACGCTCGGCGACGCCGTGCTCGGCGAGCAGCAGCAGCAGGCGGGGCGGGCCTTCGCGCAGGAGCTCGACGCCGCCGCGGGCATCGCGCCCGAGGCGGTCGCCGCGACGCCCCTGCGCACCGACGAGCCACCGGCGGAGGTGCGGGCCGGCGACCGGGAGTCCTTCGCCGTCGTCTACATCCCGCGCCTGGGCGAGTTCGAGCGCGTCGTGGGCGAGGGCACGAGCCGGGAGGTGCTCGACTCGCTGCAGCAGGGCCTCGCGCACTACGAGACCTCGGCGATGCCGGGGGAGCTCGGCAACTTCGCCGTCGCCGGCCACCGCAACGGCCAGGGAGGCCCCTTCACGCACCTCGACGAGATGCGCCTGGGCGACCGGATCTACGTCAAGACGACCGAGGCCTGGTACGTCTACGAGTTCCGCAACCACGAGTACGTCGACCCCTCCGCCGTCGGCGTCGTCGCGCCCGTGCCGCAGATGCCGCAGGTGCCCGCGGACGGCCGCTACCTCACCCTCACGACCTGCAACCCGGAGTGGTCGCCGGCCGGTCGCCTCATCGCCTACGCGACGATGGTCGGCTGGAGCCCCCTCGACGCCGGCATGCCCGCCGACCTGGCCGCAGGCCTCGGGGGCGCCTGATGTACGCGGCGCTGTGGCGCATCCTGCCCGGGCCCTGGTTCGTGCGGCTCCTCATCGTGCTCGCGCTGCTCGCGGCCGTCGCCTCCGCGCTCGTCCTCCATGTGTACCCGTGGGTGATGCAGACCTACTTCCCCACGCCAGACCCCGTCCTCGAATGACGCGCACCCCGCGTCGTCGAGCCCGACCGAGAGCCCAGGCATGACCCGCATCCTCGTCGTCGACAACTTCGACAGCTTCGTCTACACCCTCGCCGGCTACCTGCAGGAGCTCGGCGCCGAGGTCACCGTCGTCCGCAACGACGAGGTGGAGGCCTCGAGCATCGGCGACTGGGACGCCGTGCTGCTCTCGCCCGGGCCCGGGGCGCCCGCCGACGCGGGCGTCTCGATCCCGATGGTGCACGCCGCCATCGAGACCGGCACGCCGCTCCTCGGCGTGTGCCTCGGCCACCAGGCGATCGCCGAGGCGCTCGGCGGCGTCGTGACGCACGCGCCCGAGCTGATGCACGGCAAGACGAGCCTCGTCGAGCACGACGGCTCGAGCGTCTTCGCGGGGCTGCCGAGCCCCCTGACGGCGACGCGCTACCACTCGCTTGCGATCGTCGAGGGCACCGTGCCCGACAGCCTCCGGGTGACGGGCCGCACCGCGCACGGCGACGCCGCCGACCCGGGGTCCGAAGGCCCCGGCGTCATCATGGCCGTGGAGCACCGCGAGGCGCCGGTCTGGGGCGTGCAGTTCCACCCGGAGTCGGTGCTCACCGAGGGCGGCTACCGGATGCTAGGCAACTGGCTCGAGGCCGCTGGCCTCGCCGGCGCCGCGGAGCGCGCCGCCGGGCGCGCGCCGCTCGTGACGCTCGCTCCCGCACCCGACCACATCGCCTAGGCGCGCCGCGGAGGAGCCGCGAGGGGATCAGTCCTCGTCGCCGCCGTCGCCGCCGTCCCCGCCGCCGTTCCCGTTCCCGCCGCCGTTCCCGTTCCCAGGGCCCGGCTGCTCGGTGGGCTGCGGGTCGGGCTCTGCCGTCGGGGAGGGCCGGTTCGAGCCGTTGCAGTAGAGCAGCGTGATGGTGCTGCCCTGCGGGTGGCTGCCGGGCGTGAGCGACTGCTCCACGACGTCACCGCCGACGCAGCGCGTCGTGAAGCGGCGCTCCACCTGCAGCCCGAGCGACGCCATCTCGGCGGCGGCGCTGTCGATCGACTGCCCCGTGACGTCGGGCACGGCGACCTCGCCGGTCGAGAGCACGAGGTTGACGGTCGCGCCGCGCGCGACGTCGGTGCCTGCCTCGGGGTCGGTGCTGATGACGAGGTCGGACGCGACGGTCGCCGAGTCCTCGCGCGAGACCGAGCCGACGACGTAGCCCGCGGCCTCGAGCGCCTGCCGGGCCTGCGCCTCGGTCAGGTTCGCCACGCTGAGGAGCGGCGCGGGCGGCGGACCGTTCGAGACGACGACCTGCACGGTCGTGCCCGGGGAGATCGCGATGCCGGCCTCCGGGTCCGTGCGCAGCACGGTGCCCGCGTCGGCCTCGTCGATGACGCGACGGACCTCCGCGGCGAGGTCTGCGCCCTCGACGGCGGCCACGGCCTCGTCCTCGGTGAGGCCCACGACCTCGGGCACCGTCGTCGACAGGCCCGCGATCGGCAGGCTGCCGCCCAGGCTGACCGCCCACACGACGGCGGCGACCACGAGCAGGCCGATGAGCGCGACCGAGCCCCACAGCCACGCGAGCGGCACGCGGCGGTCGCGCGGCGGGGCCTGCTCCTCCGCGGGGTCGTCGGCGGCGAGCGCGGCGAACATCGTCGTGGCGGCGCCGATCTCGACCGGCGCGGTCTCGGTGCGCTCGAAGGGCACCAGCACGCCGGCGAGCGCGTCGTCGAGCGCCTCCTTGAAGTCGGAGGCCGACTGGAAGCGCGCCTCGCGGCGCTTCTCGAGCGCCTTGCCGACCACCGAGTCCATCTCGGGCGAGATGCCCGGCGTGATCGTCGACGGGGCGGGCGGCTCCTCCGCGACGTGCTGGTACGCGACGCCCACCGCGGTGTCGGAGGTGAAGGGGGCAGAGCCCGTGAGGAGCTCGAAGAGCACGACGCCCGTGGCGTAGAGGTCGGTGCGGGCGTCGACCGACTCGCCGCGCGCCTGCTCCGGGGAGAAGTACTGCGCCGTGCCGAGGATCGTGCCGGTCTGCGCGACGTTGGCGCTCGTCTCGGTGACGGCGCGTGCGATGCCGAAGTCCATCACCTTGATCTGGCCGCCGGGCGTGACCATGACGTTGCCCGGCTTGATGTCGCGGTGCACGATGCCTGCGCGGTGCGAGTACTCGAGGGCCGTGAGGATGCCCTTGGTGATCCGCACCGCCTCGGACTCCGGCAGCGGGCCCTCGGCGATGATGTCCTTCACCATGCGGCCGTCGACGTACTCCATGACGATGTACGGCACGGCGGCTGGCTCGCCCTGGGCGTCGACGGCGGGCTCCTCGCCCGCGTCGAACACGCGCACGACCGTGGGGTGCGACATGCGCGCGGCGGACTGGGCCTCCTGTCGGAAGCGCGTGCGGAACTCCGGGTCGAGCGAGAGCTCGGGCTTCAGGAGCTTGACGGCCACCTGCCGGTCGAGCCGGGTGTCGCGCGCGAGGTGCACCTGGGCCATGCCGCCCTGGCCGATCAGCTCGCCGATCTCGTAGCGGTCGCCGAGGGTGCGCAACGACGCGATGATGCTGTCGGTCATCGCCGCTCCTCCCCGGGGCCCGGTCTCGGGCCCGTGCCATCCATGCTCCACGACGTCCCGCTGGGTGCGGGACCGGACGATTCTACGCCAGGCCCGCTCAGGGCAGCGGGACGCCGGTCTCGGTGGGCGTCGGCTCGGGCGTCGGCGTCTCCTCGGCGGTCGCCGTCATCGTGAGCGTGGGGGAGTCGCCGCTCGTGAGCGTCTCCCCGCCGTCGACCTCGCACGCGTAGGAGTAGGAGATCGTCGTCTCGCCCTCGGCCATGTCGGTGAAGTCGACGCGCGCGGCGCCCGCCTCGACGACCTGCTCCCGGCCTCCCGGGTACTGGATCGTGGCGGTGTACCCGCCGAGCGAGTAGCCGGCGGGGCAGCTGGCCTCGTCCCACACGACCGAGACGTCGGAGCCTGCGACGATCGCCGAGGGGTCGGAGTCGTCGGACATGCGGGGCGACTCGCTCGGGTCGTCGAGCGAGGCGACGCCGGCGTAGATCGTGCCGGTGATCGTCGAGCCCTCCGTCACGGGGCCGGTCGGGTCGACGACGTAGATCGTGCCCGCGTCGGCGGCGCTCGTGGCCGCGTCGCCCGTCTGCACCGAGGCGCTCAGCCCCAGCTCCTGGATGGCCGCGCGGAACTCCGACTCCGTCATGCCCAGGAAGTCGGCCTGATCGATCTCGATGGTGTCGGGGCCGGACTCGGTGGGCTGCTGCGAGGTCTCGGTGGGCACCGGCTCGTCCCGGCCGCCGTTCAGCAGCATCATCGCGATCGCGACGCCTGCCGCGACGAGCAGCACTGCGAGGATGACGACGGGCCAGATCCAGGGGTTGCGGCGGCGCTCCCGCTCGCGCTGCTGCTGCACCGTCGCGCGCGTCACGGGCAGCGATGCCGTCGCCGGGCTCGACTGCGTCGTGATGATGCGCGTTGCCGCCTGCGTGGGGGAGTCGATCGTGGCGAACGAGTCGGTGGAGGCGATGCCGGGCACGATCGCCGCGGCGCCCGCGATGTCGCCGCGGCGCAGCATCGTCGCGGCGCGCGAGAGGTGCGCCGCCGAGGTCGGGCGGTCGGCGGGCGTCTTCGCGATGCACGAGAGCACGAGGTTGCGCACGGGCTCCGGGATGGTGCCCGGCAGGTCCGGCGGGGTGTCGTTGATGTGCGCCATCGCGATCGCGACCTGCGACTCGCCCGTGAACGGTCGGCGGCCCGCGAGGGCCTCGTACGCGACGATGCCGAGCGAGTAGATGTCGGTCGCGGGCGCGGCCGCTTGCCCCGAGGCCTGCTCGGGCGAGAGGTACTGGACCGTGCCCATGACCTGGCCGGTCGCGGTGAGCGGCACCTGGTCGGCGATGCGCGCGATGCCGAAGTCGGTGATCTTCACCCGGCCCTCGGGCGTGATGAGCAGGTTGCCCGGCTTGATGTCGCGGTGCACGAGGCCGGCCTGGTGGGCCGCGTGGAGCGCCGCAGAGGTCTGCGCGACGATGTCGAGCACCTTGTCGGCCGAGAGCGTGCGATCGCGGTCGAGGATCGCGCTGAGCGGCTCGCCGGGCACGAGCTCCATGACGAGGAAGGCGCTGCCCTCCTCCTCGCCGTAGTCGAAGACGTTCGCGATGCCCTCGTGGTTGACGAGCGCGGCGTGGCGGGCCTCGGCGCGGAAGCGCTCCAGGAAGCCCGGATCGCCCATGTACTCGTCCTTGAGGATCTTCAGCGCGACGGTGCGCCCGATCACCTGATCGGTCGCCTGCCACACCTCGCCCATGCCGCCGATGGCGATCCTGCTGGTCAGCTGGTATCGCCCACCGAAGGTGAGTCCGCTGGAAGGTCTCATGGGTTCAGCACCGCCTCGATCACTGCTCTCCCGATAGGTGCGGCGACGACGTTGGACGTGTCACCGACGATGTTCTCATCCGGCACGACGACGGCGGCGACCGCCACGCTCCGGTCTCCCTGCTGACCGTACCCGGTGAACCAGAGGTTGAAGGGGTCGGCCGGGTCGGAGGTGTTCTCGGCCGTGCCGGTCTTGCCGCCCACGGTCGCACCCTCGACCTGCGCGTTCGTCGCGAGGCCCTCGCGCACGCCGCGCTCCATCGCCTGCCGCAGCGCCGCCGCGGTCTCGGACGAGATCGGGTTGCCCTGGATGGTCGGCTCCGGATCCTCGAGCACGTCGAGGTTGGGGGCGAGCACGCGGTCGACGAGGTTGGGCGCCATCATCGTGCCGTCGTTCGCGATCGCGGCGCTCACCATCGCCATCTGCAGGGGCGTGACGCGCACGTCGAACTGGCCGAACGACGTCAGCATGACCTCGGCGGGCGAGAGGCCCGTCGGGTACTGCGAGGGCGTGACGGTCATCGGCACGGCGAGCTGCTGGCCGAAGCCGAAGGCGGCCGCCTGCGCCGCGATGGCGTCCTCGCCGAGCTCGGCGCCGAGCTCGGCCATGGGGATGTTGCAGGACAGGACGAGCGAGAGCTCGATCGTCGCCTCCTCGCCCGGCCCGCAGGTCTCGCGGGAGGCGTTGCGGATCTCGCGGGTCGACTGCGGCAGCTGCAGCGTGGCGGGGTTGGGGAACTCGGAGTCGAGGTCGTACTCGCCGGACTCGAGCGCGGCCGCCGTGACGACGAGCTTGAAGACCGACCCGGGGAAGTACAGGTCGCCCGCGATCGCGCGGTTCGCGAGCGGCTGCTCGGGGTCGGCGTTCAGCTGCGCGTAGGTGTCGCGCACCGCGGCGAAGTCGTGGCTCGCGAAGGTGTTCGGGTCGAAGGTGGGGCTCGAGTACATCGCCAGGATCTCGCCCGTCTCGGGATCGAGCGCGACCACGGCGCCCTCGCGGTCGCCGAGGGCCTCCGCTGCCGCCTGCTGCGCGGCCGGGTCGATCGTGAGCTCCACCGAGGAGCCCGCGGGGTCCTGGCCCGTGATCGTCGAGAGGATCTGGTCGAGGAACTGGCTGTTCGCGGTGCCCGTGAGCTCCTCGTTCATCGCGCCCTCGATGCCCGTGTTGCCCTGGCCGAGCGTGTTGTAGCCGGTCACCGAGGCGTACAGCGGGCCCTGCGGGTACTCGCGCTGGAACTCGTACTCGTCGCCGGAGGGCGTCGAGAGCGCCACCTGCACCCCATCGACGACGATCGAGCCGCGCTCGACCGCGAACGAGTCGTAGAGGGTGCGGGTGTTGCGGTCGTCCGCGTGCAGGGCGTCCGCCTGCACGGCCTGGATCATGGTGGTCGACCCGAAGAGGCCGATGAACATCACGAGCAGCAGCGTGCTGACGCGCCGGATGGGCCGCCGCATGCTCTGCTCCCGGTCTGCGCTGGTCATGCGAACCCCCTCCCGCGCACCGAGTCGCTCAGCCGCAGCAGGAGCGCGACGATGAGCCAGTTGGCCAGCAGCGAGGAGCCGCCGGCGGCGAGGAACGGCGTCGTGAGGCCCGTGAGCGGGATGAGCCTCGTCACGCCGCCCACGACGATGAAGACCTGCAGGCCGATGACGAACGCGAGGCCGACGGCGAGCAGCTTGGTGAAGTCGTCGGGCCCCTGGAACCCGATCCGGATGCCGCGCGAGACGAGCACCATGTAGAGGCACAGGATCGCGATGATGCCCGCGAGCCCGAGCTCCTCGCCGAGCGAGGGGATGATGTAGTCGCTGTTGGCGTAGGGCGTGATCTCCGGCCGCCCGAGCCCGAGGCCCGTGCCGAGCAGCCCGCCCTGCGCCATGCCGAAGACGCCCTGCACGATCTGGAACGAGCCGCCCGTCGCGTTGTAGATGTCGTTGTCGAAGGCGTGGATCCACGAGTGGATGCGGCGCTGCACGTAGGAGAGCAGGAAGTAGGCCGCGACGCCGCCGACCGCGACGAGGCCGACGCCGATGACCATCCACGACCGCCGGCCCGTGGCCACGTAGATCATGACGAGGAACAGGCCGAAGTAGAGCAGCGAGGTGCCGAGGTCGCGCTGGAAGACGAGCACGAGCATGCACATCGCCCAGACCAGGAGGATGGGCCCGAGGTCGCGCACGCGCGGGAAGCGGACGCCGAGCACGCGGCGGCCGACGACCGAGAGGGAGTCGCGCGCCGTCATGAGGTAGCCGGCGAAGAAGATCGCGAGGGCGATCTTCGCGAGCTCGCCCGGCTGGAACGAGAACGGCCCCAGCCCGATCCACACCGTCGCGCCGTTCACGGTGCGGCCGATGCCGGGCAGCAGCGGCAGCACGAGCAGGACGAACGCGGTCGCCATGGCGACGAAGCGGTAGCGCGCGAGCACGCGGTGGTTGCGCACGATCACGATCGCGAGGATCGCGATGACGAGCGCGATGCCCGTCCAGGCGATCTGCCGCATCGACGCGGCCTCCCACCCGGACGCGCCCATCGCGATGTCGATGCGGTAGATCATCGCGATGCCGAGGCCGTTGAGCGCCGTCGCGACCGGCAGGATGATCGCGTCGGCCTCGCGCGCGACGACGCGCAGCGCGATGTGCAGGGCGAGCGTGAGCGCGGCGAGGAAGCCGGCGAGCTGGAGCGGGAAGAGGTCGACGCGCTGCAGGGCGCCCAGCTGCACGAGCACCATCGCGCCGCCGCCGACCGCCCACGCGACCACGAGCAGGAACAGCTCGAGGTTGCGCAGCTTCGCGGGGTTGCGGATGCGCACCTTGATGGCCTCGGTCACCTCGCGCAGCTGCACGATGCCGGTCTGGAGGGCGCTGGGGGAGGTCTGGGGGGCCGTGCTCATCGTTGGGCCTCCAGGCGGGCGACGATCGCCTGCGCCGCCTCGAGCGAGCCGGCCGAGATGGTCTGCTCGACCGTGCGCTGGTTGAAGGGCGTGAGGTCGGCGATGGCGATGTCGGTCTCCTCGACCACGGTCGACAGCGCGATCGGGCCGATCGCCTGCTGGATGCCCTGGTAGATGGCGACGTTGCCCGCCTCGTCGACGCCGACGAAGTAGCGGTCCTGCGTCCACTGGTAGAAGACGGTCGAGGCGGCGACGATGCCGACGATCGCGACGATCGCGCCCACGCCCCAGCTGACGCGGCGGTTGCGGCGCATCCGCCGCTGCTCGGCGAGCAGCTCCTGCAGGAACTCCTCGCTCTCGGGCTCGAAGTGCTCGAAGGCCGGCTGCTGCCGGGACTGGCGGGGGTGGAGGAGGAGCTGCGACAGGCTCACCGAGGTGCGCTCCGGCTCGATCGCCTCGTACGAGATCGGGGCCGCGGCGGAGCCGACCGTCGTCGGCTCGATCGACGACGAGCGCCGGTCGGCGATGTCGCACATGACGACCGTGACGTTGTCGGGGGCGCCGCGCGAGAGGGCCTCGTTGACGAGGCGCTGCACGGTGGAGGGCGTGTCGAGGCCCTGCTCCAGGATGGCTCGGATGCGGTCCTCGTCGACGTAGCTCGAGAGGCCGTCCGAGCAGACGAGCCAGCGGTCGCCGTCGAGGGCGTCCTCGACGCCCATGTCGATCTCGGGGTTCGTCTCGACGTTGCCCAGCACGCGCATCACGACGTTGCGGCGCGGGTGGTGCTCGGCCTCCTCGCGCGTGATGCGGCCGGCCTCCACGAGCTTCTGCACGAAGGTGTGGTCGGTCGAGACCTGCTCGAGCGCGCCGACGCGGTAGCGGTAGATGCGGCTGTCGCCGATGTGCGCGATCGCGATGCGGTCGCCCACCCGCACGATGCCGGAGCCGGTCGTGCCCATGCCCGAGAGCTCGGGGTGCTCGACCATCGCCGCCTGCAGCGCGTCGTTGCCGGCGCGGAGCGCGTCGGCGAGCGACTGCGCCGCCTCCTCGGCCGTCGCGTACTCGCGGTCGGCCTCGCGCGCGCGGCGGGTGACGATCGCGCTCGCGACGTCGCCGCCCGCGTGGCCCCCCATGCCGTCGGCCACGAAGAACAGGTGCGCGCCCGCGTAGCCGGAGTCCTGGTTCTCCGTGCGGATGCGACCGACGTGGCTGATCGCCGCGGCGAGGGGGGCGCTCAAGCTCAGCGCCTCAGCTCGAACGTGGTCGTGCCGATGCGGATGGAGCTCCCGACGCGCACGGGCGTGGCCTCGGTGACGCGCTTGCCGTCGACGAAGGTGCCGTTCGTGGAGCCCTGGTCCTGCAGCATCCACTGGTCGCGCCAGCGCACGATCTTGGCGTGGGCGCCGGAGGTGTAGTCGTCCTTGATCTGCAGGCCAGAGCCGCTCGAGCGGCCGATCGTGAGGCCCGTCTCGGGCAGGTCGAGCTCGAGGCCGGCCTTGGGGCCGGAGGTGACGACGATGCGGCGCGCGAGCGCGTCGCCGCCGCTCGGGGCCGCGCGCTCGGTGACGGTCGTCGGGGTGTCGGCGCCGGCCGCGCTCGGCGCCGGCGCGGTGGCAGCCGCGGCGCTGCGGGAGCGCTGGCTCTGCACCGCCACCTGCTGCAGCTGCGTGAGGCGCGGGCCGAAGAGGTCGCTGCGCAGCGAGTAGAGCACGATGAAGATGAAGAGCCACAGGAGGGCGAGGAAGCCGATCCTGATGATGATGAGGGTGAGTTCGCTCACGCTTGCTCCTTCGACTGCGCGAGCACCCGGTAGACGATGCGGGTGGCGCCGATGTCGATGATCGAGTCGGGCTCGAGCAGCGCGGTCTTCAGGGCCCTGCCGTTGAGCGTGGTGCCGTTGGTCGACCCGAGGTCGCTCACCTGGGCGCGCGTGCCGTCCCAGATGATCTCGGCGTGCTTGCGGCTCGCGCCCGCGTCGTCGACCGTGATGTCGGCGTCGGAGCCGCGGCCGATGACCGTCCTGCCCTTGCGCAGCGTGTGCCGCTTGCCCTTGATGTCGACCACCGCGGTCCAGACGACCTCGCCGGCCTCGGTGTCGGCGTCGATCTCGAACATGCCGGTCGTGAGCGCCTCGTCCTGCTGCAGCCCCAGGTCGACGGGGCCGGGGAACGAGTAGCCCGACTGCCGCGCGTGGGTCTGCACGGCGCCCGTGAGCTCGTCGAGCAGGGCGTCGCCGAGGCGGCGCAGGCGCTGGTGGTCGGCGGGCGCGAGCCGCACCGTGAGCCGGTTGGGCACGAGGATGCGGTCGCGCGAGACCACGGTGGCGCTCGTGTCGAGCTCGCGCTTCAGGGCGCTCGCGATCTCCACCGGCTCGACGCCGGAGCGGAACGTCTTCGCGAAGGCGCCGTTGACGGCCTTCTCGAGCCCGCGCTCGATCGAGTCCAGGAATCCCATCGGTGACCGTCACCTCCTTCAGCCGCCCCAGCGTACCCGGAGCGGCTTGGAACCTGATATTCTCGGGGGGTTGCCCGGGCTGCCCCGGGCGTCGCGCGAGTGGCGGAATTGGCAGACGCGCTGGCTTCAGGTGCCAGTGTCCGTACGGACGTGGGGGTTCAAGTCCCCCCTCGCGCACGATCGGCCCCGGGCTCCACCCCGGGGCCGTTCCTCGTCTCCGGGGTCTGCTCGGTCGCCGTGCCGGCGGCGCGGCTCAGCGCGCGGCGAGGGACAGGGCGAGGCGCGCGTACGTGCGCGCCGCCGCTTCGAGGTCGGCGATCCGCACGCGCTCGTCGGGCTGGTGCGCCTGCCCCGTGATGTCGCCCGGGCCGAGGATGATCGCGGGGCAGCCGTGGTGGCGCGCCACGAAGCCGCCCTCGCACGCTGCCGTCCACGCCTCCACCGGAGCCGGCCGGCCCTCCGACTCGAGCGCCGCGACCGCGGCGCCGACGAGCGGGTGCGCGGGCGACGTCTCGAACCCAGGCATCTCCATGAGCAGCTCGGCGCTCGCGGCGCAGCCCGTGCCGGCGATCGCTGCGGCGATGCCGACCTCGAGCTCGGCGAGCGCGGCGGCACCCGTCTCGCCCGGCATCAGGCGCCGGTCGACGAGCAGCGTGCAGCGGTCCGGCACGATCGACGTGCCATGGCCGCCCTCGATGCGGCCGACGCTCCAGGTGGCGGAGCCCAGCAGCCCCGCGGCGCCCTCGCGCAGCCGCGCCTGGTCGCGCGCGATCCAGTCGACGATGCGCGCGGCGGCGGTGATCGCGCTCGCGCCGTCCTCCGGTCTGCCGGCGTGCGCGGCGCGTCCCTCGACCTCGATGCGCAGGTTCGCGGCGCCGCGGCAGGCGACGACGACCGCGAGGTCGGTGGGCTCGGCGACGATGCAGCCGAGGTAGGGCCGCGGCGGCAGGGCGAGGTGCGCCGCGACGCCGGTCGCGAGGTCCTCCTCGTCGACCGTCACGAGCAGCTCGAGCGGCAGCGACGGCCGCACCCGGTGCACGGCGGCCAGCGCCTGCAGCGCCGCCGCGAGGCCGCCCTTCATGTCGACGGCGCCCCGCCCGGTGAGCCAGCCGCCGTCGGCGCGCGGGCTGAAGGGGTCGGCGCTCCAGCCCTCCCCGGCAGGCACGACGTCGCTGTGCCCGAGCACGAGGACCCCGGGGGCCGATGCGCTCGGATCCGGCCCGAACCGGATCGACAGGTTCGGCCGCCCGGGCGCGACCTCCTGGCGGCTGCTCCGGCCGCCGAGGCGCGACGCGATCGCCTCGAGCACGCGGACCGCGGCGAGCTCCGTGCCGCCGGGGTTCTCGCTCGCGGCGAGGATGAGCGCCGCGGCGTCGGCGACGACCGTCGCGCCGTCGACGAGCGCGCGCCGCCGCCGCGTCCGCGCCCGCCGTCATCCCGCCTCCCGCACGATGAGCTCGCGCGGCGCGTCGGTGAGCACCTCGACCGCGCCCTCGCCGATCGCGACCGACTCGCTCAGCTCGCAGCCGAAGCCCTGCATCCACATGCCCGCGATCACGTGGAGGCACATGCCGGGCTCGAGCACCGTGGGGTCGTCCTGCCGCACCGAGACCGTGCGCTCGCCCCAGTCGGGCGGGTAGCCGATGCCGATCGAGTAGCCGAGCCGCGATGCCTTCTCGTAGCCGGCACGGGCCAGGTGGGCGCGCCAGCCGGCATGCACCTCCTCCACCGCGCGGCCGGGGCGCAGCGCGTCCAGCACGAGCTCGAGCCCCTCGGCGGTCACGGCGGCGAGTCGCGCGAGCTCTGGCGTCGGCCGGCCGAGCGCGACCGTCCGCGCGAGCGGCGCGTGGTAGCGGCGGTGCGCGCCCGCGAGCTCGATCGACACCGCCTCCCCGGCTGCCAGGCGGCGACCGGACCACGTCATGTGCGGGGTGTCGGCCGACTCGCCCGTCGGCAGCATCGGCACGATCGCGGGGTAGTCGCCGACCACCTCGCCGACGCCGGAGGCCTGCACCTGCGCGATCGCGGCCGCGACGTCGGCCTGCCGCACGCCCGGCGCGACCGCAGCGACGCCCGCGCGCATCGCGGCGCTCGCGACCGCGCCCGCGCGACGCATGAGCTCGAGCTCCGCGGGGCTCTTCACGAGGCGCACCCAGTTGACGAGGTCGTGGGCGTCGACGAGCTCCGCGCCGGGCAGCCCCTCGCGGAGCGCGAGGAACGAGCGCACCGTGAGGAAGTGCGCCTCGCCCTCGTAGCCGATCCTGCCGCCGCCCAGCCCGCGGGCGCGGAGCTCGGCGGCCGCCCAGTCGAAGGGGTGCGCGTCCGTGCGGTGCACGAGCGACTCCGGGTAGCCGAGGATGCGGTCGGCCGGCAGCGCCGCGGAGCGGTGGGCGCCCGTCGCATCCATCGCGCGCATGACGAGCAGCGGCTCGGCGTCGAGCCGCACGAGCAGCACCTGCGGCATGTAGAACGACCACGCGTCGTAGCCGGTCAGGTAGTGGAGGTTGGCGGGATCGACGACGAGCAGCCCGTCGAGGCCCTGCGCCCGCATCCGCTCCCGCGTGCGCTCGAGCCGTCGCCCGAGCTCGGTCGCGCCGCTCGGCGGATCGGTGGGGGTGCCTGGCATGCCGCTCCTCGGATCGCTCGCGTGGGGTCACCCTACGACGGCGACGCCGGGAGCCGGGGATGGGAGCCGGGAGTGCGGGCCGGGCAGGAAGAAGCGGTGCGGACTGGCTCAGTGACGCTCGCTCAAGTGCAAGTCCTGGTGAAGGCGCCTGGTCGGTCCGCACCGCTCGGCTTGGCGGCGACTCTACGCCCGCGCGCCGCCGCGGTCAACGGTCGGTCTGCGGCGCCTCGGCGAGCGCCGGAGCGGGCACGGGCCGCGGCCTCCGGATGCCCGGGTGGCCCTTCGGGATCGAGGCGAACAGCACCCAGCCGGAGGCCGCGACGCACGCGATCACCAGGGGATACGTGAGCGCGACGCGCATGATCGCGAGGGCGGTCGTCTCGTCGAGCCACCACAGCGCCGTGAAGACCACGACCCGCACCACGTACTGCAGCACCCAGATCCAGGAGGCCCGGCCGTAGGCGCGCACGAGCACGGGGTCGCGGCGCCACCGGGTGCGCGTGCCGATGACGCCGCCCACGATGACGCCGAGCAGCGGCCACCGCACGAGGATCGAGAGGGTCCACGCGAGCGCGCTCGCGGCGTTCGAGAGCAGCTGCACGAGGAAGACGTTGCGCGCCTCGCCCGTCCAGAGCGCGAGCAGGGCGGCCACCGCCATCGCGAGCATCCCGACGAGCGCGGCGCGAGGGCTGCGACGCCGCGCGAGCGCCGCGACGACGAGCACGGCGCTCGCGGCGAGCGACCAGCCGACCGCGGCGGCGACGTCCTCGCGGGAGGCGACCCAGGCGACGAGGAACGCGACGGGCGGCAGCGAGGCCTCGAGCGCCGCCCTGCCGCCGCCGAGCAGCCGCGCGAGCGACTCCTCGCGCGTGGGGTCGGCGGCCGGCGCCTCGGGCGCCGCGGGGCCGTCGGGAGGGGTCGCGCGCATGAGGTGAGGGTACCCTTACCTCGGTGCCGACGGCCAGCGCGTCGCGGCTCCTCGGCGCGGTGTTCGTCGGTTCGCCGCTCCTCGGCTCAGCGGCCCTCGGCGCTCGTCGCCCAGGCCTCGGGGCCGCGGGATCCTGCCGGGTAGGCCTCCATCGGCACCGCGTCGTCGCGCCAGGCCGCGAGCACGGGCTCGACGATGCGCCAGCACTCCTCGGCCGCGTCGCCCCGCACCGCGAGGCGCGGGTCGCCGTCGAGGATCGAGGCGAGCACCTCGCCGTAGGGGAGCAGCTGCCCGCCGCCCAGCTCGCCGCGCAGCACCGTCTGGTCGAGCGTGAAGGGGTCGCCGCGGCCGTTGGTCGTCAGGTGCAGCTCGAAGCCGTCGGGCTTGAAGTCGATGACGAAGCGGTCGGGGGTGTCGCGGCCGTGGAGGCCCCGGGGCACGTGGGCCGGCGGCCGCCAGTGCACGACGGCGCGCTTGCGCACGCCGCCGAGCGACTTGCCCGAGCGCAGCACGAAGGGCACCCCGGCCCAGCGCTGGTTCTCGATCGCCACCTCGACCTCCGCGAGCGTCTCGGTGCCGCGGCCCGCGTCCACGCCCTCCTCGGCGGTGTAGTCCGGCACCTCGCGCCCCTCGACCGAGCCCGCGGCGTAGCGGGCGCGGCGCGAGTCGCGCACGGGATCGACGACCCGCGCGGCGCGCAGCACCTGCCCCACCGCGTCGCGCAGGTCGCGCTCGCCGACCGACGCCACCGGCTCCATCGCGAGCATCGCCATGATCTGCAGCAGGTGCGACTGGATCATGTCCCGGAGCGCGCCGTTGCGGTCGTAGTAGCCCGCGCGGCCCTCGAGCGTGACGGTCTCGTCGTAGAGGATCTCGACCCGCTCGATGCCGTCGCGGTCCCACGTGGGCTCGAGCAGCCGGTTCGCGAAGCGGAGGCCGAGCAGGTTGAGCACGGTGTGGAGGCCCAGCATGTGGTCGATGCGGAAGACGCGCTCCTCGGGCACGATGCGCGTGACGAGCGCGTTCAGCTCGCGGGCGGCGGCGAGGCTGTCGCCGAACGGCTTCTCGACCGCGAGGATCGTGCCCTCGGGCACGCCGACGCGCTCGAGGGCCTCGCACACGAGCTCGGTGACCTGCGGCGGCAGCGCGAAGTAGAGCACCAGGCGGTCGCAGGCGATGGAGGCGAGGAGCGCGCTGAGGGCGTCGTCGGCGGTCGCGTCGCCCGCGACGTAGCGCGTCGAGGCGACGACCGCCTCGGCCGCGGGGCCGGCGGCGCCGCCCTCGGCGAGCGCGTCGCGCACGCGCGAGCTCCAGTCGTCGGCCTCGAGCTCGCGGAGGTCGGCGCCGACGATGTGCACCCGCCGCTCCGGCTCGGCCGCGAGCAGCGTGCCGATGCCCGGTAGCAGCAGGCGCCGGGTGAGGTCGCCGGAGGCGCCGAGGATGAGCAGGGTGGTCGCCGGCTGGCTCGTCATGGGCCCCATGCTTCCACCGCCGCGGTCGGCGTCGGCTGAGCGGCGGGCGCTCAGGCGCGCCCCCGGCTCACCAGAGGACGCCGCCGCCGATCGAGATGCCGCCGTAGGTCAGGAGCACGACGACGCCCGCGACGACGGCGGGCGCGATGCCGCGGCCGCCCGCGTGACGCGACTTGAAGAGCGCGATGACCGCGAGGATCGCGGCGATCGCGGCGAGGCCGCCTCCGAGGATGAGGCCGATGAAGAGCGGGATGGGCATGAGGACGAGGCCCAGGAGCCCGATCCAGAACGCCCACCACGCCCACGGGTTGGAGCGCTTGGTCTGCATGCCTCCAGGATCCCAGCGGGCGCCTCCGAACCGGCCGGGAGCCGTGCGGATCGCGCGTCCGGAACGCGGTGGGGAATCCTATTGCGAACACTGTTATGCGTGTGCTTCACTATCCCCAGGCCAAGGGTCCGGCCCCCCGCCGGAGCCCCTCGACCAAGAGCCGTCTCCCCGGGTGTCGTGACCACCCGGGGAGGCGGTTCTCTCTGTCAGGCTGGAGCCATGACTCGCGACCTGCACCTCACCGGCGACGACGCCGCGGACACCCTGCTCTCGCAGGACGACTTCGCGCTGCTCACGGGCATGCTGCTCGACCAGCAGATCACGATGGAGGCCGCCTTCTCCGGCCCGGCGAAGCTCCACGACCGCCTCGGCGGGCTCGACGCCGCCGCGGTCGCCGCCATGGATCCGGAGGCCTTCCAGGCCGCGATGGCCGAGAAGCCGGCCGTGCACCGCTTCCCGGGCTCGATGGCGAAGCGCGTGCAGCAGCTCGCGCAGGCGATCGTCGACGACTGGGGCGGCGACGCCGGCGCGCTGTGGCGCGAGGGCTCGCCCGACGGGCGCGAGGCGCTGCGACGCCTGCAGGCGCTGCCGGGCTTCGGCGAGCAGAAGGCGCGCATCTTCCTGGCGCTGCTGGGCAAGCAGTGCGGCTTCGACGGCGCAGGCTGGCGGGAGGCCGCGGGCGTCTACGGCGAGGAGGGCTCGAAGCGCTCGGTCGCCGACATCGTCGACCCTGCGTCGCTGCAGGAGGTGCGCGCCGCGAAGCAGGCGGCGAAGGCCGCCGCGAAGGCCGCGAAGGGCTGAGCTGCCCGCAGGGTCACCGCGAGGCGGCGGCGCCTCCGGTGCCGTCGCCTCGACCAGCGAGCCTGTGGAGAGAGATCCGGAACCTGACTCACTCGTCAGGTAGCGTGCGGAGCAGCCCGTCGTGGCAGCCCGGTCGATGGCGCCCGGGCACGGCGGGCGGACAGGAGCGTCCGCATGCCCATTCGCCCGTCCCGCCGCCCGCTCGCCCTGCTGGCAGCCGCAGCAGCGGCCGCCCTCGGGCTCGTCGGCGTCGCCGTCGCCCAGCCGCCCGCCGCGCAGGCCGCCGGCGCCTGGTCGACCCAGACCATCGCCGGCATGACCGTGCACGTCTACGTGCCCTCGGCCGCCCCCATCGTCGAGGGCGGCCGCGCCCTCATGGTCAGCCTGCACGGCTGCGTGCAGTCGGCGAGCGCGATCCGCGACGGCGGCCAGTGGGTGGGCGCCGCCGAGGAGACCGGGATGGTCGTGGCGGTGCCCGCCGCGCCGAGCGGCGGCGTGCTGCTCGGCTGCTGGGACTACTACGACGGCAACCACTCGCGCACCGCGCCCGCTCGGCACGACGACAACCTGCTCGACCTCGTCACGGCGCTCCGCGGCCGCGCCGACCTCGCCATCGACGCCCGGCAGGTGTACCTCTCGGGCCTCTCGTCCGGCGGCGGCCAGACGATGGTGATGGGCTGCCTCGCGCCCGACGTCTTCGCCGGCATCGGCATCAACGCGGGCCCGACGGTCGGCACGACCTCTGGCCAGATCGGCTCGGTCGCGGTGACCGAGGCCCAGGGCCGCGCGACCTGCGAGCGCTTCGCCGGCGCCGCCGCCGGCTCCTTCTCGACGCAGCTCACCTCGGTGGTCTACGGCTCGAACGACACCACCGTCGCCCCGGGCTACAACACCCTGAACGGCCGCATCATGGCAGGGCTCTACGGCGCGACGACGCAGTCCTCGTCCTCGCTCGCCGGCCTGCCGGGCTCGAGCACGAACGGCACCGAGACGCGGTGGTCGGATGCCGAGGGTCCGCGGGTCTCGGTGATCCAGAACACCGGGCTCGGCCACAACTGGCCCGCGGGAGGCGGCTCGGGCGGCGCCTACATCTCGACCACGAGCATCGACTACCCGCGCACGGTCACGCGCTTCTTCTTCGAGCACAACCGGCGGGTCGACGGGGTCGCGCCCACGCCCACGCCGACGCCGACGCCGACGCCGACCCCGACGCCGACCCCGGATCCGCAGGGCTGCGTGACCGCGACGAACGCGGCGCACCAGGCGGCCGGCCGGGCGGTGAGCTACGGCGTGAACCCCTACAACCCGTTCTACGCGATCGGCACGCAGGACTACCTCGGGCAGGGGGATGCGACGGTCACGAGCCTGCAGCGCCTCAGCGCCACGAGCTGGGACCACGTGCCGAGCTGCTGAGGCGGCGCTCCGCGCGCGCTCGATCGGCCGGAGCGGGAGGTCAGCCGCATATCGCAGCTGCCTCGTCGCTCAGGCCGATCGAGCGCGGGCCGCCCTCCCGCCGTCTGAGCTGCTCCGCGGCCGGAGGCCGCCTGCGCCTACGCGCCCGGCTGCACCGCGGCGCGGTGCGCCACGGTCGCGCGGTAGTAGTCGGCGAGCCGCAGCTCCGAGGCCGCGGCCTCGTCGATGACGACCGTCGCGCGACGGTGCAGCTGCAGCACCGAGCCCGGCCACATCGACGACACCGGCCCCTCCACGACCTCCGCGATCGCGCGCGCCTTCGCGGCGCCGTGGGCGACGAGCAGGGCGCGCCGCGCGTCGAGGATGGTGCCGAGCCCCTGCGTGAGGCAGTGCATCGGCACCTCCTCGGCGCTCGCGAAGAAGCGCGCGTTGTCCTCGCGGGTGCGGGGCGCGAGCGTCTTGACGCGCGTGCGGGAGGCGAGGGAGGAGGTGGGCTCGTTGAAGCCGATGTGGCCGTTGGTGCCGATGCCGAGCAGCTGCAGGTCGATGCCGCCCGCCGCGACGATCTGCGCCTCGTAGTCCTCGCAGGCCGCGTCGAGGTCGGCGGCGAGGCCGTCGGGCACGTGCACGAGCGCGGGGTCGAGGCCGAGCGGCCGCACGACCTCGCGGTCGACGACCGCGTGGTACGACTCCGGGTGGTCGCGGCGGATGCCGACGTACTCGTCGAGCGCGAACGCCGAGACCCGCGAGAGGTCGAGCCCCGCATCCGCCCGCGCGGCGAGCGCGCGGTAGGTCGCGAGCGGGCTCGAGCCCGTCGCGACGCCCAGCACCGCGCGCGGCCTCGCTGCCACGAGCTCGGCGATGCGCGCGGCCGCGAGGGCCCCGACCTCCTCGGGGCCCTCGACGATCACGACCTCCATCAGCGCAGCCGCAGCTGGGCGTCGCCGCCGTTCAGCAGGATGACCGGGGTCACGGTCGCGAGGCCCTCGGCTCGGATCGCGCCGAGGTCGAAGCGCAGCAGCGGCTCGCCCTCGCGCACGTGCTGGCCCTCGGCGACGAGCGTCTCGAAGCCGCGGCCCTGCAGCCGCACGGTGTCGATGCCGACGTGCACGAGCAGCTCGGTGCCGTCGTCGAGCAGCAGCGCGACCGCGTGGCTCGTGGGGAACACGTGCGCGACGGTGCCGTCGGCAGGCGCCACCACGGTGTCGCCCGTGGGCTCGATCGCGACGCCCGGGCCCATGATCCCCTCGGCGAACGTGGGGTCGGGCACCTCGGCGAGCGGCACGACGCGCCCCTCGAGCGGCTGGCGGATCGTGACGACCGAGGTCGCGACGGCCGCGGCGGTGGCCACGCCGCCCGCGGCGGGCGCCGCGTCGACGACGGCCCGCACCTGCGCGGTGGTGGGGGAGGCGACGCGGCCCGCGATGAGGTCCTCCATCGCGTCCTTGACGAACTGCACCTCGAGGCCGTAGATCACCTGCACGGAGCGGCCGCCGGGCTTCATGACGCCCGCGGCGCCCGCGCGGCGGATGGCGGCGTCGTCGACCTTCGCGACGTCGGCGACCTCCATGCGCAGGCGCGTCGCGCAGTTGTCGAGGTCGACCACGTTGTCCTTGCCGCCGAGGCCCGCGAGGATCGCGGACGCCTGCGCGAGGAACTTCGACGAGCCCGAGGCGCCCTCGATGCCCACCTCGTCGTCCTCGCGGCCGGGGGTCTTGAGGTCGAAGCGCTTGATGAGGAAGTAGAAGACCACGAAGTAGATGGCGAACCAGACGACGCCCATCACGAGGATCATCCACGGGTTCTGCGCGAGCGGGTTGACCCAGTTGAGCGCGAGGTCGATGAAGCCGCCGGAGAAGCCGAAGCCCATGCGGACGGGCAGCATCGCGCTGATGGCGAGCGAGATGCCCGTGAACGCCGCGTGCACGACGTAGAGCCAGGGCGCGAGGAACATGAACGCGAACTCGAGCGGCTCGGTGACGCCCACGAAGAACGACGCGAAGGCGGCCGAGATGAGGATGCCGGCGGTCACCTTGCGGCGCGTGGCCCTGGCCGTGAGGTACATCGCGAGGGCCGCGCCCGGGAGGCCGAACATCATGATCGGGAAGAAGCCCGTCATGTACTGGCCGGTGACGCCGTAGGTGCCGGTGTTGTTGAGGAAGTCGCCGAGGTCGTTGATGCCGGCGACGTCGAACCAGAACACCGAGTTGAGCGCGTGGTGCAGGCCCGTGGGGATGAGCAGGCGGTTGAAGAAGCCGTAGATGCCCGCGCCCACGGGGCCGAGGCCCACGAGCAGCTCGCCGAAGCCGACGAGGCCGGAGTAGACGACCGGCCAGAGGAAGAACAGCGCGAGCGCGACGACGAGCGAGGCGCCGGCCGTGACGATGGCCACCGAGCGCTTGCCCGAGAAGAACGAGAGCGCCGTGGGCAGCTGGACGTCCTTGAAGCGGTCGTAGCAGAGGGCGCCGATGAGGCCCGCCAGGATGCCGATGAAGGCGTTCTCGATGTTGCTGAAGGCGGGGTTCACCGCCTCGACGTCGGCGGCGCCCGTGAGGCCGGCGACCGTCTCGGGCGAGAGCAGCGTCGTGATGACGAGGTAGGAGACGAGACCGGCGAGCGCGGCCGTGCCGTCGGACTTCGAGGCCATGCCGAAGGCGACGCCGATCGCGAACAGCAGCGGCAGGTTGTTGAGCAGTGCGCCGCCCGCGGCCGCGAAGAACGCGGAGGCGACGTTCTCGCCCGCTGCGGTGGCGATCCAGTAGCCGATGCCGGAGAGGATCGCCGCGACGGGCAGGACGGCGATCGGCAGCATGAGCGACTTGCCGAGCCTCTGGAAGAACTTCATCGTACGACTCCAAGGGTGCGAGGGAGGGTCGTGCGGACTCTACCCCCGATCCGCACGCTGGTCTAGACCACCTTTCGGCGGCGGTCCGGTCGCGTCAGGCGAGCGGCAGCGCGAGCCGCTCGGCGAGCGGGAAGGTGAGCTCGTAGCGGTCGGCGGGGAAGGTCACGCGCGAGAACTCCACCGGCACGCCCGCCGAGACCGCGGTGCGCGTGAGCCGCAGCACCGGGAAGGTCGGTGCGATGCGCAGCTGCTCGATCTCCTGGGCGTCCGGCAGCGACGCCGTCACGACCTCCGTGCCCTCGGTCGGCAGCAGGTCGAGCGACTCGAGCAGCTCGTAGAGGCTGCCCTCGGCGGCCCGGCGGTCGAGGCCCGGCACGAGCGCCACGGGCAGCCACGCGTCCTCGAGCGCGAGCGGCACGTCGTCGCCGAGCCGCAGGCGGCGCAGGTGCACGGTCTCGGCGTCGTCGGCCAGCCGCAGGTGCGCGGAGACCTCGGCGGGGCGGTCGGTGCTGCGGGCGTAGGAGAGCACGCGGGTCTCGGGCCGCAGCCCGTGCTCGCGCACGGCGCTCGCGAACGAGCGCAGCCGCACCTGCAGTCGCACGGGAGGCGCGAGGCGCTCCGTGCCGACGCCGCGCCTCGTGCGCACGAGGCCCTCGCGCTCGAGCACGTCGATCGCGCCGCGCACCGTCATGCGGGCCACGCCCAGCTGCGCGGCGAGCGCGCGCTCGGCGGGCAGCAGGCTCGCCCGGCGCCAGGGCCGAGGCGAGGGCGCGCACCGCCTCGAGCGCCGATGCTCCGCCGGGTGCCGCCATGCCCTCCAGCATCCCACCTCGACCCGTGCGGCGGCGGAGCCGGCGCGAGCCGGCGGGCCGGGCGGCTCCCAGGGTGCGCGGCTAGCGTCCGGCCATGGCCGCCCTGCTCGACCGCCTCCGCCCGCTCCCGACGCCCGAGGACCCTGCGGCGCTCGCGGCGCTGCAGGCGGATCGCGCCCGCAGCGCCCGCGCGTGGCTGCTCGCCGGCACGGTCGGCGCGCACGTCGCCTCGCTCGCCGTGCAGGGCACGATGGGCGGCCCGACCCTGCCGATCGCCATCGGGGCGGTGCTGCTCGCGGCGTGGCTGCTCGTGCTCGGCACGACGCAGGCGGTGCTGCTCATGCGGGCCGAGCCGCGGCGGCGTCCCGCCTGGCTGGGCGCGCTCGCGGGCGTGGCGGTCGCGGTGCTCGCATCGCCGCTCGCCGGGCTCCTCGCGTTCGTCGGGGCGATGCTCTGGTACGTCGCCGCCGTGGGCGTCGCGCTGCTCGGCCTCGTGCTCGTCGTGCTGGGGATCCGCGTGCGCGGTCCGCGCCCGAGCGGCGGCGCCGCGCTGCTGGGCCTCGCCGCGGCCCTCGTCACCATCGCGCTGAACGCGATCGACGCGCTGGTGCTGCTGCCCGCGACCCTGCTGCCCGGGCGCTCGATCGACGAGGCCTACGCGGCGCTCGGGGTCGCGGGCGAGGGCAGCGCGCCCGTCGTGGCCGCGACGCTCTGCGCGCTCTGGGCCGCAGGCGCAGCGCTCGTCGCGATCGCGCTGTGGCTCCACGCCGCGCCGTCCCAGCTCGCGCTCGGCTGGATGCTGGCGCTCGCCGCGCTCGCGGCGCTCGGCCGCTCGGTGCTGACGCTCGTCATGGGGTGGGCGCTCGACGACGCCGGGGGCCGCGGCGGCATGTCGATCGCCGACGCGCCGCTGTGGCTCCTCGCGCTCGCGCTCACCGCCGCCGCCAGCTGGCTGCTGCTGGGCCGCCCGCGCCGCTACCGCGCCGTCGGTCGAGGAGCGCGGCCGCAGGCCGCTCGCGCCGCTAGCTGCGCCGTCGGTCGAGGAGCGCGGCCGCAGGCCGCTCGCGTCACGAGACCCGCGTCGCGCGAGGGCTCTCGTGACGGCAGCGCCTGCGGCGCGGCCTCCTCGACCGACGGCGACGACGGCAGCGCCTGCGGCTCGCGGCCGCTAGCGGTCGCGGCGCTTCGCTCGGCCGCGCGGCAGCAGCTCGACGTCGGGGATGCGGGGGCTCGGCAGGGGCGCGGCGTCGTCGTCGACGACGGTGCCGAAGCGCTCGCGCGCGCCCGCGTCGTCGCGCTCGCGCATCCACGTCTCGCGCGCCTCGGCCACGACGGCGTGATCCGTGCCGACGAAGTTCCAGAACATGACGACCTCCTCCTCGAAGGGCTCGCCGCCCAGGAGGATCGCCACGGCGTCGGCCTCGGCCGTCACGACCGCGTCGGTGCGGCCGGGGTCGAGGTAGGCCATCGCGCCGCGCGGCACCGGCACGTCGTCGACGAGCACGCCGTCGGTGAGCGCGAGCACGCCGTGCTCGAACGCCGGATCGAGCGGCAGCCCGGCCTCGGCGCCCGCGCCCAGTCGCAGCTCGACGCCCAGGAGCGGCGTGAACGCCGGCACCGCGCTCGTCGCACCGCCCCACGAGCCCACGAAGACGCTCGCGAGCACCCCGGGCGCCGGCTCGGTCGTCGGCACCGCGTCGTGCCCCGCGAAGCCGGGCTCGCGCTCGCGCTCGCCGCGCGGCAGCACCGTCCACAGCTGCACCCCGTGCAGCACGCGGGTCTCGGGCGTCGAGTACTCGCTGTGCGCGATGCCGCGGCCCGCGGTCATGAGGTTGATGCCGCCGGGGCGCACGACGTGGCGGCCGCCCGCGGAGTCGCGGTGCTCGATCGCGCCGTCGACGAGCCACGACCAGGTCTGCAGGCCCGTGTGGGGATGCGGGGGCACGTCCATGCCGGGGCCGTCGCCCAGGTCGGTGGGGCCGAACGCGTCGGCGAAGCACCAGGCGCCCACGAAGTGCCGGTGCTTGTTCGGCAGCACGCGCTGCACGGGCATCGCGCGAGGCCCGCCGAGCGGCACGTCGCGGGGGAGCAGCAGCTCCACGCCCGCCTCGAGCGCCTCCTCGACGCAGGCGCGCTCGCTGTCCTCGACGATCGTCGCCTCGTCGTTGCTCATGCCCCGAGGCTACGCGCCGCGCCTGCGCGGCCGCCGCCGCCTCCGGCCCCTGCCCTCACGCCACAGGATGCGCGGCGCGCGCCTCAGATGCCGAAGAGCGCCTTGCCGAAGACGATGACGACGATGCCGGCGAGCGCGAGGACCACGCAGAGCGCGAGGAGGCCGCGGCCGACGGCGGTGGAGCCCGGGCGGCCGCTCTCGAGCGAGCGGATGCCGAGGGCGTAGACGAGCGGGATGCCGGCGCCCAGCAGCAGCCCGACGGCCAGCACCGACGCGATCGCGACGCCCAGGGCGCCCAGGTCGAAGCCCATCAGCGGTCCTCCTCGCGCAGCGTGCGCCGCTTGCGCGGCTTCGACACCGGCGCGACGCCCGAGGCGACGGCGCTCAGCTCGCGGTCGATGCGGCGCTTGCGGGCCTTCTTGGGCTCCTTCGGGGCCTCCCACTCGTCGGCGACGTTGCGGTGGTCGACGTGGCTCGCGCGCGAGCGCACCCACATCGCGGCGCACGCGGCGATGAGGATCGCGGTGACGACGACCGAGCCCCACAGGTGCCCGAAGATGCCGGCGATCGCGAAGCACAGCGCGCCGACGGCGCCCGCGGCCGGCAGCGTGATGAGCCACGCGAGCAGCATGCGGCGGGCCACCGACCAGCGCACCTTCGCGTCGGTGCGGGCCATGCCGGAGCCGATCACCGAGCCGGAGGCCACGTGGGTCGTCGACAGCGGCAGGCCCAGGTGGCTCGAGGTGAGGATGATCGAGGCGCTCGAGAAGTCGGCCGACATGCCCTGGCGGGGCGAGATGTCGACGATGCCCTTGCCGAGGGTGCGGATGACGCGCCAGCCGCCCATGTAGGTGCCGGCGGCGATCGCGACGGCGCAGACCACGCGCACCCACAGCGGCATCTCGGCCTCCGGGTCGAGGCTGCCGTGCGCGACGAGCGCGAGGAAGATGACGCCCATCGTCTTCTGCGCGTCGTTCGTGCCGTGCGCGAGCGACATGAGCGACGCCGCGCCGATCTGGCCCCAGCGGAAGTCCTTGCGCTCGGCGCGCTCCGAGAGCCGCGCGGTCGCGCGGTGCACGAGCCAGGTGCCGACGAACGCCACGAGGCCCGCGATGACGGGGGCGAGGAGCGCGGGGATGAGGATCTTCTGCGAGACGCCGCCCCACAGCACGCCGCCGACGCCGAACGCCGCGATCGTCGCACCGATGAGGCCGCCGAAGAGCGCGTGGCTCGACGAGCTCGGCAGGCCGAAGAGCCAGGTCAGGACGTTCCAGATGATGGCGCCCGTCAACCCGCACAGGACGATGAGCATGAGGCTCTCGCCGTCGACGCCCGTGAGGTCGACGATCCCGGAGCCGACCGTGCGCGCCACCTCGATCGAGAGGAAGGCGCCGACGAGGTTCAAGGAGGCCGAGAGCGCGACCGCCGCCTTCGGCTTCAGCGCTCCCGTGGCGACGGACGGTGCCATCGCGTTCGCCGTGTCGTGGAAGCCGTTCGTGAAGTCGAAGGCGAGGGCCACGAGCACGACGATCACGAGGATCGCGAGTTCCTGCATCGCGCCAGTCTTCACCACGGGCCCGCCCGCGTCCAACGGAGCGGCGATCCGGTCGCGCGGAGGCGCAGGGCCTGGACAGATGCATAAGTTGCTTATATGATTGTGGGATGCACAGCGGAGACGACCAGGGCGGAGACGAGCGCAGCGGCGCGGCCGAGCCGCTCGACGCCGCCGCGCGACTCGCCGCCGCGGTCGACCGCCTGGTGCGCATGCACCGGCGCACCGAGCTGCCGGGTGCGCTCAGCCCTGCCCGCGCCTCCGCGCTCTACACGCTCGTCGAGCGCGGGCCGCAGCGCCTGGGCGCGCTCGCCGAGGGCGAGCGCGTGAGCCAGCCCGCCATGACACAGATCGTGCAGGCGCTCGAGGCCGACGGCCTCGTGGAGCGCGCGCCCGACCCCGCTGACCGCCGCGCGACCCGCATCGCGATCACCGCGGCGGGCCGGGCGCTCTCGGCGGAGCGCCGCGCGCTCCGCGCGGGCACCGTCGCCGCCGTGCTCACCACCCTCGACGCCGACGACGCCGGCGCGATCGCGAGGGCGCTCCCGGCGCTCGAGCGGCTCGCGGACGCCGCCGACGCCGTCCACCCGCCGCGCTGACGCGCGGCCGAACCGAGGAGTCCCATGGCATCCGTGCCGACCGCATCCGCGCGCGCCCGCGCAGCCGAGACCGCCGCCGAGACCGGTGCCACCCGGCCCGAGGCGGCCCGCAGCAGCCTGCTCCAGCAGCCCAAGGCCGTCTGGGCCGTCGCCTTCGCCTGCGTCATCTCGTTCATGGGCATCGGCTTCGTCGACCCGATCCTCCCCGCGATCGGCGAGCAGATGCACGCCTCGCACGCCGAGGTCGAGCTGCTCTTCACGAGCTACCTGCTCGTCACCGCCCTCGCGATGCTCATCACCGGCTGGGTCTCGAGCCGCATCGGCGGCAAGCGCACGCTCATCCTCGGCCTCGTGATCATCGTGGCCTTCGCGGGCCTCGCCGCCCTCTCGCCCACGATCGGCGCGATGGTCGGCTTCCGCGCCGGCTGGGGCCTCGGCAACGCCCTCTTCATCGCCACGAGCCTCGCCGTGATCGTCGGCAGCGCCTCGGGCGGCGTGCCCGGTGCCATCGCGATCTACGAGGCGGCGATGGGCATCGGCATCGCGGTCGGGCCGCTGCTCGGCGGCCTGCTCGGGTCGATCGGCTGGCAGCTGCCGTTCCTGGGCGTCTCGGCGCTCATGCTCGTCGGCCTCGTCGGCACGGCGCTGCTCGTGCCTTCCGCGCCCACGGCGCCGAGGCCCATCGGGGTGCTCGAGCCCCTCAAGGCCCTCCGGCACCGCGCCCTGCTCATCCTCAGCCTCGTCGCCCTGCTCTACAACTGGGCGTTCTTCACGGTGCTCGCCTACGCGCCCCTCGTGCTCGGCCTCGACGCGCTCGCGCTCGGCGGCGTCTTCTTCGGGTGGGGGCTGCTCGTGGCGATCTTCGCCGTGGCCGTCGCGCCCCGCCTCGAGCGCCGCTTCGGCCTCGTGCCCGTGCTCGTCGGCACGTTCGCGGTCATGGCGCTCGACCTCGCCGTCATGGCCGCGTGGACCGACGTGCCGGCCGTGCTCATCACGACCGTGATCGTCTCGGGCGCGTGCTCGGGCCTCAACAACACCCTCGTCACGCAGGCCGTCATGCAGGTGGCGCCGGTCGAGCGCCCCGTCGCCAGCGCCGCCTACAGCTTCGTGCGCTTCCTCGGCGGCGGCCTCGCGCCGCTCGTCGCGGGCCTCGTGGGCGCGGCCGTGAGCATCCACCTGCCGTTCTGGCTGGGCGTCGCCGCGCTCGTCGCGGCCGTCGTGCTGCTGCTGTCGGTGGGCCGCCGCGTCGAGGAGGCCGTGGAGGCATCGACCGCGGAGGTGCTGCCCGAGATCGCGGGCGACAGCCCCGCCGAGGTGCCCGTGCAGCAGCGCTGACCGCCGCCCGCGGCGTCCGTCCGCCGCACCGGCCCCCGGCGGGCGGCGCCCGCGGGCACGGGGAGGCGCCTGGCCGCGCCGCCTACCATGGAGGCATGAGCGAGCAGCCCGCCGGGTGGTACCCGGACCCCTACGCGGCGATCCCCGGCACCGAGCGCTGGTGGGACGGCGCGCAGTGGCTCGCGCAGACGCGCGAGGCGCAGCCGGCGGCCGGCGCCCCCGGCGCCCAGCCCTCGTGGCAGCGCCCCGGGCCGCAGGGCTCCTGGCAGCCGCAGCGGCCCGAGGGGCCCGACGGGGTCGAGCTCGCGAGCCTGGGGCCGGCGCCTGGGCGCCTACGCCCTCGACCTCATCCCCTTCATCGTGCTCTCGCTCGTGATCGTCGGCTCGTCCGGCTACTTCGACGCCGTCTCGCGCGCCGTCGCGAGCGGCGACGAGCAGCTGACGGAGGCCATGGAGATCCTCGCGCCGGGCTCGCAGACGGCCGTGACGCTGACCGTCGTGACGCTCTTCGCACAGCTGCTCTACAACGTCGGGCTCCACGCCACGACCGGGCAGACGATCGGCAAGCGGCTCGTGGGCATCCGCCTCGTGCGCGCCGACGAGCCCACCCGCAGCCCCGGTCTCCCCGCGGCCTCGCTGCGCTGGCTCATCCAGCTGGGCGCGCCGCAGGCGCTGCAGGGCGTGCCCGTCGTCGGCTTCCTCGTGGGCCTCTTCGGCCTCGCCGACCACCTGTGGCCGCTGTGGGACCAGCGCAACCAGGCCCTGCACGACAAGGCAGCCCGCACGCTCGTCGTGCGCGTGCGCTGAGGTTCCCTCCGCCGGGCGTCGGAGGGCGCCGCCCGCCGATCGGCCGATCGGGGGATCCGCTCCCGCTCCGTCGTGCGTAGCGTCGGAGCATGGACATCACGATCCCCGAGGCCCTGCTGCTGCTCGCGCTCGACGACGAGCGGGGCACCGCGATCCTCGACGACGGCACGCTCGGCACCGCGCTCTCGGCTGCAGCGATCGCGCAGCTGCTCGTCGACGGCCGCGTCCGCATCGCCGGCGAGGGCGAGCCCGGCGCGAGGCCCGGCCGCCTCGTCGAGGCGGCGGGCGCCAGCGACGACCGGCTCGAGCCGCTCGTCGCGCGCATCGCGGGCCGCACGCCGACGAGCGCCCTCCAGATCGCGGCGGGATTCGGCGGCGCGGGCTCGCCGAGCGGCAGGGTGCGCCGGCAGCTGCTCGACGACTTCGCCGAGCTGGGCGTGCTCGTCCGCGAGCAGGACCGGTTCCTCGGCATGGTGTGGCGCGACCGCTGGGAGCGCGGCGAGCGTCGCGAGCTCGAGGACGCCCTCCAGGCGCGCGCCCGCGCGGTGCTCGCCGATGCCGACGGCGCCGCCGACGACCCTGCGGACGCGCCGATCGACGCGGCGCTCGCGATCCTCCACGGCGCCGACGCGCTGCCGAAGGCCTTCCCCGACCTCGACGAGGCGGCGCTGCGGGCCCGCGGCGAGGCGCTCGCCGAGGGCTCCTGGGCGAGCGCGCAGGTGCGCGAGGCGGTCGCATCGATGCAGGCGGCGATGACGGCCGTGCTGCTCACGACCGTCATCATGCCCGCGTCGTCGAGCTAGGAGATCCCCAGCCAGTAGAACGTCTGCGTGCCGAAGGTGAGCGAGAAGCGGCCGTCCTCGGCGATCGTCGGGAAGGCGCCGCCGCCGAAGAGGTCTCGCAGCTGCCTGCCCGCGAACTGCTGCGCGTCGATCGTCACGTGCACGGGGTTGTGGCTGAACGAGAAGACGCACAGCACGTCCTCGGCGCGCGGCCCCGAGTAGGAGCCGTCGCCCCCGTAGGAGCGCACGAACGCGAGCACCGCCTCGTTGTCGGTGTCGAGCACCGTGATGCTGCCGAGGCCGAACACGGGGTGGGCGCGGCGCACGTGCAGCACCGAGCGGATCCAGTGCAGGAGGCTCGTGGACTGCGCCATCTGCGACTCCACGTTGACCGCGGCGTAGTGGTAGACGAGCGACTGCACGACGGGCAGGAACAGCTTGCCCGGGTCGGCGGCGGAGAAGCCGGCGTTGCGGTCGGGCGTCCACTGCATGGGCGTGCGCGAGGCGTCGCGGTCGTCGAGCCAGATGTTGTCGCCCATGCCGATCTCGTCGCCGTAGTAGAGGAACGGCGAGCCGGGGAGCGAGAGCAGCAGCGCGTTCGCGAGCTCGAGCTCGGCGCGCGAGTTGTCGAGGAGCGAGGCGAGCCGACGGCGGATGCCGACGTTCGAGCGCATGCGCGGGTCGTACGCGTACCAGCCGTACATCGCCTGCCGGTACTCCTCGCTCACCATCTCGAGCGTCAGCTCGTCGTGGTTGCGCAGGAACACGCCCCATGCGGCGCCCGGCGGCACCTCCACCTGCTCGGCGAGGATGCGCTTCAGCTCGAGCGCGTTCTGCGCGCGCAGCGAGTAGAAGATGCGGGGCATCGTCGGGAAGTCGAAGGCCATGTGGCACTCGGGCTCCTCGGCGGTGCCGAAGTAGGCGGCCGTCTCGGCCGGCCACTGGTTGGCCTCGGCGATGAGCACGCGACCCGGGTACTCGTCGTCGACCATGCGGCGCAGGTGGCGGATGTACTCGTGCGTCGCGGGCTCCGACTCGCCGTTGCCCTCCTCCGACTCGTAGAGGTAGGGGATCGCGTCGAGGCGGATGCCGTCGACGCCGAGGTCGAGCCAGAACCGCAGCACGTCCTCCACCGCCTGGTGCACGGCGGGGTTCTCGAAGTTGAGGTCGGGCTGGTGCGAGAAGAAGCGGTGCCAGTAGAACTGCCGGCGCACGCTGTCGAACGCCCAGTTCGACTCCTCGGTGTCGACGAAGATGATGCGGACGTTCGGGTAGCCCTCGTCGGTGTCGCGCCACACGTAGAAGTCGCCGTAGGGCCCCTCCGGATCCTCGCGGGAGGCGAGGAACCAGGGGTGCTGGTCGGAGGTGTGGTTGATGGGCAGGTCGATCATCACGCGCATGTTGCGGGCGTGCGCCTCGGCGACGAAGTGCCGGAAGTCGTCGATCGTGCCGTACTCCGGGAGCACCGCCGTGTAGTCGGCGACGTCGTAGCCGCCGTCCTTCAGCGGCGACTGGAAGAACGGCGGCACCCAGATGCCGTCGATCCCGAGCCACTGCAGGTAGTCGAGCTTGGAGGTGAGGCCCTGGAAGTCGCCGAAGCCGTCGCCGTTCGAGTCGACGAAGGATCGCACCATCACCTCGTAGAAGACGCTCTTGCGATGCCAGTCGCGATCGAGCGCCAGGCCGGGCACGTTGCCGCCGATGATCGGGATCGGCGAGGTCATCGGGTAGGACACGGAGGCTCCTCCTCGTCGTACGCAGGGGCATCCAGCCAACCACGTCCGCCGGGGAGCGCGCAGGATGCGCGCACAGCGACGGCGCCGGCCCCGCGGGATGCGGGGCCGGCGCCGTGGGGTCGGACCGTCAGCCGACGAGCGCGAGCTCGTTCGGGGTGCCCTCGATCGTGCCGGTCGCGAGCACCTCGCCCGTGGCGAGGTCGATGCGGTGCACGGCGTTCGCCGCGGGCTCGGTGACGATCGCCTGGTCGCCGTCGACGACGAGCGCGGGGTGCGCCTCCTGCCACTCGGCGGGGCCCTCCCAGGCCTCGATCACCGGGTAGGAGGCCGTGATCGCCTGCGTCTCGACGTCGATGCGGTGCAGCGCGCCGTCGGTGCCGAGGAGCCACGCGGCGCCCTCGGCGTCGCGGCCGACGCCGCGCCAGGTGTACTCGACGCCCTCGGGCAGGTCGACGACGTCGAGCTGCGCGCCGTCGAGGTCGGCCGCGGCGGTGTCGACGAAGCCGACGCGGTGCAGCAGCGAGCCCTCGGCGTCCGGGTCGTCCTTGTAGTCGACGACCGCGATGGCCGACTCGTCGGTCACGTAGGCGTTGCCGACGCGGCCGAACTCGTCCGGGCTCTCGAGCTTCGCGAAGGCGCCGTCGACGTAGGTGAGCACGCCGTCCTCGCAGCCGAACAGCACGGCCTCGTCGGCGGCGACGCCCTCGCCGTGGACGGCGGGGCACTCCTCGAAGCGGGCGGTCTCCTCGCCCTGCGGGTCGAGCACGCGCACGCCGCTGCGCGACTCGCTGTCGCCGAGCGTCGAGAGCATCGTGCCGTCGGCGAGCTCGACCGCGACGCCGTGGTGCGCGGCCTCCGAGGTGAACTCGGTCGTCTCGGGCAGGCCCTCCGCCCCCAGCAGCGCGTCGGTGTCGAACGCCCAGAAGTCGCCGGTGCCGTCGTCGAAGAGCACGGTGCGCCCCTCGTGGCGGACGACGTGGCCCGGGGTGGTCGCGGGGAAGGTCGTGCCGGTGAGCTCGGGCGCGCTGCCGTCGGCGCCGGTCGCGAGCACCTGGAAGCCGCCCTCGGTCGTGACGAAGGCGTGCTCGCCGTCGCCGGCGGTGTTGAGCCGGTTGAAGCCGGGCAGCGGGATGTCGGCGAGCTGCTCGAGGGTGACGGCGTCGAGCACCGCGAGGCCGCCGTCGTAGGCGATCGCGAGGCGCTGGCCGGGCTCGGCGGCCGCGCCGGTCGTGGTCGGCGCGGCGCTCTCGCCGGGCGCCGCGGCGCTCGTGCAGCCGACGAGCGCGATCGCCGCGGCGGTGGCGAGGCCGAGCGCGGCGGCTCGGCGGCGGGGGGATGCGATGTGCATGGGGTCCTCTCTGGGAGTGGTGGTGGGTCTCAGGTGGTGGTGGGCCGCACGTGGCGGTGGGTCGCAGGTGGTGGGGGAGGCTCAGCCGAGCGCGGCGACGATGCGGTCGCCGTTCGCGGCCATGAGCTGGAGGTAGGTCTCGGCGCCGCCGCCGGGGGCGGTGAGCGACTCGGTGAAGAGCGTCTCGACGCGCACGTCGACGCCCGCCTCCTCGGCGAGCACCTGCACGAGCCGGTCGGGCTGCGAGGAGTCTGCGAAGAGCACGGGCACGCCGCCCTCGCGGATCGCGCCCGCGAGGTCGGCGAGGTCGCTCGCGCTCGGGGCGGCGAGGGTCGAGCCGCCGGGGATGACGGCGCCGACGAGGCGGAAGCCGTAGCGCTCGGCGAGGTAGCCGAAGACGTGGTGGTTCGTGACGAGGGCGCGGCGCTCCTCCGGGATCGCGCCGAAGCGCGTCTCGAGGTCGGCATCGAGCGCCTCGAGCTCGTCGACGGAGGCGTCGGAGGCGGCGTCGAGCGCGGCGCCGTCGATCCCCTCGACCTGCGAGAGTCGCGCGCGCAGCGCCTCGACGACCGAGACCATCTGCGTCGGGTCCGTCCAGAAGTGCGGGTCGGGACCGGCGGCGTCCTCGCTCGAGTACTGGAGCACCTCGACGTGGTCGCCGGCGGTCAGGATCGGCACCCCGGCCGCCGCGGCGGCCTCGACGTGCTGGGCGAGGCCCTCCTCGAGGCCGAGGCCGTTCTCGACCACGAGGTCGGCGGACTCCATGGTCGCCGCCTGCTGGGCGGAGATCTCGAAGGAGTGGGGATCGGCGTCCGGCGGCATGAGCACCGTCACCGCCGCCTGCTCGCCCACGAGCCCGTCGACGACGTCGCCGAGGATGTTCGTGGTGACGACGACGGAAGGGCGGTCGTCGCCCGCAGCCGGACCGCTGCAGCCGGTCGCGACGAGCGCGGCGGCGGCGAGCGCGACGATCGCGCGGCGGGCGCGCATCAGCCGGCCTCGACGAGGTGGAGCGGCGAGGGCAGGGCGAGGGTGCGCGCGATGCGTGCGCCGTCGGCGTAGTCGACCTCGAACACGGCGTCGGAGGTCGCGTCGGGCACGTAGGCGCGGCTCGCGTCGACCTCGAGCGAGAGCGCCTCGGCCGCCTCGGGGTCGGCCAGGGCGCCGGCGAGCAGGGGCTCGCTCGCGCCGATCGGCGCGCCGGCCCCGTCGAAGGCGAGCACGCGGCCCTCGGCGTCGATCGCGACGACGTGGCCGTCCGCGTCGTCGACAGCGGCGACGCGCACGAGCGGCGCCTCGGTCTCGACGAGGGTCCACGCGCGCTCGCGGGTGTCGAGCAGCCAGTAGCCCGCCTCGCCCGCGACCGCTGCGGCCGTCGCCCGGCCCGCGCGCATCGCGAAGGCGGTCGGTCGGAGCGCCGCGCCGGTGCCGGCGGGCAGGTCGATGCGCTCGAGCGCGACGCCCGCGTCCTCCTCGACGGCGAGCACGGCGCCCTCGGCGCAGCCGAGCACGACGCCGACGCGGGTCCGGATGCCGCCCGCGGCGTCGGTGCAGGGCACGCTCTCGGCGACCGCACCCTCCGCATCCCTCGCCTCGACGGCGGAGGCGGTGGCGAGCACGAGGCCGTCGCCGAGGGGGGCCGCGAAGCCTGCGGGCGCGGCGCCCTGCTGGCGGCCGAGCTCGACGACCTCGCCCTGGCCGAGCGCGTCGCGGTCGAGCAGCACGACCTCGTCGCCGGCCCGCACGGCCGTGACCGACTCGCTCGACACGATCGCGACCGCGCCCTGGGGGTCGCCGGTGCCGGCGTCGAGCGTGCCGACGTCGAGCGTGCCGACGATGCGGGGCTCGGCGCTGTAGTAGTGGGCGTGGTCGCCGTGGTCGACGGTCCAGGCGCCCGCGTCGACGATCACGACGCCCTCGGCCGTGGTGGCCGCGAGGAAGCGGCCGTCGTCGGCGACGTGGGTCGTGGCGCCGATGCCGCCCAGCTCCTCGACCTCCTCGGTCACCGGGTCGAGCAGGCGCACGGCGCCCGCGGCATCGATCGCGGCGAGCAGGTGGGCGGGCTCGGCGAGCTCGGCGGCACCCTCGACGTAGCCGTGCGGCCGCGCCTCGTCCGCCGCGGTCGACGCGGCGGGCGCCGGGGCGGGGGCTCCCGCGCAGGCCGTGAGCACGAGGGCTCCGGCCAGGGCGGCGGCGGCCGGGGCCGCCCGTCGGATGCTGCGGGCGGCGGTGGGTGACGGCGTCACGCGATGCTCCTCTCGAGGGCGCCCTCGGCGCCGGTCTGCTGCTCGGTGGGCGGTGCGGTGCGCGCGCCGTCGCGCGCCCGGAGGTCGGTGAGGCCGCGGATGCCGGCGGAGGCCGCGAAGGCGAGCACCGCGGCGATCGCGATCGAGGCGCCCGCGGCGGTGCCGAGGTGCCAGGAGCCGAGGAGCCCCGCGGCCACCGCCGCGGCGCCGAGGGCCGCGCCGAGCACCATGGTCGCGAGCATGCTGCGGGTCCAGAGCGCGGCGGCCGCGGGCGGGGCGACGAGGAGCGCGACCACGAGCAGCGTGCCAACGGCCTGGTAGGAGGCCACGACCGCCACGGTGACGAGGGCGGCGAGCCCGACGCGCGCGAGGCCGGGGCGGAGGCCCAGGGTCGCGGCGATGCGCTCGTCGAACGCGAGGGCGGTGATCGGGCGGTGCAGCGCCGTCGCGAGGAGCGCGGTGGCGGCGAGGCCGATCGCGAGGGCGACGAGCTCCGGCTCGCGCACGGCGAGCACGTCGCCGAAGAGGATCGCGGTGACGTCGGTGGCGAAGGAGCCCGAGGCCGAGACGACCACGACGCCGAGGGCGAGCATGCCGACGAAGGCGATGCCGATCGCGGTGTCGTCGCGCAGCGCCCGGCGCCGGGTGAGCCACCCGATGCCCGCAGCCATCGCCGCGGCGCTCACGGCGGCGCCGGCGAGCGGCGAGCCGCCGAGGAGCGTCGCGATGGCGACGCCGGGCAGCATGCCGTGGCCGAGCGCCTCGCCGAGGAAGGCCATGCCGCGCGCCACCACCCAGGCGCCGGCGATCGCGCAGATCGCGGCCGCCAGCACCCCGCCGAGCAGCGCGCGCACGAAGAACGCGGTCTCGAACGGGGCGAGGAGCACGGCGAGGCCGGGCAGATCGGTGGGAGGCACGCGTCGACCATAACGATAATCGTTCTCAACGTACAATCGAAGCGTGCGCACAGCCTCCGACCCCGTCACGACCTCCGCCATCACGACATCCGCCGACGCCGCCTCGGCCGCGGCCGCCCACGACGTCGCCGTCCGCGGCCTCGCGGTGCGCAGAGGCGGCGCCCTCGCGCTCGTCGACGTGACCTGCACGCTGCGCGCGGGCGCCGTGACGGCCGTCGTGGGCGGCAACGGGAGCGGCAAGTCGACGCTGCTCGAGGCGCTCGCGGGGCTCCTGCCGATCGCCGCGGGGCGCATCGACGGGCCGCCGGCGGCCCGCGCGCTCGTCGTGCAGCGCTCCGAGGCCGACGACCGGGTGCCGCTGCGTGCCCGCCAGGTGGTGGCGATGGGGCTCTGGCGCGAGCGCGGCGCGCTCGGCCGGCTCGGGCGCGAGGACCGCGCGCGCATCCTCGCCGCCCTCGAGGAGGTCGGTGCGGCCGACCTCGCCGACCGGCAGCTCGCCTCGCTCTCGGGCGGGCAGCGCCAGCGCGTGCTCGTGGCGCAGGGGCTCGTGCAGCGGGCGCCGCTGCTGCTGCTCGACGAGCCGGCCGCGGCGGCCGACGCCGCGGCGCGCGACCGCATCGACGCGGCGCTCGCCGCCGCGGCGGGTCGCGGCGCGGCGGTCGTCGTCGCGACGCACGACCGCACGAGCCTCGCCCGCGCCGACCGCGCGCTGCTGCTCGACCGCGGCCGGGTCGTGGTCGAGGGCTCGCCGGCCGCTGCGGCGGCAGCGCAGGCCGAGGCTCGCCGCGGCGGCGCTCGCCCTCGGGAGGGCGTCGTGAGGATGCGCGCCGGGGCCGTGCGGGATCCGTGAGCGGCGCGCCGCCGCGGCTCCCGCGGGCGCACCATCGGAGCCGTGCCTATCCACGCAGCCCCCATCCGCCCCGGTCGCGCCTCGGCCGTGCGCCCGCGCCCGAGCCGCCTCCACCCCTGGGGCTCCTGCACGCTCACGGTCACCCGCTACGGCGGCGCCATCACCTCGCTCACCCTGCTGCCGCCGGACACGAGCGCCGATCGACGGCGATGGGTCGCGATCTCGTCGGTCGCGCCGCTCGTCGCGTGCGTCGCGACCGTGCTCGTGGGGCTCGGGCTCGCGGCGCTCGGGGTCGACGGCACCCTCGCGTTCGGCGTGCCCGCGGTGCTGGGCCTCCTGCTCGTCGTGACCGCGGCGCGCGAGGCGGGGCCGGCGCTGCGCCGGGCGGTCCGAGTCTCGGCGCGCGTCTCCGCCGTCGCGCCGCGCGCCTCCATGCAGCGCGAGGTCGCGGTGCTCGAGCGCCTCGTGGCGCCGATCGAGGCCGCCGAGCGCGCGTGGCGCGAGGGCCGCGGCTCGGAGGCGTCGCTCCGCGAGGCCTGGCGCGCCGCCTACGACGAGCCTGCGCCTGCGCGAGGCTCGTGCGCGCGGGCGTGCTGCGCTAGCCGCGGGGCGCGGTCGAGCCGCGCACGACGAGCTCGGGCGCGTAGCTCGTGTGGCCCGTGTCCGGGCCGCCGGCGGGGGCCTGCACGCGCTCCATGATCCAGGCCACGGCATCACGGCCGTGCTGCGCCGGGTCCTGCCGGACGGTCGTGAGGCCCCACGCGCCGGCCGACGGCACGTCGTCGACGCCCGTGATGCTGAGGTCCTCCGGCACGCGCAGCCCCAGCTGGTGCGCCGCGAGCACGATGCCGAGCGCGACCTCGTCGGTGCCGGCGGCGATGGCGCGGGGCCGATCGGGGCCCGCGAGCAGGCTCGCGCGCCGCGGCGTGCGCGCCCGCGAGGGTCGTGGGCACCGTGACGACGGGGCGCGGCTCGAGCCCGTGGCGGCGCATCGCGGCGTCGTACGCGGAGGAGCGGCGGTCGGACGACGAGGCGGCGAAGGGCTGCACCTCGGTCGCGCTCGAGACGTGCAGCACGTCGCGGTGGCCGAGCGCCACGAGGTGGTCGACGGCGAGCGTGCCCGCGGCGGCGTCGTCGAGGCTGAACGAGCGCACGTGGGGCGCCGGCTCGCCGACCGTGGCGACCGGCACGCCGCGCGCCGCGAGCAGCCGCAGGTCGTCGTCGCGGAGGCTCCAGGTGATGCTGAGCAGCCCGTCGACCTCGCCGCGGCGCAGGAACCGCTCGATGCGCTCGTGCCCGCCCTGCCCGAGCTGGCCGATGTCGTAGAGGATGACGTCCTGCTCGTGCGCGTCGGCGGCGTCGGCGATGCCGTGCAGCACCGAGCCGAAGTACCAGCGGTCGGGAGCGGGCGAGAGCACGCCGATCGTGCTCGTCACGCCCGTGGCGAGGCGGCGGCCGGCGCCGGAGGCGCGGAAGCCCGCCTGCTCCGCCGTCTCCTGCACGCGCGCTCGCGTCGCGGGCGAGACGCCCGTGACGCGCGCGCGAGAGCGCGCGCGACGCGGTGGCCTTCGACACGCCTGCGGCGCGCGCGACGTCGTCGAGCCTCGGCATGCCGCCTCCTCGCGCCACCCCCGGCGGGCTGTGCCCGCGGGGCTCCACCGGAACCGGTTCCGATCCTAGCGCCGCGCACGCGGGGGTCGGGGAGGAGGATCACGGACATCGTTGCCGAATCGCAACCATCCGATCGTGGGGCGGCGCGGGGGAGGTGAGGTAGCGTCAGCGGCAGTGGAACCGGTTCCGGTTCGGCGACGCCACCGCATCCTGCGCACGGCCCGCCCCCTGCACCAGCGAACGAAGGAGTTCATGTGAAGCACGCACGACGCGTCGGCCTGCCGCTCGGCATCGCCGGCGCCACGGCGCTCCTGCTCACGGGCTGCGTCGGCGACGCCGCACCCGGCAGCAGCGAGGACCCGGGCACCGCCCCCAGCGGCGACTGCGCCGACTACGCCGACTACGGCACCTTCGACGGCGCCGAGGTCAACATCTACGGCACGATCCTCGACGCCGAGGCCGACCGCCTCAACGAGTCGTGGGCCCAGTTCGAGGAGTGCACGGGCATCGACGTGGTCTACGAGGGCTCGGCCGAGTTCGAGGCCCAGATCAACGTCCGCGTCCAGGGCGGCAACCCGCCGGACCTCGCGATCTTCCCGCAGCCGGGCCTCCTGGCCTCCGTCGCCGCAGGCGGCAGCGTGCTGCCCGCCCCCGAGGCCGTCCAGGCCAACGCCCAGGAGTTCTGGACCGAGGACTGGCAGAACTACGGCACCGTCGACGGCACGTTCTACGCCGCGCCGCTCATGGCCTCGGTCAAGGGCTTCGTCTGGTACTCGCCGTCGGTGTGGGAGGAGAACGGCTGGACCGTGCCCACGACGCTCGACGAGCTCGACGAGGTCACCGCGTCCATCGCGGAGTCCGACGTCACGCCGTGGTGCGTCGGCTTCGGCTCGGGCGAGGCCACCGGCTGGCCGGGCACCGACTGGGTCGAGGACTACGTGCTCCGCACCGCGGGCCCGGACGTCTACGACCAGTGGATCACGCACGAGATCCCCTTCGACGACCCGGCGATCGCCACCGCGCTCGACCGCGTCGGCGACCTCATCAAGAACCCCGACTACGTCAACGGCGGCATCGGCGACGTCTCGACCATCGCGACGACGGACTTCGGCGAGGCGGGCCTGCCCGTGCTCGACGGCGAGTGCGCGATGCACCACCAGGCGTCGTTCTACGAGGGCTTCTGGCCCGAGGGCACGACGGTGGCCGAGGACGGCGACGTGTGGGCCTTCATCACGCCCGGCACCGAGGCGGGCGCGCCCGCCGTCACCGGTGGCGGCGAGTTCGTCGGCGCGTTCAGCGACGACGAGGAGGTCGTGGCGGTGCAGACGTTCCTCTCGAGCGACGTGTGGGCCAACAGCCGCGTCTCGCTGGGCGGCGTCATCTCGGCCAACTCGGGCCTCGACCCGGCGAACGCCTCGAGCCCGCTGCTGCAGCAGGCCGTGGAGATCCTCCAGGACGACGCCACGACGTTCCGCTTCGACGGCTCGGACCTCATGCCGGGCGCCGTGGGCGCGGGCACCTTCTGGACCGGCATGGTCGACTGGATCTCGGGCGCCGACTCGGCGTCGGTGCTCTCGACGATCGAGCAGAGCTGGCCGTAGCAGGCAGCTGACGCCCGCTGTGGGGGCCGCGAGAGCGGCCCCCACAGCGGCATCACGGAGGAGAACGCATGACCACGATGGATCTCATCGGCAAGGTGCTCCAGGCCGTCGTCGGCCTCGCGGCGTTCGGCGTCGTGCTGGCGCTGCTGCTCTCGTTCCTCGATCGCGAGGATCGGGTGGGCGAGCGGCAGGGCTTCGTCGCCTCGCTGAAGCAGGGGCTGCGGCCCCGCATCATCATCGCCGCGGCCTTCGTGCTGCTCGCGGTGCTCGCCCGCGTCCTCTACGGCGTCGTGCCGTGGATGACGCAGGCCCTCACCAACTCCCTCATCCTCATCGGCATCGCCGGCGTCGTCGGCGTCGTGCTGCAGCTGGTGCTCGACCGCGCGCTCGCGCCGGCCGCGCCTGCGCTGCGCTCCGCCGTCTACCGCCTGCTCGGTGCCGCGCTCGTCGTCGTGCTCGTGGTGCTCGCCCCCATGGGCGAGAGCGGCGCGATCCCGATGCTCGAGTGGGTGACCCCGGCGCTCGCGCTCGCGGCGGGCATCGTGGGCTGGCCGCTCGTCGGCGGCCTCGTGCTCACCGCGCTCATCGCCTTCGCGCCCGCCGCGTGGCGCCGCTCCGCGCGGCTCGCCGCCTGGGTGCTCGCGGCGGTCGCGGTCGTCGTCGTCGCGACCGTCCTGGAGGCCGGGCGCGAGCAGCCGATCGGCGTGTGGCCGTGGGCGTTCGCCGCCGCCCTCAGCATCGCGGGCATCCTGGGCTTCCTCGCCGACCGCGACGAGGACTCGAAGCCCATGCTCGTGTTCCTCATCCCCTCGGCGCTGCTGCTCACGATCGGCCTCGTCTACCCGGCCGTGCGCACCGCGATCCTCGCCTTCACCGACAGGACCGGCACCTTCAACGGCGTCGACAACTTCGTGTGGATGTTCACGCAGCCCGAGGCGCTCATCACGCTCGCGAACACCGTCGTGTGGGTCGTGCTCGTGCCGCTGCTCTCGACCGCGATCGGCCTCGCCTACGCCGTCTTCATCGACAAGAGCCGCGGCGAGCGCGTCTACAAGATGCTCGTGTTCATGCCGATGGCGATCTCGTTCGTCGGCGCGGGCATCATCTGGAAGTTCATGTACGCGTACCGCGGACCGCAGCAGGACCAGATCGGCCTCATCAACCAGCTGATCGTCCTCTTCGGCGGCGAGCCGCAGCAGATCCTCCAGAACAGCCCGTGGAACACCCTCGCGCTCATCGTCGTGATGATCTGGATCCAGACCGGCTTCGCCATGACGGTGCTGTCGGCCGCGATCAAGGGCGTCCCGACCGAGCAGATCGAGGCGGCCTCGCTCGACGGCGCGAACCCGTGGCAGCGCTTCGCGAACGTGACGCTGCCGGGCATCCGCTCGTCGCTCGTCGTCGTCGTGACGACGATCTCGATCGCGACGCTCAAGGTCTTCGACATCGTCCGCACGATGACGGCCGGCAACTTCAACACCTCCGTGGTGGCGAACGAGATGTACACCCAGGCGTTCCGCTCGGGCGAGCCCGGACGGGGCGCGGCGCTCGCGCTCGTGCTCTTCCTGCTCGTGCTGCCGATCGTCGTCTACAACATCCGCGTCCTCAACCAGCAGAAGGCGATCCGATGACCAGCGCAGCGATCACCCCCGACCCCGAGATCACCCGGGCCTCTGCCGATCGAGCGCTCGGCGCGAAGGCCGATCGCGTGAAGCGCCGCCTCACGAGCCCGTGGGCGACGATCGCCGCGATCGTCATCGCGGTGCTGTGGACGATCCCCACCTTCGGCCTGCTCCTGTCGTCGTTCCGCCCGGCGGACCAGATCGGCACGAGCGGCTGGTGGACCTTCTTCAGCGACCCGCAGCTCACGCTCGCGAACTACGGCGACGTGCTGTTCTCGGGTTCCGCGAGCTCGCCGCAGCTCGGCGAGTACTTCGTGAACTCGCTGCTCATCGCGATCCCGGGCACGCTGCTGCCGCTCGTGCTCGCCTCGCTCGCGGCGTACGCCTTCGCGTGGGTCAAGTTCAAGGGCTCGTCGACGCTGTTCGTGGTCGTCTTCGCGCTGCAGATCGTGCCGCTCCAGATGGCGCTCATCCCGCTGCTCCAGCTGTTCGTCACCTTCCTGCAGCCGTTCCAGGACGCGCTGCACGAGGCGGTGCCCTTCATCTCCGAGCGGCAGTACCTGCCGGTGTGGATCGCGCACACGATCTTCGCCCTGCCGCTGGCGATCTTCCTGCTCCACAACTTCATCTCGGAGATCCCGGGCGAGGTGATCGAGGCGGCGCGCGTCGACGGCGCGGGCCACGGCCAGATCTTCTTCCGGATCGTGCTGCCGCTGGCGATGCCGGCGATCGCGTCGTTCGCGATCTTCCAGTTCCTGTGGGTGTGGAACGACCTGCTCGTGGCCCTCGTGTTCTCCTCCGGCACACCGGACACGGCGCCGCTCACACAGCGATTGGCCGAGCTCGCGGGCTCCCGCGGCGAGAACTGGGAACGCCTGACGGCAGGCGCCTTCGTCTCGCTCGTGGTGCCGCTGCTCGTGTTCTTCGGCCTCCAGCGGTTCTTCGTGCGCGGCCTGCTCGCGGGCTCCGCGAAGGGCTAGGCCGCCGAGCGCTGCTCGACGCGGATGCGGGGTGCCGGGAGACCGGCACCCCGCATCCGCGTGAGCGGCCTCGGGCGCGAGACGGGCCTCGTGACGCGAGTGCCCTGCGGCCGCGCGCGCCTCGACCAGCGCGGTCGGGGAGCGGCCTCCGGCGCCGCCAGCGCGCATCCGGGCCGGCGAGCGGTCGCTCGCGGCGTCGTCGGTCGTCGAGCGGTCGCGTGCGGCGGCTCGGGTCGCGTCCCGCCGACCACCTGCGACCGCTCGGCGTGGGCCGCTGGCGGGAGCGACCGCTCGGCGCGGGCTCAGGCCTCGCGGACGCGGCCGTCGTGCTGCTCGAGCATGTGATCGGCGCGCTGCACGAGCAGCGGGTCGTGCGTGGCGACGACGGCCGCGATGCCGCGCGTGCCGACGAGGTCGACGATGACGTCCATGATCGTCGCGGCGGTGCGCGAGTCGAGCGGGCCGGTGGGCTCGTCGGCGAGCAGCCTCGGCGCGGGCTGGACGGGCCTCAGCGCACCGGCTCGCCCATCATGCGTCGGCCGACGACGAACCACGCGAGCGGGCCGAGCACGGGCACGAGGAGCACGAGCGCGATCCACACGAGCGAGACCGCGAGCGGCGTCGAGCGCGCGCGGCGCGAGATGCCGACGAACGCGGCGACGCCGAGCCCGACGACCGCCACGAACGCGAACGCCCAGATGACGTCGTAGGAGGCGGGCAGGAGGGGGTTCGCTGCGGTCGGCATGCCCCGCACGCTACCGGCATCGCCCGGGATCGTCGCAGGGCGTCCGCGGTAGGATGGGCCATGGTGTGCCGGGAAGCCTGGTCGGCGTCGCCGGGCAGCTCGCCCGGCGGGTGACGAGAGGAGTTCCCCGTGGAGCACACCCCCGCCGCCGGACGCCGCGCGCGCATGGCGCAGGCCCTGAGGCTCGAGACCACGAGCGGCGCCCTGCTGCTCGCCGCCGCCGCGATCGCGCTCATCTGGGCCAACTCGCCGTGGCGCGAGTCCTATGCCGACCTCATGGCCCTCCGCATCGGGCCCGAGGCGCTGCACCTCGACCTCAGCGTCGCCGCATGGGCCGCCGACGGCCTGCTCGCGGTCTTCTTCTTCGTCGTCGGCGTCGAGCTCAAGCACGAGATCGTCGCGGGCAGCCTCCGCAACCCCCGCCAGGCCGCGGTGCCCGTGCTCGCGGCGATCGGCGGCATGGCGCTGCCGGCGCTCGTGTACGTCGGCGTCGTGCTCGTCGGGAACGACCCGGAGGCCCTCAGCGGCTGGGCGATCCCCGCCGCCACCGACATCGCCTTCGCGCTCGCGGTGCTCGCGATCTTCGGCCGCGGCCTGCCGATCGGCCTGCGCACCTTCCTGCTGACGCTCGCGGTCGTCGACGACCTCCTGGCGATCATCGTCATCGCCGTCTTCTACACCTCGGGCGTCGCGATCCTCGCGCTCCTCGGCGCCCTGCTCGCCGTCGCCGCCTTCGCGGTCGTCGTGCGCACCCGCTGGGCGCGCTGGTGGCTGCTCATCCCCATCGCGCTGGTCGCCTGGTGGCTCATGCACGAGTCGGGCGTGCACGCGACGATCGCGGGCGTGCTGCTGGGCGCCGTGGTGCCGGCGAAGGCGATCCACGGCGAGGCCGAGCCGCGCACGCACGCCTACGAGGCGGCGGTGCGGCCCTGGTCGACCGCGATCGCGCTGCCGGTCTTCGCGCTGTGCTCGGCCGGCGTCTCGGTCGCCGACGGCGGCGGCTTCGCCGAGCTCGCGGCGCAGCCGGTGCTGCTCGCGGTCGCGGGCGGCCTCGTCGTGGGCAAGCTGCTGGGCGTGCTCGGCGTCACGGCGCTCGTGACGCGCCTGACGCCGCTGCGCCTGCCCGACGGCATCGGCATCCGCGACCTCGTGCCGGTCGCGCTGCTCACGGGCATCGGCTTCACGGTCTCGCTGCTCATCGCCGAGCTCTCGTTCGACGACGCGGGCCGCACCGACGCCGCGAAGCTCGCGGTGCTCATCGGCTCGGGCGTCGCGGCGGTGCTCGCCGCGCCGCTGCTGCGCTGGGACGCGAAGCGGCAGCGATCGGCCGACGAGAACGAGGACGGCGTCGCCGACGCGCCGCAGGAGCGCATCGGGGGATAGCGGGCCTCGTGACGGCAGCGGCTGCGCCGCGGCCTCCTCGGCCGACGGGGTGATGGCAGCGGCTGCGCCGCGGCCTCCTCGGCCGGCGGAACGGGCGCCGCGCAGCCCGGCCCGCCGGCCGAGGAGCGCGCCGCGCAGCCGCTCGGGTCACGAGACCCGGACGCGCCGCTCCTACCGGGCAGTGAGCGCGGCGTGCACGGGCACGACGGCCGCCGCGCTCCAGGCCTGCGGCCTGCAGGAGGCGGGGTAGGCGACGGGCGTCGCCGCCTCCTCGGTCGAGAAGCCGGCGAAGAGCTCGGGCAGGCGCCCGTCGAAGGCGTCGGCCGTGCGCACGAGCTGCGCGGCGAGCGCCCTCGCCTCGTCGACGAGGCCCGCGCGCAGCATCCCCTCGATCACGACGCCCGTGTCGTGCGGCCACACCGAGCCGCAGTGGTACGACAGCGGCCAGTACCCGCCCTGGTCGTCCGCCATCGTGCGCAGGCCCCAGCCGGAGGCGAAGGCGGGCGCGACGAGGAGGGCCGCGACCGCCGCCTCCTCGTCGGGCGTCAGCAGCGTCGTGCCGAGCAGCTGCCCCATGTTCGAGGTCTTGGCGTCGACAGGCTCGCCCGCACCGTCCAGCGCGATCGCGGGGTAGCGCTCGCCCCCGCGCTCCACCCAGAAGGCCTCGCGGAAGCGCTCGCGCATGGCCTGCGCCCACGCGCGCCACTCGCCGCCGTCGGCGCCGAGCGCCTCGAGCAGCGCGGCGCCGCCCTCGGCGGCCAGGCACGCCTGCGCCTGCACCTCGCAGAGCGCGATGGGCCCCTCGGCGATGCGGCCGTCGCGGTAGCGGATGGAGTCGCCGGAGTCCTTCCAGCCCTGGTTCGCGAGCCCGGTGCCGGTCTCGTCGACGTACTTGAGGAAGCCGGAGCCGTCGGGGCTGCCGTGGTCGCGCAGCCACGCGAGCGCCGCCTCGAGCGCGGGCCGCAGCTCGGCAACGACCTCGAGCGGCAGGCCGGCGCGCCACGCGTCGTGCAGCAGCGAGATCCACAGCGGCGTCGCGTCGACGGTGCCGTAGTAGACGGGCGGCAGCACGATGCCCTCGCCGGGCATCGTGAACGTCGCCTGCCGCACCTCGTGCAGGATCTTGCCGGGCTGCTCGGCGGTCGCGGGGTCGACGGCGACGCCCTGGCGCGCGGCCAGCGTGCGCAGGGTGCCCTCGGCGAGCTCGAGCGAGAGCGGCAGCAGCAGGCGCGCGGCGATGATCGAGTCGCGGCCGAAGAGGGTCATGAACCACGGCGCGCCCGCCGCGGCGAAGGGACCCTGGCCCGCGTCGAGCAGCAGGGCCCGGAGGTCGTCGGCGGCGCGCGCGGCCCAGCGGTCGAGCGAGGCGTCGCCCGAGGGCGGGAGGTCGTCGATGCGGCGGGAGGATGCCGGGCCGACGACGATGGTCGGGTCGTCGATCGCGAGCTCGAGCGCGACCTCGGCGGCGCCGCCCGGCGGCACCTCGAGGCGCCAGCGCGCGACGACGGCGTCGCCCTCGCGGCCCGTGGTGGCGCCGGCAGCGGCGATCGACACGGAGCGCGTGCCGTCGCCGGCCCGGAGGCCCTCCCACGCGAGGTCGACGGGCGCGGGCACGCCCGACTTCACGCTCGAGAGCTCGGCGACCGAGACCTCGATGCGCAGCTCGACCTCCGCGACGACGGGCTCGTCGAGCCCGTTCGCGATCGCGACGTGCTCGGCGAGCGCGCCGGGCGCGACGCGGCGGACGCGCTCGACGAGCACGCGAGGGTCGGGCGTCTCGTCGTCGATCGCGCGGGCGACGCCGTGGAAGGCGGCGCTCGTCGCGTCGCGCGCGGTGCCCGTGGCCTCCACCGGCTCGCCCGCCACCCGCAGCTCGAGCGCGCGCACGTAGCGCCAGTCGCCGTGGAAGACGCCGTGGATGGGGGAGCCTCCCAGGTCGCCGGACGGGCTCGACCAAGCCTGCGTCGGGGCCTCGAGCACGACGAGCGCGTCGTTCAGCAGCGGCTGGCGGCCGCGGGGGGTCTGGGGAGCCTCGTCGCTCATGATGGCCTTCCGGCAGGGTTCACATCGGGCGAGGCATACGCTACCGTCAGTTTTGGAACGATCCAAGACCGGCGCCGAGCGCGTCGGTCGGCACGAGGGAGTGAGGCCGGGAGATGGTCGCGAGCACGAGGCTCTCCGATGTCGCCGCGCACGCCGGCGTCTCGGTGCAGACGGTCTCGAACGCCCTCAACAACCCCGACCTCCTGAAGCCCGCGACGCTGCAGCGGGTGCTCGCATCGGTCGACGCCCTCGGCTACGCGCCCAACATCCAGGCGAAGCGGCTGCGGCAGCGCACCGTCTCGACGATCGGCCTGCGCATCGAGCCCGTGACCGACAACATCGCCTCGGGCCTCCTCGACCGCTTCCTCCACGAGCTCACGGCCCGCGCCGACGAGCTCGGGCGCCACGTGCTGCTCTTCACCGCCGCGAGCGACGAGGAGGAGGTGCAGAAGATCCGCCGCCTGCAGTCCGAGCGCGCGGCCGACCAGTTCGTGCTCTCCGGCACGCACCCGGGCGACGGCCGCGTCGACGCGCTGCTGGCCGCGGGCCTGCCCTTCGTCGCCTTCGGCCGGCCCTGGGACGCGAGCCCCGAGCACGCTTGGGTCGACGTCGACGGCGCCGAGGGCACGCGGCAGGCGACCCGGGCGCTGCTCGAGGCCGGGCACCGCCGGATCGGCTTCGTCGGCTGGCCCGCGGGCTCCGGCTCGGGCGACGACCGGCGCTCGGGCTGGGCGGGCGCGATGCGCGAGGCCCTCGGCCTCGACGAGGCCGCGCTCGAGCGCCTCACCGCCCGCAGCGTCGACCGCGTCGGCGAGGCCGTCGGCGTCGCGGCGCCGCTGCTGCCGCACGTCGACGCGCTCGTGTGCGCCTCCGACTCCCTCGCCGCCGGCGCCATCGCCGCGGCGGCGGCGAGCGGCGCGCGGCTGCCCGTCGTCGGCTTCGACAACACCTCGCTCTCGGCGGGCCTCGGCTTCCCGAGCGTCGACCAGAGCCTCGACCAGGTCGCGTCCGCGGTGCTCGCCGCGTTCGACGACCCCGCGTCGACCACCCTCGTGCGGCCGCGCCTCGTGCGCCGCGACGACACGCGGTGGGGGATCGCCCCCGCCGCCGAGCGGGGCACGACCCCATCCTGAAAGGAAGCAGCACCATGCGACACAGCACCAAGCTGGGCAGCGTCGCCCTCGCGGGCGCGCTGGCCCTCGTCCTGGCCTCGTGCTCGTCCGGCGGCGGCGCCGGCGAGAGCGCCGAGCCCGAGACCGGCCAGGCGCTCACCATGCTCATCGGCTCCTCGGGCGAGGCGGAGACCGCCGCCGTCCAGGCCGCGGCCGACGCGTGGGGCGAGGAGACCGGCAACACGGTCGAGGTCATCGCGGCCTCCGACCTCAACCAGGAGCTCGCGCAGGGCTTCGCGGGCGACCAGGCGCCCGACGTCTTCTACATGGGCTGGGACCAGTTCCAGACCTACGCCGACGACGGCTTCCTCGAGCCCTACGCGGGCAGCCTCGCCAATGCGGGCGACTTCTACCCGGCGCTCGTCGACACCTTCTCGTTCGACGGCGAGTTCGTCTGCGCCCCGAAGGACTTCTCGACCCTCGGCCTCGTCATCAACACGCAGCTGTGGGCCGACGCCGGCCTCACCGACGACGACATCCCCACGACGTGGGAGGAGCTGCAGAGCGTCGCCGAGACCCTCACGACGGGCGACGTGACGGGCCTGTCGATGGGCGCCGAGTACGCGCGCGTCGGCACCTTCATGGCGCAGGCGGGCGGCGGCCTCATGGACGGCGACGCGGTGACCGCGAACTCCCCCGAGAACGTCGAGGCGCTCGAGTACGTGCAGGGCCTGCTCGCCTCCGGCGCGCTCGCCTGGCCGGCCGACCTCGGCGCGGGCTGGGGCGGCGAGGCCTTCGGCAACCAGTCGGCCGCGATGGTCATCGAGGGCCCGTGGATCAACGGCGCGCTCGAGAACGACTTCCCCGACGTCGAGTTCCAGGTGGCCGAGCTGCCCGCGGGCCCGGCCGGCCAGGGCACCTTCACGTTCTCGAACTGCTGGGGCATCCCCGAGGGCCAGGACACGGCCGAGACCGCGCAGGACCTCGTGGCGTTCCTCACGAGCGACGAGCAGCAGCTCGCCTTCTCCGACGCCTTCGGCGTGATCCCCTCGACGCAGGGCGCCGCGGCGACCTACGCCGAGACCTACCCGGAGAACGCGGCCTTCGTCGCGGGCGCCGAGTACGCCGAGAGCCCCGTCGCCTTCAAGGGCGCCGCGGACGTCGTGTCGGAGTTCAACAACGCGATCACGACGCTCGGCGACGCCGACGCGCAGGCCGTGCTCGACCAGCTGCAGTCGCAGCTGGAGACCGCGTACGAGGCCTCGCAGGGCTGATCGTGACCACCACCTCGAACGCCCCGGCGCCGCGCACGCGGCGCCGGGGCGGACGGGGCCCCTCCGCGCGCAGCGGCGAGGCCGTGGCCGGCTGGCTCTTCACGCTGCCGGCGCTGCTCATCATCGGCGTCTTCCTCATCGCGCCGATCGCGCTCGCGCTCTGGGTCTCGTTCACCGACTGGAACGGCCGCAACTCACCGCTGTTCAACGACGCCGTCGACGTCGTCGGCCTCGACAACTACGCCGCGATCACGACCGACGACAGCCTCACGCGCGAGCTCTTCGGCCGCTCGATCCGCAACAACGTCTTCTACGTTCTGCTCGTCGTGCCGCTCCAGACCGCCCTCGCGCTCTTCCTCGCCGTGCAGGTCAACCGGCGGCTCCTGCGGGCCAAGGGCTTCTTCCGCACCGCCTTCTACTTCCCGTCCGTGACCTCGTCGATCGCGATCACGGGCGTCTTCCTCTTCCTCTTCTCCGCGACGGGCGTCGTCAACCGCATCCTCGGGTTCCTGTCGATCCAGGGCCCCAACTGGTTCGCCGACCCGCGCGGGCTCGTCCACATCGCGCTCGCCGGCGTCGGCCTGACCTCGCCGCCGGCCGGCTGGGACGCCCCCGGCTTCCTCGGGGTCAGCGGCTGGGAGTGGATCGCGGGGCCCTCGGTGGCGCAGTCGGTGCTCATCATCCTGGCCGTCTTCACGACGTCCGGCACCTTCATGCTGCTCTTCCTCGCGGGCCTGCAGAACATCGGCGCGGAGGTCGGCGAGGCCGCCGTCATGGACGGCGCGGGGCCCGTGCGCACCTTCTTCTCGGTGACGCTGCCGATGCTGAAGCCCACGCTCTTCACGGTGCTGACGCTCGGCCTCATCGGCACGTGGCAGGTGTTCGACCAGGTGTACCTCACGCGCGGCACGCCCGCGGCGCCGACGATGTCGAGCCCCGCGTACCTCGCGTTCAACCAGGCCTTCGAGAACAACGAGCCGGGCATCGCCGCGGCGATCGCCTTCATCCTCTTCCTCATCATCATCCTCATGACGCTGCTGCAGCGCTGGGCGCTCGCCGACCGCGACCCGAGCGGCTTCGGCCGATCGCGGCGCGGTCGCAGGCAGGCGCTCGCCGACGCGACGGCGCGCACCCGCGCGAGCAGCGCGACCCCGGGAGGCGCACCGTGAGGCAGCGCATCACCGGCGGCCTCGTCGCCGGCTACGTCGTGCTCGTCGTGCTGGCGGCGGTCTACATCTACCCGTTCGTCATCGCCGTCGTCGACTCGTTCAAGACCGACGCCGAGGCGACGAGCGACCCGATGGGGCTCATCCCGCAGACCTTCACGTTCGCGGCCTACGAGCGGCTCTTCCTCGGCACCGACCTGCCGCTGTGGGCGATGAACTCGGTCGTCATCACGGTGATCGTGACGGTGTTCCGCGTGTTCTTCGACTCGCTCGCCGCCTACGCGCTCTCGCGCCTGCGGTTCCGCGGCCGCGGCGCGATCTTCGCGCTCTTCATCGCCGTGCTCGCGGTGCCCTCGGTCGTGCTCATGATCCCGCGCTTCCTCGTCATCAAGGAGCTCGGCATCTACGACACCTACGCGGGCATGATCATCCCGCTGCTGGCGGACGCCGCGGGCATCTTCATCATGAAGCAGTTCTTCGACTCGATCCCCGCCTCGATCGAGGAGGCGGCCAGGATCGACGGCGCGGGCGTGTTCCGCACCTTCTGGTCGGTGACGCTCCCGATGGCGACGCCCGCGCTCATCACGCTGACGATCCTGTCGTTCCAGGGCTCGTGGAACGAGTTCGCGCACTTCGTCGTCTCGCGCCAGAGCCCCGAGCTCCACACGCTCACGACAGGCGTCGCCTCGCTCGTCTCCGGGCAGCTGGGCTCGGGCAACCAGTTCCCGCTGAAGCTCGCGGCGGCGGTGCTCATGACGATCCCCGTCGCGGTCGTGTTCTTCCTGTTCCAGAAGCGGATCATGGCCACGACGGAGGGCGCCGAGAAGGGCTAGTCGTCGTGGGGCCGCATCTCCGATGGGCGGCCGTCGACGATCCGGAGCGCGCCGCGTCCACCGGCATCCGATCCCCGAGGATGCGGTGAGCGCGGCGCGAGCCCCGTGAGCAGGACGGGCATGGGCCCGCCGTCGGCGCCGATGACGACGCGGCGCCGGTGGATGTCGCGCGGCGCGGCCGCGTCGCGGGTCGTGACGGCGCGGTGCACCGCGAAGGCGCCCGCGGCGGCCCAGGCGGCGACGCCGCACGCGCCCGGCAGCGGCACGGGCACGGCCGACTCGTCGAGGCCGTAGCCCGCGAGCACGCGGGGGAGCCTGCCGTCGAGGGCCGCGGCGGCGCGCTCGAGCCTGCTCGGCGAGCCTGGCGCGCCTCGGCGCCGAGGCCCGCGCGGAGCAGCCCGTCGATCGCCACGGCCGTCTCGTGCGGCCACACGGCGCCGCCGTGCGGCGCGAGCGGCCAGTGGTCGGGCGAGGCGGCGTCGAGGCTGCGGAGGCCGAAGCCGCTCGAGAGGCGCGGGTCGAGCAGGAGCCGAGCGACCTCCTCCTCCTCGTCGGCGTCGAGCAGGCCGGAGCCGGGCAGGTGGCCGATCGCGGCGGTGAGCGCGTCGACGGGCTCGCGGTCGGCGTCGAGCGCCGCGGCGGGACGGCGCTCGGCGCCGTCCTCGATCCAGAAGTCGGCGCGGAAGCGCTCCCGCAGCCGCTCGGCCCACGCCCGCCAGCCGTCACCGTCGTCGCCGAGCGCGGTGAGCAGGCTCGGCCGCGGCCGCGGCCGCGGCGTGCGCGAGCGCCTGGGCGTCGACGGGGAACCACTCGCGCGCGTCGTCGCCCTCCGCGGCGGGCGGCAGCCACTCCTCGTACGGACCCGTGGGGAGGCGCCCGAGGTAGCCCTCGCCGATGCGCTCGATCATCCACGCGAGCGAGGCGTGCAGCGCCGGCCGCAGCTCGCGCACGGCGTCGAGCGGCATCCCCGCCCGCCACGCGTCGTGCAGGAGCACCACCCACGCGGGCGTCGCGTCGAGCGAGCGGTAGTCGCCGCCGCGCTCGAGCGCGTTCGGCATGCGTCCCGGCTCCTCGCCGCTGCGCGCGTCGACGCGCACGCCCTGGTGCGCGGCGAGGGTGCGGAGCACGCCCGCGGCGGGTCGCGGATCGACGGGCAGGAGCAGCCGCGCGGCGCCGATCGCGTCGCGCGCGAGGATCCCCAGGCGCCACGGGGCGCTCGCGGCCGGCACGGGGCCGTGGCCGACGTCGAGCAGGAGGGTCTCGATGTCGGACACGGCCCGCGCGGTCCAGCGGTCGAGCGCGGGCCTGCCGGTGAGCGGCGGCGCCGAGAGCTCGACGGTCGACGCGCGGTCGTCGACGGCGGGGTCGTCGAACTCGAGCTCGACGTCGAGGGTCGCCCAGTCGCCGTCGCGCACGATCGCGCGGCGCGAGACGACGATGCGGCGGCCGCGCACGCGCACGGCGCCGCCCTCGGAGGTCACGGCCATGCTGCGCTCGCCGCTGCGCACGAGCGCGCCCGCGGGCAGCTCGGCGATGTCGACGTCGCCGTGCTCGGGCCGCCCGCCCGCGATCGCGTCGACGGGCGAGCCGCACACCTCGAGCTCGAGCTCGAGCATGATCGCGACGGGCACCTCCTGGCCGTTCTCGATCGTGATGCGCTCCACGAGGCCGCGCGACCACGCCTCGCGGGTGCGGTGCACGACGACGCGGTGCTCGGCGCGGGCGCCGTCGAGGCCGCCGACGAGGCCGCGGAAGGTCACGCGGCCGTCGTGGTCGACGCTCGAGAGCGGCTCGACGCCGCGGCCGTCGACCGTGAGCGAGAGCCCGCAGATCCACCGCACGCCCGCGTGGTGCACGCCGTGCGCGCCGTCGCGCATGCCGCCGTCCGGGTCGGACCAGGCCTGCGTGGGCGCAGCGATGGCGGGGAGGGAGTGGTGGAGGAGCGGCGGCCTGCCGGGACCGCGCCCGAGCCGGTCGCACATCGTGACTTCCGATCGCTGCTGAACGCTTGTCTGCACGCTAGACCTGCCGCCGATCGCCCCCGCCCAAGGCGGCCTCAGCCTTGGCGCACGGGAGCCTGAGGCGCGCGCGCGGCGCGCCGATCCGGGGCCGGATGCCTTGCTACGGCGTCGGCGTGCGCGCGTCGTAGGCGAGGAAGGTGCCCTGCACGCGCGTCACGACGGCGATGAGGGCGACGACGAGCAGGCCGCCCACGAGGGGCGGGCACCAGAGCGCCACGAGCGAGGCGGCGGCGCCGGCGTAGAGGTCGCCCATCCGGGGCCCGCCGGCGACGACGACCGTGAAGATGCCCTGCGTGCGCCCGCGCATGTCGTCGGGCGCGGCCGTGAGCAGCATCGTCGAGCGGAAGATCGCGCTGATCTCGTCGCTCGCGCCCATGCCGGCGAGCGCGAGCGCGGCGAGCGCGAGGGCGGGCCACGAGACCTCGGCGATCGTCGCGCCCACGCCCACGCCCCCGCCGAGCCCCAGCTGCATCCAGAGGATGACGGCGCCGAGCAGTGCCGAGCAGCCGCCGTAGAGCGTGATCGAGCGTGCGACGGCGAGGCCGTGGCGGTGCACGTGCGCGACGGGCCCCGAGAAGAGGCTCGCGAGCAGCGTGCCGACCGCGGCCGCCGCCGTGAGCACGCCGACCGTCACGGGCCCGCCGCCGATCGCGATCGCCCCGACCGCGGGCAGCAGCGCGAAGGGCCGGCCGAAGGTCATGGCGATGATGTCGACGAGGAACGACATCCGGATGTTCGGCGCGTGCCGCAGGAACCGCATCCCGTCGCGCAGCGACTCGAGCCCGGGCTTCGCGACCGCGCCGAGCGGCGGCAGCTTCGGCAGGCCCAGGATGCCGAGGAAGCCGGCGGTGAAGAGCACGGCGTCGATCGCGAAGGTGATCGGCAGGCCGACGCTCGCCACGAGCACGCCCGCGAGCGCGGGGCCGACGGTGAGCATGATGCCGATCGCGATGCCGTTGAGCGCCGTCGCGCGCGAGATGAGGTGGTCCGGCAGGATGCGCGGCGTGACGGCGCTGCGCGTCGCGCCCGAGATCGTGGCGGCGACGGCGTTGAGCGTCGTGAGCACGTAGAAGGGCCAGACGGCGGCTCGCTCGCCCTGCGCGATGAGCATCGCGTCCCAGCTCGAGAGCGCCACGAGGCCGAGCACCGCGGACCAGCCGACGAGGCTCGAGACGAGCAGCACGCGCCGGCGGTCGAAGGCGTCGGCGAGCATGCCGCCCCAGAGGCCCGCGACCACCATGGGCAGCAGGGCGATGCCGCCGACGAGCGCGACGGCCATGGTGCTCGCGGTCATGTCGTAGAGCTGGAGGCCCACGGCGACGATCGTCATCTGCGCGCCGATGCCGCTGACGGCGTTGCCGATCCAGAGGCGCGCGAAGGCGGGGGAGGCGCGCAGCGGCGCGAGGTCGACGAGGCGGCGGACCTTCGTGGGCGCGGTGGCGGCGCCGGGGGCGGCCCCGTCGATGGCGCCGGGCTCGTCGAGCGCGGCGCTCGCGGGCGGCAGGATGCGGTGCGACCCCGTCGCCGGGTCGGCCTCGCTCGGTCCCTCGTCGGCGCGCGGGCCGCTCACGCGACGTCGTCGATGCCGAAGAGGGCGTCGACCGCGGCGAGGAAGTCGTCGTGGCGGCCGTCGGCCGCGAGCTCGCGCGCGCGCACCGTCGGCTTGTGCAGCAGGACGCCCGCGAAGTGGCGCAGCGCCTGCTCGGCGACCTTCCGCTCCTCCTCGGTGCCGCGCTTGGCGACGCGCGAGAGCTCGGCCTCCAGGGCCTCCTCGACGTGCTGCCGCAGCGCCGTGATGGCGGGGGCGACGCGGCGCTCCTCGGTGCCGCGCTCGAAGCGGCGCGCGGCCTTCCGCACGATCTCGCGGGCGTCGTCGGTGGCGGTGAGGTGCTCGAGCGGCGCGTGCAGGCGGATGGTCTCGAGGTCGAGCAGCTCGATGCCGTGCACCTCGCGCACGTCGGGGTCGACGTTGCGCGGCAGGCCCATGTCGACGATGACCTGCGCGGGGCGGCCGTGCTCGACGGGGCAGGAGGCCTCGGCGCCGCCCACGTGCATGGGGCACGTGGAGGGGTCGGCGTGGCCGCCGTGCACGGCCACGGGGCAGCCGGCGCTCGAGGCGGCGAGCCTCGAGGCCGGGGTGCGCGTGCGTGGCGGCGAGGCGGGCGCGGCCCGCGCGCACGAGGGCGGCGTCGACGACGTGGTGGTCGGCGCTCGTGCAGGTGACGACGACGTCGGCGGAGGCGATGGCCAGGTCGGCGTCGCGGCCGTCGACGGCGGGGATGCCGTGGCTGCGGGCGAAGCGCTGGCGGCCGGAGGGGCTCCACACCTCGATGGAGGATGCGCCGCGGCGGCGGAGCTCGGCGAGCGAGACGGCGGCGAAGCGGCCGGTGCCGACGAGCAGCACGCGGGCGGTGGTCCAGTCGACGCGGGCGCTCGCGAGGTCGAGGCCGAGCCGCACGATCGAGCGGCCGGCCTCGCCGAGCCCGGTGCGGTTCTTGATGCCGCGCTGGGTCTCGGAGGCGCGCTGGAAGAGGCGCTCGAGCTGGGGCGAGGTGGTGCCCGCGCGCTGCGCGGACGTGAGCGCGCGGCGCACCTGGCCAGCGATCTCGCCCTCGCCGACGACCACGGACTCGAGGCCCGCGGCGACGGCGAAGAGGTGCTCGGCCGCGTCGCCGTCGGCGAGCGGCGCCATGGCCTCGGGGTGGTGGTCGCCGAGCGCGGCGGCCGCGGCGGCCTGCGCGATCTCGGGGGCGTCGTGCTCGTCGGCCGCGACGTCGAGGTAGAGCTCGAAGCGGTTGCACGTGGAGATGACGACGGCGCCGGCCACGGCGGGGTGCGCTGCGAGGGAGGTCGGCATCGCCTTGGCGTCGGCCGTCGCCAGCGCCTCGAGGGCGGTGAAGTCGGCGTTCTTGTGGCTCGCCGTCAGGCAGATCAGCACTGCCCCATCCTACCGTCGCGAGGATCCGTCCCCCAAGCCGGTCGGCGGAGCCGCCGTCCGCCCGCAGCGGACGACGACGACCCCCGGCACGAGGGCCGGGGGTCGTCGCGGTGCTGGCTCACTTGCCGAAGGCGTCCTTCGCGGCGTCCTTCACGTGCTCGCCGGCCTGCTTGGCCTTCGCCTCGGTCTGGTCGGCCTTGCCCTCGGCCTCCAGGCGCTCGTTGCCGGTCGCGGCGCCGAGCACCTCCTTGGCCTTGCCGCCGAGCTCCTCGGCCTTGTTGCGGATCTTGTCGTCCATGCCCATGGGGGCCTCCTTCTTCGCGTGCGGCTCGCGCCGCGGGGTGGTCGGCGGCGAGCGCCGCCGGTGGTCGGGTCGTGGTCGGGTGGGGGTGGCTACTCGGCGCGCTTCGTGTGGGCGACCGCGGCGCGGAGCCCACCGCCGAGGTGCAGCACGATCGGGGCGCCGACGCCGAGGCGGGTGCGGGTGGCCCGGGCGGCCTCGGCGGTGCGGTCGAGCACCTCGTCGAGGCGGGCGCCGGTGCGCACGGTGACCGCGATGCGCCAGCTGCGGCGGCCGCGGCGCGAGCGCCAGGGCTGCACGCTCGACTGCAGCACGTCGGGGTCGTCGCCCAGCGCGTGCTCGAAGAGGTCGAGCACCGCGGCGCGGTCGACGCGGATGTCGCCGACGACCGCCGCCTCGGCGGTGCGGCCGCGGCCGCGGGTCGTGGCGTGCACGATCGCGAGCACGAGCAGCGCGGCACCCGCGATGGCGCCGACGAGCGCCCAGTCGAGCGGCAGGCCCGCGGTGCCGGCGGCGATCGCCGAGTCGAGGGTGGGCTGCACGGGCGCGAGCAGCTGCGGCGCGGCCGTCGTGGCCAGCAGCCACGCGCCGCCGGCGAGCCAGGCGAGGCCGAGCACGACGAGGATCGTGCGGTTCAGGGAGCGGCTCGAGCGGCTCATGCGTGCTCCTCCTTCGCGGTGACGCGCAGGCGTCCCTTGGGGCGCAGGGCGTCGACGAGCGCGGCGGCGCCCTCCTTCGCGGCGGCCGCGTCGAGGCGGTAGCCCGGCTGCGTGCGCAGCGCGACGTGGGCGCTGCCGCGCGAGACGAGCGTGCGGGCGCGGTCGGGGGTGGATCGGGCGGCGCGGGCCGCGGCGCGCGAGAGCGCAGCGGCGATCACGCGGTCCTCGGCGATGACGACGACCCCGTCGCGCTCGAGCGCGTGGCGCGCGCGCCGACCCCGGGTGAGGGCCAGGCCGAGGAGCACGAGGCCGAGGACCAGCGCCGCGATCGCGATGCCGATGCCCGCGGGCGAGCCCTGGGCCGCGACGGCGTCGACCTCGGCCGAGCCGGGCAGCGCGAGGCCCGGGATCGCGATGCCCGCGCGCTCCGCGAGCACGAGGGCTCCGGGCGCGAGGACCGCGAGCGCGGTGGCCGCGAGCGCGATGCTCGCCGAGAGCGAGCGCGATCGGTGCAGCTCCCGGCGCTCGAGCCGGCGCATCGTGCGCCGCTCGGCGGGGGAGAGCGCCGGCAGCGCCTCCTGCGTGGTGTCGGTCATGGGTGCTCCTGTGTCTGGGGGTCAGCGCGCGCGGGGCGCGTCGGCTGCGAGCAGTGCGGTGATGCGCAGCTCGCAGCGGTCGAGCTGGGCACCGGTGATGCGTGCCGCCTGCTCCAGCAGGCGACGGCGGGCCGCCTCCGCCGCTTCGACGACGGGGGCCTCGCTGAGGCGGACGGGGGTGGCCACGCGGAGGTCGAGCGAGCGTCCCCGCTCGACGACCTCCGCGCGGACCTGGGCCGGGGGTGCGCCGAACGCCTCGGCCGCGGCCGCGCGCACCGCATGCTGCAGCGCGCGCGGCGCGATCCGGATGGCGCCCGGGACCTCGGTCATCCCGCGCTCCGGCCCCGCGCCGCGTCGATCGCTGCGCGGAGGTCCACCTTCCGCGAGGCGACGGCGCCGATGAGGGCGCCGATCGCGCCGAGCACGACGGCCAGGAGGAAGCCCCAGAAGCCGAAGGCCAGCCCGATCGCGGCGAGCGCGATGCCGGTGAGGAGTCCGATGGTCACGGCGTTCATGCGACTCGCGACTCCTCGGGCTCGGGCTCGTCGCCCGGGATGTGCACGTCGGAGACGGTCACGTTGACCTCGGCGACGTCCATGCCGATGAGGTCCGTGATCGCACGGCCCACGGCACGACGGACGCCCTCCGCGACGACCTGCAGCTGCTCGGGGTAGGCGACGACGACGGTCACGTCGGCCGCGACCTCCTTCTCGCCGACCTCGACGCGGACGCCCTGGCCGAGGTCCGTCTGGCCGATGGCGTCGCGCACGGCGCCGACGACTCGGGCGGCGCCGCCGCCGAGGGCGTGCACGCCGGGCACCTCACGGGCGGCGATGCCGGCGATCTTCGCGACGACCGGGTCGACGACCGTGGTCGTGCCCTTGATGGCCTCGGTCTGCTGAGCGGTGTTCACAGCCATGTTCGTGTCTCCTTCATGTCTCGGGGGCCGCTATCGCGACCCTTCGACACTGAGACGGCACGAGCGGGAGGTTCGTCACGGATCCGTCGGACTTTCTTCTCGGAGGCCTCGTACGAGCGATCCTCGGCCCGCTCCCAGCACCTGCTCAGCGATCGGTTCGTCCCCCTTGGCTACGGTCGGCGCGATGACCATGCGACTCGAGGACGCGCCCGACGCCCTCCTCGCGCAGCGCGCGAAGGACGGCGACGACCGGGCCTTCGCCGTGCTCGTGCGCCGGCACTCGCCCTTCCTCGTCGCGTTCGCGACCCGCTACCTCGGCGGCTCCGCCGACGCCGACGACGTCGTGCAGGAGGCGCTCGTGGCCGCCTGGCGCCGCCTCGACGAGCTGCGCGAGCCCGAGCGCATCCGCTCCTGGCTCGCGACCTCCGTCGCCCGCCGCGCGACCGACGTGCTGCGCACGCGCGCCCGGCGCGACGTGCAGCGGCTCCCCGAGGTCGAGCAGGCCGACGACCGCTCGCCCGACCCCGAGCGCGCGGCCGAGGGCAGGCTGGCGACGCGCGCGCTCGGCGACGCGCTCGCGCGACTGCCGCGCGAGCAGCGGGAGGTCTGGCTGCTGCGCGAGATGGCGCAGCTCTCGTACGACGAGATCGCCGCGCGCGTGGGCGAGCCCACGGCGACGGTGCGGGGCAGGCTCGCCCGCGCGAGGAGCGCGGTGCTGGCCGCCATGGAAGGGTGGAGGTGACATGGACGAGACGATCGGCGACTCCGGCCACACGCTCGAGCAGCTCTCCGCCTACTTCGACGCAGGCCGCGTGCCGCGCATCGCGGCGATCGAGGCCGATGCCGAGGCGCGCGCCGTGCTGGCCTCCATGGAGCGGCTCTCGCGGCTGACGCGCGAGCTGGCCGACGAGGAGTCGACCGCGGCCGAGCCGGCCTGGGTCGAGCGGGTGCTCGACGTCGTGCGCAGCGAGGTGCGGGCGGGCCGCGACCTGCCGATGCACGCGATCGACGCGCGCACCGAGACGACCGTGACCGAGGGCGCCCTGCGCGAGCTCGCGCGGCGCGCGGGCGACGACGTGGGCGACGTGCTCGTCGGCAGCGTCCTGCTGCGCTCCCGCGCCGACGCCCTCGACGTCCGCATCACGATCGGCGTGCGCTTCGGCGCACCCGTGCGGCTGCGGGCAGATGCAGTGCGCGAGGCGGTCCGCTCGGCCGTCGAGCCTCACGCGCCGCGGCCGCTCGGCCGCATCGACGTCGTCGTCGACGACATCTTCGAGGTGGGGGAGGGCGACCATGCCTGACCAGGGGTCCGGCGCCGTCGAGGCGCCCCGGGACGCGACCCCGCAGCGCGTCGCGGAGCTCGCGGACGCCGCGGTCGCTGCGACGCCGGGCGTCGTGCGGGCCTACCGCGCGGCACCCGCGCTCGGCGGCGGGCTCGCGCCCTCGCCCGTGCTCGCGCACGTCTCGATGCTGCCGAGCCGCAGCGTCCTCGTGAGTGTGGGCGTCGACGCCGGCGCGAGCGCGCGCGACGTCGCCGACGCCGTCGCGGCCGCCGTGCGGGCCGCGCTGCCCGCCGACTGGGCCGACTGCCGCGTGCGCGTGCAGGTGCGCCGCATCGAGTCGCCGGAGCCCGCCTGAGGCGCTCCCGCCCGCGCGGCGCCCTCATAGCGTGGAGTGGGATGATGGGGGCACGATGCCTGCGCTGCGCGACGACCACCCGCTGAACACCCGCACCGGCGCCGCCCGCCTGGTGCGCGCCTACCGCGGCGACCGCCCCGACGTCACCCCCGTCTGGTTCATGCGCCAGGCGGGCCGCTCGCTGCCTGAGTACCGGGCGCTGCGCGTGGGGCGCGACATGCTCGACACCTGCCTCGACCCCGAGCTCGCGAGCGAGATCACGCTCCAGCCCGTGCGCCGCCACGGCGTCGACGCCGCCATCTTCTTCAGCGACATCATGATCCCGCTGCGCCTCGTGGGCGTCGACGTCACGATCGAGCCCGGCGTCGGTCCCGTGCTGCCCGAGCCCGTGCGCACGCCCGCCGACGTCGAGCGCGTCACGGCCCTCGATCCCGCCGTGCTCGACGCGACGCTCGCGCCCGTGCGGGAGGGCGTGCGCCGCACGGTCGCGGGCCTCGCCGAGCTCGGCGACGGCACGACGCCGCTCATCGGCTTCGCGGGCGCCCCCTTCACGCTCGCCGCGTACCTCGTGGCCGGCCGCCCCTCCAAGGACCACCTCGAGGCGCGCCGCCTCATGCGCGCGCACCCCGAGGCCTGGGATGCGCTCATGCGCTGGGCCGCCGACGTCACGGGCCGCTTCCTGCGCGCGCAGGTCGAGGAGGGCGCGAGCGCCGCGCAGCCTGTTCGACTCGTGGGCGGGCTCGCTGCCGCTCGAGCAGTACCGCGAGCACGTCGCGCCCGCCAGCCGCCGCGCGCTCGACGCCGTGCGCGACCTCGTCGACGCCACGGGCCGCCGCATCCCGCTCGTGCACTTCGGCGTCGGCGCGGGCGAGCTCTACGGGGCGATGGACCTGGGCGTCGACTGCATCGGCGTCGACTGGCGCGTGCCCCTCGACCAGGCGCTCGAGCGCATGGGCGCCGACGTCACCGTGCAGGGCAACCTCGACCCCGCGGTGCTCGGCGCCGACTGGGCCACGATCGAGGCCGCGATCGACCACGTGCTCGTGGCCGGCTCCGTCGCCCGCGCCCACGTGTTCAACCTCGGCCACGGCGTGCCGCCGGAGACCGACCCCGCGGTGCTCACGCGCATCGTCGAGGCGGTGCACGCCCGATGAGCGCCGCGGCCGGGCAGCCGCGCTGGGACACGATCGTCGCGGGCGCCGGCATGGGCGGCCTCGTCGTCGCCCACGAGCTCGCGGCGCGCGGCTACCGGGTGCTCGTGCTCGACGCGGCCGAGCACCTCGGCGGCGTCGCCTCGCGGCTCGAGCTCGACGGCCTCGTGCTCGACGCGGGCGCGGAGTCGTTCGCGACGCGCGGCGGCGCCGTCGCGGAGCTCGCGGCCGAGCTCGGCCTCGGCGACGACGTCGTGGCGCCGAACCCCGCGGGGGCCTGGCTGCAGCTCGACGACCGCGCGGTGCCGCTGCCGAAGGCCACGCTGCTCGGCATCCCCTCCTCGCCGCTCGCTCGCGACGTCATCGACGCGGTCGGCTGGGGCGGGGCGCTGCGCGCCTACGCCGACCGCCTCATGCCCGTGCTGAAGCTCGGCAAGGACGAGGCGCTCGGCCCGCTCGTGCGGCGCCGCATGGGCACGAAGGTGCTCGACCGCCTCGTCGCGCCGCTCGCGGGCGGCGTCTACTCCGCCGACCCCGAGGCGCTCGACGTCGCCGTCGTCGCGCCCGGGCTCAACAACGCGCTCACCCGCACGGGCTCGCTCTCGGGCGCCGTGGCCCTCGTGCTCGAGGATCGCGCCGCCGCGGTGCGCTCCGGGGAGGCGGCGCCCTCGAACGCCTCCCGCCCCGGCTCGGCCGTGCTCGGCATCCGCGGCGGCGTCCACCGCATCGCCGAGGCCCTCGTCGAGCGCGCCCGCGCGCACCGCGCCGAGCTGCGCACGGGCGTGCGCGTCGTGGGGGCCGAGCAGGCTGAGGACGGGTGGATCGTGCGGACCGAGTCGGGCGAGGCGCTCGAGGCCTCGTCGCTCGTCGTCGCGATGCCCGAGCGGCAGGCGCTGCGGATCCTCGGCGGGCTCGAGGGCTTCGAGGCGCTCGCGGCCGACGCCGACGGCGCGGGCGTCACCGTCGAGCTCGTCACGCTCGTGCTGCCCGAGGGCGCGGTCACGGGCGACCCGCGCGGCACCGGCGTGCTCGTCGCGGACGACGCCGCGAGCATCCGCGCCAAGGCGATGACCCACTCGAGCGCGAAGTGGCCGTGGCTGCGCGAGGCGGCCGCGGGCCGCGAGGTCGTGCGGCTCTCGTACGGCTCCGGCGCCGGCGCGCCCGCCACCGAGGGGCGCACGGATGCCGAGGCGGCCGAGCCTGGCGCTCGCCGACGCCCGCGCGATCTTCGGCCGCGACCTCCCCGCCCCGCTCGCCTCGGCGCGCGTGCGCTGGGAGCAGGGCCAGCCCTCGAGCGTCGTCGGCGCCCGCGGCCGCCAGCAGGCCCTCCGCGACGCCGCCGCCGCGCTGCCCAACCTCGTGCTCGTCGGCTCGGCCGTCGCCGGCACCGGCCTCGCCCAGGTCGTGCCCGACGCGCGCGCCGCGGCCAAGCGCATCCGCCGCGAGGGCTTCGCCGTGCCCGGCACGCCCTGGAGCGACGACGTCGAGGCCGAGGTCGCCGCACACGAGGCGGAGGTCGAGGCCGCAGCGGCCGGCGCCGGCCCCGGCACCCCCGGACCTGACACCACCGGACCTGACACCACCGCGGCGGAGCACGCCGCACCCGAGCCCGGCGAGGCGCCGGGCACCACGCGAGGAGAGGCATGAGCGACCACGCCCACCACCGCGCCGAGCCCGCAGGGCACGGCGACGCCCACGCCGCGCCGCAGGGCGACGGCTACACCCTGTTCACCGTGCACCGCCGCGCCGGCGCGCCCTCGGGCGGCGCGCCGCTGGCCGACGCGCTCGCGGCCGTTGAGGCGGCCGGCGTCGTCGTGCGCGGCATCTACGACGTCTCGGGCCTCCGCGCCGACGCCGACCTCATGGTCTGGACGCACGGCAGCGACCCGCAGGCGCTGCAGGCGGCGGCCCGGCGCATCCGCCGCTCCGCGGAGCTCTCGGGCACCGAGCTCACGTGGAGCGCGATGGGCGTGCACCGCGACGCCGAGTTCAACAAATCGCACGTGCCCGGGTTCCTCCGCGGCATCGACCCCAAGGGGTGGATGACGGTCTACCCCTTCAACCGCTCCTACGACTGGTACCTGCTGCCGCCCGAGGACCGCAGCCGCATGCTCGCCGAGCACGGCCGCGCCGGCGCGGCCTTCCGCGGCGTGCTCGCGAACACCGTCTCGGCGTTCGCGCTGGGCGACTACGAGTGGCTGCTGCCGCTCGAGGCCGACGACCTCACCGAGCTCGTCGACATGATGCGGGAGCTCCGCAACACCGAGGCGCGCCTGCACGTGCGCGAGGAGGTGCCCTTCTTCACGGGGCGCCGGATCGAGACCCACGAGATCGAGGAGGTGCTCGCATGAGCGAGCAGACGAGCGGCTGCTGCGGCGGCGGATGCTGCGGCGGTGCCGCCCAGGCGCCCGCCCAGGACGTGGCGCGCCAGCAGCAGGAGATCCAGGCGCAGGCCCAGCAGGAGCAGCGCCGCGAGACGAAGCCCGCGGGCGCCACGGGCGTCATGCTCGCCGAGGGCGCGCTCGTGCCGAGCGCGAGCCCCGCGGCGCAGGGCGGCCCCGAGCACGTCGAGGAGCCCGTCGCCTACGACGGCATCCTCCTCTCCGGCTTCGGCGGCCCCGAGGGGCAGGACGACGTCATCCCGTTCCTCCGCAACGTCACGCGCGGCCGCGGCATCCCGGACGAGCGCCTCGAGGAGGTCTCGACCCACTACCGCCACTTCGGCGGCGTGAGCCCCATCAACCAGCAGAACCGCGACCTCATCGTCGCGCTCCGCGCGGCGCTCGACGAGGCCGGCGTCGACCTGCCGATCTACTGGGGCAACCGCAACTGGGCGCCCTACCTCGACGAGGCGCTGCAGGAGGCGGCCGCCGCGGGCGCACGCACGCTCCTGGCGATCCCCACCTCCGCCTACTCCTCCTACTCGTCGTGCCGCCAGTACCGCGAGGACTGGGCCGACGCGCTCGAGGCCGCCGGCCTGCAGGAGACGCTGCGGATCGACAAGGTGCGCCAGTTCTTCAACCACCCGGGCTTCCTCGCGCCCTTCGTCGACGGCGTGCGCGCCTCGATGGCCGAGGCGCGCGACGCGGGCTTCGCCGACGCCGAGGTCGAGGTGCTCTTCGCGACGCACTCGATCCCCACGGCCGACGCCGAGCGCTCCGGCGCCCCCGACCTCCACGAGTGGGGCGAGGGCGGCGGCTACGCGGCGCAGCACCTGGCCGCCGCCGAGTGGGTCATGGAGCAGGCGGCGCCCGAGGTCGCGTGGCAGCTCGTCTACCAGTCGCGCTCCGGGCCCCCCTCGCAGCCCTGGCTCGAGCCCGACATCAACGACGCGATCGAGGCGCTGCGCACCGACGGCGCCGGCGCCCGCAAGGCCGTCGTCATCGTGCCGCTCGGCTTCGTGAGCGACCACATGGAGGTCATGTGGGACCTCGACGAGGAGGCCATCGAGACGGCCACCGAGGCGGGCCTGTGGGTGCGCCGCGCGCCGACGCCGGGCGTCGACCCGCAGTACGTGGGCGCCCTCGTCGACCTCGTGCAGGAGCGCCTCGAGGGGCGGCCCGCCGCGGAGCGCAAGTCGGTCACGTCGATCCACACCTGGTACGACACCTGCCGGCCCGGCTGCTGCGAGAACCCCCGGCTCGGGTTCCGCCCGGCGATCGCCGGGCTGCAGCCGTGACGCTCAAGGTCGGCACCCGCGGATCGGCCCTCGCGCTCGCGCAGACGCGCGCGCTCGCGGCGCGCTTCGCGGGCGAGGTCGAGATCGTCGAGGTCACGACGCAGGGCGACGTCGACCGCACCTCGCTGTCGCAGCTGGGCGGCTCGGGCGTGTTCGTCTCGGCCCTCCGCGACGCGCTGCTCGCGGGCACGGTCGACGTGGCGGTGCACTCGATGAAGGACCTGCCGACCGCGCCGGCCGGGGGCATCGAGATCGCCGCGGTCACGAAGCGCGAGGACGCCCGCGACGCCCTGTGCGCGCGCGACGGCCTCACGCTCGCCGAGCCTCCCCGAGGGCGCGCGCGTCGGCACGGGCTCGCCGCGGCGGGCGGCGCAGCTGCGCGCCGCGCGACCCGACCTCGAGGTCGTCGACATCCGCGGCAACGTGCCCACGCGCCTCGCGCGGGCGCAGGGGGATCCGGAGACGGGGGATGGCGCCGACCTCGACGCCGTCGTGCTCGCGCTCGCGGGCCTGCGCCGCCTCGGGCTCGAGGCGGCCGCCACCGAGGTGCTCGACATCACGCGCTTCCCGACGGCGCCTGCGCAGGGTGCGCTCGCGGTCGAGGTGCGCGCGGGCGACGCCGCGGCGCGGCAGGCGGTCGCGCGCACCGACCACCTGCCGACGCGCGCGGCGGTCGACGCGGAGCGGCGCGTGCTCGCGGGCCTCGAGGCCGGCTGCGCCGCGCCGCTCGGCGCGCGCGGCGAGCTCGAGGACGGCATGCTCTTCCTCACCGCCTCGGCGTACGCGCTCGACGGCTCGCGCCGCATCACGGCCTCGCACGCGCACACGCTCGACTCGGCCTCCGACCGCGCCGAGGCTCGCGGAGGCCGCGGAGGACGTCGCGTCCCGCGCGGTCGCCGAGATGCTCGAGGCGGGCGCCGCCGAGCTCGTGGCCGCCGCGCGGTAGCGGCGCCGCCCGCCGGCGACCGCTGCCCGGATCCGTCGGTCGAGGAGACCGCTGCCCCTCGCCGTCGGTCGAGGAGGCCGCCGCCCCTCGCCGTCGGTCGAGGAGGCCGCCGCCGCAGGCGGCTGCCGTCACGAGACCCCGCCGGCACGCCGGGCCTCGTGCCGCGAGCGGCCCCGCCGCGCGCTCCTCGACAGGCAGGGCACCGCACCACCTGGCAGACTGTCCGCACGATCCACCCCGGAGGAGCCATGCGCGTCCTGATCCCCAGAGGCGGCAGCTGGGGCGACGACGTCGCCCGGCGCGTCGCCGACGCCGGCCACGAGCCGCTCGTCCTGCCGCTCGTCGCCATCGAGCCCGCCGACGACCAGGAGCGACTGCGGGCCTCGATCCAGCACCTCGCCGAGGGCCGCTTCGACTGGCTGGTGGTGACGAGCCAGTCCACGGTGCGCGTGCTGCCGCGCATCCCGGCCTCGGTGCGCGTCGCCGCCGTGGGCTCCGTGACGGCCGCGGCGCTGCGCGAGCGCGGCGTGCCGGTGGCGTTCATCCCCACGCGGCAGTCGGCCGCGGGCCTCGTCGACGAGTGGCCGATCCGCGAGGGGCGCGTGCTCTGGCCGCATGCGCGCGATGCGCGGCCCACGATCGCCGAGGGCCTGCGCCACCACGGGATGCAGGTGAGCGAGGTCGTCGCGTACCGCACCGAGCCCGTCTACGCCGACGGCGAGGCGCTGCGCGCGGCGCTCGCGGCGGATGCGGCCGACGGCCCGGGCGCCGAGCCTGCCGATGGCGAGCCGCTGCAGCCGCAGGCCGAGCTGCAGGCGGCCGGGCACGACGCCGCGCCGAGGGCGACGGGGACCGCTGCCGACGAGGTCGGCTCCGAGGCCGGCACGGAGCGCGACGCCGCCGTGGCCGACAGCGCCTCGGCGCCCGTGCCGATCGACGCGGTGCTCGTGACCTCCGGCTCGATCGCCAAGCAGGTGGCGCGACTGACGCTGCCGGAGGCGACGCGGGTGATCGCGATCGGCGAGCAGACCGCCGAGGACTGCCGCAAGCACGGCCTGCGGGTCGCGGCCGTCGCGGCGCAGCCGAGCGCGGCGGGCCTCGTCGCCGCGCTCGTCGCGGCGCCCCCCGCCGCCTGAGGCCGCGCGCCGCCCTCGCCCTGGCCCCGCCCCGCCGTGGCCCGCAATGCCGGGCGTAGCCTGGGCGCATGAGCGAGACGAACCCCGCGCTCGACGCGCTCGCGGCCTCCGGCCTCGCGCACGAGATCACCCGCCACGGCCGCGTCGGCTCGCTCGCCGAGGCCGCCGCCGCCCGCGGGGTCGAGCCCCGAGACATCGTGAAGACGATGGTCGTGCGCCGCGGCGACGACGACCACCTGCTCGTGCTCGTGCCGGGCGACCGCGCGATCGCGTGGCCGAAGCTGCGCGCGCTGCTGGGCGTCAACCGGCTCTCGATGCCGGATGCGGATGCCGCGTTCGCGGTCACCGGCTTCCGCCGCGGCACCATCACGCCCTTCGGCACGACCTCGCCGCTGCCCGTCGTGGCCGACGAGCGCGTGCTCGGCCGCCGCGTGTCGATCGGCGCCGGCGCGCACGGCGTCGCCGCGACCCTCGACGGCGACGCGCTCGTCGCGCACCTGCGCGCCACGGTCGCCGAGGTCACGGAGCCCGAGCCGCCCCGCTGACGGCTGGCACCGCTAGGGGCGGCGCGCCGGGCAGCCCGAGGGGTGCCCGAGCGGATGAGCGGTGCCGGTGCACCAGCACCTCCCGTCCGGCCGAGCACCGCTCGGCGGCGCGGCCGACCGCAGCCGCGCGCCGCGTCGACTCAGCGCCGATCCGGCAGCGCCCGCAGCACCGCGAGCACCTGCTCCTCGGGCATCTCGCACGGGCGCAGCACCGTGCCGGCGCTCGTGCGCCACACGTTCGCGTCGATCCGGCCCCTGCCGCCCAGCTCCTCGCCCGCGATCGTCGCCGAGCGCCCGCCGCCGTGCTCCACCCGCGTGAGCCCCCAGGCCCGCCCGTGCACGACCTGCCGCGACCACCCCTCGGGCACCCGCGCCACGAGCGCCGCCAGCTCCTCGCCCTCCATCCCCACACCCTCCCACCCGCACATGTGCAGAGATTCGTCGGAATGCACCCGCCAGAACGGCAGATCCCTGCACATGTGCGGGAGGCCGGCGGAGGTGGAGCGGGCGGGGCGGAGAGGGGTGGGGTTGGGCTGGGAGGGGGTCAGGGGGTCGAGAGGAGGCGGTAGCCCATGCCGGGCTCCGTGAGCAGGTGCACGGGGTGGGCCGGGTCGGGCTCCAGCTTCTTGCGCAGCTGGGCGACGTACAGGCGCAGGTAGCCGGTGTCGCGCACCTCGGCGGTGCCCCACAGCTCGGTGAGCAGCTCGGCGCGCGTCACGAGGCGCCCCTCGGCGCGCGCGAGCTGCTCGAGGATCCGCCACTCCGTGGGCGTCATGCGCACGCGCTCGCCCTCGCGGAGCACCGCCTTCGCGGCGAGGTCGATCTCGACCGCGCCCAGCCGCACCACGGGGTCGGTGGGCTCCCCGCTGCCGCGCCGCCGCCCGAGGGCGCGCAGCCGCGCCAGCAGCTCGTCGATCGCGAAGGGCTTCGTGACGTAGTCGTCGGCGCCGGCGTCGAGCGCCTCCACCTTGTCGGCCGAGCCCGTGCGGCCCGAGACCACGAGGATCGGCACGTCGCTCCAGCCGCGCACCGCCTCGATCACCTCGACGCCGTCGAGCCGCGGCATCCCGAGGTCGAGCATGAGGATGTCGGGATGCTCGGAGGTCGTCAGGCGGATCGCCTCCGCGCCGTCGGCCACCGTCACCACCTCGTAGCCCACGCTCTGCAGCGTGAGCCGCAGCGCCCGCACGATCTGGGGGTCGTCGTCGGCGACGAGCACCTTCACGGCGCCACCTCCTCGTCCGCGATGCGCAGCCGCACCACCATCGTCAGGCCGCCGCCCGGGGTCGTCTCCGCCTCGATCGAGCCGCCCATGGCCTCGGCGAAGCCGCGCGAGAGCGCGAGGCCGAGCCCGAGGCCCGTGTCGTTGTCGGTGTCGCCGAGCCGCTGGAAGGGCACGAAGGCGCGGTCGCGCTCGGCGGGGGCGATGCCCGGGCCGTGGTCGGCCACGCGCACCTCCACGTGGTCGCCGAAGGCGCTCGTGGCGACGGTCACGGGCCGATCCTCGGGGCTGTGGCGCAGCGCGTTCGTGAGTAGGTTGACGAGCACGCGCTGCAGCAGCACCGGATCGGCGACCACGGCGGGCACGCGGTCGAGCTCGAGCGCGACGGCCGCGGGGCGCGCCCCGCACTCCTCGAGCGCGGGCAGGATCGCCGCGTCGACGTCGACGGCGCGCGCGGCGACCGCGAGCGCGCCCGCCTCCACGCGGCTCACGTCGAGCAGGTCGGTGACGAGGCGGCCGAGGGTCGCGAGGCTCTCGTCGGCGGTCTCGAGCAGCTCGGCCCGCTCGGCCTCGCCCAGCGGGATCGACGCCGATCGGAGGGCGCCGACCGAGGCGGCGGCCGCGGCGAGCGGGCGACGGAGGTCGTGGCTCACCGCGCGCAGCAGGGCGGCGCGCACGCGGTCCTGCTCGGCGAGCGGCTCGAGCTCGCTCGCGACGGCAGCGACCGAGCGGTGCTGCAGCGAGGCGGCGAGCTGGTGCACGACGACCTCGAGGATGCGGCGCTCGCCCGCGTCGAGCAGGCGCCCGTGCAGCTCGAGCTGGGCGCTGCCGCCGACGTCGACGACGAGGGGCGCGCGGCCGCTCTCGCCCGCACCGTCGACGGGGAGGCCGTCGAGCGCGACGACGTGGTCGCCCTGCAGCAGGCGCACGCCCGTGAGGCCGAGCGCCTCGCGCGTGCGGGCGAGGATCGCCTCGATGGAGTCCTGCCCGCCGAGCACCCCCGAGGAGATCGCGGCGAGCAGCTCCGACTCCGCGGCGGAGCGCCCCGCGACGCGGGTGGTGCGCGCGGCGCGGTCGACGACCCACGAGACGAGCAGCGCCGAGACGAAGAACACGACGACGGCGACGACGTGCCAGGGCTCGGCGACCGAGAGCGTGAAGGCGGGGTCGACGAGCACGAAGAGGAAGAGCAGCCCCGACAGCAGCGCCGCGAAGGTCGCCGCCCAGATCCCGCCGATGAGCGCGACGACGACGACGCCGAGCTGCAGCAGCAGGGCGTCGGCCGCGATGGAGGCCTCCTCGGCCGAGAGGTAGAGGCCCCAGACGAGCAGCGGGATGCCGAGCGCCGCCGTCGCCCAGCCGACCAGCTGGCGCGCGCGCGAGAGCGGCGCGTCGGGCAGCGAGGGCAGGCGGCGGCCCTGCGCGGCTGCCGCGTGGCTCACCATGTGCACGTCGATGTCGCCGGACTCCCGCACGACGGCCTGCCCGATCCCCGGGCCCGTGAGCATCGTCTGGAGCCAGCTGCGGCGGCTCGCGCCGATCACGAGCTGCGTCGCGTGGCTCGCGCGGGCGAACTGCACGAGCGCCCGGGGCACGTCGTCGCCGACGACGGTGTGGAAGGTGCCGCCGAGCCGCTCGACGAGCGCGCGCTGCGCGGCGAGCGCGGCGGGGTCGCGGTCGACGAGGCCGTCCTGCCGCTGCACGTGCACGGCCAGCAGGTCGCCGCCCGAGGAGCGCGCGGCCACGCGGGCGCCGCGCTTCAGCAGCGTCTCGCCCTCCTGGCCGCCCGTGAGCGCGACGACGACGCGCTCGCGGGTCTCCCACGCGGCGTCGATGCCCTGCTGCTCGCGGTAGCGCTGCAGCGCCTGGTCGACCTCGTCGGCGAGCCACAGGAGCGCGAGCTCGCGGAGGGCCGTGAGGTTGCCGAGGCGGAAGTAGTTCGAGAGCGCGGCGTCGACGCGCGCCGCGGGGTAGACGTGGCCGGCCTCCAGGCGCGCGCGGAGCGCCTGCGGCTGGAGGTCGACGAGCTCGATGCGGTCGGCGGCGCGCAGCACGGCGTCCGGCACGGTCTCGCGCTGGCGGACGCCCGTGATCTGCTCGACGACGTCGCCGAGCGACTCGAGGTGCTGCACGTTGACGGTCGAGACGACGTCGATGCCCGCCGCGAGCAGCGACTCGACGTCCTGCCACCGCTTCTCGTGGGCGAGGCCGGGCGCGTTCGTGTGGGCGAGCTCGTCGACGAGCGCGACCTCGGGGGCCCGCGCGAGCACCGCCTCGAGGTCGAGCTCCTGCAGGGCGACGCCCCGGTGCCGGACCTCGCGGAGCGGCACGAGCTCGAGCCCCTCGACGAGCGCGGCGGTGGCGGCGCGGCCGTGGGTCTCGATGACGGCGGCGACGACGTCGCGGCCCGAGGCGCGCAGCTGGTGCCCCTCCTCCAGCATGGCGAAGGTCTTGCCGACGCCGGGAGCGGCGCCGAGCAGCACGCGCAGCGCGCCTCGGGCCATGCGGTCACCCCCTCGCGAGCTCGTCGAGCGCGAGGTTGAGCTCGATGACGTTCACGCTCGGGTCGCCGAGGAACCCGAGGTCGCGCCCCGCGATCCTACGCTCCACGAGCGCGGCGACCTCGGCTTCCGGCAGGTCGCGCGCCTCGGCGACGCGCGGCACCTGCAGCCGCGCGTAGACGGGGCTGATGTGCGGGTCGAGGCCCGAGCCGGAGGCGGTGAGCGCGTCGGCGGGCACGGCCGCCGGGTCGACGCCCTCGAGGGCGGCGATCGCGGCACGGCGCTCCTCGATGGCGGCGACGAGGTCCTCGTTCTCGGGGCCGAGGTTCGAGCCGCTCGAGGCGCCGCCGTCGTAGCCGTCGCCGGCGGCGGAGGGCCGCGACTGGAACCACTCGGGCAGCGGGGCGCCGTCGGCATCGGTCCAGGACTGGCCGACGAGGGCCGAGCCGACGACCTGCCCGTCGGGCTCGCGCACGAGCGAGCCGTTCGCCTGGGCGGGCAGGAGCGCCTGGGCGGCGCCGGTGATGACGAGCGTGTAGCCGACGCCGAGCACGAGGGTGGCGACGAGCATGGCTCGGAGGGCGGTGAGGTGGGTCTGCAGCAGGGTGCGCATGATGGCTCCGTTGCGGGCTCAGAGGCCCGGGATGAGGCTCACGACGAGGTCGATGAGCTTGATGCCGAGGAAGGGGGCGATGACGCCGCCGAGGCCGTAGATCAGCAGGTTCCGGGACAGCATCCTCGAGGCGCTCTCGGCGCGGGTGCGCACGCCGCGGAGGGCGAGGGGCACGAGCGCGACGATGACGAGCGCGTTGAAGATGACCGCCGAGAGGATGGCCGAGGCGGGCGACGACAGCTGCATGATGTTGAGCGGCGCGAGCTGGGGCAGCGCGACCGCGAACATCGCGGGGATGATCGCGAAGTACTTCGCGATGTCGTTGGCGATCGAGAAGGTCGTGAGCGCGCCGCGGGTGACGAGCAGCTGCTTGCCGATCCGCACCACGTCGATGAGCTTCGTCGGGTCGGAGTCGAGGTCGACCATGTTGCCGGCCTCCTTCGCGGCGGAGGTGCCGGAGTTCATGGCGACGCCGACGTCGGCCTGCGCGAGCGCGGGCGCGTCGTTCGTGCCGTCGCCCGTCATCGCGACGAGGCGGCCGCCCTCCTGCTCCTTGCGGATGAGCGCGAGCTTGTCCTCCGGCGTCGCCTCGGCGAGCACGTCGTCGACGCCGGCCTCCTCGGCGATCGCCGTGGCGGTGAGGCGGTTGTCGCCCGTGATCATCACGGTGCGGATGCCCATGGCGCGCAGCTCCGCGAAGCGCTCCTTCAGGCCGTCCTTCACGATGTCCTTGAGGTGGACGACGCCGAGCGGGCGCGCCATGTCGCCGATGCGCTCCGCGACCACGAGCGGCGTGCCGCCGGAGCGGGCGATCTCGTCGACGCTCGCCTGCAGGCGCACGTCGGCCTCCTGCCCGAGCCACGCGAGCACGGCGCTCGAGGCGCCCTTGCGGATCTCGCGGGTGCCGCGCGCGTCGGGCAGGTCGACGCCCGACATGCGGGTCTGGGCCGTGAACTCCACGGGCACGCCCTCCGCCTCGCCGACGCGGTGGCCGTCGCGGCGCGCGAGCTCGACGATCGAGGCGCCCTCGGGCGTCGGGTCGGCGAGCGAGCCGGCCGCGGCGGCCTCGGCGAGCTCGGCCACGTCGACGCCGGGCATCGGCAGGAAGGCGACGGCGCGGCGGTTGCCGTGCGTGATCGTGCCGGTCTTGTCGAGCAGCAGGGTGGAGACGTCGCCCGCCGCCTCGACGGCACGGCCCGACATCGCGAGCACGTTGCGCTGCACGAGGCGGTCCATGCCGGCGATGCCGATGGCGCTGAGGAGCGCGCCGATCGTCGTGGGGATGAGGCACACGAGCAGGGCGACGAGCACGGTGACGCTCACGGGGCTCGCGACGTAGCCCGCGATGGGGTTGATCGTGAGCGTGACGACGAGGAACACGATCGAGAGGCTCGCGAGCAGGATCTCGAGCGCGATCTCGTTGGGCGTGCGCTGCCGGTCGGCGCCCTCGACGAGCCCGATCATCCGGTCGACGAAGCTCTCGCCCGGCTTCGTCGTGATGCGCACGACGATGCGGTCGCTCAGCACGCGCGTGCCGCCGGTGACGGCGCTGCGGTCGCCGCCGGACTCGCGCACGACGGGCGCCGATTCGCCCGTGATGGCCGACTCGTCGACGCTCGCGATGCCGTGCACGATCTCGCCGTCGCCCGGGATGACCTCGCCGGCGACGACGACCACGTGGTCGCCGAGGCGCAGCTCGCTCGAGGCGACCTCCTCGAGGTCGGCGCCCTCCGCGCCGCGGTCGGCGGGCGACCAGGCGGCGAGGCGGCGGGCGGCGGTGGTCGTGCGCGTGCGGCGGAGGCTGTCGGCCTGCGCCTTGCCGCGGCCCTCGGCCACCGACTCCGCGAGGTTCGCGAAGAGCACGGTGAGCCACAGCCAGATCGCGATGGCCCACGTGAACAGCAGCGAGGGCTGGCCGGGCTCCGGCAGGAACGGCTGCGCGATCGCGATGGCGGTCGTGAGGGCCGCGCCCGCCTCGACGATGAGCATGACGGGGGTGCGCAGCATGTGCTTCGGGTGCAGCTTGCGCAGCGCGCCGGGCAGGGCGGCGCGCACCTGCGCCGCGGTGAGGGCGCGGCTCGGGCGGGTGCCGGAGCGGGGCGCCGAGGCGGCGTCCGCCTCGGTCGGGGTGTGCTGGGTGACGGTCACAGGAGGCCCTCCGCGATGGGTCCGAGGGTGAGGATGGGGAAGTAGGTGAGCGCCGTGACGATCACGGTCACGCCCACGAGGAGGCCGACGAACAGCGGCCGGTGCGTCGGCAGCGTGCCGACGGTGACGGGGCGGCGGCCCTGCGCGGCGAGCGTGCCGGCGAGCGCGAGCACGAGCACGATCGGCACGAAGCGGCCGAGCAGCATCGCGACGGCGAGCGCGGGCGCGAGCCAGTCGGTCGAGGCGGTGAGGCCCGCGAAGGCGGAGCCGTTGTTGTTCGCCGCCGACGTGAAGGCGTAGAGCACCTCCGTCATGCCGTGGAGGCCCGGGTTCCAGATCGAGGTGCCCGTCACCGACTCGCGCACGCCGGGGATGGCGAAGCTGAGCGCGGTGCCGACGAGCACGAGCGCGGGCCCGACGAGGATGTAGAGCGCCGCGAGCTTCATCTCGCGCGGCCCGATCTGCTTGCCGAGGTACTCGGGCGTGCGCCCCACGAGGAGGCCCGCGACGAACACGGCGATGATCGCGAGCACGAGGATGCCGTAGAGGCCGGCGCCGACGCCGCCGGGGGCGACCTCGCCGAGCATCATGTTGAGCAGCGGCATCATGCCGCCGAGCGCCGTCCACGAGTCGTGCATCGAGTTCACGGCGCCCGTCGAGGTCAGCGTGGAGGCGGTGCCGAAGAGGGCAGAGCCGAGCACGCCGAAGCGCACCTCCTTGCCCTCCATGGCGCCGCCCGCGAGCTCGGGCGCGGTGCCCGCGCCGATGCTCTCGGCCGCGGAGGCGGCGACGAGCGAGACGGCGGCGAGCACGGCCATGGTGCCGAGGATCGCGAGGCCCTGGCGGCGGTCGCCGACCATGGTGCCGTAGGTGCGCGTGAGCGCGACGGGGATGAGGAGCAGCAGCGCGATCTGCAGCAGGCTCGTCCAGGCCGTGGGGTTCTCGAGCGGGTGCGCGGCGTTCGCGTTGAAGAAGCCGCCGCCGTTCGTGCCGAGGTTCTTGATCGCCTCCTGCGAGGCGACGGGGCCGAGCGGCACGGTCACCTGGGCGCCCGTGAGGCTCGTGGCGGTGCCGAAGGGCGAGAGGGTCTGCACGACGCCGCCGAGCACGAGCACGAGCGCCGCGAGCGCCGACAGGGGCAGCAGGATGCGCACGCACGCGCGGGTGAGGTCGACCCAGAACGAGCCGATGGTGCCGGTGCGCACGCGCGCGAGGCCGCGCACGAGCGCGATCGCGACGACGATGCCGACGGCGGCCGAGACGAAGTTCTGCACCGTGAGGCCGCCGAGCTGCACGAGGTGGCCCATCGTGAGCTCCGGCGAGTACGACTGCCAGTTCGTGTTCGTCGTGAACGACGCGGCGGTGTTGAGGGCGAGCAGCTCGGGCACGGCGGGCAGGCCGTTCGAGAGCGGCAGGAGCGCCTGGGTGCGCTGCAGCAGGTAGAGCAGCAGCACGCTGATGAGCGAGAACGCGAGCAGCGCCTTCGCGTAGGCCTGCCAGGACTGCTCGCGAGCGGGGTCGACGCCGAGCAGGCGGTAGGCGCCGCGCTCGACGGCGAGGTGCCGCTCGCTCGTGAAGGTGCGGGCCATGAAGTCGCCCGCGGGCTTCCAGGCGAGGGCGAGCAGGAGCACGAGCGCGGCGACCTGGCCGATGCCCGCGAGGAGGGTGGTGGTGTCCACGGCGGTCATCCCTCCGGGTGCACGAGCGTGCGGAGCAGGAGGCCGAGCGCGGCGATGCCGAGCGCGAGCGCGATGATGTCGAAGGCGATCACAGCGAGTCGGCGCCCTTCACGAGGAGGCCGAGGAGCGCGAAGATCGCGATCGTGCCGGCGACGACGACGAGGTCGAGCATGTGGAGTCCAATCCCGGTGCTGGGTGCTGGCGGCGCCGCACGCGGCAGCCGGGCCCGTGGCGCGGACCGAGGACGATCGAACACCCGTCGCCCGCGCCCCGAGCCCGCTCCTCACGAACCCCTCACGCACTCCCTCACGGGCCTCACGCACCCCTCACGGGGCGGCGCTCAGAGCCAGCGGTTGCGCTTGAAGGCCACCCACAGGCCCACGCCGAGCGCCGCCATCGCGACGATCGACGCCGGGTAGCCCCACTCCCACGCGAGCTCGGGCATGTGCTCGAAGTTCATGCCGTAGACGGTGCCGACGAGGCTCGGGGCGAAGAGGATCGCGGCCCAGCTCGTGATCCGCTTGATCTCGTCGTTCTGCGAGATCGCCTGCTCCGAGAGCCGCTGCGTCTCCTCGCTCTGCGCGAGCCCAGCCTCCGAGAGTCGCCGCATCGCGTCGTTCTGCTGCTGCGAGACGAGCGTCGAGTGCACGGTGAGGGCGCTCTCCAGGAGCGTGCGGAACGCCTCGGCCCGCTCGGCGATCCGGAGCGCGTGGTCGAGGACGTCGCGGTAGCGCGTCTGCAGCTCGACGGCGAGGTCGTACTTGTCGGCGCCGTCGAGCAGCGACTCGACGATGCCGCGGAGCGGGCTCGTGGCGCGCTGGAAGCCGATGACCTCGCTGAGCAGCTCGTAGATGCGGCGCGAGACCTGCTCGTCGCCGCCGAAGAGCGAGTCCTCGATCTCGTCGATGTCGTTCTCGAGGCCCGCGACGACGGGGCTGTAGCCGTCGACGATCTGGTCGAGCACCGCGTAGAGCACCGACTCGGGGCCGAGGCGCAGCAGCTCGGGGCTCGCCTCCATGCGCGTGCGGACGCCGGTGAGCTCCGGCTTGGCCGCATGGCGCACGGTCACGACGAAGCTCGGCCCGATGAACACGTGCACCTCGCCGAAGTGCACGGTCTCGGTCGCGTCGACGTACCAGGCGGGCCGCAGCACGAGGAAGAGCGTGTCGCCGTAGCGCTCGACCTTGGGGCGCTGGTGGCCCTTGCGCGCGTCCTCGACGGCGAGCGGGTGGAGCGAGAACTCCTCGGCCACCGCCGCGAGCTCGCCCGCGCTGGGTTGGAACAGCCCGATCCAGGCCATGCCCGAGTGCTCGTGCAGCTCCTCGAAGGTGTCCTCGAGGCTCGGGGGCGTCGATCGGCGCACGCCGTCCACGTAGATCGCGTTGTCGATCAGAGCCATCGTGCCCGCCTTCCCGCCCGTGTCCGCGGGCAGTCCCGGCGGCCTCTCGCCGCCCCCAGGGAGCATAGATCGGCGCCGGCCGCGCCGATGCGCACGCTCGCCGGGGCTTCCGGAGGCCGCACGGCTCCGGTAGCGTGGCCGGGTCCTCGCCGGTGGTGTCAGCACCGGCGCCGCAGACACCGGGAGACGCCAGCATGACCGAGATCCACGGAGCCGCGACCGCGCGCTGACCCGACGACCCACGCATCGTCGACGCATCCGTCAGCGCACCCCACGCTCTCGGAGGACCTCTTGGCACATCCCGCCATCGCGCTCTCGCGCGTCCAGCTCACCTGGCCCGACGGCACCGTCGCGCTCGACGGCGTCACCGGCGCCCTCGGCCACGGCACCACCGGGCTCGTCGGCCGCAACGGCGCCGGCAAGACCACCCTGCTGCGCCTCATCGCCGGCGAGCTCGCGCCCACCGCGGGCGAGCTCTCGGTGCAGGGCGGCGTCGCGACGCTGCCGCAGCGGCTCGCGCTCGGCCCGGGCACCGTCGCCGACGCGCTCGGCATCGCGCCCGTGCTCGCCGCGATCGAGGCCGTGGAGGCCGGCGACGTCGCGCAGGCGCGCTTCGACGCCATCGGCGACCGCTGGGGCGTCGAGGCCGAGGCGCTCGCGGCCCTCGCCGCCCTCGGGCTCGCCGGCGACGCGGCGCTGCTGCGGCGTCCCGTCGCGTCGCTCTCGGGCGGCGAGGCGGTGCTCGTGGGGCTCGCGGCCATCCGGCTGCAGCGCGCCGACGTCGCCCTGCTCGACGAGCCCACGAACGACCTCGACGCCGAGGCGCGCTCGCGCCTGCACGACGCCGTCGGCTCCTGGCGCGGCACGCTCGTGGTCGTCAGCCACGACGTCGCGCTCCTCGAGCGCGTCGACCGCATCGCCGAGCTCCACGGGCGGGAGCTGCGCACCTTCGAGGGCCCGTACTCCGCCTACCGCGCGGCGATCGAGGCCGAGCAGGCCGCGGCGGCGCAGGACGTGCGCGACGCCGAGGCGCTCGTGCGGCGCGAGCGGCGCGACCGCATCGCGGCGAACGAGCAGCGGCAGCGCGCGGAGGCCGCGGGTCGCCGAGCGTCGCTGGCGGGCGGCATCCCGAAGATCGTCGCGAACGGCCTGAAGAACAGCGCCGAGCGCACGACCGCGCGCTCGAAGGGCCTCCACGAGGGCCGGGAGGCGGGCGCCGTCGCGCAGGCTCGAGGCGGCCGAGGCGCGCGTGCGCGACGACGCGACCATCCGCATCCGCCTGCCCGAGACGCGCGTGCCCGCCGGGCGCGACGTGCTCGCGCTGCGGACGCCCGACGGCCGCGACCTCCTGGTGCGCGGGCCCGAACGCGTGGCGCTCACGGGGCGCAACGGCGCGGGCAAGTCGACGCTGCTCGGCGCGATCGCGCGCTTCGGCGGCGACGGGCGCGCCCCGCTCGGCGCGCCCGAGCCCGCCGCGCGCGTCGTGCACCGCATCCGGGAGGCGGGGATGCTGCCGCAGCGCATCCGCTTCGACGACGAGGCCGTCGGCCTCGTGGAGGCGGTGCGCCAGACCGCGCCGGAGCGGCCGCCGGGGGAGGTGCGGGCGCAGCTCGCGCGCTTCGGCTTCCGCGGGGCGCGCGGCGAGCAGCGGGTGGCGCAGGCTCTCCGGCGGCGAGCGGTTCCGGCTCGCGCTCGCGAGGCTGCTGCTCGCGGAGCCCGCGCCGCGGCTGCTGCTGCTCGACGAGCCCACGAACTCGCTCGACCTCGCGTCGATCGACCGGCTCGTCGAGGCGCTCGCGGCCCACGAGGGCGCCCTCGTCGTGGTGAGCCACGACGAGCCCTTCCTCGAGCGCCTCGGCATCACGCGCCGCTGGTCGATCGCCGACGGCGTCCTCGTCGACCGCCCCGCCTGACCGCCCCGCCCAGCCCGACGCCCCGCCCCGCCTGACGGCCCGCCCCGCCTGACCGCCCCGCCCCGCCCGACGCCCCGCCCCGGCTACCCAGCCCGCCCAGCCCGCTCGGGTGTGGTCGCTTCGCGCCCCTTCCGGCCCCTCTGCCGGGCCTCACGTGACCACACCAGGGGCCGTGAGCGACCACACCCCGGCTGGGTGTGGTCACTTCGCGCCCCTCTCCGCCCGCTCCGAGGGCCTGAAGCGACCACACTCCGCCGGCGCGGGGCGCGGGGCGCGGGGCGCGGGGCGCAGGGCTGGCGGGGCGCGGGGCCGGCCGGCCACGGGGCTGGCGGGGCGCCACGGGGCCGGGTAGCGTCGGTCGGCTGGCCGCACGGCCACCCGCACCGCCCGGTCCGGCGGCGACAGGGGAGACCATGCCCGGCACGACCACGCCCAGCGCCCGCATCCAGGTGGACGAGGCAGCGCTCGACGCGGCCATCGCGGAGGCGTCGTTCTCGGGCGTCGTCGTCGTCGACGTCGGGGGCGAGCGCGTGCTCGAGCGCGCCGAGGGCTGGATGCACCGCGGCTTCCGCGTGCCCATGCGGGCCGATGCCCGCATCGCGATCGCGAGCGGCAGCAAGCTGCTCACGGCGCTCGCGGTGCTGCGGCTCGTCGAGCAGGGCGCGCTGCGGCTCGACCAGCGGGTGCGCGAGCTGCTCGGCCACGACCTGCCGCTCATCGACGACGCCGTCACGGTCGAGCACCTGCTGGGCCACACCTCCGGCATCGGCGACTACCTCGACGAGGAGGGGGACTGGTCGCCCGCCGACTTCCCGCTGACCGTGCCGCCGCACGCGCTCACGACGGCGGAGGCGTTCCTGCCGCTGCTCGGCGGCTTCCCGCAGCAGCACGCGCCCGGCGCCCGCTTCGCCTACTGCAACGGGGGCTACGCGGTGCTCGCGATCGTGCTCGAGCGCGTCGCGGGCGAACCCTTCCAGGCGGTCGTCCGCCGCCTCGTGCTCGAGCCCGCGGGTCTCGCCGCCACCGACCACCTCCGGCTCGATGCGCTGCCGGGCGACGCCGCGCGACCCTACGTCTTCGACGAGGGCGACGAGGAGGCCGTGCTGCGCCTGCCCGTGCAGGGCAGCGGCGACGGCGGCGCGTTCACCACGGCCGCCGACCTCCATCGCCTCTGGCTCGCGCTGCTCGACGGGCGCATCGTTCGCCCGGAGACGGTCGCGCTGATGACCGCGCCGCGCCACGAGGTGCCCGGCGAGGGGAAGCGCGCGGGCCTGGGCGTGTTCCTCCACGGCGAGCACGACGCGCTCGTCGTGGAGGGATGGGATGCGGGGGCGTCGTTCCGCTCGACCCACCTCATCGCCTCCCGCACCACCGTGAGCGTGCTCGGCAGCACCTCCGACGGCGGCTGGCCCGTGATCGGCGCGCTCGAGCCGGCGATCGACGCGGCGCTCGCGGCGGGCGCCTGAGCGGGGATCGGCCGCGCGTTCGATCGAGCGCGGATCGCCCGGCCCGCGCGGCCGCCCGCGGTGGCAGGATCGCGGCATGAGCGATCCGCACGTGCTGGGGGAGGGCCTCGCGCCCACGCCGTTCACCGCCGAGGAGATCCGGCGCGGCTGCCCCGACGGGCACGAGCTGCGCATCCGGACCACGGAGGGCGGCGCGACGAGCCTGCGCGCCAGCCGCTTCGAGGACGGCGACGCCGAGGGCGCGACCATCGTCTCCGGCCCCGTCGACGAGGCGGGCGCGTGGCTCGGCGAGCCGGTGCGGGCCCGCGCCACCTGGGCGCAGCTGCAGGCACACGCCGCCTTCCCCGCCGACCGCACGACGATCGCGGCCGAGCGCGTCGCGCTCTCGATCGGCGAGCGCGACTGCCTGTGCTACGCGGTGCGGGGCGAGGAGGGGGTCAGCACGTTCTGGTTCGCGCTCGCGCACCCCGGCATGCCGCTGCGGTACGGCTCGGGCGACGCGCTCGTGGAGGTCGTCGCCATCCGCTGAGGCGTGCGCCGGCGGCTCCGTCGGCGATCGGGGACCCCCGCGCGCATCGGGGACCCCAGGAGCGGGTCCCGGATGCGCGAAGGGGTCCGCGATCGAGCGGGCCGACCCGGCCGCGGGTGGGCGCGCGAGAGTACCCTGGAGGGACATGAACCCCACCCTCCGCCCCCGCCGGCTGCGGCAGAGCGCGCCCATGCGCCGCCTCGCGGCCGAGACCCGCATCCACCCCGCCCAGCTCGTGCTGCCGATGTTCGTGGCCGAGGGCATCGACGAGCCGAAGCCGATCTCGTCGATGCCGGGCCAGGTGCAGCACACGCTCGACTCGGCCGCCCGCGAGGTGGAGCGCGCGATCGCGGCGGGCGTCGGCGGCGTCATGCTCTTCGGCGTGCCCGAGCGCAAGGACGCCGTGGGCTCCGGCGCCGACGACCCCGAGGGCATCCTCAACCGCGCCACCGCGTTCCTCGCGGAGCGCTTCGGCGACCAGACGGTGATCCAGACCGACCTGTGCCTCGACGAGTTCACCGACCACGGCCACTGCGGCGTGCTGTCGGCAGACGGCGAGGTCGACAACGACGCCACGCTCGAGCGCTACGCCGCCATGGCGATCGCGCAGGCCGAGGCCGGCAGCAGGCTGCTGGGCCTCAGCGGCATGATGGACGGCCAGGTCGCGCACGTGCGCGAGGCGCTCGACGCCGCGGGGCACGAGGGCACCGCGATCCTCGCCTACTCGGCCAAGTACGCCTCCGCGCTCTACGGCCCCTTCCGCGAGGCCGTCGACTCGAGCCTGACGGGCGACCGCAAGACCTACCAGCAGGATCCCGCGAACCGCCGCGAGGGCCTCCGCGAGGCGCTGCTCGACATCGCCGAGGGCGCCGACGTCGTCATGGTGAAGCCTGCGAGCCTCTACCTCGACGTGCTCGCCGACGTCGCCGCGGCGTCCGACGTGCCCGTGTGGGCGTACCAGGTCTCCGGCGAGTACGCGATGGTCGAGGCCGCTGCCGCGAACGGCTGGATCGACCGCGACCGCCTCATCGCCGAGAGCCTCACGAGCATCGTGCGCGCAGGCGCCGACGCCGTGCTCACCTACTGGGCGATCGAGCAGGCCGAGTGGATGGGGGCGCGCGCATGAGCACGAACGCAGAGCTCTTCGAGCGCGCGAAGGCCGCGATCCCCGGCGGCGTCAACAGCCCCGTGCGCGCCTTCGGCTCGGTCGGCGGCACGCCTCGCTTCCTCGTCGACGCGAAGGGCCCGCACGTCACCGACGCCGAGGGCCGCCAGCTCGTCGACCTCGTGGCCAGCTGGGGTCCGGCGATCCTCGGGCACGGGCATCCGGAGGTCATCCGCGCCGTGCAGGACGCCGCGTCGCACGGCCTCTCGTTCGGCGCGTCGACGCCCGCCGAGGCGCTGCTGGCCGAGGAGGTCGAGGCGCGCGTCGCCCCCGTGGAGCGCCTCCGCATGGTGTCCACGGGCACCGAGGCGACGATGACGGCCATCCGGCTCGCGCGCGGCGCGACGGGCCGCGAGCTGCTCGTGAAGTTCGACGGGCACTACCACGGGCACTCCGACGGCCTGCTCGTGGCCGCGGGCTCGGGCCTCGCGACGCTGGCGATGCCCGGCTCCGCCGGCATCCCGGAGGCCGTGGCCGCCACGACGCTCGTCGTGCCCTACAACGACCGGGCCGCGATCGAGGCCGTCTTCGCGGCGCACGGCGACCGCATCGCGGCCGTCATCGTCGAGGCGGCGGCCGCCAACATGGGCGTCGTGCTGCCCGACGGCGACTTCAACGCCTTCCTCGCCCGCACGGCGCACGCGCACGGCGCGCTGCTCATCAGCGACGAGGTGCTCACGGGGTTCCGCGTGCACCGCGCGGGCATGTGGGGCCTCGAGGGCTGGACGGGCGACGACGCCCCCGACCTCCTGACCTTCGGCAAGGTCATCGGCGGCGGCATGCCGCTCGCCGCGCTCGGCGGCCGCCGCGAGCTCATGGAGCTGCTGGCGCCGCTCGGCCCGGTGTACCAGGCGGGCACGCTCTCGGGGAACCCCGTCGCGGTCGCGGCGGGCCTCACCACGCTGCGCCTCGCCACCGACGACGTCTACGACCGCCTCGGCCACGCGGCCGACGTCATCACGGCCGCGCTCGCGGATGCGCTCGCGGCCGAGGGCGTCGCGCACGCGATCAGCCGGGTCGGCAGCCTCTTCTCGGTCGCGTTCCGCGAGGGCGCCCCGCGCGACTTCGACGAGGTGCGGGCGCAGGACGCGTTCCGCTACCCGCCGTTCTTCCACGCGATGCTCGAGGCGGGCGTGAGCCTGCCGCCGAGCGTGTTCGAGGCCTGGTTCGTGACGGCCGCGCACGACGAGGCGGCGCTCGGCCGCATCGTCGAGGCGCTCCCGGGCGCTGCCCGCGCGGCGGCCGCGGCGACGCGCGACTGAGCCGCGGCGCCCCGGCGCCGGCGGCGCTCGCGTCCCCCGACCGCTGGGGGAGCGCTGGGAGCCCTCGACGGCGGCGCCGCGCGGGCGTAGCGTGAGCGCATGGCGAGCCGCCCGGGGTGCCCCAGCTGCGGCACGGCCCTGCGCGAGATCGTCTGGGGCTACGGCACGATCGCCGATGTGGCCGACGCCGGCGAGGTGGTGATCGGCGGCTGCGTCGTCGACGTCGACCAGGACGGCCGGGTGGCTGTGCTGCAGTGCCCCGCGTGCGGCACCCGCACCGACGACGCCGGCGTCGCGCTCGCGCAGCCCGCGCCGGTCGTGGGCGTCGTCGAGCACCCCTTCAGCGTCGGGATGGGCGGAGCCGGCACCGCGCCGGCCGCCGCGGATCGGGAGGTCGTCATGACGGATGCGCAGCAGCCGGGCTGGAGCGGAGAGGACTTCGGCGGCGCGGTCGGCGAGGGCTCGTGGCCAGGCCGGGCCGAGCCGTACGCCTCCCGCGAGGATGCGCTGCCGCCGGCCTCCGCGCCGCTGCCCGACCACGTGGCGCCGTACGCCTCGCGCGACCGCGAGGCGCCGCCCGCGGGGACGAGCACGTGGCACGACCACATCGACCCCGTCGAGCCGCCGAAGCCAGGGCCCGATCGCGCAGCAGCGCCCGATGCGGCGCGCGAGGCTGCCGACACCGGCACGAGCGACGTCACCGACGCCGAGGAGGAGGGCTGGCCGCCGAGCCGCTCCGACTGATGCCGCGAGGCCTCAGAACAGCCGCGCGTGCCCCGAGTCGATGCCGCGCATGTCGTCGTAGTCGAGCACGACGCAGCGGATGCCGCGGTCCTCGGCGAGCGTGCGCGCCTGCGGCTTGATCTCCTGCGCCGCGAAGACGCCCGTCACGGGCGCGATGCGCGGGTCGCGGTTCAGGAGCTCCAGGTACCGCGTCAGCTGCTCGACGCCGTCGATCTCGCCGCGCCGCTTGATCTCGACGGCCACGGTCGCGCCGCCCGCATCCCGCGCCAGGATGTCCACCGGCCCGATCGCCGTCATGTACTCGCGCCGCCACAGCTCGTAGCCGTCGCCGAGCCGCTCGATCTGCTCGGCCAGCAGCACCTGCAGGTGCGCCTCCACGCCGTCCTTGACGAGGCCGGGGTCGACGCCCAGCTCGTGCGAGGAGTCGGCGTGCACCTCGTGCACCGAGACGATGAGCGAGTCGCCCGTCTTCCGGTGCTTCACCGTCCACACCTCGGTGATGCCGGCGGCGGCCTGCTCCTCGTCGGGCTCGGAGGCCTCGAAGGTCGCGGGCGGGCTCATCCAGTTGAGCGGCTTGTACGAGCCGCCGTCCGAGTGCACGAGGATCGAGCCGTCGGCCTTCAGCATGAGCACGCGGGGCGCGAGCGGCAGGTGCGCCGAGAGGCGCCCGGCGTAGTCGACGGAGCAGGTGGCGACGACGAGCCTCATGCGGATGCCTCCTCGGGCGTGGGGGAGCGGCGCTCGCGCGCGACGTGCGCGGTGACGAGCGACATGAGCACGAACGCGAGCACGGCGGTGAGCGCGAGGCGGATGCCGAGCTCCTCGCCCAGCAGGCCCAGCAGCGGCGGCCCCGCGAGGAACGCGAGGTAGCCGATGGCCGAGACGGTGCCGACTCGAGCGCCCGCGAGGCGCGGGTCGTCGGCGGCGGCGCTCATGCCCACGGGGAAGCCGAGGCTCGCGCCGAGGCCCCAGAGGACGACGCCGGCCACGACGAGCGCGGGCAGGTCGGCGACGATCACGAGCAGCAGGCCCGCGGCCGCGACGACGGCGGAGGTGCGCAGCACCGGCACGCGCCCGAAGCGGTCGAGCAGCCAGACGCCGCCGAGGCGGCCGGCCGTCATGGAGGCCAGGAACAGGGCGAGCATGAAGGCGCCGCCCTCCTTCGTGAAGCCGTGGCCGTCGACCATGACGAGCGCGAGCCAGTCGTTGGCCGAGCCCTCGGTGAGCGCCATGCCGAGCACCATGAGGCCCAGCAGCAGCGTGCGCGGATCCTTCCAGACGCGCAGGCGCTCCGCGAGCGTCACGGGCTCCTCGTGCGCCTCGGCGATCTCGTCCGGCAGGCGCCGGTAGGCGTAGGCCGCGACGCCGGCCGTGAGGGCGAGCACGACCGTCGCCTGCACGCCCAGGCCCACCCCGAGCAGCTCGAAGAGCCCGCCGATGCCCGCGCCGGCGACGGTGCCGAGCGAGAAGAAGGCGTGGAAGATCGGCATGATCGAGCGGCCGAGCGCGCGCTCGTTCGCGGCGCCGGAGATGTTCATGGCGACGTCGGTGATGCCCGTGAGGCTGCCGCCGATGATGAAGCCGAGCACGAGCAGCCAGGTGATGCCGGCCTCCGCGGCCCAGCCGGCGATCGCGAGGCCCGTCGCGGTCGCGACGAGGCCCACGCCCACCGCGCGGCGCGTGCCGAAGGCGTGCACGACGTGGCTCGCGGCCAGGAGGCCCGTCACCGAGCCGAGCGAGATGCCGAGCAGCAGCAGGCCCATCTCGCCCGTGGTCGCGCCCAGCGTGTCGCGCACGTGCGGCACGCGCGCGAGCCAGCTGGCGAAGCCCATGCCCATCGTGAAGAAGGCCGCGAAGACGGCGTTCCGCCATGCGGCGAGCTGGGGCTGGGGCACCACGACATCCTGCCGCATCCCGTGAGCCGATGCTCGGCTCCGCCAGCGCGTCGCCTGGGGCGATCGGGAGTACGTTCCGAGCATGGGCGATCCCGTGATCCTCACCCAGGGCCTCGTGAAGCGGTTCGGCAGGGTGCGCGCGCTCGACGGCCTCGACCTCGAGGTCGCCGCCGGGGAGGTGCGCGGCTTCCTGGGCCCCAACGGCGCCGGCAAGTCCACCACGATCCGGGTGCTGCTCGGCATGCTGCGGGCCTCCGAGGGCGCGGTGCGCGTGCTCGGCATGGACCCGTGGCGCGACGCCGTGCCCATCCACCGGCGGCTCGCCGCCGTGCCGGGCGACGTCACGCTGTGGCCGAACCTCACGGGCGGCGAGGCGATCGACACCATCACGCGCCTCCGCGGCCACCACGCGCCCGCGCCCGAGCGGCAGCGGCTCATCGAGGCGTTCGACCTCGATCCCCGCAAGCGCGCGAAGACCTACTCGAAGGGCAACCGCCAGAAGGTCGCGCTCATCGCGGCCCTCGCCTCGGAGGCCGACCTCTACGTCCTCGACGAGCCGACCAGCGGCCTCGACCCCCTCATGGAGGCGGTGTTCACCGAGGAGGTGCGGCGCATCGCCGACCGCGGCGCCACCGTGCTGCTCTCGAGCCACATCCTCAGCGAGGTGGAGCGGCTCTGCTCGCACGTCTCGATCATCCGGGCAGGGCGGATGGTGGAGTCCGGCACGCTCGAGCAGCTGCGGCACCTGCAGCACACCGCCGTCGCCTACACGGGCCCGGCGCCGGAGGGGCTGCCGGTGAGCGACGTGGCGGTCGACGGCGCCCGGGTGCGCATGAGCGTCGCGCCCGACGACCTCCCCGCGGTGCTCGGCTTCCTCGCCGCGCGCGGCGCGGCCGCGGTCACGATGCAGCCGCCGAGCCTCGAGGAGCTGTTCCTCAGGCACTACGGGCCGGAGGCCGCGGCCGAGGACGCCGCGAGGTCCGGGCCGTCCTCCGAGCGCGGCGCGTCCGCCCACGGCCGCCGCGCGAAGCGGCGGTGACCCCGTGCGCGGCCTGGGCCTGCTGCTCGGCTCGATCCTGCGGCGCGAGCGGCTGCTCCTGCTCGTGTGGACGGTCGGCATCGTGGGCCTGTGGGCCGCGGGACTCGGCGGCGTCGGCGCGGCCTTCGACGAGGAGGCCCGGCGCGGGCTCGTCGCGCTGCTCGCGGCGCAGCCGGCGCTCCTGCTGCTGCGCGGCGCGCCGGCAGGCATCGAGCTCGGCGCCGTCATGTTCGTCTCCACCGCCGGCTACCTGGCGGTGATGCTGGGTCTGATGCTGACCTTCTTCGCCGTGCGGCACTCCCGCGGCGACGAGGACGCCGGCCGCGCCGAGCTCGTGCGCGGCGGCGCGGTGGGCCGCTGGGCGCCGCTCGCCGCGACGGTGCTCGCCGGTCTCGTCGAGGTCGCCGTCGTGATCGGGCTCTTCCTCGCCGTCTCGGTGGCGCAGGGGCTCGACGCCTGGCCCTCGACGCTCGCGGCGCTCGGCCTCGCGGGGGTCGGCGTCGCGGCGCTCCTCGTGGGGATCCTCGCCGCGCAGGCGATGCCCTCGTCGCGCGGCGCGAACAGCGCGGCGGCGCTGATCGTGGGCGCGTGGTTCGTGGTGCGCGGCATCGGCGACGCGCTGGGCGAGGCGAGCGCCGACCTCACGCGAGTCACGCCCGCGTGGCCCGCGTGGGCGTCCCCGATCGGCTGGGCGAGCCTCGCGCATCCCTTCGCCGATCCGCCGTGGGAGCCGGATCCCACGCCGCTGCTGCTGTTCGTGCCCCTGGTGCTCGTGCTCGGCGGCGCCGTGGTGGCGGTGGAGTCGCGGCGCGAGCTCGGCGGGTCGCTGCTGCGGTCCCGCCGAGGCCGCGGCACGGGCTCGCCGCTGGTCGGGATGAGGCCGCTCGGCGCACCGCTCGGCCTCGCGCTCCGCGTGACGCGCGGCGGCGTCATCGTGTGGGTGGTCGTCGCCGCGGTGCTCGGCGCGGTCGCGGGGCGCCTGGCGCCCGCGGTGGCGGGCGCGCTCGACGACAACCCGGCCCTCCGCGCGCTCGTGCAGGCGATCGGCCAGGACTCGGGCACCGACACCGAGGGCATCTTCCTCACGGCGCTCGCGGGCATCGTCGGCGTGCTCGCGTGCGCCGCGGCGATGCAGCCGGTGCTGCGGCTGCGGCACGAGGAGCTCGCGCACGGCGAGACCGTGCTGGCCGCCGCGGTGCGCCGCACGGGCTGGCTGGCCAGCCACCTGCTGCCTGGCCTGCTCGCCTCGCTGCTGACGCTCGCGGTGTTCGCAGGGGTCGTGGGCGGCTCGCTCGCGGCCGCGGGCGACGAGCGCTGGTCGCAGCTGGTCGCGATCCAGGTGACCCACCTGCCGCTCGTGGGGATCTTCCTGGCCGCGGCCGCCGCGATCGTGGCCTTCGTGCCGGCGGCGGCGCAGTGGCTGGGCTGGCTGCTGCTCGTCGGGCTCCTGCTCGTGGGCGAGTTCGCGCCGCTGTTCGGGGTGGACTGGGAGTGGGTGCAGCGCGCGAGCCCGTTCTTCTGGGTCGCGAACCCGCTCGACGCGGAGCCCGACTGGGCGGGCTCCTGGTGGATGCTCGGCGTCGCCGCGGCGCTGCTCGCGGCGGCCTTCGCACGCTTCGCCCGCCGCGACGTCACGGTCTAGGCGGCCTCCGCCGCTGGTCGAGGGGCGCGCGGCGCCGCCGCGCGCGCCACGAGGCCCCGGAGGATTCCGCTCCCAGCGAGGCGCCGACTGGACCATCCGCTCGGCTCCCCGCTCAGGGCCGATTCCTCCGGGCTGCCGTGCGGCTCACGCCGGGCGCCACCGCGCGAGGTCGTCGGCAGTGGCGGCGAGGAAGCGGTCGAGGATCCCGTCGACGTCGGCGCGGCTGCGTCCTCCGCGCAGCTCGAGCTCATCTCCGAGCGCCACGATCGGTTCGAGCACGGCGTCCTCGGAGTGCCCGATCGCGTCGTGCGCCCACGCCGTCACCTCGGGGAGGCTCCGTGATCCGGCGCGCGCCTCCAGCACGAGCGCCCGCAGCGCGATCCGGCGGGCGTCCGGCAGGGTCAGACGTTCGAGGCCCGACCCCAGCTCCTCGTGCGCCCGCGCGACGAGCTCGGCGGCCTCCGAGCGGCTCGCGTCGGGGTGGGCTGCCGCGAGCGCGACCACCGCCTCGCCGTCGTGCCCGTCCAGCAGCGCCATGGTCGCCGCGTCGATCGAGGGCTGCAGCCGCCCGTGCACGAGCAGCGCCGCATGCGCCGCGGCCATCGCGTCCGCCGTCCCCGCCTCCATGGCCCCATGCAAGCAGAGTCGGGGCGCGCAGAGGCCCGGAGGAACCAGCGCCCAGCGGTGCCATGGCCGCGCATCGCAGCCATGTGCCCGCTCAGGGCCGATTCCTCCGGGCCCCGCTCGGGCCGCGAGCGTCAGCAGCTCGCGAGCAGCATCGGCACGAGCAGCTCGTTCAGGTTCCAGAGCGGCGGCTGCTGGCCCGAGGCGTCGCGGCCCGTCACGCCCAGGGACACCTGCCGCGAGCCGTCCGCCGAGGTGTACGCCACGCTGATGGTGCCCAGGGCCGCGCCGTCGTGGCCGTAGAGGAACTCGCCCGGCACGCACGGGTCGGGCACGCGGTAGACGCCGAGGCCGTACTCCAGCAGGTCGGTCGTCACGGGCGTCACCATCTCGTCCACGAGCGGCTGCGGCACCACCTCGCCGGTGATGAGCGCCTCCGTGAAGGTCGCGAGGTCCTCGGTGGTCGAGACGAGCGCGCCCGCCGCGGCGAACACCGTCGGGTCGAAGTGCTGGAGGTCGGTCCAGGTCGCGCCGTCCCACATGGCCTCGCGCAGCTCGCGCCCGCGCATGCCGGGGCGCTCCGCGTAGCGGCTGTCGTCCATGTCGAGCGGCTCGAGGATGCGCTCCTCGATGAGCTCGCCGAGCTCCTCGCCCGTCGCGGTCTCCAGCGCCGCCCCCAGCACGACGTAGGCGACGTTCGAGTAGACGAAGGCGCCGGGCTCCGTCCACGCGCCGCCGTCGGCGACGGCGAGGTGGTCGGTGTCGGGGAAGCGCTCGCCGATCACCGCGACCGACTCCTCGACCGAGGTCGGGTCGTCCATCCGGCCGGCCAGGAGCGCGTCGGTGCCGTACGGCATGCCGGAGGTGTGGCTGAGCAGCTGTCGCAGGGTCGCGTCGGGATGCGCCGGGAGGATCGTCGGGTCGATCTCGCCGATGGTCGAGTCGAGGCTCCAGGTGCCGGCCGCGACCTCCTGCAGCACGAGCGCGGCCACCAGCATCTTCGTGGTGCTGGCCGCGCGGAACGGGCTGTGCTCGAGGGCCGGCGGCCGCCGATCCTGGATGCGGCTGCCGGCGGCGTCCGCCCACACGCGGTCGCCCGACTCGACGCGCGCGGTCACGGCGATGGCGCCGTCGTCGACGAGCCGCTGCACCGCGGCCTCGAGCGCCGGGCCCTGCTCGCCCGGCACGGCCTGCGGCGGGCTGCCGGCCTCGGCCTGCGGCGCGGTGCCGGTCTCCGCGTGCGGCGCGGTGCGCGCCTGCGGCTGCGGCGCCTGCCAGAGCTGCTGGTGCAGCACCACCTCGTCGGGCAGGGGATCGGGCACCGGCTGCACGGCCCCTCCCGTGAGCGCCATCGCTGCTGCGATGGCGGCGGCGGTCGTCAGGGCGTTCCTCGTGCGCATCCGTGTCTCCTCATCGATCCCGTGTGCCTGCTCCGAGCGTCGCCGCCGCGGTGGCCGCCGACCCCTCCACGCAAGCAGGTCGCCCCCGCGCCCCGCATCCGTCGCCCGACGGAACCGCCGCTCCGCCCTCCGGCCGACCGCCCCTCCCGTCGTGCAGGCTCAGCGGCGAGCGGGCGCGACCATCGCGTCCGCGGCCCGCTGAGCCTGCAGTACCGGAGCGGGGGGCGGCCTCAGCGCGCGCGGCCCGGCCGCAGCCACGCGCCCGTGCGGGCCCGCAGCCCGAGCGTCGTCGCGCGCGCGCCGAGGTAGCCGAACGAGAACGCCGCCCACACGACGGCGAGGGCGTCGACGCCCGGCAGCAGCGCGAGGAGCAGCAGCGGCAGGTAGACGAGCACGTTGAGGATGCCGGTCCAGGCCAGGTACCGCACGTCGCCGGCGCCGATGAGCACGCCGTCGAGCACGAACACGAAGCCCGCGATCGGCTGCGCGAGCGCGAGCAGCGCGAGCGCGACGGGCAGCGCCGAGAGCACCTCGGGGTCGGCGGTGAAGGCGCGCCCCGCGACCCACGCGAGCGCGAGCAGCAGGACGCCCACCACGACGCCGAAGCCGATGCCCCACGCCTGCAGCCGGCGCGTGACCGCCCGCGCCTCGGCCACGTCGTCGGCGCCCAGCGCACGGCCCACCATGGCCTGGCCCGCGATCGCGAGCGCGTCGAGCGCGAACGCGAGGGTCGAGAAGATCGCGAAGGCCACCTGCGTGGCGGCGAGCGTCGCCGTGCCCGCCTGCGCCGCGACCACGGTGGTCGCCACGAGCCCCACCCGCAGCGAGAGCGTGCGCACGAGCAGCCATCCGCCCGTCGAGGCCGTGCGGCCGAGGCTCCCGAGCCGGAGGCCCAACGGCACCGCCTCGCGCCGTGCCTCGCGCAGCGCGATCGCCCCGAGCCACGCGGCCATGCCCCACTGCGCGAGCACCGTGCCGATCGCGGAGCCCGCGATGCCGAGGTCGAGGCCGTAGATGAGCACGGCGTTGAGCACCGCGTTGGCGCCGAAGCCCGCGCCGGCCACCAGGAGCGGCGTGCGGGTGTCCTGCAGGCCCCGCAGGAGCCCCGTGACGGCGAGCACGACGAGCATCGCCGGCAGGCCCAGGATCGAGATGCCCGCGTAGGTCGCGGCGTGCTCGGTCACCTCGGGCGCCGCGCCGAAGGCCGCGACGACGGGCCGCGCGAGGGGCAGCGCGACCAGCAGGGCGGCCCCGACGACGACCGCGAGCCAGACGCCGTCGATCCCAGCGCGGATCGCGGCGGGCCGGTCGCCCGCGCCCAGCAGGCGCGCCACGGCGGGCGTCGTGCCGTAGGCGAGGAACACCAGGAGGCCCACGACGGTGCCGATCACGGTGGTGCCGATGCCGACGCCCGCGAGCTGCTCGGCGCCGAGGTGCCCCACGAGCGCGGTGTCGACGAGCAGGAACGCCGGCTCGGCCACGAGCGCACCGAGCGCGGGCACGGCGAGGCGCAGGATCTCCCGATCCCGGCCGTCGAGCCGCGCGCGCACCCTGCCACGCTAGCCGCGACCGCCCACGCGAGGACCCTCCCGGCGGCGCTGCCGCATCGCGCCGTCCGCCCAGGGCGGACCCTGCAGCATCGCGCCGTTCGCCCAAGGCGGACGCCGGGGCGTCGCGGCGGCCGCCACCCTAGGATCGGCACATGACGACCCTGCCCTCCGGCCTCCCCGTCGACGACTTCTCCGACCGCATCCGCCCGCAGGACGACCTGTTCCTGCACGTGCACGAGCGCTGGCTCGAGCGCACCGAGATCCCCGACGACCGCGCCCGCTGGGGCTCCTTCGCCGTGCTCGCAGAGGCGGCCGAGGGGGCCGTGCGCGAGATCGTGATCGAGATGCAGCAGGCCGAGCCCGGCACCGAGGAGCGCAAGGTCGGCGACCTCTACGCCTCCTTCCTCGACGAGGCCGCGGTCGACGCGAAGGGCATCGAGCCCATCCGTCCGCTCCTCGAGCGCATCGACGCCGCGACGACCGTCGACGAGCTGCTCGTGCTGCTGGGCGAGATGGAGGCCGAGGGCGGCCCGAGCTTCGTCGGCCAGTGGGTCGACAACGACCCGGGCGACCCCACCCGCTACCTCGTGCAGATGGTGCAGGGCGGCCTCGGCATGCCCGACGAGTCGTACTACCGGGAGGAGGCCTTCGCCGAGATCCGCGAGGCCTACCTCGCGCACCTCGCGACCATGCTCGGCCACCTGGGCGCCGAGCAGCCCGAGGCCGAGGCCGCCGTGGTCTTCGCGCTCGAGACCGAGCTCGCGCTCCACCACTGGAACCGCGTCGACTCCCGCGACGACGAGAAGACCTACAACCTCCAGCGCCCGCTCGAGGACCACCCGCGCCTCGCGCCGTGGCTGCGCGCGGTGCGCGCGCCCGAGGGCACGTACGACGAGGTCGTCGTGCGCCAGCCGAGCTTCCTCACGGGCCTCGCCTCGATGCTCGTCGACGAGCGGCTCGAGGAGTGGCGCTCGTGGGCCCGCGCGGGCCTCATCCGGGGCTACGCGCCCTACCTCACGACGCAGATCTCGCGCGACCAGTTCGCGTTCCAGGGCACGGTGCTCACGGGCGCCGAGGTGCAGCGCGAGCGCTGGAAGCGCGGCGTCGCGCTCGTCGAGGGGCTCCTGGGCGACGCGGTGGGCCGCATCTACGTCGAGCGCCACTTCCCGCCGGAGGCGAAGGACGCGATGGACGTCCTCATCGAGCACCTCGTCGAGGCGTACCGCACCTCCATCGAGCAGCTCGACTGGATGGGCGCCGAGACGCGCGAGCGCGCGCTCGCGAAGCTCGACGCCTTCACGCCGAAGATCGGCTACCCGAAGCGCTGGAAGGACTACGGCGGCGTCGAGATCGGCGACGACCTCGTGGCGAACGTGCGCGCGGCCTCGGGCTTCGAGCACGACCGCGAGCTCGCGAAGGTGGGCAGGCCCATCGACCGCGACGAGTGGTTCATGAACCCGCAGACGGTCAACGCGTACTACAACCCGGGCTTCAACGAGATCGTCTTCCCGGCCGCCATCCTGCAGCCGCCGTTCTTCGACGCCGGCCGCGATGCGGCCGCGAACTTCGGCGGCATCGGCGCGGTCATCGGCCACGAGATCGGCCACGGTTTCGACGACCAGGGCTCGAAGTTCGACGGCGACGGCCGCCTGCAGGACTGGTGGACCGAGGACGACCGGAGGGCCTTCGAGCTGCGCACGGGCTCGCTCATCGCGCAGTACGACGCGCTCGAGCCCGCGGCCGCCCCCGGCCACAAGGTGAACGGCGCGCTCACGATCGGCGAGAACATCGGCGACCTCGGCGGCCTCGGCATCGCGTGGAGGGCCTATGTCGCCTCGCTCGGCGGCGAGGAGCCGCCGGTGATCGACGGCCTCACGGGCGCGCAGCGCTTCTTCCTCTCGTGGGCGTACGCGTGGCAGCTGAAGATCCGGCCCGCCGAGGCCGTGCGCCTCGTCTCGGTCGACCCGCACTCGCCCAACGAGCACCGCACGAACCAGGTGGTGAAGAACATCGACGCCTTCGTCGAGGCCTTCGACGTGCGCCCGGGCGACCGCCTGTGGCTCGACCCGGAGGCGCGCGTCACCATCTGGTGAGGCGCGCCGGGAGGCCCGCTCCGGGGGACGTTGCTGGGAGCGGGCACTCGGTCGCCGTGGGTATCGTGGGCGACGGACCAGGCCAGCCGATGCTGGCACCTCGACGGCAGGAGCAGACATGCGCGGCAGGATCCTTCTCGTGATCGGCTTCGGCGCGGGCTACGTGCTCGGCGCGAAGGCCGGTCGTCAGCGCTACGAGCAGATCGCGAGCGCGGCCGACAAGCTGTGGAACTCGCAGGGCGTCGCGAAGCAGCGGCACGAGGTGCAGCGCTTCGTCGAGACGAAGGCGCCGAAGCTCGTCGAGGCGGCGACCGATGCCGCCGGCGAGGCGATCGACAAGGTGACGCGACGCGACAAGGGTCGCGGCGCGGGCTCCAAGGGCGCCTGATGCCCCAGCGAAAGTCGCTCGGCGAGCTCCTCGCCGAGACCCCCACGCTGATCGTCGACCTCATCAAGTCGGAGGTCGAGCACCTCAAGGCTGAGGTCGCCTCGAAGGCGAAGGGCTACGGAATCGGCGCGGGGCTGCTCGGCGCGGCCGGCTTCTTCGCGATCTTCCTGTTCGCGTGGCTGCTGCACGCGGGCTTCGAGGGCCTCAACGAGGTCTTCGCGCCCTGGCTGTCGGCGCTGCTCGTGGCCGCGTTCCTCCTGTTGCTCGTCGGGATCCTCGCGCTCGCGGGGCTCGCCTCGATCAACCGCAGCAAGGGCGGCCTCGAGACGATCGACTCCATCAAGGACGACGTCAACATGGTCAAGGGCCTCGGCCACGCCGCCGACGGCACCGACCCCCTCGACGACCTGCCGAGCCGGAACGGAGGCGCGCGATGAGCGACCAGCGCGAGATCGACCGCAAGCGCGAGGAGGTGCGCCAGCACCTCGAGGAGATCGAGGCGCGGGTGAACCCGAAGAAGGTCGCCGACCGCGTCATCGGCCGCGCGCAGGACTCCTACAACGAGGATCCGACGCCGTGGCTCGCCGCGGCGGCCGGCGCCGCGGTGCTCGTCGTCGGCGGCATCGTGCTCGCCGTCCTCGGCAAGCGCTGACCCTGGACGGTCGCGCGCCTGTCGCGCTCACCGAGGAGGGCCTGGCCTTCCTCGCGGAGCGCCACCTCGCGACGCTCTCGACGATGCGCCGCGACGGGTCGATCCACGTGACGGCCGTCGGCTTTACGCTCGAGGTGCGCGAGGGCGGCCTCGTCGTGCGCGTCATCACCGACGGCGCCTCGCAGAAGGCGCGGAACCTGCTGCGCGATCCGCGCGCGAGCGTCGGCCAGGTCGACGGCGCGCGCTGGATCTCGTTCTCGGGCACCGCCGCCGTCACGGACGACCCCGAGCGGGTCGCCGAGGCCGTGGCGAGGTACGCGGACCGCTACCGCCAGCCCCGCGAGAACCCCACGCGCGTCGCGATCGAGATCGCGGTCGATCGCGCGATGGGGTCGCGCGGCCTCGTCGCCTAGGCCGCGACGGCCGCGGAGGCGGCGAGCTCGCGGCGCTCGACCTGCAGCGTGGCGAGGTCGACGCGCACGGCGGTCTCGGGCGCCATCTCGTGCCAGCCGTCGCCCGTGAGGCCGCTCGAGGTCACGGCGATCGAGCCGTCCTCCGAGCGCCGCCACGACAGCCGGTAGTAGTGGTCGACGTGGTCGGCCGGCAGGTCGCAGCCGAGGCCCGAGGCCTCGAACTCCTGATGCGGGATGGGGGCGCCCTCGTTGGCGTGCACGGCCACGAGCTCGTCGGGGGAGAGCACGAGCAGGTTGAGCGCGGCCCGCGGGAACTCGCGGCGCAGCTCGACGACGGTCGCGGTGACCGCGTCGAAGAGCGGCTCGCCCGCCGCCAGGCGGCGCAGGATGAGCGCGAAGACCACGGCGGTGTCGGTGTCGCCGCCCACGCGCGCGAGCTCGGCGTCGGTCACCTTCGCGCGCAGCTGCGGGAAGGGCGAGATCGAGCCGTTGTGCGCGAGCGCGATGTCGTCGACGCGGAACGGGTGCGTGTTCGAGACGCGGTTCGCCATGCCCTCGGTCGCGAGGCGCAGGTGCGTGAGCCGCGCCCGCGAGGGGGTGTCGCCCAGCGCACCCGTGAGGTCGGGGCTGTCGATGCCCTTCGCCGGGTCGCGGTAGCGGCGGATCTCCTGGCCGTCGAGCCATGCCGTGCCCCAGCCGTCAGCGTGCAGCCGGCCCAGCCGCTGCCACTCGGCCGCAGCCGAGTCGCCGATGACGTCCTTCGTGGTGGCAGGGGCGGGGGAGACGTGCGCGAGCAGTCGGCACATGGGTCTCACCTTCCTTCCTGTTCCCACCATCATCCCGCATCCTGCGACGCGATGCAGGGCGCGTGCGTCATCCTGCGTCATGCGCGCCGCCCGGCGCGGGCGCCCGAGGTGCGGGAGGATGGTGGGATGCGAGTCGAGCTGAGCCTGGAGCAGCGGGCGATCCTCGAGCGCATCGAGGGCGGCGAGCAGCACCTCTTCATCACGGGCCGGGCCGGCACGGGCAAGTCGACGCTGCTGCGGCACCTCGTCGAGGGGTCCGACCGGCAGGTGGTCGTGTGCGCGCCGACGGGCGTCGCGGCGCTCAACGTGGGCGGCCAGACGATCCACTCGCTGCTCAAGCTGCCGCTGGGCGTCATCGCCGACGCGCCGCTGCGGCAGAGCGCCGAGCTCAAGCGCATGCTGGGCAAGCTCGACCTGCTCGTCATCGACGAGATCTCGATGGTGAACGCCGACCTCATGGACGCCATCGACCGCTCGCTCCGGCAGGCGCGGGGCGTGCGGGCCGTGCCCTTCGGGGGCGTGCAGGTGGTCATGTTCGGCGACCCGTACCAGCTCTCGCCCGTGCCGGGCGACGGCGAGGAGCGGGCCTACTTCGCCGACCACTACGACTCGATGTGGTTCTTCGACGCGCGCGTGTGGCGCGAGGAGGCCGAGCTGCACGTGGTCGAGCTCGTGCACATCCACCGCCAGGCCGACCTCGAGTTCAAGCAGGCGCTGAACGCGGTGCGGCACGGCACGGTGACGGCCGAGATCGCGCACCTGCTGAACGCCGCGGGCGCGCGCACGCCGCCGGACGACGACGTGCTCACGCTCGCGACCCGCAACGACACCGTCACGCGCATCAACGGCCGCGAGCTCGCGCGCCTCCCCGGGCGCCCCAAGACCGCCTCGGCCGAGATCACGGGCGACTTCGGCGGTCGGCAGTTCCCCGCCGACGCCGAGCTCGAGCTGAAGCTCGGCGCGCAGGTGATGTTCCTGCGCAACGACTCCGAGGGCCGCTGGGTCAACGGGTCGCTCGGCAAGGTCGTCGACATCGGCGGCACCGTGTGGGTCGAGGTCGACGGCGAGCAGCACGAGGTGGAGCCGGCGGTGTGGGAGCAGTACCGCTACTCGTACTCGCCGACGACGAAGGAGATCAAGCGGGACGTCGTGGCCGAGTTCACGCAGTTCCCGCTGCGGCTCGCGTGGGCGGTGACGATCCACAAGTCGCAGGGCAAGACCTTCGACCGCGCGATCGTCGACCTCGGGCAGCGCGCGTTCGCGCCCGGCCAGACCTACGTGGCGCTCTCGCGCCTCACCTCGCTCGAGGGCCTCTACCTCTCGCGCCCGCTGCGTCCGGGCGACATCATCGTCGACCAGCGCGTGCGGCAGTTCATCCACGGCATCCGCGAGCGGGAGGCCGCGCGGGCCGCGGGCGCCGACCTGCGCGAGGAGCCGGCGGCCGCGCCGGGCGCGGTCGTGCCCACCGAGACGGCGGCGGAGGCGGACCGCCGCGACCGCGCGGACGCCTTCGCGCCCGACGGGCCGACGCCCTTCTAGGCGCGGCTCCGGGCCGCGATCGCTCAGGCGGCGCGCCCGCCGCCCGCCGCGGCGTGGTCGAGCACGGGCAGGGCCGCGAGCTCCTCCAGGAACCGCGTCGCGGCGAGGCGCTCGTCGCTCGAGAGGCGCGCGGCGACCTCGAAGCGCCGCGTGTGGTCGCGGCCCACGGACTCCTGCGCGGTGCGGCTCGTGGCCTCGGTGACCACGATCGACAGCGCGCGGCGGTCGGTGGGGTGGGGCTCGCGGCGGATGTGGCCGGCGCGCTCGAGCCGGTCGAGCATCTTCGTCACCGAGGGCCCCGTGATGCCGAGGTGCTCGGCGAGCATCGTCGACGTCACGATCGTGCCGTCGTGCCCGGTCGCGAGCACGAAGCGGATGGCGCGCATGTCGTTCCTGCCCAGGCGCATGCGGCGTCGGCTCGCCTCGCTGTGCGCGTCGGAGGCGCGATGCCAGCGGCGCAGCGCCGCGAAGAGCGCGACGATCTCGTCGATGTCGCCGTCCGAGAGCCCGGCGCTGCGGATGAGCTCGGCGGAGGCGTCGAAGCGGCGCGGGTCGAGCATGGCCCGCTCGCCCGCTCCCGCGTCGTCCGCGAGGTCAGCCATGCGCCGAATACTACTCATCAATCTCGTAGTTGCAACGGCTAACCATTTGCTACGCTCCCCGCATGGGCTTCCCAACCGACCCCGGCGAGGAGCTGGTCGTGCTGCTCGGCGAGGACGGCGAGGCGATCGGCACGGCCCCCAAGGCCACGGTGCACAGCACGTCCACGCCGCTCCACCTGGCCTTCTCGTGCCACCTCCTCGACGCCGAGGGGAGGATGCTCGTCACGCGCCGCGCGCTCTCGAAGATCGCCTGGCCGGGCGTCTGGACGAACGCCGCCTGCGGGCATCCCGCCCCGGGCGAGGCGATGGAGGACGCGGTGCGCCGCCGCCTCGCGCAGGAGCTCGGCACGGGCGTGACGGGCCTCGAGCTCGTCCTCCCCGCCTTCTCGTACCGGGCGGTCGACGCGAGCGGCATCGTCGAGCACGAGGTGTGCCCCGTCTACGTCGGCCGGATCGACGGCGCGCTCGAGCCGAGCCCCGCCGAGGTCGCCGAGTGGCAGTGGGTCGAGCCCGAGCGGCTCGCGCAGGCGCTCCGCGCCACCCCGTGGGCCTTCAGCCCCTGGCTCGTGCTGCAGGCCGAGCAGCTGCCCGTGCTGGCGGGTGCCGCGTGACCGCGGTCGACGCCCCCACGACCCTCGCGGAGGTCGAGTCGCGCATCCGCGCCATCGTCGCGCCCACCGGCCCGCACCCCGTGCAGTCCGAGGCCGAGCGCGCCGCCGTCGGCGGCAAGCTGCTGCGGCCCCGCCTCGTCATCGCGGCGGCGGGCGAGGGCGCGGACCACGACGCCGTCGTCGCCGTCGGCGCCGCCCTCGAACTGCTGCACGTCGCGCTGCTCGTGCACGACGACGTCATCGACGGCGACGACGAGCGACGGGGCGTCCCCTCGATCGCCGGCGCCGCGGTCCGCGCCGCCCACGAGGCCGGCCTCGGCGCCGAGCACGCCGCGCGCCTCGGCCTCACGACCGCCGTCGTCTCGGGCGATGTGCTGCTCGCGCGCGCCCTCGCCGAGCTCGTCCGGCTCGACCTGCCGCTCGGCGCCCGCCGGGCCATCGCCGACGTCGTCGAGCGCTCGCTCGTGCGCGCGGCCGAGGGCGAGCACGACGACGTGATGCTCGCGGGCGGCGAGGCCGACGAGCAGGCGATCCTTCGCGTGCTCGAGCGGAAGACCGCCGACTACTCCTTCCGCGCTCCGCTCGAGCTCGGCGCGATCCTCGGCGGACGGCCCGCTGCGGCCGTCGCCGCGCTCGGCGAGATCGGCATGCGCATGGGCGTGGTGTACCAGCTGCGCGACGACGTCCTGGGCGTCTTCGGCGACGAGGCGATCACCGGCAAGAGCGCGCTCAGCGACATCCGCGCGGGCGCCCCGACGATGCTCGCGCTCCTCGCGCGCCGCGACGCCGCGTGGGCGACGATCGAGCGGCACTACGGCGACCCCGCGGCCGACGAGGGCGCGGCCGCCCGCGTGCGCGCCGTCGTACGCGGCAGCGGCGCGCTCGACGAGCTCGAGCGGCGAATCGCGGACGGCGCCGACGAGGTGCGCGCGCTCATCGACGCCGCCCCGGTCGAGGAGGCGCTGCGCTGCGCGCTCACCGGCATCCTCGAGCGCTGCGTGGAGCGAGCGCGATGACCGCCGCGCCCACGTCCCGCACGGGCTCCGGCACCACGGGCCTCGCCCTCTACACCGCCACGGCGCGGCGCGCGAGCGAGACCGTCATCCAGGCGTACTCGACCTCCTTCGGCATGGCGAGCAGGCTGCTGCCGCCCGGCATGCGCGGCGACATCCAGGCGGTGTACGCCCTCGTGCGCGTCGCCGACGAGATCGTCGACGGGCCGGGCGCCGAGTCCGGCCTCGACGCGGCGCAGTGCGGCGAGGTGCTCGACGCGCTCGAGGCCGAGGTCGCCCGCGCGATCGCCACGGGCTTCAGCGCCGACCTGGTCGTGCACGCCTTCGCCGAGACCGCGCGCCGCGCGGGCATCGGGGCCGAGCACACCGCGCCGTTCTTCGCCGCGATGCGGCGCGACCTCGACCCTGTCGACTTCGCCGACGAGCGCGAGCTGCGCGACTACGTCTACGGCTCCGCCGAGGTCGTCGGCCTCATGTGCGTGCGCTGCTTCACGGCGGGCCGGCCCATGCAGGACGCAGAGGCCCGGCGCGTCGCCCGCGGCGCCCGTGCCCTGGGCAGCGCCTTCCAGGTCGTCAACTTCCTGCGCGACCTCGGCGCCGACGCCGACGGGCTCGGCCGCGCCTACCTGCCCGGTCTCGACCCGGCGCACCCCACCGAGCAGGCAGTCGCGCGCGTGCTCGACCGCCTCGAGGGCGAGCTGCGCATCGCCCGCGCCACCATCCCGAGCCTCCCGGCCGAGGCCCGGCCCGCGGTGCTCGCCGCGCACGACCTCTTCGCCGCGCTCGCGCGCCGCATCCGCGCCACGCCGGCCGCCGAGCCGCCGCGCCGCCGCATCAGCGTGCCCGCGGGCGAGAAGGCCGCGATCCTCGCGCGGGCCGCGCTCGGCGCCGGCGTCGCGCGCGCGGGCCTCGCCCGCCGCGAGCAGCCCGCGCCCGTCCGAGGGCTCGCCCGATGAGCCGCATCGTCGTCATCGGCGGCGGCATCGCCGGCATCGCCTCCGCGGGTCTCCTCGCGCGCGACGGCCACGAGGTCGTGCTGCTCGAGCAGTCCGAGGAGCTCGGCGGCCGCGCGGGCGTGTGGCGCGAGGGCGGCTTCACCTTCGACACCGGCCCCAGCTGGATGCTCATGCGCGAGCCCTACGAGCACGCGTTCCGGATGCTCGGCTCGAGCCTCGAGGCCGAGGTCGACGTGGTGCGCCTCGACCCCGCCTACCGCGTGCTCTACGAGGGGCGCGAGGAGTCGCTCGTGGTCTCGGGCGACGTCGAGGAGACCATCGCCCGGGTCGAGGCTATGGAGCCGGGCGCGGGCGAGCGGCTGCGCGCGTACCTCGCGTCGGCGACCGAGACGGCGGAGCTCGCCACGAAGGGCCTGCTCTCGAACCGCTTCGACAGCCCGAGCGCCTTCGCGGGCCTCGGTCTCGCCCGTCGGCTGCCCACGCTCGGGCGGCTGCTCGTCGAGACGCTCGAGCGCCGCGTCGCGCGCTCGTTCCGCGACCGCCGCATCCGGCAGGCGCTCGGCTACCCGGCCGTCTTCCTCGGCACGGAGCCCAAGGCCGCACCGTCGATGTACCACCTCATGAGCCACTTCGACCTCGTCGAGGGCGTCTGGTACCCGCAGGGCGGCTTCGGCCGCATCGTCGACGCGCTCGCCCGGCTCTCGCGCGAGGCGGGCGCCGAGCTCCGCACGGGGGAGCGCGTCGAGCGGATCCTCGTGCGCGGCGGCCGCGCGACCGGCGTGCGGCTCGCGAGCGGCGAGGAGCTCGCGGCCGACCTCGTGGTCTCCGCCGCCGACGGCCACGCGACCGACACGCGCCTCCTCGCCCACGTGCCCGGCCTCGCCGAGCGCGCCGAGCGCCGCTGGTCCTCCAAGGTCGCCGGCCCCTCGGCCGTGCTCGTGATGCTCGGCGTCGACGGGCCGCTGCCGCAGCTCGAGCACCACACGCTCCTGTTCACCGAGGACTGGGAGGCCGGCTTCGACCGCATCTTCGGTCCGGAGCCCGCGGATCCCTCGGCGGGCGTCACCGACCCGGCCTCGCTCTACGTCAGCCGCACCTCCGCCACCGACCCCTCGGTGGCGCCCGAGGGCTCCGAGGCGCTCTTCGTGCTCGTGCCGGTGCGCGCCGATCCGAGGCTCGGCGCCGGCGGCGTCGACGGCGCGGGCGACCCGGCCGTCGAGCGCATCGCCGATGCCGCGATCGCGCAGATCGCGGAGTGGGCGGGCATCCCGGACCTCGCCGAGCGGGTGCGCGTGCGCCGCACGATCGGCCCCGCCGACTTCGCGCGCGACCTCGACGCCTGGCGCGGCACGGCGCTCGGGCCCGCGCACACGCTCCGCCAGAGCGCGATGCTGCGCGGCTCCACGAAGCACCGCGAGATCGACGGGCTGCTGCTCGCCGGCTCCACGACGGTCCCCGGCATCGGGGTGCCCATGTGCCTCATCTCCGCCGAGCTCGTCGTGAAGCACGTGCGCGGCGAGCGCACGACGGGGCCGCTGCAGCCGCTGCCCGCCGGCCGCCGCGCCTCGGCGGACGCCTCGTGAGCCTCGTCTACCTCGGCGCGATCCTCGTCTCGGCGCTCGGCGTGGGCGCGATCGACGCGCGCTGGCGGCTCGCGCTCTTCCGCGACGCGCCGCGCGCGATCGGCGCGGTGCTGCTCACGGCGCTCCTGCTGCTCGTGCTCGACCTCTCGGCGATCGCCACCGGCAACTTCCGGCTGGGCGAGTCGCCGTGGATGACGAGCATCGAGGTGCTGCCGCACCTGCCGATCGAGGAGCTCGCGTTCATCACCTTCCTCGCCTACGTCTCGCTCGTCGCGATCGCGGGCGCCGAGCGGCTGCTCGCGGCGCGCAGGAGGGCGGAGCCGTGACCTATGCCGTGCTGCTGCTGCCGTTCCTGGCGGTCTCCGCCGCGCTCGCGGTGCTCGGCCTCCGCAGGGGCAGGAGGGCCTGGGCCGCGCTCGCGCTCGGCGGCGCCGCGGTGCTCGCGCTCACGCTCGTCTTCGACTCCCTCATGATCGCCGCCGACCTCTTCCGCTACGACGACGCGAAGCTGCTCGGCATCGAGATCGGCCTCATCCCGCTCGAGGACCTCGCCTACGCCCTCGTCGCGGTGCTCGCCGTCGCCGGGCTCTGGCGGCTGCTGCCCGCCCGGCAAGACGCGGGCGCGCGCGCCGCGGCGCGACCGGATGACCGCGCGTCGGGCGAGGGGCACGGGCGTGGCTGACACCGCCGAGCTGCGCCTCGGCCGCCGCCTGCTGCTCGCCTCCCGGCCCGTCAGCTGGATCAACACGGCCTTCCCCTTCGCGGCGGCGATGCTGCTGACGACCGGCCAGGTCGACCTCCGGCTCGTGGTGGGCACGCTCTTCTTCCTCGTGCCCTACAACCTCGCGATGTACGGCATCAACGACGTCTTCGACTACGCCTCCGACGCGCAGAACCCCCGCAAGGGCGGTGTCGAGGGGGCGCTCCTGCCGCCGTCGACGCACCGCGCCACGATCACGTGGTCGATCGGGCTCGCGGTGCCGTTCGTCGTCGCGCTCGTGCTGCTCGGCGGCCCTGCGTCGTGGGCGGCGCTCGCGGTGAGCCTCTTCGCGGTCGTCGCGTACTCGGCGAAGGGCCTGCGCTTCAAGGAGGTGCCGGTGCTCGACTCGATCACCTCGAGCACCCACTTCGTGAGCCCCGCCGTCTACGGCCTGCTGCTCGCGGGCGCCGAGTGGACGCCGGGCCTGTGGGCGCTGCTCGCGGCCTTCTTCGCCTGGGGCATGGCGAGCCACGCCTTCGGCGCGGTGCAGGACGTCGTGCCCGACCGCGAGGGAGGCATCGGCTCGATCGCCACGGCGCTCGGCGCGCGCGCCACGGTGCGGCTCGCGATCGGCCTCTGGGCGCTCGCCGGCGTCCTCATGCTCACGACCCCCTGGCCCGGCCCGCTCGCCGCGCTCGTCGCGCTGCCCTACATCTGGCTCGCCGCGCCCTTCTGGTCGGTGACCGACGCGGGCTCGGGCGCCGCGAACCGCGGCTGGCGGCGATTCCTGTGGGTCAACTACGGATGCGGCTTCCTCATCACCATGCTCTGCATCTGGTGGGCGATGATGGGCCGATGAACGAGCGGCAGGGATCCACCGGCCCCGCTCCCCGGGCCACCACCGAGACCACCTCCGAGCCCGTCGAGGTCGACGCGCTCGACCCCGACCTCGCGCCCGAGGCGCCCATGGACCCCGTGCCGGAGGCCGAGCGCCGCCGGGTGCTCGTGACGGGCGCCACGGGCTACGTGGGCGGCCGCCTCATCCCGCGCCTCCTGCACGTCGGGCACTCGGTGCGGGCGCTCGCGCGCGACCCCGGTCGCCTCGCCGACGCCTCCTGGGCAGGCGACGTCGAGGTCGTGCGCGGCGACCTCGAGGACCCGGGCTCGCTCGTCGAGGCCTTCGCGGGCCAGCAGGTCGTCTACCACCTCGTCCACGCCATGAGCGCGGGCGGCGACTTCCAGGCGGCGGAGCTCGAGCAGGCCCGGAACGTCGCGCGCGCGGCGCGCGAGGCGGGCGTCGAGCGCATCGTCTACCTCTCGGGGCTGCACCCGGAGGGCGAGGAGCTCTCGAAGCACCTCGCCTCGCGGGTCGCGGTCGGCGACACGCTGCTCGCCTCCGGCGTGCCCACGATCGTGCTCGAGGCGGGCATCGTCATCGGCACCGGCTCCGCGTCGTTCGAGATGATCCGCCACCTCACCGAGGTGCTGCCGTACATGCCGGCGCCGAAGTGGGTGCGCAACTTCGTGCAGCCCATCGCGGTGCGCGACGTGCTGCACTACCTCGTGCACGCCGCCGTGGTCCCGGCCGAGGTGCACGGCGCCTTCGACGTCGGCGGTCCCGACGTGCTGCGGTACGGCCAGGTCATGAACGGGTACGCCCTCGAGGCGGGGCTCAAGCAGCGGCCCATCGCGTCGCTGCCGGTGCTGACGCCCTGGCTCGCCTCCCACTGGGTCAACCTCGTGACGCCCGTGCCGCGCGCGATCGCGATGCCGCTCATCGGGTCGCTCATGCACGACTGCGTCGTGACGGAGCGCCGCATCGACGCGATCATCCCGCCGCCGGCCGACGGCCTCATCGGCTACCGCCGCGCGGTGCGCCTCGCGCTCGTGCGCGAGCAGCGCGGCGACATCGAGTCGAGCTGGCGCTCGGCCTCCGCGGCGGGCGCGCCCTCGGATCCGCTGCCGAGCGATCCGGGCTGGTCGGGCTCCACCGTCTACGAGGACGCGCGCGAGCGCACGACGAGCGCGCCGCCGGATGCGGTGTGGGAGGTCGTCGAGTCGATCGGCGGCGAGAGCGGCTGGTACTCGGTGCCCATGCTGTGGAGCATCCGCGGCCTCATGGACCGCATCGTCGGCGGCGTCGGGCTCCGGCGCGGCCGCCGCGACCCCGAGCGCCTGCGCGCGAACGACGTCGTCGACTTCTGGCGGGTGGAGCGCATCGAGCGGGGCCGGATGCTGCGGCTGCGCGCCGAGATGAAGGTGCCGGGCCGCGCGTGGATCGAGTTCCGCGTCGACCCGGCCGACGAGCCCGGGTGCACCCGCTACCGGCAGCGCGCGATCTTCCTGCCGAGCGGGCTCGGCGGACGGCTCTACTGGTGGTCGCTCGTGCCGGCGCACCACGTCATCTTCGACACGATGACGACGCGCATCGTGGGCGCCGCCGAGGCGCTCGCCGACGAGCGGCGCCGCGCGCGCGGCTGAGCACCGGTCGCGACTAGCGCCACTCCAGGCGCCACGGGAGCGAGTGCATCGTGAGGCGGTGCCGAGGGCCGTCGTCCGTGTCGGGGGCGCCGTCGTAGCCCTCGTCGCCCTCCCAGCGCACGATGCGCCGGGCCTCGTCCTGCTTCGTCGCATAGCGGCGCGGCTCGCGGCGGGCGATCGCGGCGAGGGCGGCGTCGACCGTGGGGTGGGCGAGCAGCGAGTCGAGCGTGATCCAGGTGGGCGGGAAGAGGCGCATCTGGCCCGCGCCGTGGCGCTTCAGCGCATCGGCCGGCTTGATCCACTCGCTCGCGACCACCTCGGCCTGCTGCAGCCGCAGCTCGCCCTCGACCGCCGGTGCCACGAAGAACCAGGTGATGAAGCGCGTGGCCAGCCCCTCGGGCGGCGTCCAGTGCGCGAGGGGCACGAGGGACGCGGGGTCGATCACGAGGCCCACCTCCTCCTCGGTCTCGCGCACGGCCGCCCGGCGAGCGGCCGTGAGGTCGTCGCCGTCCGCCTGCGCCTCGTCGTGGGGCTCGACGCGGCCGCCGGGGAACACCCAGCCGCCCGCGAAGGAGCCGCGGTCGGGGCGCTGCAGGAGGAGGACCTCGATCGCGCCATGGTCGCCGTCGCGCAGCAGCACGAGGGTCGCTGCGGCAGGGATCTCGCTCATGCGGTCAGGCTACGGCCGGGGCGCGCGACCGCCCGCTCGAATCGCCAGGATCCCGCGCCGTTCCGGGGCAGGGCCGGTCGCCGTCGGCCCCGAGGCACGGCGCGAGCGGAGCCGCCGACCGGGCCCGCGGCCGACCTGCGACACGCGGTGTCGCGCGGAGGTCAGATTGTGTTGTACAGTAGTCAAGTTGCCACCGAGCAGGACTGAGAAGCGGGTGTGAATCTGACACCGAGCGGCGAGTCCGCTGGACAGAGTCCGGCAGGGTGGCAGCCATCGAGAAGTTGCCTCGGCGCTGACCCGGAAGGGAAAGCACGAGAGCGTCCGATCCTTGAGAACTCAACAGCGTGCACAATGTCAAATGCCAAATTTTACTCGTCGTGACCTTTCGGGGTCGCAACGATTCCTTTGGATGATGATGGATTGTCAGTTGACGATCCTTGTTGTCAGATCGAACTCGCTGCCGTCCGGTTTTTCCCCGGTCGGTCAGCAACATTTCTTTACGGAGAGTTTGATCCTGGCTCAGGACGAACGCTGGCGGCGTGCTTAACACATGCAAGTCGAACGATGAAGGAGGAGCTTGCTCCTCTGGATTAGTGGCGAACGGGTGAGTAACACGTGAGCAATCTGCCCTTGACTCTGGGATAAGCGCTGGAAACGGCGTCTAATACCGGATACGACCCTCGGAGGCATCTCCTGTGGGTGGAAAGAACTTCGGTCAAGGATGAGCTCGCGGCCTATCAGCTTGTTGGTGAGGTAATGGCTCACCAAGGCGACGACGGGTAGCCGGCCTGAGAGGGTGACCGGCCACACTGGGACTGAGACACGGCCCAGACTCCTACGGGAGGCAGCAGTGGGGAATATTGCACAATGGGCGCAAGCCTGATGCAGCAACGCCGCGTGAGGGACGACGGCCTTCGGGTTGTAAACCTCTTTTAGCAGGGAAGAAGCGAGAGTGACGGTACCTGCAGAAAAAGCACCGGCTAACTACGTGCCAGCAGCCGCGGTAATACGTAGGGTGCAAGCGTTGTCCGGAATTATTGGGCGTAAAGAGCTCGTAGGCGGTCTGTCGCGTCTGCTGTGAAATCCCGAGGCTCAACCTCGGGCTTGCAGTGGGTACGGGCAGACTAGAGTGCGGTAGGGGAGATTGGAATTCCTGGTGTAGCGGTGGAATGCGCAGATATCAGGAGGAACACCGATGGCGAAGGCAGATCTCTGGGCCGTAACTGACGCTGAGGAGCGAAAGCGTGGGGAGCAAACAGGCTTAGATACCCTGGTAGTCCACGCCGTAAACGTTGGGAACTAGATGTGGGGACCATTCCACGGTCTCCGTGTCGTAGCTAACGCATTAAGTTCCCCGCCTGGGGAGTACGGCCGCAAGGCTAAAACTCAAAGGAATTGACGGGGGCCCGCACAAGCGGCGGAGCATGCGGATTAATTCGATGCAACGCGAAGAACCTTACCAAGGCTTGACATGTACGAGAACGCGCTGGAGACAGCGAACTCTTTGGACACTCGTATACAGGTGGTGCATGGTTGTCGTCAGCTCGTGTCGTGAGATGTTGGGTTAAGTCCCGCAACGAGCGCAACCCTCGTCCTATGTTGCCAGCACGTCATGGTGGGAACTCATGGGATACTGCCGGGGTCAACTCGGAGGAAGGTGGGGATGAGGTCAAATCATCATGCCCCTTATGTCTTGGGCTTCACGCATGCTACAATGGCCGGTACAATGGGCTGCGATACCGCAAGGTGGAGCGAATCCCAAAAAGCCGGTCTCAGTTCGGATTGAGGTCTGCAACTCGACCTCATGAAGTCGGAGTCGCTAGTAATCGCAGATCAGCAACGCTGCGGTGAATACGTTCCCGGGCCTTGTACACACCGCCCGTCAAGTCATGAAAGTCGGTAACACCCGAAGCCGGTGGCCTAACCCTTGTGGAGGGAGCCGTCGAAGGTGGGATCGGTGATTAGGACTAAGTCGTAACAAGGTAGCCGTACCGGAAGGTGCGGCTGGATCACCTCCTTTCTAAGGAGCATCTCGCCCTTCGGGGCGCAGAGCCACTTCGGTCGCGAACGTCGATCGGTGGTCAGCTCATGGGTGGAACATTGACATTGGTGCTCGGACGATCTGTCCTTGTCTAGTACGGCTGCTTCGGCGGTCAGGAAGAGCAGGGTCGGGGAGGCCGGGCACGTGCACGCTGTTGGGTCCTGAGGGACCGGACGGCGCCTTTGGGCGTTGGACGAACCTCTGGGCCGGCCGGCTTCGCAGCAGTGCTGCGGATTCGACGGCACCGACCGTATGTTGAGAACTACACAGTGGACGCGAGCATCTTAGATTCGAGCTTCGGCTCGAGTCTTGATGATCTTTATAGATCATTGGTCGCCGTCGCCTCCGGGTGACGGTGTCCTAACCAAAATACTCATGTATGTGGTCAAGTTTCTAAGAGCAAACGGTGGATGCCTTGGCATCTGGAGCCGATGAAGGACGTAGTAATCTGCGATAAGCCTCGGGGAGCTGATAAACGAGCTTCGATCCGAGGATCTCCGAATGGGGAAACCCCGCTGGGCGGCGTGCCGACCCAGTGACTCCCGCCTGAATATATAGGGCGGGTAGAGGGAACGTGGGGAAGTGAAACATCTCAGTACCCACAGGAAGAGAAAACAACAGTGATTCCGTCAGTAGTGGCGAGCGAACGCGGATCAGGCTAAACCGATCGTGTGTGATAGCCGGCAGGCGTTGCACGATCGGGGTTGTGGGACATCTCAGCTGTTCTGCCGAGCAGCAAGCGTGACAGACCGCGGTAGGCGAAGGACTTGGAAAGGTCCATCGAAGAGGGTGACAATCCCGTAGCCGAAACCGCGCGATGGCGCGAGGTCCATCCCAAGTAGCACGGGGCCCGAGAAATCCCGTGTGAATCTGCCAGGACCACCTGGTAAGCCTAAATACTCCCAGATGACCGATAGCGGACAAGTACCGTGAGGGAAAGGTGAAAAGTACCCCGGGAGGGGAGTGAAATAGTACCTGAAACCGTTTGCTTACAAACCGTCGGAGCAGCCCTAGCAGCTGTGACGGCGTGCCTTTTGAAGAATGAGCCTGCGAGTTAGCGATATGTGGCGAGGTTAACCCGAGTGGGGTAGCCGTAGCGAAAGCGAGTCTGAATAGGGCGATTCAGTCGCATGTCCTAGACCCGAAGCGAAGTGATCTATCCATGGCCAGGTTGAAGCGAGGGTAAGACCTCGTGGAGGACCGAACCCACTTAGGTTGAAAACTGAGGGGATGAGCTGTGGATAGGGGTGAAAGGCCAATCAAACTTCGTGATAGCTGGTTCTCTCCGAAATGCATTTAGGTGCAGCGTTGCGTGTTTCTTGCCGGAGGTAGAGCTACTGGATGGCCGATGGGCCCCAAAAGGTTACTGACGTCAGCCAAACTCCGAATGCCGGTAAGTGAGAGCGCAGCAGTGAGACGGTGGGGGATAAGCTTCATCGTCGAGAGGGAAACAACCCAGACCACCGACTAAGGTCCCCAAGCGTGTGCTAAGTGGAAAAGGATGTGGAGTTGCTTAGACAACCAGGAGGTTGGCTTAGAAGCAGCCACCCTTGAAAGAGTGCGTAATAGCTCACTGGTCAAGTGATTCTGCGCCGACAATGTAACGGGGCTCAAGCACACCACCGAAGTCGTGGAATTCGCGCAACAGCTCGGCAGCCCTTGTGGCTGTCCAGGCGTGCGGATTGGTAGGAGAGCGTCGTGTGGCGAGTGAAGCGGCGGAGGAATCCAGCCGTGGACGCCACACGAGTGAGAATGCAGGCATGAGTAGCGAAAGACTGGCGAGAAACCAGTCCTCCGAAAGACCAAGGGTTCCAGGGTCAAGCTAATCTTCCCTGGGTAAGCCGGGACCTAAGGCGAGGCCGACAGGCGTAGTCGATGGACATCAGGTTGATACTCCTGAGCTGGCGAAGAACCGCCCCAGTCAATCCAGTGGTGCTAAGAGTCCGAATCCTCGGGCCGAACCCTTCGGGGGGACGCCCTTGGGCTAGCACTCGACCCCATGCTGGTGCGGCTAGCGTATTAACAGGTGTGACGCAGGAAGGTAGCAGAACCGGGCCGATGGTTGAGTCCGGGTAAGCCGTAGGGCGTGCGATAGGCAAATCCGTCGCACATATAGCCTGAGAGCTTTGCCGAACCCTAGAGGGAAGTCTGTGATCCTATGCTGCCAAGAAAAGCATCGACGCGAGGTTCTAGTCACCCGTACCCCAAACCGACTCAGGTGGTCAGGTAGAGAATACCAAGGAGATCGAGAGAATCGTGGTTAAGGAACTCGGCAAAATGCCCCCGTAACTTCGGGAGAAGGGGGGCCTGAGGCGTGACAGCACTTGCTGCTGGAAGCGTTTGAAGGCCGCAGAGACCAGTGGGAAGCGACTGTTTACTAAAAACACAGGTCCGTGCGAAGACGCAAGTCGATGTATACGGACTGACGCCTGCCCGGTGCTGGAAGGTTAAGAGGAAGGGTTAGCGCAAGCGAAGCTCAGAATTTAAGCCCCAGTAAACGGCGGTGGTAACTATAACCATCCTAAGGTAGCGAAATTCCTTGTCGGGTAAGTTCCGACCTGCACGAATGGCGTAACGACTTCCCAGCTGTCTCAACCGCGAACTCGGCGAAATTGCACTACGAGTAAAGATGCTCGTTACGCGCAGCAGGACGGAAAGACCCCGTGACCTTTACTACAGCTTGGTATTGGTGTTCGGTGTGGCTTGTGTAGGATAGGTGGGAGACTGTGAAGTATGCACGCCAGTGCATGTGGAGTCATTGTTGAAATACCACTCTGGTCACTCTGGATATCTAACTTCGAACCGTGATCCGGTTCAGGGACAGTGCCTGGTGGGTAGTTTAACTGGGGCGGTTGCCTCCCAAAAAGTAACGGAGGCGCCCAAAGGTTCCCTCAACCTGGTTGGCAATCAGGTGTCGAGTGTAAGTGCACAAGGGAGCTTGACTGTGACAGTGACAACTGGAGCAGGGACGAAAGTCGGGACTAGTGATCCGGCAGTGGCTTGTGGAAGCGCTGTCGCTCAACGGATAAAAGGTACCTCGGGGATAACAGGCTGATCTTGCCCAAGAGTCCATATCGACGGCATGGTTTGGCACCTCGATGTCGGCTCGTCGCATCCTGGGGCTGGAGTAGGTCCCAAGGGTTGGGCTGTTCGCCCATTAAAGCGGCACGCGAGCTGGGTTTAGAACGTCGTGAGACAGTTCGGTCCCTATCCGCTGCGCGCGTTGGAAGTTTGAGAGGATCTGACCCTAGTACGAGAGGACCGGGTTGGACGAACCTCTGGTGTGTCAGTTGTTCTGCCAAGAGCACCGCTGATTAGCTACGTTCGGGATGGATAACCGCTGAAAGCATCTAAGCGGGAAGCCGGCCTCAAGATGAGACTTCCGTGCCTTCGGGCGAGAGGCTCCCAGCCAGACTACTGGGTTGATAGGCCGGATGTGGAAGTGGGGACTAACGACCCATGGAGCTGACCGGTACTAATAAGCCGATGACTTGATAACAACAACATGAGCTTGCTGCTCGCGTCCACTTTGTGGTTCTCGATCGACGGTCGAGAACCGCACCGCACCCCGACACGTTCGGGGAGCTGTGCAGACTGAAGCATCGATAGTGTTTCGGCGGCCATAGCGAGAGGGAAACGCCCGGTCACATTCCGAACCCGGAAGCTAAGGCTCTCAGCGCCGATGGTACTGCAGGGGGGACCCTGTGGGAGAGTAGGACACCGCCGGACTTTCTTTGAGGAAGGGGCCCCAGAACGATCTGGGGCCCCTTTCGCCTTTCCAGGTGGGTGCTCGCATTCGTGCGAGCCCATCGCTGGTCCTTCCGAGGGCTCGTGCTGCGGCACGGGCCCTTTCGTCGTTCCTCCATAGGGCTCGTGCTGCAGCACGGGCCCTTTCGTCGTTCCTCCAGAGGGCCCTTGTTGCGGCACGGTCCGCGTGTCCGTTCCCCGAAGGAACGCAATCGGGCGCGGTGGCCTCGGTCGTCTGCGTCGGCATGCCATCGGCTGCGCCTGGGACGACGAAGGGCGCGCACCCCGCGGCACGCGCCCTCGTGGAGCCGGTCGGTCGCTCGCCGCTCAGGCGATGGCGTCGCTCGTCGCGCCCTCGGCGTGCAGGTCGGGCTTCTGCGCCGGCACGGCCAGCACCTCGAGCGGCGGGGTGCGCTCGAGCGAGGGCTCGAGGCCCTGCAGGCTCGAGAAGCGCCGCGCCTGCGTCACGACGTTGCGGTCGAGCGAGCTGTTGAAGGCGTTGTACGCCTCGACGGCGCTGTTGAGCCGCTTGCCGAGCGTCGTGAGGTGCGTGCCCATCGTGCCGAGGCGCTTGTGCAGCTCGCGGCCGACGGTGAGCACCTGCTGGGCCTCCGCGGTGAGCTGCTCCTGGCGCCAGGTGTAGCCGACGGTGCGCAGCAGCGCCACGAGGGTGGCCGGGGTCGCGAGCACGACGTCCTTCTGGAAGGCCCGCTCGAACAGCGTGGGATCGCGCTCGAGCGCGGCGCTGAGGAAGGTCTCGGCCGGCACGAACATCACCACGAACTCCGGGGTGCCCTGCACGGTCTGCCAGTACGCCTTGCCGCCGAGCTGGTCGATGTGCTCGCGGAGGTGCCGCGCGTGCGCGTCGAGCCGCTGGCTGCGCGTGGCGTCGTCGCGAGCCTCCATCGCCTCGAGGTAGCCGTGGAAGGCGACCTTGGCGTCGACGACGACGCGCTTGTCGCCCGGCAGGTGCACGAGCATGTCGGGCCGGAGGGCGCCGTCGTCGGTGACGTGGTGCGCCTGCTCGGTGAAGTCGACGTGCTCGACCATGCCTGCGGCCTCCACGACGCGGCGCAGCTGCATCTCGCCCCAGCGCCCGCGCACCTGGGGCGCGCGGAGGGCCGTGACGAGCTGCCGGGTCTCGAGCGTGAGCTGCTCGGAGGAGGAGCGCATGGCGGCGAGCTGCTCGGCGAGCGCGGCGCCGGCCTCGGCCCGCGCCCGCTCGGCAGCGGTCACCTCGCCCTGCACGGTCTCGAGCGACTTCGTGAGCGGTGCCACGAGCTGCCGCACCGCCTCCTCGCGCTTCGCGAGCTCGGCCGCCCCCTCGGTCTGCGAGCGGCGCAGGCGCTCCTCGGCCTGCTCCAGGAAGACGGCGGAGTTGCGCTCGAGCGCGGCGCGGCTGAGCTGCGCGAACTCGTCGGCGCGTCGTGCGGCGTCCTGCTGGATCTCCGCGATCGCCTCGCGCCCCCGCTCGCGCTCCTCGCGCACGCGGCGCTCCGCCTCGGCCCGCACCTCGCCGAGCCTGGGCCGCGTGGCGGCGCTCGGCCGCGTCGCGCTCCCGTTCGCGCTCGGCCGCGACGACCTCGAGCCGCTCCCGCGCGGCGCGCCCTCGGCTGCGGCGCCCGCGCGCCCGAGCCGCTGCCCGAGCAGCACGCCGAGCCCGGCGGCGGCGAGGACGGCGAGGGCGGTGAGCACGAGGGCGATCGGATCCATGCCCCCATGGGAGCAGAGGCGGGTGACATCGCCGGGGCGGCGCGCCACGCTGAGCGCGCGCCCAGGGGCGCCCTCGCGGCGTCGATAGCGTGGGGGCATGATCGCGATCGAGCGCATCCTCGCTCCCAATCCCGGTCCCATGACCCTCGACGGCACGAACACGTACGTCGTCGGCGGTCGGGTCGTCGTCGACCCGGGCCCCGCGGATCCCGACCACCTGGAGCGGCTCGCCGCTCTGCGCCCCGGGCTCGTGCTCGTGACGCACCACCACCTCGACCACACCGAGGGCGCGGTGGAGCTCGCCCGCTCCACGGGCGCGCAGGTGCGCGGCATCGACCGGCACGGCTGCTACGCGGGTGCGGCCCTCGTCGACGGCGAGGAGATCGAGGTGGAGGGCGGCACCATCCGCATCCTCGCCACCCCCGGGCACACGCGCGACTCGATGTGCGTGGTCGTGCCGGGCCAGGCGGTGCTCACGGGCGACACGATCCTCGGGCGCGGCACGACCGTCATCATGCACCCCGACGGCGCCGTGGGGCCCTACCTCGAGAGCCTCGACCGCCTCGAGGCGCTCGGCGACCTCGAGGCGCTGCCCGGCCACGGCGAGTCGCTCGCGTCGGTCGCCGAGGCCGCGCGGGCGTACCGCGCGCACCGCATGCAGCGTCTCGAGCAGGTGCGGGAGGCGCTGCGCGCGCTCGGCGAGGACGCCTCGCTCGAGCAGGTCGCCGACGTCGTGTACGCCGAGGTCGACCCCTCGGTGCGCGACGCGGCCGAGGCGTCGCTCGCCGCGCAGCTCGCCTACCTGCGCGCATAGCGGAGCCTCCCCGGGCGCCGCGAGCACGCGGTGCCGAGGAGGCTCTCGACGGGTGGGGTCAGCCGGACTTCCGGCGGTGCATCCGCTTGGCGACGGCGGGCCCGCTCACGGCGGACACGCCGGCGTTCGAGGTCATGCCGGCGCCGTGGTGGCCCTGCTTCTTCTTCTCGAGCGCCTCGCGGAACTTGCGCCGCTGGGCGTCCTCGGGCGACTCGGTGCCCTCGGGGGTGTCCTGCGGGGTGGCCTGCTCGGCCTCATCGTGCGCTGTCATGCCTTCACCCTGCCCGCTCGGGGGCGCGGTGTCGAGTCGCCCGGCCGACGACCGCGCCTGCGGGGCTCACGCGCCGAGGCCCGGGCGGAGCGGCGAGCGCGCGCCGGAGGGCCGGGACGCATCGGGTGCGACCGTCGCGATCGTGCGCACGAGCGTCGTGAGCCACACGAAGGCGAGGCCGACGGCGATCGCCTCGAGCGCCGCGACGTTGAGGAGGCCCAGCGGGCGCCACAGCAGCAGCGCCGCGCCGACGCCTGCGCCGAGGCCCGCCGTGGTGAGCACGAGCGGGAGCGGCCGCTCGGGGATGACCGCGAGCAGCAGCGCCGCGGTGGCGGCGAAGGCGGCGATCGAGCCGAAGGCCGCGATGTTGTGGACGAGCCGCGCATCCGGCAGGGGGAAGGCGCCGACGCCCGCGAGCAGCGCGCCGGCGAGCACGAAGCCGCCGACGACGCCCGCGATGCGCGGGAGCGCCGCATCCCCGAGCCAGCGGTGCAGGTCGCGGCCGAGGTAGAGGCCGATGACCGCCACGAGCAGGCCCGCCACCACGATCGTGCCGTTGAACGCCCAGGCGCCGGGCCCGCCGCCCACGCCCAGCTGCGAGAAGTGGCGCTGCCACCAGCGCGGGTCGTCGCTCGTGAGCATCGCGAGCACCGTGCCGATCGCGAGGAACACGAACAGCAGCGTCGCGAGGTCGCGCGTGCGCAGCGCCGCGCCGGCCTGCGCCGCGAGCCAGGCGCCGGCCGCGCAGGCGACGCCCGTGAGCGCGGCGCCCAGCACGGGCGGCGCCGCGAGCCCGACGAGGCCGCGCGCGAGCACCTCGGCGCCCGCGAGCGCGCCGAGGTAGGCGACCGCGGCGAACGCGACGGTGAGCGCGGCGCCGGAGGCCGTGGAGACCGCGCGCTGCCAGCCGGGCATCGGGGCGGTCTCGTCGCGCCGGTGCAGCAGCCACGACGCGGCGAAGGAGGCGGCGGTCACGATCGCCGCGATGCCCGCGGCCGGGAGCGCGACCGAGCCCTCGCCCGCGATCGGGCGCGGCTCGCCGGCGAGCGCGACCAGTCCCGCGACGACGCCCACGCCGAAGCCCGTCCACGCCGCCGCGATCGCCCGGCCCTCGACGCGGCGCTCCGCGCTCCCAGCGTGCTCGCGCGCCGCGCTCGTCCCGGTCATGCCTCGCCGCGCCTCCGCCATGCCCTCGATGGAAGCACGGCCCGGTGACCGTCCGCTCGGGCGGCGCCGATAGCGTGGCGGCATGCGGACTCCGGTGCCCGACCATCTCGACGACGTGCTGCGGGAGTGCGGCGCCGGAGGCGCCGAGGGCGAGGTGGCGGCGTACATCCCCGAGCTCGCCGAGGCCGATCCGGCGCTCTTCGCGCTCGCGCTCTGCACGATCGACGGCACCGTCTACGCGGCGGGGGACGCCCAGCACCGCTTCACCATCCAGTCGATCTCGAAGCCCTTCGCGTATGCCCTCGCGCTCGCCGACCGCGGGTTCGAGACCGTCGCCGAGCACGTGGGCGTCGAGCCCTCGGGCGATGCCTTCAACGAGATCTCGCTCGAGGCGAGCGGCCGGCCCCGCAACGCGATGATCAACATCGGCGCGATCACGGCGCACGCGCTCGTGGGCGACGCGAGCACGACGGGCGAGCAGCGCGTCGAGCGGGTCGTGCGCGGGCTCTCGGCCTTCGCGGGGCGCGAGCTCGAGGTCGACGAGGCGGTCTGCGCCTCGGAGCTCGGCACCGCGAGCCGCAACATGGCGCTCGCCTACATGGTGCACGCGCAGGGCAAGCTCGAGGGCGAGCCGCACGAGGCGGTCGAGGGCTACATCCGCCAGTGCTCGCTGCTCGTCGACGTGCGCGACCTCGCCGTCATGGCCATGACCCTCGCGGCCGGCGGCCGCAACCCCGTGACGGGCGAGCAGGTGGTGCCGGCGTGGGTCTGCCGCCAGGTGCTCTCGGTCATGGCGACCTGCGGGATGTACGACGCGGCGGGGGATTGGATGAGCACCGTCGGCATCCCGGCGAAGAGCGGCGTCGCGGGCGGCGTGCTGGGCGCGCTGCCGGGGCAGGTGGGCATCGGGGCGTTCTCGCCGCCGCTCGACGAGTTCGGCAACAGCGTGCGCGCGGTGCGCGCGTGCGAGCGCCTCTCGAGCGACATGGGCCTCCACCTCATGCAGGCGCCCGAGGTCGCCGCGCACGTGCTCTACGGCGTGGTCGAGCCCGATCGCGACGGTGACGGCGTGCGCGAGGTGGCGCTGCAGGGCCCGATGCACTTCGCGGCCGCCGAGGTCGCGCTCCGCGAGCTGGAGGACGTGCCGGAGGACGGCGCGGCGCTCGTGCTCGACCTCACGCGCGTGACCTCGACGAACGACGTCGGCCGCCGGATGCTGCGGGAGGGCGTCCGCCGCCTCGAGCTCGACGGCCACGAGGTGCGCGTCGAGGATCCGGACGGGCACCTCGAGCGCTGAGGGCTACTCCCCCTGGAACGCGCCCCAGCCCGAGGCGCGCAGGATGCGGGCGCGCACGTCGACGCGCGGCCGCTCGTGGTCGGGGTAGGGCCGCCCGCCGTAGTGGCGCGACAGCGCGTCGATGCCTGCGAAGCCGTCGTCGTCGCGGATCTCGTCGACCTCCAGCTGCAGCGACACGTGGGTGTACCAGTTCTCGCCGTCGATGACGTCGAGCGCGAAGCGCGGATCGCGGCGCAGGTGGGCGAGGCGCACGCGCTCCGCGTCGAGGTTGACGAGGATGCGGCCGTCGTCCTCGAGCAGGTACCAGGTCGCGACGGCGACGGGACGGCCGTCCTTCGCGAGGGTCGCCATGACCGCGGGGTTCGGCTTCCGCAGGAACTCGATGGCCTCGGGGCTCGGCGTCGTCGTCATGCGTCCACGGTAGTGGGGGCGGCCTGCGCCGCACGGCGCGGGCCCAGCACGGCCTCGGTGGCGAGCGCGAGGGTCTGCGCCTCGGTGGTGAGGGCCGAGGTCTCGGTCGGCATGCCGCGGGCGAGCGAGAGCCCGTCGACGACGGCGCTCAGGAACCTCGCGGCCGCCGGGATGCCGACCGGGTCGAGCGCGTCCTCCTGGGCGAGCACGCCCAGCCAGTGCTCGATGCGGCGCTCGCCCTGGCGCACCAGCGCCACGTAGCCGGCGCGCGCCGCCTCGCTCGGCGGCGCGGCCATGTAGGCGTCGACGACGCGCATCCAGCTGCGCCGCGCCTCGTCGCCCATGCCGACGAGGCCCACGACGCGGTGCAGGCACGCGGCGAGCCGGTCGTGCGCGGGGAGGGAGGTGTCGTGGATCCCGTCGTCGGGCGCGACGTGCTCGACGATGCCGGCGAGCACGGCGTCGTGCAGCTCGCGCTGCGTCGGGAACTGGAACCGCAGGGAGCCGACGCTGACGCCCGCGCGCGCGGCGACCGAGCGGACGCTGAGCGACGTCGCGGGGTCCTCGCCGATGAGCTCGGCGGCCGCGATGAGGATGCGGTCTCGCGTGCTGCGCTGCGCCTGCGCCATGCCTGGCCTCCTCTGCCTGTCGGTGCTTCCACCCTACTGGTACAGCGTGCTAGCCTGCTGACTGGTACACCGTACTAGTGCAGGAGGATCCGATGGCGCAGGCCAGGTGGCGGCAGCGATGGGTCGAGCGGCGCGTGCGCGCGGGCGACGGTCGACCGCTGCGGCCGTACCGCTGGTGGCAGCAGCTCACCCGTTCCCTCTTCGAGCTGCGGCTCGAGGGCGCGGCCGGTGCGGTGGTCTACGCCGTCGACGTGCGGCACTCCGGCGACGCCTCCGACGGGGTCGTGCGGGCGAGGCTGCATCGCGACGGCCTGCAGGCGGCGGTCTCCAGGATGCCGGCGCGGTTCCCCGTGGAGGGCGGCGCGATCGAGGTCGCGGCCACGCAGTTCGGGCTCCGCCGGTGCCACTACGTCGATCACGCGGGGCGCGAGCGGCAGGCTGGCGCCGCATCCGCGCTCCGGCGCCGGGCGGCGCGCTCGGCTCGCCCGCGAGCGGCCCGCGCTGAGCCGCGCGATCGGCGTGCTCTCGGTCGCGGTGCTGCTCGTCGGGGCGACCCTGCTCGGGCTCGAGCTCGCCCAGCGCGTCACCGAGCTGCCGCCCGTCGTCGAGCGGCTGGGGTGGAGCTTCGTCTCGCCGATCCGGCTGGGGGTGTGGGAGACGGTCGCAGTGGGCCTCGCGACGGCGCTCGCGAGCACCGAGCGCGCGCTGCGGCTGCGCTACCACTGGCTGCTCGACCCGGCGGGAAACGGCTGAGCCGCGACGCCCGCGGCCGGGGACGGCGGAGGCCCCGCACCTGCTGGTGCGGGGCCTTCGTGCTGCTGCGGACGCTGCGGGGATCAGAAGTCCCAGTCGTCGTCCTCGGTCGCGACGGCCTTGCCGATCACGTACGACGAGCCCGACCCCGAGAAGAAGTCGTGGTTCTCGTCGGCGTTCGGCGACAGGGCCGAGAGGATCGCCGGGTTGACGTCGGTCACCGTCGACGGGAACAGGGGCTCGAACCCGAGGTTCATGAGCGCCTTGTTCGCGTTGTAGTGCAGGAACTTCTTGACGTCCTCGGTGAGGCCGACCGAGTCGTAGAGGTCGGCCGTGTACTTCGACTCGTTCTCGTAGAGCTCGTAGAGCAGCGAGTACGTGTAGTCCTTGATCTCGGCCTGCTCCTGCTCCGAGAGCTTCTCGTAGCCCTTCTGGAACTTGTAGCCGATGTAGTAGCCGTGGACGGCCTCGTCGCGGATGATGAGGCGGATCATGTCGGCCGTGTTGGTGAGCTTCGCGTGGCTCGACCAGTACATCGGCAGGTAGAAGCCCGAGTAGAAGAGGAACGACTCGAGCAGCGTCGAGGCGACCTTGCGCTTCAGCGGGTCGTCGCCCTCGTAGTAGTCGATGATGATCTCGGCCTTGCGCTGCAGGTACGGGTTCTCCGTCGACCAGCGGAAGGCGTCGTCGATCTCCTTCGTCGACGCGAGCGTCGAGAAGATCGACGAGTACGACTTCGCGTGCACGCTCTCCATGAAGGCGATGTTCGTGAGCACCGCCTCCTCGTGCGGCGTCAGCGCATCCGGGATGAGCGAGACCGCGCCGACCGTGCCCTGGATGGTGTCGAGCAGCGTGAGGCCCGTGAACACGCGCATCGTGAGCTTCTGCTCCTCGGGCGTGAGCGTGCCCCACGACTGCACGTCGTTCGACAGCGGCACCTTCTCGGGCAGCCAGAAGTTGTTCACCAGGCGGTTCCAGACCTCGAGGTCCTTGTCGTCCTGGATGCGGTTCCAGTTGATCGCCTGCACGAGGTGGTTGTGCCGGTGCTGGCGCTCCTGGGCCGCGGTCTGCGGCTTGCCGGCGCCGAGCGCCTCGCCGACCTCGCTGCGCTCGGCCTCGATCGCCGCGCTCGCCTCCTCGGCGGGCACGGGCGAGTCGGTGAGCTCGTCGAAGGCGGATGCCTTGGTGTCCTGCGTGTCCATGTCGTTCTCTCCGTCGTTCCCCAGCGTCACAGCATGCAGCTGACGCAACCCTCCACCTCTGTGCCCTCGAGGGCCAGCTGGCGGAGTCGCACGTAGTAGACCGTCTTGATGCCCTTGCGCCAGGCGTAGATCTGGGCCTTGTTGATGTCGCGGGTGGTGGCGGTGTCCTTGAAGAACAGCGTCAGCGACAGGCCCTGGTCGACGTGCTGCGTCGCCGCGGCGTAGGTGTCGATGATCTTCTCGGGGCCGATCTCGTACGCGTCCTGGAAGAACTCCAGGTTGTCGTTCGTCATGAAGGGCGCCGGGTAGTAGACGCGCCCGATCTTGCCCTCCTTGCGGATCTCGATCTTCGACGCGATCGGGTGGATCGACGACGTCGAGTTGTTGATGTACGAGATCGAGCCGGTCGGCGGCACCGCCTGCAGGTTCTGGTTGTAGATGCCGTGCTCCTGGACCTTCGCCTTGAGCTCGAGCCAGTCCTGCTGCGTGGGGATGCGGATCTCCGAGGTGTCGAACAGCTCCTGGACGCGGGCCGTGGCCGGCGCCCACTCCTGCTCGGTGTACTTGTCGAAGAACTCGCCCGTGGCGTACTTCGAGCGCTCGAAGCCGTCGAACACCTGACCCTTCTCCTGCGCGATGAGGTTCGACGCGCGGAGGGCGTGGAACAGCACCGTGTAGAAGTAGATGTTCGTGAAGTCGAGGCCCTCCTCGGAGCCGTAGTGGATGCGCTCGCGGCCGAGGTAGCCGTGCAGGTTCATCTGGCCGAGGCCGATGGCGTGGCTCATCGAGTTGCCGCGGGCGATCGAGGGCACCGAGCCGATGTCCGACTGGTCGGAGACGGCGGTGAGGGCGCGGATCGCCGTCTCGACCGTCTTGCCGAAGTCGGGCGAGTCCATCGACAGCGCGATGTTCATCGAGCCGAGGTTGCAGGAGATGTCCTTGCCGATCGCCTCGTAGCCGAGGTCGTCGTCGTACGCCGAGGGCGTGTTCACCTGCAGGATCTCGCTGCAGAGGTTCGACATGTTGATGCGGCCGTCGATGGGGTTGGCCCGGTTCACCGTGTCCTCGAACATGATGTACGGGTAGCCCGACTCGAACTGGATCTCGGCGAGCGTCTGGAAGAACTCGCGCGCGTTGATCTTCTTCTTCTGGATCCGGGCGTCGTCGACCATCTCGTGGTACTTCTCGGTGACCGAGATGTCCGAGAACGGCTTGCCGTAGACGCGCTCGACGTCGTAGGGGGAGAACAGGTACATGTCCTCGCCCTTCTTCGCGAGCTCGAAGGTGATGTCGGGGATCACGACGCCCAGCGAGAGCGTCTTGATGCGGATCTTCTCGTCCGCGTTCTCGCGCTTGGTGTCGAGGAACCGCATGATGTCGGGGTGGTGCGCCTGCAGGTACACCGCTCCCGCGCCCTGACGGGCACCCAGCTGGTTCGCGTACGAGAAGCTGTCTTCGAAGAGCTTCATCACGGGGATGACGCCGGAGGACTGGTTCTGGATCTGCTTGATCGGGGCGCCGTACTCGCGGATGTTCGTGAGGTTGAACGCCACGCCGCCGCCGCGCTTCGAGAGCTGCAGGGCCGAGTTGATCGAGCGGCCGATCGACTCCATGTTGTCCTCGATGCGGAGGAGGAAGCAGGAGACGAGCTCGCCGCGCTGCTTCTTGCCCGCGTTGAGGAAGGTGGGCGTGGCCGGCTGGAAGCGGCCGTTCACCATCTCGTCGACGTAGGCCTCGGCGAGCTGCTCGTTGCCCTCGGCGAGCGCGAGCGCGACGTTGACGACGCGGTCCTCGTAGCGCTCGAGGTAGCGCTTCCCGTCGAAGGTCTTCAGCGTGTACGACGTGTAGTACTTGAAGGCGCCGAGGAACGTGGGGAAGCGGAACTTGTAGCCGTAGGCGCGCTTCATGAGCGACTTGATGAACTCGAACGAGTACTGCTCGAGCACCTCGCCCTCGTAGTACTCGTTCTCGACGAGGTAGTCGAGCTTCTCCTTGAGGGAGTGGAAGAAGACCGTGTTCTGGTTGACGTGCTGCAGGAAGTACTGGTTGGCAGCCTCGCGGTCCTTGTCGAACTGGATCTCGCCGTTCGGGCCGTAGAGGTTGAGCATCGCGTTCAGCGAGTGGAAGTCCATCGCCGAGGCCTTGCCCGTGGTCATCTCTGGCGTCACTGTCGCCATAGTGCGTCCAATCGCTCGTTGACGACGCGCACGTCGTCAGGGGTTCCGAAGATCTCGACCCGGTGGAGGTGCGGCACCTCGCACTTGCGGGCGATGATGTCGCCCGCGATGCAGAAGCCCGCGCCGAAGTTGGTGTTGCCCGTGCTCACGACGCCGCGCAGGTGCTTGCGGTTCTGCTCGTCGTTGAGGAACCGGATCACCTGCTTGGGCACCGCGCCCTTGCCGTCGCCGCCCCCGTAGGTGGGGACGATCAGCACGTAGGGCTCGTGCTGCTCGAGCGGCGGCTCGGTGGCGTGGAGGGGGATGCGCGTGGCCGGGCGGCCGAGCTTCTCGACGAAGCGCGCGGTGTTGCCCGACACGCTCGAGAAGTAGACCACCGATGCCACGGCTTCCCCCGACGCCGTCACGCCTCGGCTCAGGCCGCGACGATCGCCTTGATGCGGTCGGGCTGGAAGCCCGACCAGTGGTCGGCGTCGGCGATGACGACCGGGGCCTGCATGTAGCCGAGGTCCTTGACGGTCTGGAGCGCCTTGTCGTCGGCGGTGACGTCGAAGATCTCGTACTCGATGCCCTGCGCGTCGAGCGCGCGGGTGGTCATCGTGCACTGGACGCAGGCCGGCTTGGAGTAGACGGTGACGGTCATGAGCGGCGCTCCCTCGTGATCTGGGCGGTGCTGGTGCTGGGTGCTGGATGCTGTGCGGCCGGGGCCGGGCTCCCACTATATGTGGGGTCTGCCGCGGAGCAACGCCACAACATGGTGTGTTTCTCCACACCTGTGTCAACAAGGACTCCACAGGTGTCATTCCCGCCGCGGAACGGCGCGGAATCGGCTGTGGAGAGCGGTCGCGCACAGCTGTGCAGACGGCTTCGACGGATCTGCGCGACACGCCGGAGACGAATCACACCGGTGTGGTTCGCGGTCCGCATCGCTGCCTCCGGGGGTCTCGACGATGCTTCGACGCTACGCCCGGCCACCCACATGCGCACGGGCGGACGTGCCGGCTCCGGGGCCCCGCATGGCGGCCGCACACGCGCCGTCCAGACCCCGGGGATAGCGTCTCGGACGTACCCCATCCACGACCGAGAGGAGCGGCACATGGCCGACATCACCGGCAAGAAGGTCGCGTTCGTCCTGACCGACGGCTACGAGGACTCGGAGCTCACGAGCCCCTGGGAGGCGGTGCAGGGCGCGGGCGGCGCCCCCACGCTCGTCGCTCCCGCTGCGGGCGAGCTCACCGGCAAGAACGGGCACGTCGCGACCGTCGACATGCTCTCGAGCGAGGCCTCGGCCGACGACTTCGACGCCCTCGTGCTGCCCGGCGGCGTCGTGAACGCCGACAAGATCCGCATCGACGAGCCCTCGGTGGCGCTCGTCAAGCGCTTCGTCGAGAGCGGCAAGCCGATCGGCGTCATCTGCCACGGCGCGTGGATCCTCATCGAGGCCGGCGGCGTCTCGGGCCGCACCATCACGAGCTACCCCACGCTCCGCACCGACCTCGTCAACGCGGGCGCGACGTGGGTCGACGAGGAGGTCGTGACCGACCAGGGCCTCGTCTCGAGCCGCACGCCCGACGACCTCCCCGCCTTCAACGACAAGGTGCTCGAGGAGATCGCCGAGGGCGTGCACCCGCGCTGACCCTCCCGACGCCGGTCCTCCGGCGCACGGCCCCGACGGCCGCTCCGCGCATCGCGGGGCGGCCGTCGTCGTGCGTGACGCCGCGTGACGGGCGGGCCTGCGCGCCGACCGGCGCTCCGATGGGATGGAGGTGAGGGTCGCCGGCCGCACGCGCGGACGGGCGGCCCTGCCCGACGCGGCTGCCGGGAGGTCGATGCCGGGGGCGGCGTCGGCCGGCAGCCGGCCCGAGCGCGCTCGGGCGCGGGGGCGGGGCGCGGGGGCGCTCCGCCCCCGTGGCGCGCGAAGCCCTCGCCTGCGATCCGCCGTGCCGCTCGGATCGCGGACCCCGTCGCGCATCCGGGGCCCGCCAGGCGGGGTCGCCGATGCGCCGAGGGGTCCCCGATGCGTGCAGGGCTCTCCTGCGCGACGAGGGCGAGCAGGATCGGGGCAGCGCAGCGCCGCCGGCCGCGCCATGATCGGAGCAGCGCAGGGCGCGCGACGACGAGGAGGACGACATGGCGGGCGACGACACCCTCTCGAAGGAGGAGCGCGCGGCGGTCAAGCAGCGCGCGGCCGAGCTCAAGCGGCAGGCGAGCCGCACGGGCGGCAGCAAGCGGGAGCGCGAGGCGCAGGACTGCCTCGACGCCATCGCGGGCCTCCCCGAGCCCGACCGGGCGATCGCGCAGATGGTGCACGACGTCGTCACCGAGGTCGCCCCCGACCTCGACCCGAAGACCTGGTACGGCTTCCCGTCCTATGCCCGCGACGGCAAGGTGCTCGTGTTCTACCAGCAGGCCTCGAAGTTCGGCACCCGCTACGGCACGCTCGGCTTCCAGGACCAGGCCGCGCTCGACGACGGCGAGCTGTGGCCCGCCTCCTACGCCCTCGTGGGCACCTCGTCGGCCACGCGCGAGCGCATCGCCGCGCTCGTGCGGAGGGCCGCCGGCTGAGCCGGGGCGCCGATCGGCCGGCTGCGGCCCGACCGGGACGGCCGCTCACAGTCGACGCGCATCCGGCGGGCGCATGCTCGACCTCCGACGAGGAGGTGCGGATGCGATCCGGTCTCGTGCGCGCGGCGACCGCCCTGGTGCTCGCGACGATGCTCGCGGGCTGCGCGCCCGGCGCGCTGGCGCCCGGTGACGAGCGGGGCGCGAGTGCCGAGGCGTCGCCGAGCGCGGCCGCCGACGCCTCGGCGACCCCGACCGCCTCTCCGACGCCCACCCTCGACGCGGGCGCCGGGCCGGACGACGTAGCCGTGCCCGCGCCGACGCCCGATGCGGCGCCGCCGACCCCCGGGTCGTGCGACGACATCGGGGCCTCGCCGCTCGCCGCGCGCTGGGTGCAGCAGGGGTTCGCGCTCGAGCCCTTCGACGGCATCATCGTGGGCGGCGGCTTCCCCGCCGCGACGGCCGCGGGCGGCGAGCTCGCGGTGCACTGCATCCTCTGGACGGCCGCGGGCGCCCGCGGGCCCCACGTGCTCGTCGAGCTCTACCGCGGCGCGCCCCTCGGCGCGGTGCTGGCCGACCCGAGCGTCGCGCACCTCGAGCCGTCGACGCTCGCGACCGCCCACGGCGACATCGTGCTCGCCGACTCCGGCGGCTTCGGCATCTCGTCGTCGCAGGAGACCGTGGGCGGCCACGACGACGTCGTGCTGCGCACCTTCACGGTGGGCTTCCCGACGGAGGGGGCCGCCGCGGACGCCATGAACGGGCCGCTCGCACGCGGGCTGCTCTTCGAGAGCGCCTTCGGCGTCGCGGCGCCCTGAGCCGGCGGAGGCCGAGCCGCGGCAGACGCCAGCACGGTCGCTGTGGCGGGGGTCGGCCGCGTTCGCGCTCGGCGAACCCCGGCGGCCCCCAGCAGGGAATCGCAGCGCTCTGGAGGCGTTCACATCTGAGTGGAGTCGACTCAAGTTCGACCGCACGCAGCACGCCGACCAGGAGGGATGCACGAGTGGCAGCCATCTACGGGCCCTTCGGGGCCGACGGATCCTACGAGGACTTCATCGCGCGCATCCTGCGCGAGCAGCGCCTGCCCGCGCAGCGCGCGATCGACCTCTCGCGCCTCGTCTCGCGCCGCACATCCTCGGTGATGGCGAGCGCCGTCGAGCACGCGCGTTCCCACGGCCACGCGGAGGTCGACGCGCTGCACCTGCTGCGCGCGCTCACGGAGGTACCGCAGGTGGAGCAGGCCGTGCGGGGCTCGGGCGCCGACCTCGAGGCGCTCCGCACGGCCGTCGAGGACCGCCTGCCCGCCGAGGGCGGCACGGCCGCGGAGGGGCGGCCGGCGCTCACCCCCTCGGCGCAGCGCGCGCTCCGCGACGCCTACCAGATCGCCCGCGCCAACGGCTCGAGCTACATCGACCCCGAGCACCTCTTCTTCGCCTTCCTGCTCGCGGGCGACAGCGCCGCGGGCGGCCTGCTCCAGGCTGCCGGCGTCACCCAGGAGGCCCTGCAGCGCGCCGCGATGGAGGCGCAGCAGGAGGCGCGCGGCGGCCTCGAGCGCCGCCGCGCCGCCGAGGTCGACCCCGACTCCACGACCCCGACCCTCGACGAGTTCGGCGACGACCTCACCGAGCGCGCCCGCGGCGGCGGCCTCGACCCCGTCATCGGCCGTGCCGACGAGATCGAGCAGACCATCGAGATCCTCAGCCGCCGCACCAAGAACAACCCCGTGCTCATCGGCGAGGCCGGCGTCGGCAAGACGGCGATCGTCGAGGGCCTCGCCCGCGCGATCGTCGACGGCGCGGTGCCGAAGCAGCTCGTGGGCAAGCGCGTCGTCGCCCTCGACCTCACCGCGATGGTCGCCGGCACCCGCTACCGGGGCGACTTCGAGGAGCGCATCACGAAGGCCGTCGACGAGATCACCGCCCACAAGGACGAGCTCATCGTGTTCGTCGACGAGCTGCACACGATCCTCGGCGCCGGCTCCGGAGGCGAGGGCGGCATGGACGCCGCGAACATCCTGAAGCCGCGCCTGGCCCGCGGCGACCTCCACATGATCGGCGCGACGACGCTCGCCGAGTACCGCCGCATCGAGAAGGACGCCGCGCTCACCCGCCGCTTCCAGCCCGTCATGGTCGCCGAGCCGAGCGTCGAGGACGCCATCACCATCCTCGACGGCCTGCGGCCCGCCTACGAGGCGCACCACCGCGTCAGCTACACGCCCGAGGCCATCGCCGCCGCGGTCGAGCTCTCGCACCGCTACATCAGCGACCGCTTCCTGCCCGACAAGGCCATCGACCTCATCGACCAGGCGGGCGCCAGGCTGCGCCTGCGGCTGGGCGCCAAGGTCGACCTCGAGTCGCTCGAGCGCGAGAAGGCGCACCTGGAGGACGAGAAGCGCGCCGCCGTCGAGGCCGAGGAGTTCGAGGAGGCCACGCACCTCCGCGACCGCATCGCCGCGATCGCCGCGTCGATCGAGTCGGGCTCCGGCGAGGACGGCGTCGTCGACGAGGCGGACATCGCCGAGGTCGTCGCGCGCGCCACCGGCATCCCCGCCTCCCGCCTCACCGAGGGCGACCGGCAGCGGCTCGCGCGCCTGGAGGAGGAGCTGCACGAGCGCGTCGTCGCGCAGGACGAGGCGGTCTCGGCCGTCGCGAAGGCCGTGCGGCGCTCGCGGTCGGGCCTCGGCGACGCTGGGCGGCCCATCGGGTCGTTCCTGTTCCTCGGCCCCACGGGCGTGGGCAAGACCGAGCTCGCGAAGGCGCTCGCGACGAGCCTGTTCGGCTCGGAGGGCGCGCTCGTGCGCTTCGACATGTCGGAGTTCGGCGAGCGGCACACGGTCGCGCGCCTCATCGGCGCCCCTCCCGGCTACGTCGGCTACGACGAGGCCGGCCAGCTCACCGAGCGCGTGCGGCGCCAGCCGTACTCGGTCGTGCTGCTCGACGAGATCGAGAAGGCGCACCCCGACGTCTTCAACCTGCTCCTGCAGGTGCTCGAGGACGGCCGCCTCACCGACGGGCAGGGCCGCACCGTCGACTTCCGCAGCACCGTCGTCATCATGACCTCGAACCTCGGCTCGGAGGTCCTGGCCTCGAAGGCGGGGCCGATCGGCTTCCACGCCGGCGACGGGCGGGGGAGCGAGGGGGAGCTGCGCGCGAAGGTGCTCGGCCGCCTGCGCGAGCAGATGCGCCCCGAGCTCATCAACCGCATCGACGAGATCGTGCTCTTCCGCAGGCTGGAGCGCGAGCAGCTGCGGCAGATCGTGACGCTGCTGCTCGAGCGGGTGGGCACCCGTCTCGCGGCGCGGGGCCTGCGGCTCGAGGCGACCGACGCTGCGCTCGACTGGCTCGCCGAGCACGGCGCCGAGCCCGAGTACGGCGCGCGGCCGCTGCGCCGCCTGATCCAGCGCGAGGTCGAGGATCGGGTGGCCGACCTCGTCGTCGACGGGCTGGAGTCCGGCGTCGTCCGCGTCGACATCGAGGGCGGCGCGCTGACGGTCGAGGCTGCGGAGGAGCGGACGACGCCCGCGACGTGAGGTCTCGCCGTGCACGCCGAGGGGCGGTCCGGGCACGGGCCGGCCCTCGGCGGTCCATGGCGGATCCCCGGCGCCTCATGGAGGCCACCCCGATGCGCTCGATGCGTAGGGAGACTACAGTTGCGCTGTCCGTCCGACGGGAGGAGCCCCATGGCGCAGCGCACCGCCTCCGATGCCACCCAGCAGGACCGCTTCGTGCGCTACCGATGGTGGGGCCTCCTCGCCATCAGCCTCGGCGTCGCGATCATCATCATGGACTCGACGATCGTCTCGGTCGCCGTGCCCACGATCGTCGCCGACCTCGGCATCTCGAGCACCGAGATCCAGTGGGTGCAGGAGATCTATACGCTGCTCTTCGCGGCCCTGCTGCTCACGTGGGGCCGCGTGGCCGACCGGGTGGGGCGGCGGCGGATCATGCTCGTGGGCGTCGTGGTCTTCGTCGTCGCCAGCATCGCGTGCGCGCTCGCCGACAGCGGGCCGCTGCTCATCGCGGGCCGCGCGCTGCAGGGCCTCGGCGGCTCGATGATCCTGCCCACGACGCTCGCGCTGCTCAACGCGAACTTCCGCGGTCGCGAGCGCGGCATCGCCTTCGCCGTCTGGGGCTCGACGATCGGCGGCATGGCGGCCGTCGGTCCGCTGCTGGGCGGCTGGCTCACCGAGCACGCGAGCTGGCGCTGGGCGTTCGGCATCAACGTGCCCGTGGGCGTGCTCATCGTCGCGGGCCTGCTGCTCTTCGTCGCGGAGTCGCGCGAGGGCTCGGGCGCGCAGCGGCTCGACCTCATCGGGGCGCTGCTGTCGATCGTCGGCTTCGGCGCGCTCGTCTTCGGCCTCATCGAGGGCCGCAGCTACGGCTGGTGGGAGGCGAGCGCCGACGCGCCCTTCGCGATCGGGCCGCTCTCGCCCGTGCCCGTCGCCTTCGCGCTCGCGGCCGTCGTGCTCACCGCCTTCGTGCTCGTCGAGCTGCGGCGCTCGCGGGCGGGCAAGGGCGTGATCCTCGACCTCTCGCTCTTCCGCATCCGCTCGTTCGCGAACGGCAACGTCACGGCGCTCATCGTGAGCTTCGGCGAGTTCGGGCTCATCCTCTCGCTGCCGCTGTGGTTCCAGAACGTGCTGGGCTTCACGGCCTTCGAGGCGGGCCTCGCCCTGCTGCCCCTCGCGATCGGCTCGTTCGTGGCCAGCGGCGCCGTCGCGGCGCTCTCGCGCAGGATCGCCCCCATCGTCGTCGTGCGGATCGGCCTCGCGCTCGAGATCGCGGCGATCGCGGGCCTCGCGCTGCTCATCCGGCCCGACAGCACCGCGTGGCTCACGTCGCCCGCGCTCTTCGTCTACGGCATCGGTGTGGGCCTCGCCACGGCGCAGCTCACGAGCGTGGTGCTGGCGGACGTGCCGGTCGAGCGCAGCGGCCAGGGCTCGGCGACGCAGTCGACCGCGCGGCAGATGGGCTCGGCCCTCGGCATCGCCGTGCTCGGCACCGCCTTCTTCAGCACCCTCGCCTCCGGCACGGCCGATCGGCTCGCCGAGGCGGTCGCGGCCCAGCCGGGCCTGCAGGCCGCCGTCGACGCGATCACCGCGAGCTCGGGCGGCTCGATCCAGGCGCTCGCGGCCGACCCGCGCACGGCCGCCGTGGCCGAGGCTGCACGCGCCGCCATGACCGACGGCACGGCGCTCGCGGGCTGGATCGCCGCGGCCGCGCTCGTGGTGGGGCTGCTCTCGAGCCTGCGGATCCGGCCCGCGGCGACCGAGGAGGGCTGAGCGGCCCGTGCGGTCAGCGCTGCTGCTCGGGCGGCGGCGTCGACGCGCCGTAGGGGCCGCTCGACGGCGGCGGGCCGTAGGGCTGCTCGGCGCCGCCGCGGCCCTCGGCGGGCGCGGTGAACGGCTGGGCCGGGGCACCGTAGGGCTGCATCGGCGCGCCGTAGGGCTGGGCCGGAGCGGCGTACGGCTGGCCGGCCGCGCCGTAGGGCTGCGCCGTGCCGTAGGGCTGTGCGCCGCCGTAGGGCTGCGCCGTGCCGTAGTGCTGCGCACCCGCCCACGCCGCTCGCGTCGCGGGGTCGAAGCGGACGCCCGCAGGGCTCGGCGGCAGGCAGGCCATCACGAAGGGCACGATGCCGAGGCTCACGAGCGAGAGCAGCGACCACGCGCCGTGGAAGCCCGCGTCCTGCAGTCGGCGCCAGTACAGCGCGAGCAGCGGCAGCGTCAGCGCGAGCGAGACCAGCAGCACGACGCCGGATGCGAGGAAGGTGGAACCGATCATGGTCGTCACCGCGACGCCGATGGCAGCCTCGTCCTCGGTCGCCGCGGCCGCGATGATCGCGGGCACCGTGCCGAGCGACGCGACGACCAGCAGGATCGTGGCCGGCAGCACGATGAGCTGCACGAGCAGCATCGCCCACCAGAACTCGCTGCGGCTCGCGCGACCCGAGAAGCCGACGTACTGCCGGAAGAAGCGGCGGACGGCCTGGCCGAACGACGCGCCGACGAGCGGCTGGCCGAGCGGAACCGGGTTCGGGTTGGTCATGCATCCATCATCCCGCACGCCAGCGGCGGCGGCGAACGCGGCGACCTCCCGTGACGCCTAGGGCGTCAGGCCGCGCGCGAGCTCGGCCGCGGCGAGGGCGCGGTCGCCGTCGACGTCGAGCGCGGCGTCGTCGAGGCTCGCGCGGCCCCACGCGAGCAGCGCGAGCGAGCGGACCGGCCCGCGCACGACGACCTCCGGGGCGTCCGCGGGCGCACCCTGCAGGGTCCAGGTGCCGTCGACGTCCTCGGGCGCGAGCGTCACGCGGGCCTCGGGTGCGGGCGCGCGGCCGAGCCGCACCTGCCGCGGGTGCATCGTGCCGACGACCTCGTCGAGGCAGTCGAGCCAGTCGGCGTCGTCGCCCGCGCAGCCCTCGCCCGTGGCGATGCGGAGGTCCCACAGGTGCACGAGCGTCTCGAGCAGCTGACGGCGGTGCCAGAAGGCGACGGTGCCGGTCTGCTCGGCCCGCGGGATGCCGTCGTCGAGCAGCGTCCAGGCCCGCGCATCCGGGTCGAGGCGCGCGAGCGCCTCGCGCAGCTCCGCGGCGCACGCGGCGTAGAGCGCGGGCAGGTCGAAGGGTCCGCGGCCGAGCGGCACCTCCTGCCGGCGCTCGGCCTGCGCGGCGGCCCAGTGGTGGATGCGGGCGAGGTGCACGACGAGCTGCCGCACGTCCCAGCGGCCGCACGAGGGCACCTTCGTCGCGGGATCGGCACGCTCGGCGCTCGCGAGGAACGCCGCCTGCAGCTCGGCGAGCCGCGCGAGCCGATCGCGGTCGGGGAGCGCCGGATGCGCCTGCTCAGCCATGCCGAGAGCGTACGACGCACCACCCGCCCGATCTCAACCGGGTCAGTGGTCGGCAGGCGCGATTATTGCGTCTGCCGACCACAGGACCGGTTGAGAGCTCAGCCGCGGCCGGTGAAGACGGGCGGGCGCTTCTGCTGGAAGGCGGCGAAGCCCTCGCGGTAGTCGGCGGTGTCGCACAGGGCCGCCTGCGCGCGGTTCTCGTCGGCCATCGAGCGCCACAGGCCCAGGCGCTCGTCGCGGATCGCGGCGACGAGCCGCTTCGAGGCGAGGAAGGCCTGCGTCGGCCCCTCCGCCGCGCGGGCCGCGGCGGCGCGGGTGGCGTCGAGCACCTCGTCGTCGGGCAGCGCCTGCGAGAAGAGGCCCGCCGCCACGGCCTCCGCGCCCGTCATGAGGCGGCCGGAGTAGATGAGGTCGAGCGTGCGATGCGCGCCCAGGCGCTCCACGAACAGGGCGTGGCCGCCCGAGTCGAGGGTGGCGCCGAGTGCCGCGAACGGGCTGCCGAGCTTGGCCGACTCCGCGACGTAGACGACGTCGGTGGCGATGAGGAGGCCGAGGCCGACCCCGAGCGCGGCGCCGTGCGCCGCCGCGAACGTCGGGGCGGGGAACGCGCTCATGCGCTCGAGCAGCGGCTGCACGCGGCCCGCGAGGAAGCCCTCGACGTCGTCCTCGCGCGGGTCGACGCGGCTGATGTCGCGGCCCGCGCAGAAGCCCTTGCCCTCGCCGCGCAGCACGAGCGCGCGGACGCCCGCGCGCTCGGCCTCGGCGTACGCCTCCGAGAGCTCGGCGATCGCGGACTCGTCGAGCGCGTTCCGTCGCTCGGGCGCCACGAGCGCGATCTCGGCGACGCCGCCGTCGATGCTGAGGTCGATCATCCGGACTCCTTCGTTCGGTGGTGCTTCCAGCGTCGCAGGCTCAGCTGCGCGCGGGCGCGACCATCGCGTCTGCTCGCCGCTGAGCCTGCAGAGGCGGAGGGGTGGAGGGGCTAGACGTCGTAGTCGACGACGACGCGCTCGCCCTTGGGGTGCGACTGGCACGTGAGCACGTAGCCGCGCTCGAGCTCGTCGGGCTCGAGCGCGTAGTTCTCGCTCATCGAGACGCTGCCTTCGACGACGCGCGCGCGGCACGTGCCGCACACGCCGCCCGCGCACGCGAAGGGCACGTCGGGTCGCACGCGCAGCGCCGCGTTGAGGATCGACTCGCGCGCCGCCACGGGGCTGCGAACCTGCGAGGACTGGCCGTCGAGCGTGAAGTCGAGCGTCCAGGCCTCCTCGCCCGCCTTCGCCTCCACGGGTCGCCCGCGGTCGCCGCCGGCGTCGAGCGGCCGACCGGTCGTGAACAGCTCGAAGCGCACGTGCGCCGCGTCGACGCCCACGTCCTCCAGCACGTCGCGGCACAGCTGCACGAGCTCGAACGGGCCGCACAGGAACCACTCGTCGACCGAGTCCGGACGGATGATCGAGCCGAGCATGGCCCGCAGCCGCTCCTCGTCGATGCGGCCCGACATGAGCGGCGACGCGCGCTGCTCGCGCGAGAGCACGTGGTGCAGCGCGAGGCGCGCCGGGTAGCGGTCCTTGAGGTCGGCGAGCTCCTCGACGAACATCACGTCGAGCGTCGAGCGGTTCGAGAACACGAGCGAGAACGTGGCGTCGGGGGAGCCCGCGAGCACCTCGTGCGCGAGCGCCATCATCGGCGTGATGCCGGAGCCCGCGGCGATGCCGACGACGTGCGCGCCCGCGAGCGACTCGAGGTTCGACGTGAACGTGCCCTGGGGGCTCATGACGTCGATCTCGGTGCCGGGCTCGAGCTCCTCGTTCGCCCAGGTCGAGAACCGGCCGCCCAGGTCGCGCTTGATCGCGACCGAGATGGAGCCGGGGCTCGGCGGGCGGCAGATCGAGTAGCTCCGGCGCAGCTCGTGGCCGTCGACCTCGGCGCGGAGCGCGAGGTGCTGGCCCGCGACGTAGGCGAACTCGTGCTGCAGGGCCTCCGGCACGGCGAAGGTGACCTCGACGGAGTCGGCGGTGAGCGGCCGCACGTCGGCGACGGCGAGGCGGTGGAAGCGCCCGCGGCGTCGGGCCGTCGCGGTGCCGCCGGGCAGGCCCGCCGAGGGGAGCCCGGTGCTGCCCAGGTTGATCGCGGCCATCGTCAGTGCACCTTGAAGTGGTCGAAGGGCTCGAGGCACGCGAGGCACTCGAAGTGGCTCTTGCACGCGGTCGAGCCGAAGCGCGAGACCTCGCGCGTCCGCAGCGAGCGGCACCGCGGGCACTGGACGCCGAGCGAGAGCGGGATCGGGCCCTGCCGCTCGCCCGCGCGGTGCGTGGGCGGCGCGATGCCGAACTCCTCGAGCTTCGCCTTGCCGGCCTCGGACATCCAGTCGGTCGTCCAGGCTGGGGAGAGCGTGAAGTCGACGCGGATGTCGCGGAAGCCCTCGGCGGTGAGCGCGAGCAGCACGTCGTCGCGCATCTGGTCGATCGCGGGGCAGCCCGAGTAGGTGGGCGTGAGGGTCACGACGATCGTGCCGGCCTCCTCGCGCACGTCGCGGAGCACGCCGAGGTCGTCGATCGTGAGCACGGGCACCTCGGGGTCGACGACCGCCGCGGCGACGCGGCGGGCGCGCTGGACGTCGAGGGTCTGCACCATCACCACGTCGCCCCCGGGTGGCGCCGCGCGAGCACCTGCATCTCGGCCAGCAGCGGGCCGAGGTGGGTGGAGTGGTGGCCCTGGCGGCCGCCGCCGGACGACTGGCCGATCTTCGAGCTCACGAACTCGGCCTCCGCGATCTCCGCCTCGGCGAGCACGGCGCCGACGACCTCGTCGTAGCCGGCGCGCAGGCTCGAGGGCGCGGGGACGACGCCGTCGAGGCGCTCGGTGAGGGCGTCGTCGCGGAAGAGCTCGTCGGTGTAGGGCCAGGTGTCGGCGAGCGCCACGAGCAGCCGCGCGCGCGACTCCTCGGTGCCGCCCGCGAGCCGCAGCGTCCACTGCACGGCGTGGTCGCGGTGGTAGGCGACCTCCTTCACGGCCTTCGCCGCGATCGCCGCGAGCGTCGCATCCGACGAGGACGACAGCGCCGTGTAGAGCTCCTGCATCCAGGCGCTCGCGATGAGGCCGCGCACGATCGTGTGCGCGAAGTCGCCGTTCGGCTGCTGGAAGAGCCACGCGCAGCGGAACTCCGGCTCGTCGCGCCAGTAGGCGAGGTCGTCCTCGCTGCGGCCGGAGGCGGTGCCGGCGTAGTGGAGGAGCGAGCGGGCGTGGCCGAGGAGGTCGAGCGCGATGTTGCCGAGCGCCATGTCCTCCTCGAGCTCGGGCGCGCGCGAGATCCACCAGCCGAGGCGCTGGCTGAGGATGAGGGCGTCGTCGCCGAGGCGCAGGGCGTACTCCGCGACGTCCTCGGAGGCGGTGCCGCCGGCACCAGCGAGCTCGGCGGCGAGGTCGAGCTCGTCGACGGTGACGTCGCCGTGCGCCTCGGCGGCCTCGGCCTCGTAGGCGGCGTCGACCGCGGCTGCGCTGCGTCGCTCGTTCGCGGGGGGCTGGGGGCTCACAGGTGCGGCACCTCCGCGCTCTTCTCGTAGTACTTCGCGTGGCGGTAGTTCTTGCCCGCGGGGCTCTCGAAGAACGCGCCCTTCTGGTCGGGGTCGCTCGTCGTGATCGCGGTCGAGCGCACCACCCACACCGAGACGCCCTCGTTGCGGCGCGTGTAGAGGTCGCGCGCGTTGCGCAGCGCCATGTCGTCGTCGGGGGCGTGCAGCGAGCCGACGTGCACGTGGCTGAGGCCCCGGCTCGCGCGCACGAACACCTCGTAGAGCGGCCAGGCCTCGCCTGCCACGTCACCGGGGGTCGACATCCTCGTCTCCTCTTGCTCGGTCGGTCTGGGATCTGGTCGCGATCAGGCCGCGGCGCGGGCCTCGGCGGCCTGCTTCTCCGCGTACGCGGCGGCGGCCTCGCGCACCCACGCGCCCTGCTCGTGGGCGTCGCGGCGGTGCTGGATGCGCTGCGCGTTCGCGGGGCCGCGGCCGGCGAGCACCTCGTGGAACTCGGTCCAGTCGATCTCCGACATGTCCCACTGCCCCTCCGCCTCGTTCCAGCGGAGGTTCGGATCGGGCAGCGTGAGCCCGAGCACCTCGGCCTGCGGCACGAGCATGCCGACGAAGCGCTGGCGCAGCTCGTCGTTCGAGAAGCGCTTGATCTTCCACGCCATCGACTGCGCCGAGTTGGGCGACTCGTCGTCGGGCGGGCCGAACATCATGAGCGACGGCCAGTACCAGCGGTCCACGGCCTCCTGCGCCATCCGGTGCTGCTCGGGCGTGCCCTGGCTGAGCTCGAGCAGGATCTCGAAGCCCTGGCGCTGGTGGAACGACTCCTCCTTGCAGATGCGCACCATCGCGCGGCCGTAGGGGCCGTAGGAGGCGCGGCACAGCGGCACCTGGTTGCAGATCGCGGCGCCGTCGACGAGCCAGCCGATGGCGCCCATGTCGGCCCACGTGGGCGTGGGGTAGTTGAAGATCGAGGAGTAGCGGGCGCGCGAGGCGATGAGCTGCTCGGTCATCTCCTCGCGGCTGATGCCGAGCGTCTGCGCCGCGGAGTAGAGGTAGAGCCCGTGGCCGGCCTCGTCCTGCACCTTGGCCATGAGGATGGCCTTGCGCTTCAGGCTCGGCGCGCGCGAGATCCAGTTGCCCTCGGGCTGCATGCCGATGATCTCGGAGTGCGCGTGCTGCGAGATCTGGCGGATGAGCGTCTTGCGGTAGGCGTCGGGCATCCAGTCGCGCGGCTCGATGCGCTGGTCGGCCTCGATGAGCGCGTCGAAGCGCGCCTGCAGCTCGGCCTCGGTCGCCTCGGGGGCGGGCCCGGCGGCGGGGGCTTCGGGGGTCAGCGTCATCGTCGGCTCCTGTTCGCAGATCGGAATTACTGATCGAACGTTCAGTGAGTATAGTGGACCACGACGCGCCCGTCGAGGGGGCGTCGAGCTCCGGGCGACGACGCTCCGCGCCCCGCCCGGCCGCCGACTCGATGGAGAGCGCATGACCGGAACGACGGGCCTCGTGCCCGACCTCGACCCCAGCTGGGCCGCGACGATCATGGCGCGCACCGACACCGCCAAGGACGCGATGGGCGTGACGATCGACGAGCTCGAGCGCGGCCGCGCCGTGCTCTCGATGACCGTGCGGGACGAGATGGCCAACGGCTTCGGCATCACGCACGGCGGCTACGTCTTCGCGCTCGCCGACACCGCCTTCGCCTACGCGTGCAACGAGGACGGCCGCGTCACCGTGGCCGCCGGCGCCGACATCGCCTTCGCCCGCGCCTCGCACGTGGGCTCCCGCCTCACCGCCACCGCGGAGCGCCGCTGGCGCTCCGGCCGCAACGGCCTCTACGACGTGCGCGTCGTCGACCAGGACGGCGAGGTCGTGGCCGAGTTCCGCGGCCGCTCGTTCACCACCGACCGGCCGCTGCCCGAGGTGCCCGGCGCCTCCGCGCCCGCCTGACCGGCCCCCGCCTCCACCCGCCGCCGACGAAGGAGTCCGCATGCCCCGCACCGCCGCCGCTGCCGAGCCCGACACCCTCGACCTCGCCGAGCGCCTGACCCTCGACGAGCTGCGCGCGCTGCAGCTCGAGCGCCTGCAGGCCAGCGTCCGCCACGCCTACGAGCACGTGCCGGTCTACCGGCAGAAGCTCGACCAGGCGGGCGTGCACCCCGACGACATCCGCTCGCTCGACGACCTGCGCCGCATCCCCTTCACCACGAAGGAGGACCTGCGCCAGAGCTACCCCTTCGGCATGTTCGCGGTGCCGATGGACGAGGTGGCGCGCATCCATGCCTCCTCCGGCACCACGGGCCGCCCCACCGTCGTCGGCTACACCTCGGGCGACCTCGACCGCTGGGCCGACGTCGTCGCGCGCTCGCTGCGCGCCGCCGGCATCCGGCGGGGCTGGAAGGTGCACAACGCGTACGGCTACGGCCTCTTCACCGGCGGCCTCGGCGCGCACGCGGGCATCGAGCGGCTCGGCTGCACCGTGATCCCCGTCTCGGGCGGGCAGACCGCGCGGCAGGTGCAGCTGATCCGCGACTTCGAGCCCGACGCCATCCTCTGCACCCCCTCCTACCTCCTGACGATCGCCGACGCCTTCGAGGCGCAGGGGCTCGACCCGCGGCAGACGAGCCTCAAGGTGGCGGTGCTGGGCGCCGAGCCGTGGACGAACGAGATGCGGCGCGAGCTCGAGGCGCGCCTCGACATCGACGCCGTCGACATCTACGGGCTGTCGGAGGTGATGGGGCCGGGCGTCGGCAGCGAGTGCGTCGAGACCAAGGACGGCCCGCACATCTGGGAGGACCACTTCCTGCCCGAGGTCGTCGACCCCGAGACGCTCGAGCCCGTGGCCGACGGCGAGATGGGCGAGCTGGTCTTCACCTCGCTCACGAAGGAGGCGTTCCCGGTGCTGCGCTACCGCACGCGCGACCTCACGCGGCTGCTGCCGGGCTCTGCGCGCTCCGCGATGCGGCGGATCGAGAAGATCACGGGCCGCAACGACGACATGATCATCCTCCGCGGCGTGAACCTCTTCCCGACGCAGATCGAGGAGATCGCGCTCGAGATCGAGCACCTCACGCCCCACTTCGTGCTCGAGCTCGTGCAGCGCGGCCGCATGGACGGCCTCGTCGTGAAGATCGAGTGCACGCCGGGCGTGAAGCCCGTGATCGAGACCGCTGCCGCCGAGGTGCTGAAGGCGCGCATCAAGGAGCGGATCGGCACCTCCGTCGACGTGGAGGTCGTGCCCTCGGGCTCCCTACCGCGCTCGGAGGGCAAGTACAAGCGCGTCTACGACCTGCGCGACCAGGGCTGAGGGGCAGCCGCTGGTCGAGGAGCGCGCCGCCGCAGGCGGCACGCGTCACGAGGCCCTCGCTGACAGGATGGAGCCGATGACCACCGACGCCGCCACCGGCAGCGCCGCCGCCCGCCGCGGCCGCCCCGGCTACGACCGCGACCGCTTGCTCGCGGTCGTGGTGCAGGCGTTCAACGACCACGGCTACGAGGCGACGAGCCTCGGCATGCTCTCGGAGCGCCTCGGCCTCTCGCGCTCGGCGATCTACCACCACTTCGACTCCAAGGAGCAGATGCTCGAGGTCGCGCTCGCGCAGGCGCTCGACGGGCTCGAGGCGGTCTTCGACGAGCCCGAGGCGACCGCAGGGCCGGCGGATGCGCGCATCCGCCACGTGCTGCGCGGCGCCGTGCTCGTGCTCACCGCCGAGCTGCCGTCGGTGACGCTGCTGCTGCGCCTGCGCGGCAACACGGAGGTAGAGCGCGCGGCGCTCGCGCGGCGGCGCGCGATCGATGCGCGCCTGCGGGCGCTCTTCGAGCGCGCGCGCGACGAGGGCACGCTGCGGCCGGAGGTCGACCCGCGGCTCGCGGAGCGGCTGACCTTCGGCATGGTGAACTCGCTCGTCGAGTGGTACCGGCCCGACGGCCGCACCTCGCCCGAGGCGCTCGCGGACGCCGTGCTCGCCTACGTCGACGCGGGGCTCACCGCGCGCTGAGCGGGGCCGTCGCGCCGCGCTCGATCGGGCAGAGCGCGACCCCGGGCGCACTGTGCGCCCGCCGCCCCGCTCCGGCCGATCGAGCGCGCGCCGCGGCGCGGGGGGCGCGATCGCACGATCCTGCGCGGTCCGCAAGATCGTTACCCAATCGTGATCTTCGTGTATCGTCGTCGGCTTGCAACCGCGACGGGCCGCCACCGCATCCGCCCCGAGAGCCCGCCGCGCCACGGAATCGACAGATCCGGCCGGGCGGACGCGGCGCAGCCGACGAGGTGGGGCCGCGGAGTGCACATGCAGAACCCCACCACCTCGCCCCGCCCGAAGCGCCGCGTGCGCGCCGGCATCGCCGTCGCCGCCTCCGGTGCGGCCGTCGCGGCCGGCCTCATGGTCGCCCCGGCGGCGAACGCCGCGAGCGACGCCACCTGGGACCAGGCTCGCGCAGTGCGAGTCGAGCGGCAACTGGGCGGCGAACACGGGCAACGGCTACTACGGCGGCCTGCAGTTCTCGCTCTCGACCTGGCAGGCCTACGGCGGCTCGGGCAACCCGGCCGACGCCTCGCGCGCCGAGCAGATCCGCGTCGCCGAGAACGTGCTGGCCGGGCAGGGCTGGGGCGCATGGCCCAGCTGCTCGGTGCAGATCGGCGCGAGCGGCTCGGCCGAGCCGCGCCAGGCGACGCCGGCACCCGCGCAGGAGGCGCCCGCGCAGCAGGCGCCCGCAGAGGCGCAGCAGCAGCCGCAGGACGTGCCCTCGCAGGAGGCCGTCGCCGCCGGCGCGTCGTACGAGCTGCCGGACGTCGAGCGCTCGGACGAGACCATCACGATCGAGCCCGGCGACACGCTCTCGTCGATCGCCGAGCGCGAGGACATCGAGTCGCAGTGGCTCGGCCTCTTCGCCGTGAACCAGGACACGATCAGCGACCCCGACCTCATCCTCGCGGGCGAGCAGCTGTACCTGCCGCAGGACTGATCGCACGCCGCAGCACGGACGGCCCGCCCCTGTCAGGGGCGGGCCGTCCGTGCTGCGAGGCGAGCGCTCGGCTCAGCGGGTCTTCGCGACGTGGGTCAGCACGTCGTACCTCGCGACGACCTCGTCGCGCTGGTTCTCGAGCACCGCATCCCACCGCACCTCGCCGTAGTCCTCGGTCTCGCGCGGCGTGATCTGCTTGGCCGTCAGCGTCACGCGGATGCTGTCGCCGGGCGACACCGGCGTCATGAACCTCAGCCCCTCGAGGCCCGTGTTCGCCAGCACCGGACCCGGCGCGGGCTCGACGAAGAGCCCCGCCGCGAACGACACGAGCAGGTAGCCGTGCGCCACGCGGCCCGGGAAGAACGGGTTCGCGGCGGCGGCCTCCTCGTCCATGTGCGCGTAGAACTCATCGCCCGTGAAGCGCGCGAAGTGCTCGATGTCCTCCAGTGTCACCTCGCGCGGCGCCGAGACCACCTGATCGCCGATCCGCAGCTCGGCGAGCGACTTGCGGAACGGGTGCTCGCCCTCCGACGACGCGGGTGCGCCCGGGTGCCAGACGCCCGTGACGGCCGTGAGCATCGCGGGGCTGCCCTGGATGGCCGTGCGCTGCATGTGGTGCAGCACCGAGCGGATGCCGCCCAGCTCCTCGCCGCCGCCCGCGCGGCCGGGGCCGCCGTGCACGAGCATCGGCAGCGGCGAGCCGTGGCCGGTGGAGGCGCGCGCGTCGTCGCGGTCGAGCAGCAGGATGCGGCCGTTGTGCGGCGCGATGCGGCGCGTGAGGTCGGCGACGAACGCGGCGTCGTGGCTCGCGACCGAGGTCACGAGCGAGCCGCCGCCGCGCCCCACGAGCTCTGCGGCCTGCTCGGCCGAGCCGTACTCGACGAGCGACGAGACCGGGCCGAACGCCTCGATCGAGTGCAGGGCCTCCGCCTCCGGGTCGGCGAAGCGCAGCAGCGTCGGCGCGACGAAGGCGCCGCTCTCGGCCGCGCCGCGCGAGCCGTCGGCGAGCAGCACGTCGGTCGCGCCGCCGCCGCCCACGAGCACCTCGGCGCCGCCGTCGGTGAGGCGGCCCACCTGCCGCAGCACCTCGTCGCGCTGCTCGACCGACGCGAGCGGCCCCATCGTCACGCCCTCGGCGCGCGGGTCGCCCACGACGACCTTCGCGGCGATGCGCTCGCGCACGGCCGCTGCCACCGCATCCGACATGCCGCTCGGCACGATCGCGCGGCGGATGGCGGTGCACTTCTGGCCGGCCTTCGCGGTCATTTCGGCCACGAGGCCGCGCACGTAGGCGTCGAACTCGGGGGTGCCCTCCACCGCATCCGGGCCCAGCACCGAGGCGTTGATCGAGTCGGTCTCGGCCGTGAAGCGCACGCCGCGCTCCTGCACGGCCGCGTGCGTGCGGAGCCCGTCGGCCGTGGAGGCGGAGCCCGTGAAGCCAACGGTGTCGCCGAGGCGCAGGTGGTCGAGCAGCTCGCGCGCCGAGCCCGAGACCAGCTGCACCGAGCCTGCGGGCAGGAGGCCCGACTCCACCAGGATGCGCACCATGTGCTCGGCGACGTAGCCCGTGGGCGTCGCGGGCTTGATGAGCGTGGGCATGCCGGCGAGGAACGCGGGCGCGAGCTTCTCGAGCGAGCCCCAGACGGGGAAGTTGAAGGCGTTGATCTGCACCGCGACGCCGGGGAGGGTCGTGGCGATGTGGCGGCCGAGGAACGAGCCGTCCTTCGAGAGCGGCTCGACGGGGCCGTCGAGGTAGACGGTCGACTGCGGCATCTCGCGGCGGCCGCGGCTCGAGTAGGCGAAGAGCACGCCGATGCCGCCGTCGATGTCGACCCACGAGTCGGCCTTCGTGGCGCCCGTGCGGCTCGAGCGCTCGTACAGCTCGCCCTTGCGCTCGGTGAGCGCGAGCGCCATGCGCTTCAGGAGGATCGCGCGCTGGTGGAAGGTGAGCGGCGCGAGGCTGTGGTGGCCGACCTGGCGGGCGTGCTCGAGCGCGGCCGCGACGTCGAGGCCCTCGGTCGAGACGAGCGCGACGGGCTCGCCGGTGCTCGCGTCGCGCACCTCGGCGGTGCGGGCGCCCTCGGCGGGCTCCCACCAGGCGTCCTGGACGTAGCTGGGCAGGGTGCGGGTCATCGTCGTCCCTCTCGGTGTGCGGTCGGTGTCGGTCGGAGGCGCGGAGCGCGTCACTCCCAGTCGTAGAAGCCGCGGCCGCTCTTCCGGCCGAGGCGGCCCTCCGCCACCATCTGCCGCAGCAGCGCGGGCGGGGCGAAGCGGGGGCCGAGGTCGCGCTCGAGCTGCTCGGCGATGCCGAGGCGCACGTCGAGGCCGACCACGTCGGTGAGGCGCAGCGGTCCCATGGGGTGCTTGTAGCCGAGCTCCATGGCGGCGTCGATGTCGCCGGGGCTCGCGACGCCCTCCTCGACCATGCGGATGGCCTCGAGGCCGATCGCGACGCCGAGCCTCGAGGAGGCGAAGCCGGGGGCGTCGTGCACGGTGACGGGCACCTTGCCGATCGCCTCCACCCACGCGCGCGCGGCGTTCGCGAGCTCGCCCGCGGTCTCCTCGCCCAGCACGATCTCGACGAGGCCGGAGGCCGGCACCGGGTTAAAGAAGTGGAGGCCCACGAACCGGCCCGGGCGCTGGAGGCCGGCCGCGAGGCGGGTGATGGAGATGGAGGAGGTGTTGCTCGCGAGGGCGGCGCCGACCGGCAGCACCGCCTCGACGCGGGCGAGGGCCTCGGCCTTCAGCGCCTCGTCCTCGGGCACCGCCTCGATGACGAGGCCGCAGCCGGCGAACGCGGCGACGTCGATCGCGGTCGTCAGGCGCCCCTCGAGCTCGTCGAGCGGCTCGCCCCAGCCGCGCTCGACGCTCTTCGCGAGGCTCTCGCGCACGCGGTCGGCGGCGCCCGCGGCGGCCGCCTCGTCGCGCTCGACGACGACGACCTGGCTGCCGGCGAGCACGAAGGCGTGCGCGATGCCGGCGCCCATGCGCCCGCCGCCGAGCACGCCCACGCGCTCGGGCGCGCCCGCGCCCACCTCGGCGTCGGTGTCGGGGGCGTTGCTGGTGAAGCTCGTCCCGGTCATGCCTGGGCCTCCCGCGTGGCTCGTCGCTCGGCGTCTCCGGCCGAGCGGCTTCGCCGCTCGAGGAACGCGGTCATCCGCCGCTCCTTCTCGGGGCTCTCGAAGAGCACGGCCTGCTCGGCGAGGTCGACCTCCGGGTGCGCGGCGCGCGGCGCGCGCAGCATCCGCTTCGTCGCCTGCGTGGCGGCGGGGTCGAGCCGCGCGATGCGCTCGGCGAGCTCGACCGCTCGCTCGAGCGCGGCCTCCGGCTCGAGCACCGCCGAGACGAGGCCGGCGGCGAGCGCCTCGTCGGCGCCGAGGATGCGGCCGGTGAGCAGGATCTCGGCGGCCATCGCGTCGCCGACGATCTCGGGCAGGCGCCACGTGGCGCCCGCGGCGGCGATGATGCCGAGGCCCGTCTCGGGGTTGCCGATCTGCAGCGTGGGCGTGCCGATGCGGAGGTCGGCGGCGTAGGCGAGCTCGGCGCCGCCGCCGAGCGCGTAGCCGTCGAGCACGGCGATGACGGGCATCGGCAGGGCGCGGATGCGCTCGAAGCATCGGGTGTTGATGCCCGCGAGCGCGTCGGCCGCGCGGCGCTCGCGGAGCTGCGCGATGTCGGCGCCCGCCGCGAACGAGCCGCCCGCGCCCGTGAGGATGAGCGTGCGCCGCTCGACCTCGAGGCGCGCGCAGAGGCGGTGCAGCGCATCCACGAGCTCCTGGTCGATCGCGTTGCGCTTCTCGGGCCGGTCGAGGGTGGCGAGCACGTGGCTGCCGCGCTCCTCGATGCGCAGCGTCTCGCTCATCGCGCCCCTCCGATCTCGACGTCTGGGCGCGCATCCCGAGCCCGCAGGAGCGCCGGCGTGCGCGTGGAGACGTCGAGGCGGCTCACACGCGCTCCAGGATGATCGCGGTGCCCTGGCCGACGCCGACGCACATGGTGGCGAGGCCGTAGCGGCTGCCCTCGCGCTCCATGCGGCCGAGCAGCGTGACGATGAGGCGCGATCCCGAGGAGCCGAGCGGGTGGCCGAGCGCGATCGCGCCGCCGTCGGCGTTGACGCGCGCGGGGTCGAGCCCGAGACGGCGGATGCACGCGAGCGACTGGGAGGCGAAGGCCTCGTTGAGCTCGACCGAGCCGATGTCGTCGATCGTGAGCCCGGCCCGCCGCAGCGCCGCCTCCGTGGCGGGCACGGGGCCGAGGCCCATGACCTCGGGCGCGAGGCCGGCGGCGGCGTGCGCGACGATGCGGGCGCGCGGCGCGAGCCCGTGCTCGGCGACCGCCGCCTCGCTCGCGACGAGGATCGCGGAGGCGCCGTCGTTGAGGCTCGAGGCGTTGCCCGCGGTGACCACGGATCCACCGGTCACCACCGGGCGGAGGCCCGCGAGGGCCTCCATCGTCGTGCCGCGGCGCGGGCCCTCGTCGGTGTCGACGAGCCCTGCGCGGGTCTCGACGCCCACGATCTCGGCGGCGAAGCGCCCGGCGTCGATCGCATCGAGGGCGCGGCGGTGGCTCTCGAGCGCGAAGGCGTCGGCGTCTTCGCGGCTGATGCGGTCGAGGCGCGCGACCTCTTCGGCCGTCTCCGGCATCGAGAGGGTGGCCTTGTCGCGCGCGACCAGGCGCGGGTTGGGGAAGCGCCAGCCGATCGAGGTGTCGTAGGCCTCGCCGGGCTTCGCCCACGCCCGCTCGGGCTTCGCCTGCACCCAGGGCGCGCGCGTCATCGACTCGACGCCGCCTGCGACGAGCAGGTCGGCGTCGCCGGCGCGGATCGCCTGAGAGGCGGTGGTGACGGCCGACATGCCGGAGGCGCAGAGGCGGTTGAGCGTCATGCCGGGCACATGGTCGGGCAGGCCCGCGAGGAGCGCAGCCATGCGGGCGACGTTGCGGTTGTCCTCGCCGGCCTGGTTCGCGGCGCCGAGCAGCACCTCGTCGATGCGGTCGGTGGGGGCGCCGGAGCGCGCGACGGCCTCGCGCACGACGAGCGCGGCGAGGTCGTCGGGCCGCACGCCGGCGAGGGCGCCGCCGTAGCGGCCCACGGGGGTGCGGACGCCGCCGACGAGGTAGGCCTCGGCCATGGGACTCCTGACTCCGTCGTCTGCTGTCGCGCTCGGCCGCGAATTAGTGACCGATCGTTCAGGAAAACTGTAGTCGCGGCCGGAGCCCCTCGCAACACGCGCCCGGTGCATCCTCGACCGGTGCTGTGGTCGGCAGGCGGGACTCTCGCGTCCGCCGACCACAGGACCGGTCGAGCGTTCGGTCAGGAGGCGGTGGCGGGGCGCAGCGCGGTGGTCGCGCGGCGCTCGGTGCGGCCCGCGCGGCGGGCGGCGAGCGAGCCGGCGAGCGCGACGAGGCCCAGCACCGCGGCGCCCAGCACGGCGACGGTGCCGGCCGCGATCGCGAGCGCGGCGAGCGAGGTGAGGGCGACGGTCTCGAGCAGGTCGAGCATGAGCATGAGGGGCTTCCTTCCTTCCCTCACGACGCTAGGAACCCGGCCCCGACCGCCGCGTCCGCCCGGAGTCGCCGCGGCGTCATCCGCTCGGATGATCCGCGCGCCGCCGCGGGGCGTGGGATGCTCGCCCCATGCCCATCGAGCCCGACACGAAGGACTGGACCTGGGTGCTGCGCGAGCGGTGCCCCGAGTGCGGCTTCGACCCCGCGGCGGTCGACGTGGCGGAGGTCGGCGCGCGCAGCCGCGCGGCCGCCGCCGCGATCCACCGCCGCCTCCACGGCGAGGGCGCGACGACGCGACCCGACGATGCGACCTGGTCGCCGCTCGAGTACGGCGCGCACGTGCGCGACGTGTGCCGCGTGATGCTCGTGCGCCTGCAGCAGATGCTCGAGCACGACGATCCGGAGTTCGCGGACTGGGACCAGGACCGGGCGGCGATCGACGACGACTACGCGGGCCAGCAGCCCGAGCGCGTCGCGGTCGAGCTCGACCTCGCGGCCGCGGCGTTCGCCGAGGCGGCGGATGCGGTGTCCGCCGATGCGCTGCAGCGCCCCGGCCGCCGCTCCAACGGCTCCGTCTTCACGGTCGAGACGCTGCTCGTCTACGCGCTGCACGACCTCGAGCACCACGTGCACGACGTCGCCTGATCTCAACGTCGCTGCGCGCATCCCGACCCCGCTGCAGGGCTCGAGGTGCGCGCCCAGACGTCGAGACGCGAGGTCAGAGGTCGCGGAGCGACTTCTCGGGGCGGAGGGCGCGCCAGACCGGGTGGCGGAGCGCGCCGGAGGCGGTCTCCTCCGCGTGCTCGACCTCGCCCACGACCGCGCGCACCCAGCGCACGCGGCCCGCGACGTCCGCCGGCACGCCGTCGATCCGGGGCGCCGTGCGCCTCGGCCGCAGCGTGGTGCGCAGCCGCTCCCGCTCGGCGGCCGAGAAGCCCGTGCCCACGCGGCCCACGTAGCGCAGCCGCCGGCCCTCGGGCCGAGCGAGCACGAGCGAGCCGACCGTGCCCGCGAGCGCCCCCTTGCCCTCCAGCCAGCCGACGACGGCGACCTCTGCCATGCGCTGGTGCTTGAGCTTCAGCCAGTCGTGCGAGCGCGCGCCGGGCCGGTAGCGGCTGTCGTCGCGCTTGGCCACGACGCCCTCGAGCCCTCGCTCGCGCGTCACCTCCAGGATGTGCGCGAGCGAGCCGCGCAGCGGCGTCGAGAGCCGCACGCGCCGCGACTCCTCGACGATCGCGTCGAGCCGCCCCTGCCGGTCGGCGAGGCGCTCGGCGAGCAGCCGCTCGCCGTCGACCTCGAGCGCGTCGAAGAGCAGCAGCGTCACGGGCGTCCGCTCGGCCGCTCGCCGCGCCTCCCGCGCGGTCAGCCCCGCGCGCGCCTGCAGCGCCGCGAAGTCGGAGGCGCCCTGGCGGCCCAGCACGACGATCTCGCCGTCGAGCACCGCGCGGTCGGCGGTCACCGCCTCGGCGAGCGCAGCAGGCAGCTCCGGGAACAGCGGCGTCAGGTCCGTGCCCGACCGGCTCGTGAGCCGCACGTCGCCGCCGTCGACCTCCACGATCGCGCGCCAGCCGTCCCACTTCACCTCGAACGACCACTCGCGCTCGTCGTCGAGGTCGCGAGGCTCCGCGGCGCTCGCGAGCATGGGCCGCAGCTCGCGCGAGTAGGCGCGGCGGCCGCCGGAGGCCGGCCTCGGCTTCGCGCGCGGCGACGGCTTCGGCCGTCTCCGCGATGCCCGCACCCCGCCGCCGGCCGCCTGCTCCTGCATGCGGTGCAGGAGCCACTGCCGCTTGTCGGCGTCGGTGCGGATGAGCGCGCAGCGGTACGGCTCGCCGCCCAGCCCGCCGCCCTCGCGCCCGTGCAGCACCGCGATCACCTCGTCGTCGTGCCACCGCTCGAGCTCGTACGTGCCCGCATCCCAGATCCGCACCGTGCCGGCGCCGTACTCGCCCTTCGGGATCGTGCCCTCGAACTCGCCGTACTCGACCGGGTGATCCTCGGTCTGCACCGCGAGCCGGTTCTGCTCGGGGGTGGTGGGCGGCCCCTTGGGCACGGCCCACGAGACGAGCACGCCGTCGTGCTCGAGCCGCACGTCGTGGTGCTTCGCGCGCGCCCGGTGCTCCTGGATGACGAAGGTGCGCTGCCCGCGGTCGCGGGAGGGCGCCTCCGGCACGGGCTCCGGCGTGCGCTCGGCGGAGCGCATCGAGCGGTATCGCGCGAGGCGATCGGGCGGAGGGTCGAGCGCGGCGATGAGGTCGCCGTCGCGCTCGAGGCGCCGCAGCACGTCGGCCATCTCGAGCTGCTCGAGGCCGCCGCGCTCGATCTCCTCCCAGGTGCGGGGCGCCGCGACCGTCGGCCGCACGCGGCCGCGCAGCGAGTACGGAGCGACCGTCGTCTTGGCCGCCGAGTTCTGGCTCCAGTCGACCATCACCCTGCCGCGCCGCTTCGCCTTCGCCATCTCGCTCACGACGCGGTCCGGGTGCAGCTCGGCCAGCGAGCGCGCGAGCTGCTTCGCCACGTCGCTCACCTGGCGCGAGGTGAGCGAGCCGTCGAGCCGCGCGTAGACGTGGATGCCCTTGGAGCCGCTCGTGAGCGGCACCGGCTGCAGCCCGATCTCCTCGAGCAGCTCGCGCACCTCGAGCGCGAGCCAGGCGCAGTCGTCGAGGTCGGCGCCCTCGCCGGGGTCGAGGTCGAGCACGAGGCGATCGGGATGCTGCCGCTCGGAGTCGACGCTCGCGCCGTGGCCCGCATCGGCCCGCCACTGCGGCACGTGCAGCTCGAGCGCCGCGAGGTTCGCCATCCACGCGAGCGCCGCGGGCTCCGAGGCGAGCGGGTAGGCCTTCGCGCCCTCGGTGTGCTGGATCTCGACGGTCCGCAGCCAGTCTGGGGCGCCGCGCTCCACCTGCTTCTGGAAGAAGACCTGGCCGGGCTTCCGCGCCGTGCCGACGCCGTCGACCCAGCGCTTGCGGGTGACGGGGCGCCCGGCGACGTGGGGGAGGAGCGCGTCGGCGACCTCGAGGTAGTAGTCGACGACCTCGCGCTTCGTCGTGCCGGTGGACGGGTAGAGCACCTTGGCCGGGTTCGAGAGCCGCACGGTGCGGCCGCCGACCTCGAGCTGCTCGGCCGCGGCCACGTCAGGAGGCCTGCTCGGGCTTCTTGGTGGAGGTCGACCTCGTGGAGGTGGACCTCGCCGACGCCTTCGTCGCCGACGCCTTCTTCGCGGACGCCTTCTTCGCCGCCGTCTTCTTGGCCGCCGTCTTCTTCGCCGATGGCTTCTTCGCCGCCGTCTTCTTGGCCGCCGTCTTCTTCGCCGCCGTCTTCTTCGCCCCCGAGCCCTTCCCCGATGCACCCGACGCCCCGCGCCTCCGATCCACCGAGCGCTGCAGCGCCTCCATGAGGTCGATGACCTCGCCGCCCTCGTCGTCCTCCGACTCCCCGAAGGTCGCCGCGGTGTCGAGCGCCTCGCCCTCGTCGAGCTTCGCCTCGACGAGCGTGCGCAGCTGCACCTGGTAGTCGTCCTCGTAGGCGGCCGGGTCGAAGTCGCCCTCGAGGTCCTCGACCACCGAGCGCGCGAGCTCCATCTCGCGCGCCGAGATGCGCGGGCTCCCGCCCTCGAGCGACTCGAAGGACGCTTCGCGGATCTCGTCGGCCCAGCGCAGCGTCTGGATCATGAGCACGTCGCCCTGCACGCGCATCGCGCCCAGGCGCGTGCGCTGCCGCAGCGAGAGCCGCACGATCGCGGTCCGGTCGGTCTCCTCGAGCACCCGCCGCAGCAGCACGTAGGCCTTGCCGCTCCTCGAGTCGGGCTCGAGGTAGTAGCTCCTGTCGAAGAGGATCGGGTCGACCTGCTCGGTGGGCACGAACTCCACCACGTCGATCTCGCGGCTGTGCTCGGCGGGCAGGGCCGAGAGGTCGTCCTCGGTGAGCACGACGGTCTGCTCGCCGTCGTCGAACGCCTTGTCGATGTGCTCGTAGGCCACCTTGCGCCCGCACACCTCGCATCGGCGCTCGTACCGGATGCGCCCGCCGTCGGCGTCGTGCACCTGGTGCAGCGACAGGTCGTGCTCCTCCGTGGCCGAGTACAGCCTCACCGGCACGTTGACGAGCCCGAACGTGATCGAGCCCTTCCAGATCGCTCGCATGCCTCCACTGTCCCCCGGTCGGCTGGACGCCAGCAGGGCCCGGTGGGGCAGATCCCCAGCCGGATGCGAGGGACGCCCAGGGAGCGTGCGGGACGCTCCTCGCATGACGATGACGGCGCCCGCGCGCGCTCGGGTGCGGACGTTCGGCATCGAGGAGGAGGTGGTCCTCCTCGATCCCGTGACGCTCGCGCCCGTCGACGTCGCCGATGCCGTGCTCGACGCGCTGCCGCCCGGCACGGAGGGCGTGGAGCGCGAGCTGCTGCTCGCGCAGCTCGAGTACGCCTCGCCCGTGCTCGTCGACGCGGCGACCGCGAGCGCGGCGCTGCGCGGCTTCCGCGCGGCCCTCGCCGTCGCGGCGGAGTCGCGCGGGGTGCTCGCCGCGAGCGTCGGCTCGCCGCCGGGCGTCGGCGCCACCCGCGTGCGCGACGGCGAGCGCTACGCGGGCTTCGAGGGCACGATGGGCGCGCTGCTCGCCGAGCACCGCATGCAGGGCCTCCACGTGCACGTCGGCATCGCCTCGCGCGACGAGGGCGTGCGGGTGATGACGGCGCTGCGGCCCTGGCTCGCGCCGCTGCTCGCCGTGACGGCCAACGCCCCGATCGCGGGCGGCGCGGACACGGGCTTCGCGAGCTGGCGCACGGGCATCGCGCGGCGGCTCACGATCTCCGGCGTGCCCCCGGCCTTCGTCGACGCCGCCGACTACGACCGCCGCGCTGCCGCGCTCATCGGCCTCGGCACGACGACCGACGCCGCATCGCTGTGGTGGTCGCTGCGGCTGTGCGAGCGCTACCCGACGGTGGAGGTGCGGGTGTGCGACGCGCAGCCGACGGCCGAGGAGTCGGTGGCGGTCGCGCTGCTCGTGCGCGCGCTCGTCGAGGTCGCGGCGGCGGACGAGCTGCCCCACGCCGCGGCCGCATCGGCTCCGGAGCTCATCGACGCCGCCGTGTGGCACGCCGCGAAGCACGGCATGGGCGAGCGGCTGCTGCACCCGGGCACGGGGGAGCCAGCGGCGGCGTGGACGGTCGTCGAGGCGATGGTCGACGGCGCACGGCCGGCGCTCGCGGCCTCCGGCGACCTCGCGCGGGTCGAGCGCTGGCTCGCGCTCGTGCGCCGCGAGGGCACGGGCGCCGAGCGGCAGCGGGCGGCGTTCGCGCGGGGCGTCCCGGCGCTCGCGACCGCGCTGCGCGACGGCTTCGTGGCCTAGCGCGGGCGCAGCCCTCGTCGTCCCGGGCCCCCGCCGACGCGGAGCGCCCGCCCTCAGCCGCGCGAGCGTACGGTGTGCTCCATGACGAACGCAGATCGGGCGCGCGACGCGGCCTCCGACGCGAAGCGGGCGGCCTCGCGCGCCGCCGACGTGGCCCAGGACATCGCGGGCGACGCGGAGTCGCACCCCGCCGCGCGCTGGGTGCAGGGGGTCGGGATGGCCGCCAACGGCATCGTGCACTTCATCATCGGGGCGATCGCGCTCGGCGTCGCCTTCGGCGGCTCCGGCAGCGCCGACCAGTCGGGGGCGATGCGCACGCTGCAGCAGCAGCCGCTCGGCGGCGTCGCCATCTGGTTCGTGGCGATCGCGATGCTCGGCCTCGCGCTGCACGCGATCGTCACCGCGATCGCGCAGTCGCAGCTCGACGGCAAGGAGGCCCTGAAGTCGGTGGGCCGCGCGGTGGGCTACGGCGCCGTGGGCGTGACGGGCCTCACGACGGCGCTCGGCGGCAGCAGCGACGGCGAGCAGCAGACCGAGACGCTCTCCGGCCAGCTCATGGCCGCGCCGTTCGGGCTCGTGCTCATCGGCGCGCTCGGGCTCGTGGTCGCAGGCGTCGGCGCCTACTTCGTCGTGCGCGGCGCGAAGAAGAAGTTCCTGAAGGACGTCGCGCCGCCCGCCCGGTTCCGGCAGGCGACCGAGACCACCGGCATGGCCGGCTACATCGCCAAGGGCATCGCGATCGCGATCGTCGGCGTGCTCTTCGTGGTCGCGGCCGTCACGCACGACCCCGAGCAGGCGGGCGGCCTCGACGGCGCGCTGCAGTCGCTCACGACCGTGCCGTTCGGCCAGATCCTGCTCGTGGCGATCGCGCTGGGCCTCGTCGTCTACGGCGCGTACTGCTTCGCCCGGGCGGCCTGGCCGCGCTGAGCGGCCGCCCCGGCCCGCGAGGCGGCCGGGCCTCCGCCTAGTGCGCGCCGGGCTTCCGGCGCGGGTGGGGGAGGATCGGGTTCCGCAGGCGGGCGAGCTGGCGGGCGAGGTCGGCGGGCCGCGTCGCGTCGCGCACCTGCTCGGCGGGCAGCTCGTCGAGCGTGGGCTCGGGCGAGGGCTCCGGCTCGTCGCCGGGGGCAGCCGGCACGTGCGGCGCGTCGTGCGCGCCGCGCAGGCGCGCGTCGAGCGACGTCAGGTCGGCGCCCTCGGCCCTGTGCGCCTGCAGGTCGCGGCCCAGGGCTCGCAGCACCCGCACGACCGTCTCGCGGTCCTCCGCCGAGACGGTCGCCTCGATGCGGCGCGCGACCTCGTCGTCGCCGAGCGAGCCGCGCGCCTTCGCGACCGCGGCGGCGGCGAGCTCGACCCAGTCCTCGAGCCGTCGACCTCGATGCATCGCGCACCTCCCGCCTCCATCGTCCTCCTCCCGCGCTCGACGCGCCCTGCGGATCTCGCGCCGGCGCCGCTCGCGCCTGCGCGCATCCCGTCGTGCGGCCGCGGCGACGGGTGGAGGCGCGCCCCAGGTGGCGCGGCGCACGGGCGGTACGCTCGGCGGGTGCTGCTGAGCGACCGCGACATCCGAGCCCGCATCGCCGCGGGCGACCTGGGCCTCGATCCCTTCGACCCGGCCATGGTGCAGCCCTCGAGCGTCGACGTGCGGCTCGACCGCGGCTTCCGCCTCTTCGACAACCACAAGTACCCGTTCATCGACCCGGCCGAGGACCAGCCCGACCTCACGCGGCTCGTCGAGGTCGGCCCCGACGAGGCGTTCATCCTGCACCCGGGCGAGTTCGTGCTCGGGGCCACCTACGAGCGGATCACCCTGCCCGACGACGTCGCCGCGCGCCTCGAGGGCAAGTCGTCGCTCGGCCGCCTCGGCCTCCTCACGCACTCGACCGCGGGCTTCATCGACCCCGGCTTCACGGGCCACGTGACCCTCGAGCTCTCGAACGTCTCGACGCTGCCGATCAAGCTGTGGCCCGGCATGAAGATCGGGCAGGTGTGCTGCTTCCAGCTCTCGAGCCCCGCCGAGGCGCCCTACGGCCAGGGCTCGAACCTCAACCGCTACCAGGGGCAGCGCGGGCCGACGGCGAGCCGCTCGCACCTCTCCTTCCACCGGACGCGGATCGAGGGATGAGCGCCGCGCCCGCGTACGTGCGCTTCCGCTCGACGGCGGCGAACGCGCGCGGGGTGCAGGTGGGGGTCTTCGCGCTCGCGAACGGGCTCGCGCACGACGACAGGCTCGACGCGGCGCAGCGGCGCTGGTGGCGCGCGGCGAACGACTGGTACGACGCGGCCTACGCGGCGCCGAGCGCCGACGAGGACGGCCCGTACGACCGGGACCGCCACCCTGGCGCGGTCGCGTGGTTCAAGGCCGATGCCTCCCACCTGCTCGAGCGCGTCGACGGCTACCTCGCGCTCCTCGATGCGCACGGGGTGCCCTGGGAGCGCGCCGTCTCCGACGACCCGGGCCGCATCGTGTACGAGGACGACGTGCAGGTGGTCGCGGTCCCGCGCGCGACCGGCGAGGCGCCCCGGTGAGCGGGCCGCTGCGCGTCGAGCGCGACGTCGAGGTCGGCCGCTGGATCCAGGACGCGCTCGCCGAGGACGGCACGGTGGCGGCCGTCGTGCCCGACGCCTTCGAGGCGTATGCGCGGGTGCTGCATCCGGCGTCGATCGCGGCGCCGCATCCGGAGGGGCCGGACCCCCGCTGGCCGGATGAGCCGCGCTGGGGCGAGTGGCACCCGCTGCGCTGGGCTCGCTCGGGCGAGCTGCTCGAGCGCGAGCCGCGCGAGGGGCCCTGGGCCGACACCTTCGGCGACGAGCAGCTGCGGCTCGACGACGGCTCGCTCGTGAGCCCGCCCGAGAGCGGCGAGCCGCCGCTCGACCTGCTCACCGCGATCCTCGAGACGGTGCTCGACGAGCAGGGCGACGCCGAGGTGCTCGCGGGCGTGTGGGAGGGGCGCGGGCTCGACCCGCGGAGCGTCGCGCACTTCTCCTGGGAGGAGGGCGACGAGCATCGCTCCCGCGCCGAGATCGCCGCGCGGGCCGAGGCCCTGACGCAGCGGATGCGCCTCGCGATGGCCGAGCGGATCGACCCCGAGGTGCGCGCCGCCATGCGCGACGGCGCCGTCCTCGGGCTGCCGCGCGAGGGCTGGGGCCGCGGGCACGTGCTGCTGCGCGCGCGGCTGCGGGCGCTCGTCGATCCGGCCTGGGTCGAGCTCGCCGGGCTCGGCTGGCCGGCACCGCAGGGCGAGCAGATGCCGGGCGACGGCCGGACGCCGAACATCCTCTGGCCGACGGAGCCCCAGGGGGCGCCCGCGTGGATGGTCGCGACCGACCTCGATGTCGACTCGACGATCGTCGCGGGCTCCGCGCGGCTCGTGGGTCGCATCCTGGCCGACGACCGCCTGGAGGCGGTGCGCGCGACCCCCGCGACCCGCATCGCCTGACGGGTCTGCCGACGGCCCATCCGCTGGTCGACGCGGCCGCGCCGCAGGCGCAGCCGTCCCGAGGCCCCTCCGCACGGGCGGCGGCCGCCCCGTACGCATCGGCGGCGTGCTGCACCCATCGGCGCCGCTCTGCACCCATTGGCGCCGTTCTCCATCGAGTGGCGCCGATCGGTCGTCATTCGGCGCCACACCCAGCCGATCGTCGCCACTCGATCCCGGGTGGGCGTGGCACCGGTGGGGGCGGACGGGTGGGGGGGCGGACGGAGGGCGCGGCCGGGAGGGCGGACGGGTGGGCGCGAGCGGGGCGACCCGGGTCAGGCCAGCCGCGTGACCGTCGCCGTCTCGGGCGCCCAGTGCCGGATGCCGGTCGCGGTCGCCTCGATCGGCCCGCCGAGCAGGGCGAGGGCCGACGGGAGGTCGTCCACGCGCAGCCGCCGCGCGAGCGTCAGGTGGGGCATCCAGCGGCCGGGCAGGAATGCGTCGGCGTCGTCGTGCGCGCCGGCCGCCTGCCGCACGCGCGCCTGCAGCGCGAGCAGCGCCCCGCTCGGCGCGATCGCGCGCACGAGCACCCGACGGTCGCCCGCGCCGAAGAGCATCGGCGGTCCGAGCAGCAGCGGCAGCGGCAGCGCGTCGTCGAGCCTCGCGGTCGCCAGCGCATCCACGGGCACCTCCGGCCGCGCGAGCAGCGTGACGTGCGGCCGGTTGCTGGCCGAGCCGCTCGCGCCCATGCTCGAGAGCTGCGCGCCGGCGAGCGCCGCCCACTCGCCGCGCACGGCGGCCTCCGCGCCGTCGTCGAGCACGAGCTCGACGCTGACCATCCGCACCCGTTCCACCCCCACACTCTCCCGCCCCTACCCGCACATGTGCAGAGACTCGTCGTTCTGAGCGCCCCGAAACGACGAATCGCTGCACATGGGCGGCTCGCGGAGAGGGGAGCGCGCGGTCGGAGTCGTCCACAGGCCGTGCGTCGGCTGTGGCCACGGGGTGTGGTGCGGAGGCACGATGCGGCATGCGCACTCCTGGGGAGATCCCTGCGAAGCTCCGAGACCGCGCGTTCTCGGTCGGTGAGGGACGTGCCTCGGGCATGACCGCGCGACGGCTGCGGACCCGCGACCTCGAGCAGCCCTTCGCGGGCGTCCGAGCGCCGGCAGTCGGCTCGGTGCGAGACCTGGCGACCGCCTACGCGGCCCGCATGGATCCCGGCCATGCCTTCGGCGGGGTCACGGCCGCGCGGCTCTGGGGACTGCCGCTGCCGGATCCGTGGCACGCGGCCGAGCGGCTGGTCATCGCGCGACCACATGGCGCGACCCGCGGCAGCGCCCGCGGGACGCGGCACATCGCCTACGCCCCGGATCTGCTCGAGGTCGGCGCGCTCGACGGCCTGCGGATCCTCGGGCCCGCAGCCACGACGCTGACGCTCGCGCGCTGGATGCCGCACGAGCCGCTCGTGCACGTCGTCGATGCGCTGCTCACGGGCTCCGATCGCTACCCGGACCTCCGACTCCCGTCACGGCCGCACGCCGACCGGGGCTCGCTGGAGTCCTTCCTGGCCCGCTGCAGAGGCCACAACGGGGTGCCCGCGCTGCGGCGCGCGCTGGCGGATGCGCGGTGCGGCGTCGACTCGCGCTGGGAGAGCATCACGCGGCGGGCGATCGTGCGGGCCGGGCTGCCGGAGCCGGAGATCCATCCCGTCGTCCGGCTGGCGGACGGACGCGAGCGTCGACCGGATCTGGGGTTCACGTCCCTCCGCATCGCCGTCGAGTTCGAGGGCGACGGGCACCGCGAGCGCCGCCGATGGGTCTCGGACCTCCAGCGCTACGCCGACTTCGAGGAGGTCGACTGGATCGTCGTGCGCGCCACGAGCGTCGACGTCACCGGCGCGGCCACGCCGCTCATTCGCCGCCTCACCGCGGCCATCGCGCGGCGAGCGTGACCCCGCTGGGTCTCCTGCCGCACATGTGCATGGATTCGTCGTCATGAGTGCCTCAGAACGACAGTCCTCTGCACATGTGCGGGAGGGAGGGGTCAGGGGGTCGGGGAGTTCGTCGCGGGGGCGTCGATGAGGGTGGGGCGCGGGTGCACGGGGAGGAGAAGCAGCAGGCCCACGAGCAGCACGAGCACGATGCCGAGGATGCCGAAGCGGGTGTCGCCCGCGAGCGAGACGAACGCGGCGAAGAGCGCGGGCGCGAGGAACGACACCGCGCGGCCCGTCGTGGCGTAGAGGCCGAACATCTCGCCCTCGCGGCCCTCCGGGGTGATGCGCGCCATGAACGAGCGCGAGGCCGACTGCACGGGGCCTACGAAGGTCGACAGCGTGAGGCCGAAGACCCAGAACATCCCCTTGCCGTCGACGAAGAGCACCGCGGTGCCGGCGAGCACGAGCGCCACGAGCGAGACGACGATGACGGCCTTCGGACCGAAGCGGTCGTCGGCCCAGCCGCCCACGAAGGTGCCGACGCCCGCGGCGACGTTCGCGGCGATCGCGAACAGGATGACCTCCGACGACGAGAAGCCGAACACCGACGAGGCGATGATCGCGCCGAAGGTGAACACGCCCGAGAGGCCGTCGCGGAAGACCGCGGAGGCCACGAGGAACAGCAGCGTCCGCGGCGCCTGCCGGCCGATGCGGCCGATGGTGCGGAAGAGGATGCGGTACGACTCGAGGACGCCCACGCGCGGCGGCGCGGCGCCGGTGGGCGGCAGCTCGGGCACCCGCAGCAGCAGCGGGATCGCGAAGACGAGGAACCACGCGGCCGAGGCGAGCACGGCGAAGCGGATGTCGAGCGCGCCGCCGTCGCGGCCGCTCGGCAGCTGCAGCAGGCCGCCGCCCTCGCCGGCCCCGATGAAGACCACGAGCAGCACGCCCAGCAGCACGATGCCGCCCACGTAGCCCATGCCCCAGCCGAAGCCCGAGGTGCGGCCGAGCGACGCCTTCGTCGACACCTGGTGCAGCATCGCGTTGTAGTTGACGGAGGCGAACTCGAAGAACAGGTTGCCGGCCGCGAGGAGCGCCGCCCCCAGCCAGATGTACTCGGGCACGGGCGCGACGAACCACATGCCGACCATCGCGACGATCGTCACGCCCGTGTTCGCCGCCACCCACAGCTTGCGCCGGCCGCCGCCGTCGGAGCGCTGGCCGATGACGGGCGCGAGGAGCGCCACGAGCAGGCCCGCGATCGCGACCGCCCACGCGACGATCGAGGCGTTCTCGGCGAGCGCGAGCGTGAGCTCGGGGGAGCCGTCCTCGCCCGCGGCCGCGACGATCGCCGGGTCGACGAAGAGGTCGGAGGCGATGTAGCGCGAGAAGACGAAGGTCGTCACCACGGCGTTGAACGACGCGGAGCCCCAGTCCCACAGCGCCCACGCGGTCGCGCGGCGGCGCAGCTCGCGGCGCGCGACGGGCGCGACGCCCGCCTGCGAGGGCTGGACGAGCTCGTCGGGGTCGGGGCGGCCGGCGGCGCTGCGCGGCTCGGAGGCGCTCATGGTGCGAAGCGTATGCCCGCGAGGCGGACGCCCGGTGCCGCGGCGCGGCTAGTCGAGCGCGGTCTCGGGCCCGCCCGCGACGCGCCCGAGCCGCAGCAGCGCGTAGAGCAGCGCCGCGACGGTCTCGCCGTCGTGGATGCGGCCGTCCGCCACCATCGCGAGCACCTCGGGGATCGGCACGCGCCGCACGGCCGCGATGCCCTCCTCGCGCTGCGATGCCTCGGCGCCCGCCGCCTCGCGGAGGCCGCGCGCGAGGAAGACGTGCTCGGCGGCCCGCGCCACCCCGTTGAGCGCCTGCATGCTGCCGATCGGCTCCCAGGAGGCGGCCTCCAGCCCGGTCTCCTCGAGCAGCTCGCGGCGCGCGGCGACGAGCGGCTCCTCGTCGTCGCCGCCGCCCGCGGGCACCTCGAGCGAGCGCCCGGTGGTGTGGCGATCGACGTCGACGAGCACGATCCGCTCCTCCTCGTCGACTGCGACGACGAAGACGGCGTCGCGCAGCTCGAGCACGCCGTAGAGCCCCGGCTCGCCGTCGGGCCGCACGACGCGGTCCTCGCGGATGCGGATCCACGGGTTCTCGAAGGCGATGCGGGAGTCGGTGACGGGCCAGGCCATGCCCCGAGACTAGGCGCGCGGCGCATCGGCGGCCCGCGACCGGGCGCGCGGCTCAGGGCGGATGCACAGCCCCAGAACTTGACTCCCCTCGACTCAAGGTGAGAAAGTTGAGCCATCGCGACTCAAGTCGAGCGCCCGACCGGGCGCCAGGCCGCGAGCCGGGGTTCCGGGGGACGAGTCCACCGCCGATCTGGGGGGACGTCGGTGGATTCCTCCACCGGAACCAGGCACACCGCAGCGCATCCCGCGCAGAGGAGGACCACACCATGGCACGAGCAGTCGGCATCGACCTCGGCACCACCAACTCCGTCGTCGCGTTCCTCGACGGCGGCGAGCCCACCGTCATCGCCAACGCGGAGGGCTTCCGCACGACCCCCTCGGTCGTCGCCTTCGTCAAGGACGGCGAGACCCTCGTCGGCGAGCCGGCCAAGCGCCAGGCCGTCACGAACGTCGACCGCACCATCGCCTCCGTGAAGCGCCACATGGGCACCTCCTGGAAGCAGGAGATCGACGGCAAGCAGCTGACGCCGCAGGAGATCTCGGCGCGCATCCTCGGCAAGCTCAAGCGCGACGCCGAGACCTACCTGGGCGAGCCCGTCACCGACGCGGTCATCACCGTGCCCGCCTACTTCAACGACGCCGAGCGCCAGGCGACGAAGGAGGCCGGCGAGATCTCCGGCCTCAACGTGCTGCGCATCATCAACGAGCCCACCGCGGCCGCGCTCGCCTACGGCCTCGACAAGGGCAAGGAGGACGAGCTCATCCTCGTCTTCGACCTCGGCGGCGGCACCTTCGACGTCTCGCTCCTCGAGGTGGGCAAGGACGACGACTTCTCGACCATCCAGGTGCGCTCGACCGCGGGCGACAACCGCCTCGGCGGCGACGACTGGGACGAGCGCGTCGTCGAGTGGCTGAAGGGCCGCTTCAAGGACCAGACGGGCGTCGACGTCTCGAACGACAAGATCGCGATGCGCCGCCTCAAGGAGGCCGCGGAGCAGGCCAAGAAGGAGCTCTCGTCCTCGTCGTCGACGAGCATCCAGCTGCCCTACTTCTCGCTCACCGAGGCCGGCCCCGCCAACCTCGAGGAGACGCTGACCCGCGCGCAGTTCGAGAACCTGACGAAGGACCTCCTCGAGCGCACCCGCAAGCCCTTCGAGGACGTCATCCGCGAGGCCGGCATCACGGTCTCCGAGATCGCGCACGTCGTGCTCGTCGGCGGCTCGACCCGCATGCCCGCCGTCACCGAGCTCGTGAAGCAGCTCGCGGGCAAGGAGCCGAACAAGGGCGTGAACCCGGACGAGGTCGTCGCCGTCGGCGCCGCCCTGCAGGCCGGCGTCCTCAAGGGCGAGCGCAAGGACGTCCTGCTCATCGACGTCACGCCGCTCTCGCTCGGCATCGAGACCAAGGGCGGCATGATGACGAAGCTCATCGACCGCAACACCGCGATCCCGACGAAGCGCTCCGAGACCTTCACGACGGCCGAGGACAACCAGCCCTCCGTCGCCATCCAGGTCTTCCAGGGCGAGCGCGACTTCACGCGCGACAACAAGGCGCTCGGCACCTTCGAGCTCACCGGCATCGCGCCGGCGCCGCGCGGCATCCCGCAGATCGAGGTCACCTTCGACATCGACGCGAACGGCATCGTGCACGTGTCCGCCAAGGACAAGGGCACCGGCAAGGAGCAGTCGATGACGATCACGGGCGGCTCGAGCCTCTCGAAGGAGGACATCGACCGCATGGTGAAGGACGCCGAGGACAACGCGGCGGCCGACCACGCCCGCCGCGAGGCCGCGGAGCTGCGCAACACGGGCGAGACGCTCGTCTACTCGGTCGAGAAGGTGCTCGTCGACAACGCCGAGCAGCTGCCGGAGGACGTCAAGACGGAGGTCCAGGCCGACGTCGACGCCGTGAAGTCGGCGCTCGCGGGCGACGACGACGAGGCCGTGAAGACCTCCGTCGAGAAGCTCCAGCAGTCGCAGGGCAAGCTCGGCGAGGCGATCTACGCGCAGGCGCAGGCGGAGCAGCCGGCCGAGGACGGCGCCGGCGAGCAGCCGCAGGCCGACGCCTCGCAGGACGACGACGTCGTCGACGCCGAGGTCGTGGACGACGAGGACGAGAAGAAGCAGTGACGCACGACGACGCCCGTCCCGACGACGCCCGCGAGCCCGACGAGCAGCAGCCCCAGGAGCCGGTCGAGGCCGGCTCCGGGGCGCAGCCCCAGGGGGCGGCGCCCGCCGCCCCCGAGGGCGACGCCGCCGACCTGAGCGCCGAGGACCAGGCGCTGCTCGACCAGGAGGCCGGGGCCCTCGCCGCCGAGCGCGAGGCGCTCGAGGCGAAGGCCGCGCAGCACCTCGACGAGCTGCAGCGCCTGCGCGCCGAGTACGTCAACTACCGCAACCGCATGGAGCGCGAGCGTGCCGCCGACAAGGAGGCCACCACGGCCTCCGTCATCGCGGCGCTCCTGCCCGCGCTCGACGACCTCGACCTCGCCGAGAAGCACGGCGACCTGGCCGAGGGCCCGCTCGCGATCGTCGCGCAGAAGCTGCGCGGCTCGTTCGCCCAGCTGGGCGTCGCGCGCGTGGGCGAGGCCGGCGAGGCGTTCGACATCGACAAGCACGAGGCCGTCGCGCAGCTGCCGAACCCGGAGGTGGCCGAGATGGTCGTCGCCGACGTCGTGCAGGTGGGCTATCGCGTCGGCGACCGCGTGATCCGCGTCGCCAAGGTCGCGGTGTTCGTGCCCGCCGAGTGAGCTGAGGAGGGGAGCGGATGGCCAGCAACGACTGGTTCGACAAGGACTTCTACGCCGTCCTCGGCGTGGCGAAGGACGTCTCCGCTGCCGACCTGAAGAAGCAGTACCGCAAGCTCGCGCGGCAGTTCCACCCGGACTCCAACCCGGGCGACGCGAAGGCCGAGGCCCGCTTCAAGGAGATCTCCGAGGCGCACTCGGTGCTCTCGGACCCGAAGCAGCGCCAGGAGTACGACGCGGTCCGCGCGATGGCCGGCGGCCGTCCGCGGTTCGCGCCCGGCGGCTCCGGCGGCTTCGAGGACGTCTTCGGCGGCTTCGGCGGGGCCGGTCCGCGCGTGCAGTACTCGCAGGGCGACTCCTTCGAGGACCTGCTGGGCGGGATGTTCGGCGGCGGCGGGGGCTTCGGCGGATTCGGCCAGCAGCGGCGCCCGCAGCGCGGCCGCGACGTCACGGCGCGCGCGGCGCTCGACTTCCAGTCGGCGGTGCAGGGCGACACGCTCAAGCTCACGGTCGGCGGCCGCACGATGACGGTCAAGGTGCCCGCGGGCGTCCACGACGGCCAGCGCATCAAGCTGGCCGGCAAGGGCGACCCGTCGATCACCGGCGGCGAGAGCGGCGACCTCATCCTCACGGTCTCGGTGCGCCCGCACCCGGTGTTCACGATGGACGGCCTGCACCTGCGGGTCGACGTGCCCGTCACCTTCGCGGAGGCCGCGCTCGGCGGGACCATCGAGGTGCCGACGCTCGGCGGCAGCCCCGTGCGGCTGAAGGTCGCGCCCGGCACGCCCTCGGGCCGCGTGCTGCGCGTGAAGGGCCGCGGCGTGACCGCGAAGCAGGGCACGGGCGACCTGCTCGCGACCATCCAGGTGGCGGTGCCCAGCCACCTCACGAAGGCGCAGCGCGAGGCGCTCGAGGCGTTCGCCGCGGCGAGCCCCGACGAGTCGCCGCGCGCCGAGCTGCTCGCGAAGGCGAAGGCGTCCTGATGCGCGGAGTGCCCGAGGGCTTCGACGAGACCTCTCCGATCTTCTCGATCGCGGCGGCCGCCGAGCTCGCGGGCCTCCACGCCCAGACCCTGCGGCAGTACGACCGGCTGGGGCTCGTGCAGCCCAGCCGCACGGCTGGCAACACGCGCCGCTACTCGATGCGCGACATCGGGCGGCTCCAGCAGGTGCAGCTGCTCTCGGGCGAGGGCGTCTCGCTCGAGGGCATCCGCCGCATCCTCGAGATGAGCGACGAGAACCGGGAGCTCCGCGCCCGGGTGCGCGAGCTCGAGGGCGCGCTGGCGGATGCGGTGATGCAGCAGCAGGGCCGCCGCGTGTTCGCGGCGGGCCAGGCGGGCATCACGACGATCCGCTCGGGCGCGCGCCCGGCGAAGGCCAACCAGCTCGTGATCTGGCGCCCGCAGCGGCGCGACTGACGCGACCTCCCGTGCGGCCCGCGCTCAGCGCGCTCGCGTAGGTTCCGGGCGTGCACGACTCCGACACCGGCGCCCCGCCGCCGCCCGGCGCCGACACCCCGGTGCCGTCCGACGCCGCGGCGCGCGCGGCGGCGGCCGGTCGGGCTCCGCGGGCGCGACGGGCCGAGGGCCCGGCGTCGGAGGACCGCCTCGTGCCCGACACCGCGCTCGAGCAGCGCGCCGCCGCGCGCGCCGAGCAGCGCCGCCGCGCGACGCCGTGGTGGCAGCAGCCGCCGCCCGGGGCCGTCGGCAACCCGGCGGCCGGGATGGCCCATGCGGGCACGGCGCCGACCGCGACGCTGCCGCCCGGGCTCGCGCCCGCGGTGGCGGATGCGATGCCGCAGCGCTTCGTGCCGGTCGCGTGGCAGCAGCCCGCGTGGCAGCCCGCCGCGCAGCAGCCGGGGTGGCCGCAGCAGCAGTCGCAGGCCCCGCAGGTGTGGCCCCAGCACGCCCCGTCCCCGGCTCTGCAGGCGTGGACCCAGCAGCCGGGGTGGCCGCAGCACGCCCCGTCGCCGGCCGCGCAGGCGTGGCCGCCGCCCGCCGCGCAGGCGTGGGCGCCGCCGCCCGGGCAGCCGTGGCAGCAGGCGGCCTGGGCGCCGCCAGGCGCCTGGCCGCAGCAGCCGCAGCAGCTCGTGCTGCAGGTCCCGCCGCTGCCGCGCATCCGATGGTCCGGGCGGCAGCGCGCGGCCGCGATCCTCGGATCGTGGGCGGGCCAGACGATCATGGCGCTCGCGGTGCACCTGCTCATCGCGGCGAGCCTCGTCGTGGGCCTGTTCGCGCTCGTCCTGGAGGCCGATGGCACGAGCGCCGCCGACATCGAGGGCGACGCCTTCTCGTCGGTCGTCGCGCTCTGGTCGACGCCCGAGCGGCTGTGGGCGACGGCGCTCGTCGTGCTCGCATCGACGGGCGCCGTCCTCGCCCTCGGCTGGCTCGTGCAGGCGCTCTGGCAGCGGCAGGCGGGCCTGGCCGCACCGCACCGCTCCACGTGGCTCGCGTGGCTGTGCACGACGGCCGCCACGGGGCTCCTCGGCACGGTGCTCTGGCCGGGAGCGCTCGTCGCCGGCGCGTTCGTGCTGCTCGCGAGCAGCGACGCCTCGTTCTCGACCGGGTCGCTCTGGGCGGTGCTGTTCGTCGAGCTGGCGGGAGCGGTCGTGCTCACGGGGCTCGTGGGCCTGCTCTTCGGCTGGCTGTTCCTCTCGACCTCGCGGCCGCGGATCGATCCGGCCGCGGAGGATGCTGCGGCGGAGGCCGCGGCGCGCGCCCACGACGAGGCGGAGCTGGGGCGCGGCCGCGATCGCTGGGCCGATGCCTGAGCCGGTCGCCGGGGCTCGCCCGGCGGCGCCCGGCGGGCCGGCCGCGCCCCGGCGCCCGGGCTCGCGGCGCGCGCGCCGCCCCGATCCGCTCACGCCCGCGCAGCGCGCCGCGGCCGCCCGCGCCGGCGGCGTCGGGCTCGCGCTCGTCTCCGCGGGTGCCGCGGTCGGCTCCGGCCTCCTCGCCGCATCGCTCGTCGTCGCGGCGCTGCGGTGGGCGATCATCGACCTCTTCGACGACGAGGCCTGGACCATGCCGGTGGCGCGGTGGGTGCAGGGACTCGACGCGTCCTGGCTGGTGCCGATCGTGCTCGTGCTCGTGCTGCTCGCGGTGGCGGCGGGGGCCCTCGGCTGCTGGCTGAGCGCGCGCCGGCTCGCGGCGGGCGGGGTGCCGGACCCCGTGGGCGTGACGGTGCGGGGCGCGGCGCTCGGCACCGGCCTGCAGGCGGTGCTAACGACCGCCTCGAGCTGGCTGCTGGGCCTGCTCGTGCTGCTCGGCGGCGCGCTCGCGGGCTGGCTCGTCGCAGCGCTCTGGATCGCGCTGTCGGTCCTCAGCTCCGCGCTCATCGGCTGGCTCGCGGGCCCGCGCACCTGGGCGGCGATCGCGCGTCGGCAGGCGCGCCTCGCGGCGCCGGATCTGCACGTGGGCGGGCCGCCGAGCGCATAGTGCGCCCGGCGGCCCGCTGGGGGAGGATCCGGCTCAGCCGCCGACGGGGGACGGGCGCGCGGCGTCCGCCGGACCCGGATCCGCACCCGCGTCGCGCGCGATCGACGCCTGCTCGCCGCGGTGCTCGACCTGGATGCGCCGCGGCTTCGCGCGCTCGGCGACCGGGATCGTGAGGGTGAGCACGCCGTGCTCGTAGGCGGCGTGGATCGCGTCCTGGTCGATGTCGCTGCCGAGGCTCAGCTGGCGCACGTAGCGACCGGCGGGGCGCTCCTGCGCGAGCCACTGGGCGCCGTCGGCCGCGCCGAGCGTGCGCTCGGCCTGGATCGTGAGCGTGCTCGCGTCGACGTCGAGCGCGATCGAGCCCGGGTCGACGCCCGGGAGGTCGACGTGCACGACGTAGCGGTCGCCCGCGCGGTAGAGGTCCATCGGCATCCAGCTCGCCGAGCGCTGCGTGCCGCCGCTCGTCATGAGGCGAGCGGCCATGCGGTCCATCTCGCGGAACGGGTCGAAGGTCAGTGCCATGACAACCACCTCCTCCTCTGGGGCGGCCGCCCTGTGCGGCCCGCCCGGGTGCCTGGCGGCTCCGCGGGCGCCCCGCGGAGCACCTCCCAGTGTTGGCACTCCTGCTTGGAGAGTGCCAAGAGGGAGCCTCGAGCAGCCTCAGGACGAGCGGAGGTCAGGCCGGTGCTTGCGCGCCTGGCGCGGCTGCGGCCATGCTCGACGGGTGCCGCGACGGAGCGGCCGAGCGGAGGGATCCGGATGCGACTGGTCGCGCACGAGTTCATGACCCTCGACGGCGTCATGCAGGGGCCCGGCGGCTCCGAGGAGGACACCAGCGGAGGCTTCCGCCACGGCGGCTGGGTGGCGCCCGCGTTCGACGACACGGTCGGGGAGGTCGTGACCGGCTGGTTCGCGCGCACCGATGCGCTGCTCTTCGGCCGCACGACGTACGACATGATGGCCGCCTACTGGCCGCTCGTCACCGATCCGGACGACCCCGTGGCCCAGCGGCTCAACACCGCGCCGAAGCACGTCGTCTCCACGACGCTCGACCCCGCCGAGGCGCCCTGGCAGGGCACGGCGTCGGTCATCGCCGACGACGTCGTCGCCCGCATCCGCGCGCTCAAGGACGGCGGCGAGGGCGAGCTGCAGGTGCACGGCTCCTGGCAGCTGCTGCAGACGCTCATCGACGAGCGGCTGCTCGACGAGCTGCGGCTCATCGTCTTCCCCGTCGTCGTCGGGCGCGGCAAGCGGCTCTTCGACGACGTCGCGCGGCCGAGCGGCTTCGACGTCTCCGACGTGCGCGTGGCCGAGAGCGGCGCCGTCGCGATGGTGCTCGTGCCGAGCCCCTTCCGCATCGCGACCTACGAGGTCGTCGACGGTGCCGAGGTCATGGTGGAGGATCCGGCCGGCTGAGCGCGCGGCCGGCGCGCGCGGGCGGCGCGGCGCGCGGCGTTCAGCGCCGCGTCAGGCCCGGCGGGGGATGCTCGGGGCATGCGCGTGCTGCTGGTCGACGACGAGGTGCGGCTCGCCGACGGCGTGCGTCGCGGGCTCGAGGCGGAGGGCATGGTGGTCGACGTCGCGCACGACGGCGTCGACGGGCTCTGGCGCGCGCGCGAGTTCGCGTACGACGTCGTGCTGCTCGACGTCATGATGCCCGGCATGAGCGGCTACCGCGTCTGCCAGGCGATGCGCGCCGAGGGCATCTGGACGCCCGTGCTGTTCCTCACCGCGAAGGACGGCGAGTGGGACGAGGTCGAGGGCCTCGACACCGGCGGCGACGACTGGCTCACGAAGCCCTTCTCGTTCCCGGTGCTCGTGGCGCGCATCCGCGCGCTGGCGCGCCGCGGCGGCCGCGAGCGCCCGACGGTGCTCGAGGCGGGCGACCTGCGGCTCGATCCCGCCGCGCGCACCGTGCACCGCGGCGAGGCGGCGATCGAGCTCACGGCCCGCGAGCTCGCCGTGCTCGAGCTGCTCATGCGTCGCCGCGGGGAGGTCGTCACGAAGCGCGAGGTGCTCGACGACGTGTGGGCCGAGGACTTCGAGGGCGAGGCGAACATCGTCGAGGTCTACGTCGGCCGCATCCGCCGCAAGGTCGACCGGCCCTTCGGCCGGGATGCGGTGCAGACGGTGCGCGGCGCCGGCTACCGGCTGGCGGCCGACGGTGGCTGAGGCGCCGGCCGGCCCGGCGCCGGCAGCCGCCCCGGCGCCGCGACGGCCCGCGCGCCGCGCGGGCGCCTCGATCCGCCTCCGCATCCTCGCCGCCGCGCTCGCGGCCGTCACGCTCGTGCTCGGGCTCGGCGGCGTCGCGATGGTCATCACGCTCGAGCGGATGCTGCAGGACGCGACCGCCGAGCAGCTCGCCGACGAGCTCGCGGCCCTCGCCGACGGCGTCGACGCGGGCACGGTCCAGACCGCGGCGCTCGTCGAGCGCGACGACGACGTGCTCGTCGCGCTCCGCTCCGGCACCGGCGTGGTGGTGAACGCGGAGGCCGCGGCGGGCCTCCGCGCGCCCGTCGGCGGCGCGGCCGTCGAGGAGGTCGACGGCGAGCGCTACATCGTCGTCGCCGACGAGGTGGCGGCCGGCACGATCGTCGTCGCCCGCTCGGCGCAGGGCATCGACGACGCCGTGCGCTCGGCGACCGCCCTGCTGCTCATCGCCGTGCCGCTCACGATCGTGCTCGTCGGCACCGTGGTGTGGATCGTCGTCGGCCGCGCGCTCGCGCCGGTCGACCGCATCCGCGCGCAGGTCGACGGCATCGACGCGGCCGCGCTCGACCGGCGCGTGCCGACGACGGGCCGAGGCGACGAGGTCGACCGGCTCGCCGCGACCATGAACCGGATGCTCGCGCGCGTCGAGGCGGGCGCCCGCGCCCGGCAGCGGTTCGTCTCCGACGCCTCGCACGAGCTGCGCTCGCCGCTCGCGACGATGCGGCAGTTCGCCGAGCTCTCGCGCGCCCACCCGGCCACGACCTCCGCCGACGAGCTCGCGGGCGTCGTGCTCGACGAGGGGGAGCGGATGCAGGGCATCGTCGCGGGGCTGCTGCTGCTCGCGCGGCTCGACGAGCACGGCGGCGGCACGCGGCGGGCGGCCTCGCTCGACGCCATCGCGCGCGAGGAGGTCGAGCGGGTGCGCGGCCTCGGCGGCGCGATCGACGCCGCCGGCGTGCGCCCCGCGCCCGTCGAGGGCGATCCGCGGCTGCTCGCGCGCGCCGTGCGCAACCTCGTCGACAACGCGCTGCGGCACGCGCGCGGCGGCATCGCGATCGGCTCGGTCGTGCGCGAGGGGCGGGCGATGCTGTGGGTCGACGACGACGGCGCGGGGCTCGCGCCGGACGACCGCGAGCGGGTCTTCGAGCGCTTCGTGCGGCTCGACGAGGCGCGCGCCCGCGACGAGGGCGGCTCGGGCCTCGGGCTCGCGATCGTGCGCGAGGTGGCGCGCGCCCACGGCGGCGAGGCGTGGGCTGGCGTCGCGCCCGCGGGCGGCGCGCGGTTCGTGCTCGAGCGCCCGCGGCGCGGCCGTGACCGCGCTGCCGCTGCCCTGCCGCCCGATGCTCGCTGAACCCGCGTTCAGGATCGTTCAGACCCGCGTCAGCGGCCGGCCGGGAAGGTGGTGCCCATGAACGAGCAGACGCCCCGCGATCCCGAGCAGATCCCCGCCGCGCACGACGCGACGAACGACCCCGCCCCGCGCAGCCCCGAGGCGGCGCCCGCGGCCGAGACCGCGCAGGTCGCGGCCGCCGAGCCCGCGCCCCGCGGCCGCGGCATCCTCCGCCCCGTGCTCATCGGCTCGGCTGCCGCGCTCACGATCCTCGCGGTCGCGGGCGTCGGCATGACGATCGCCGACGCGGTCGGCGACGACGACGACCAGGGCCGCGGCGACGTCGCGGCGACCGCGCCCGCCCCCAGCGGCTCCGGTGCGGCCCCCGGCGCCACCGACGCGCCCGGTGCCTCCGACGCGCCCGGTGCTTCCGGCGGGCCCGGCAGCACGCCCGCCCCGGGCGGCGAGGACCGTCCCGGCGCCGGCTCCGACGAGCCCGCCGACCTCGTCGCGGCGATCGACGCCGCCATCGCGGCCGCCGGCGGCGGCGAGGCCACGAGCATCGAGGTCGAGCGCGACGGCTGGGACGTCGACGTGCGCCTCGCCGACGGCACCGAGGTCGACGTGCGCGTGCTCGCCGAGGGCGAGCCGGTGGTCCGCGCCGACGACGACGGCGACGACACCACGAACGACCCGGCGCTCGACCCCGCGCGCATCGCCGACATCCGAGATGCCGCGATCGCCGCGGCGGGCGGCGGCTCGCTCGTGAGCATCGAGACCGACGACGAGGGCGGCCAGCTGCGCTTCGAGGTGGAGGTCGCGAACGGCGGCGACGATGTCGACGTCGAGCTCGCCGACGACCTCTCGGTCATCGAGGTGGGCTGAGCCTCGCCGCCCGAGGCCCTCGCGCTGCGGCGCGGGGGCCTCTGCGCTGCCTGCGGGGACGGCGCGGCGGTCAGCGTCGCGCGAGCATCCGCCGCGCCGCGCGGACGCGCACGGGGCGGCAGCCGGCCGCGGTGAGCCTCGGCGACGATCGCCGGCTCGCGGCGTGCGAGCAGCAGCCCGCGGCGCACGAGGAACGCGGGGCTCTTGCGGTGCTCGCGCAGGTCGCGCGCGAACCGCAGGCCCATCGTCACCCAGCGCGAGCGGCGCACGCAGATCGCGTCGGCGAGGATGCCGCGGCGCCGCGCCTCGGCGACGACCTCGGCCACGAAGATGCCCTCGGCGACGAACAGCGGCGCGTCCCCGAGCACCACCTCGTGCGTGCCGCTCGCGCTGCTCGTCGAGATGTCGTAGACGGGCGCGCTCGTGCGGCCGGTGCGCGCGAGCTCCTCGAGCGCGTCGACGGCGCGGTCGGCGTGCCAGGAGCCCGGGTGGTCCCAGTCGGCCTCGCCGGTCTCGAGGAGCGGCAGCGTCGGGTCGTCGCCGTCGCGGTAGAAGTCGTCGAGCCGCAGCACCGTGAGGCCGGAGCCCTCCGCGATCCGCGACTTGCCGGAGCCGGACGCGCCGCCGATGAGGACCACGCGGGCGCGGGGCTCGGCTGCGTCGGGCATGGGCTCCATCCTCCCACGCGCCGGGCGGCGCGGATCCCGAGCGGGCGTCGGCCCATGGCGCCGCCGGCGTCAGCAGCGGGCTCCGCCCACGTCAGCGCGGCGCGGCAGGATGGGCGCATGACCGACCCCGCCGGCTACGAGCCCCGCGCCGCCCCTCCCGCCGTCGACGGCTACCGGAGGCTGCGGCAGGTCACCGGGCTCTCGCCCAAGTCGGAGGCGCAGGCGGCCGCGGCGATCGCCGGCACCTGGTCGTGGCGCACGGCCCTCGCGGCCGACGGCTCGATCGCCGCGATGGGCCGCGTGGTGGGCGACGGCGGCTGGTGCTTCCTCATCGCCGACATGGCGACGCTGCCGGAGCACCAGGGGCGGGGCCTCGGGCGCGCGATCCTCGTCGCGCTCCTCGACGAGATCCGCGAGCGCGCCGAGCCGGGCGCCTACGTGACCCTCACGGCCGATCCGCCGGGGCGGCGGCTCTACGAGCCGCTCGGATTCGACGACGTCGCGCCCGGCCGCACCGGCATGCACCAGGTGCTCTGAGCCTCCGCTCCGGCGGCCGCGAGGCGTCAGGCGTCGTCGAGGAAGCGGCGCAGCAGCTCGGTGACGACCGCCGGCCGCTCCGCGTGCACCCAGTGGCCGGCGCCCTTCACCGTCACGCGGCGCACGGCCGGGAACCGCGCCTCCATCGCCTCGCGGAACTCGTCGCGCACGTAGCCGGACTCCGAGCCCGCGATCCACAGCACCGGGTCCTCGTAGACCGCGTCGACCTCGGGGAAGCCGCGCAGCGCGTCGAGGTCGCGGCGCAGCACCTCGAGGTTCGGCAGCCAGCGCCAGCCCTCGTCCTCGCGCTGGAGGTTCTGCAGCAGGAAGCCGCGCACGCCCGGATCCGGCACGGCCTCCGCGAGCGCCGCATCCGCGTCGCCGCGCGAGCCCAGCGCGCCCAGGTCGATCGCGAGCATCGCGTCGATGAAGCGCCGGAACTCGTCGGCGGAGCGGTAGGCGACGGGCGAGACGTCGACGACGACGAGCCGCTCGACCTGCTGCGGGTGCCGCAGCGCCGCGAGCATCGCCGCCTTGCCGCCCATCGAGTGGCCCACGAGCGCGGCGGGCTCGTCGATGAGCGCGGCGACCGAGTCGGCCATCGCGAGGTAGTCGAGCCGCTCGGTCCAGGGCGAGCGCCCGTGGTCGGGCATGTCGACGAGGGTGACGCGGTGCCGGTCGGCGAGCGCCTTGCCGATCTGCGACCAGTTCTTGCCCTGCCCGAAGAGGCCGTGGCAGAGCAGCACGGGGGAGCCCTGCTCGCCGAGGGTCGTCGTGCGCAGCGCGTCGGGCGCGGGGGAGTCGGTCACCCCGCCACGCTATCGAGCGCGTCGGTGCCGAGCCGGGCGGTCGCCTACGGACGCGCGTCGACCGCGGCCGCCGTGCGCGCGCCGCGCCAGCGGGCGAACCACAGCAGCAGCGCGCCGCCGGCGACGACGATCGCGGCGACGACGACGCACATGACGGCGACGCCCGCGAAGCCGCCGTCGTGGTTCGCGGGGTCGAGGAACGGGTAGGGGTACCAGTAGGGCTTGCCGGAGGCGAAGGTGTCGTCGATGAGCGGTGCCCGCAGCAGCGTGTAGGCGAGCCACACGAGCGGGTAGATCGCGACGACCCCGAGATCGCGCCAGCGCAGCTCCCGCCGACGGGGGCTCAGCAGCCAGTCGAGCAGCATCCACAGCGGCGCGACGAGGTGCAGCACCTCGTTCGACCAGCCGAGGGTCGAGCCCTGCGGCAGCTCGATGCCGCGGAGCAGGATGTTGTAGACGATGCCCGTGACGACCATGTAGGTCGTGGCGCACAGCAGCAGCACGTCGAAGCGCCGCCCGATGCGGGGGCGGCCGAGCTGCGCGGCCACGAGCACGCCCAGCGTGACCATCGCCAGCAGGTTGGACTGGATCGTGAAGAACGAGAAGAAGTTGCCGACGTTCTGACCGATGTCGGGATCGCCCCGCTCGGTCCAGAAGCCGAGGCTCACCACGAGCTGCCCGATGACCGCTGCGAGGATCAGGAGCGCGATCGCGGCGCGACCCACCAGCAGGGCGCGGCGGAGGCGGGAGGCGTTGGCCGAGGGCTCGACGACCGGGGTGGTGCTCACATCGCCCATCATGCCGTGCCGGGCGCCTCCGACGCCGCGCCGCGGCTCGCATCGCATGATCCGCGCATCGGCAGTGGTGCTCCGAGCCCGTCCGGAGTAAACTTGAGTCAACACCACTCAAGTTTCTGATCAGGAGGAGACGGATGGCACGGATGGGCGGCATGATGCCCGGTCAGGACGACCAGCGCTCGGCGCTCGAGCAGTTCGGCACCGACCTCACCGCGATCGCGCGCGCCGGCAGGCTCGACCCCGTGATCGGGCGCGACGAGGAGATCCGTCGCATCAGCCAGGTGCTCTCGCGCCGCACGAAGAACAACCCGGTGCTCATCGGCGAGCCGGGCGTCGGCAAGACGGCCGTCGTCGAGGGCCTCGCGCAGCGCATCGTCGCGGGCGACGTGCCCGAGAGCCTCAAGGGCAAGGCGCTCGTCTCGCTCGACGTCAACGCGATGATCGCCGGCAGCAAGTACCGCGGCGACTTCGAGGAGCGCATGAAGAACGTGCTCGCCGAGATCGACGAGGCGCAGGGCCGCATCATCACCTTCATCGACGAGCTGCACATCATCATGGGCGCCGGCGCCGCCGAGGGCAGCCAGGGCGCGAGCAACATGCTGAAGCCCATGCTCGCCCGCGGCGAGCTGCGCCTCATCGGCGCCACGACGCTCGACGAGTACCGCGAGTTCATCGAGAAGGACGCCGCGATGGAGCGCCGCTTCCAGCAGGTGTACGTCGGCGAGCCGAGCGTGGAGGACACCGTCGCGATCCTCCGCGGCCTCAAGGAGCGCTACGAGGCGCACCACAAGGTGACGATCGCCGACGGCGCGCTCGTGGCCGCGGCCTCCCTCTCGAACCGCTACATCACCGCGCGCCAGCTGCCCGACAAGGCCATCGACCTCATCGACGAGGCCGCGAGCCGCCTGCGCATGGAGATCGACTCCTCGCCCGTCGAGATCGACCAGCTGCGCCGCACGGTCGACCGCATGGAGATCGAGCGGCTCGCGCTCAAGAAGGAGAAGGACGACGCCTCGCGCCAGCGCCTCGCCGAGCTCGACGCCGCCCTCGCGGGCCAGCGCGCCCGGCTCGACGAGCTCGACGCCCGCTGGAAGGCCGAGCGCGCGAGCCTCAACCGCATCGGCGCGCTGCGCGAGCGCCAGGACGAGCCTGAAGATCCGCGCCGAGCGCGCGCAGCGCGAGGGCGACCTCGAGCGCGCGGCGCGGCTGCTCTACGGCGACCTGCCGAAGGTCGAGCGCGAGCTCGCCGAGGCGGAGGCCGCCGCGGCCGAGGCGGGCGCGCGGATGGTGGGCGACCAGGTGGGCGCCGACGACATCGCGGCCGTCGTCGCCGCCTGGACGGGCATCCCCGTGGGCAGGCTGCTGCAGGGCGAGACCGAGAAGCTCCTCGCGCTCGAGCAGGAGCTGGCCGGCCGCGTCGTCGGTCAGCGGGCCGCGGTCGCGGCGGTGTCGGATGCCGTGCGCCGCACCCGCGCGGGCGTCAGCGACCCCGACAGGCCGACCGGCTCCTTCCTCTTCCTCGGCCCCACGGGCGTCGGCAAGACCGAGCTCGCCAAGGCGCTCGCCGAGCTGCTCTTCGACGACGAGCGCGCGCTCGTGCGCATCGACATGTCGGAGTACGGCGAGAAGCACTCGGTCGCGCGCCTCGTGGGCGCCCCTCCCGGCTACGTCGGCTACGAGCAGGGCGGCCAGCTCACCGAGGCCGTGCGGCGCCGGCCCTACTCGGTCGTCCTGATGGACGAGGTCGAGAAGGCGCACCCCGAGGTCTTCGACCTGCTCCTGCAGGTGCTCGACGACGGCCGCCTCACCGACGGCCAGGGCCGCACGGTCGACTTCCGCAACACCATCCTCATCCTCACCTCCAACCTCGGCTCCGGCTACCTCACCGATCCCACGATCGAGCCCGCCGCGGCCCGCGAGGCCGTCATGGCGGCGGTGCGGCAGGCGTTCAAGCCGGAGTTCGTCAACCGCCTCGACGACATCGTCGTGTTCGACGCGCTCTCGCCCGAGGAGCTCGGGGCGATCGTCGACATCCAGGTGCGCGGCCTCGACCGGCGCCTGCGCGACCGCCGGCTCGTCGTGGAGGTCACGGATGCCGCCCGGCAGTGGCTGGGGGAGCGCGGCTACGACCCGCTCTACGGCGCGCGGCCGCTGCGCCGCCTCATGCAGCGCGAGATCGACGACCGCCTCGCCCGGGCGCTGCTCGGCGGGGAGGTGCGCGACGGCGACACGGTCGTCGTCGACGTCGCGCCGGGGGGCTCGGGCCTGTGGCTCGGCCCCGAGGGCGCGGAGCGCCCGGCGCAGTGGTCGTTCGACGCGGGCGCCGACGACGACGCCGAGGAGGGCGAGCTGCTCGACTGACCCTCGCCCCCCGCACCGATCGGCCCCGGGGTGACCGCCTCCGGGGCCGATCCGTGCATCCGCGCAGGGCCCATCCGCGCAGGGCCCGCGCATCCGCCAACGAACGCCGCATTCGCCGCGGAGCGCGCGGGGAGGGCAGGATCGATCGGTGCGCCCGAGCGGGCGCGCGGGATCGGAGGCCGATGTGACGGCGACGCAGGGAGCGAGGGGCGCCGCGGCGCTGCCGCCGCTGACGACGGGGCCCTGGGGCGCGCGCCTCGGCGTCGTCTCGATCGTCGCGTGCTTCGGCGGCCTCCTGTTCGGCTACGACACGGGCGTCATGAACGGGGCGCTGCGCCCCATGAGCGCCGAGCTCGGCCTCGACGCCCTCGAGCAGGGGGTCGTGACCTCGTCGCTCGTGTTCGCCGCCGCGATCGGGGCGCTCGCGGGCGGCCGCGCTGCCGACCGCTGGGGCCGCCGCACCGTGATGGTGGCGCTCGCGGTGCTGTTCTTCGCGGGCACGGTCGTGCTCGTCGCGGCACCCGGGCTCGCCGTGCTCGTGGTCGGTCGCGTGCTCCTCGGCATCGCGGTCGGCGGCGCCTCCACCGTCGTGCCGGTCTACCTCGCCGAGCTCGCGCCGCACGAGATCCGAGGCTCGATCTCGGGCCGCAACGAGGTGGCGATCGTGCTGGGCCAGCTCGCGGCCTTCGTCGTCAACGCGATCCTCGGGGCCACGCTGGGGCACCTCGACGGCGTCTGGCGCATCATGCTCGCCGTGTGTGCGCTGCCGGCGATCGCCCTCTTCGCCGGCATGCTGCGGATGCCCGAGTCCCCGCGCTGGCTCGTCGAGCGCGGCCGCGGCGAGGAGGCGCTCGCGGTGCTGCGCACCGTGCGCCCCGAGCCTCGCGCGGCGGCAGAGCCTCGCGCAGATCGAGGCGGCGCGCGCCGCGCGCGGGCCGGGGGAGCCGCGGCTGCGCCTGCTCGACGTGCTCGCCTCGCCCGTGCTCCGCCGCATCCTGCTCGCGGGCGTCGTCGTGGCGGTCGCGCAGCAGCTCACGGGCATCAACGCGATCATGTACTACGGCCAGACGGTGCTCGTGGAGTCGGGCTTCTCGGAGGCCGCGGCGCTCGTCGCGAACGTCGCACCCGGCGTCATCGCGGTCGTCGGCGGGCTCGTGGCGCTCTGGATGATGGATCGCGTCGACCGCCGCACGACGCTGCTCGTCGGCTACGGCCTCACGACCGCGTGCCACCTGCTCATCGGGCTCGCCTCGGTCGTGCTGCAGCCGGGCGACGCGGCGCGCCCGTGGGTCATCCTCGTGCTCGTCGTCGCCTTCGTCGGCGCGATGCAGACCTTCCTCAACGTCGCGACGTGGGTCGTGCTCTCGGAGGTGTTCCCGCAGCGGATGCGCGGGCTCGGCATCGGCGTGGCCGTGCTGCTGCACTGGCTCACGAACGGCACGCTCGCGCTGCTGTTCCCCTCGCTGCTCGCGGGCCTCGGGATCGGCGGCGCCTTCCTGCTCTTCGCAGGGCTCGGCGCGGCGGCGCTCGCGCTCATCGCGCGCGCGGTGCCGGAGACGCGCGGCCGCTCGCTCGAGGGCCTCGAGGCCGCGCTCGCGGAGCCCGCCGGGCGCTGACGCGCCCGCAGCGGTGGCCGGGCGCTGCGCGCCCTCAGCGGTGGAACGGGCAGCCTCGCCCGGCGCCGCGCTCCGCGGCGCCGCGCTCCCCGGCGCCCGCCCCCGCCGCGCGCACGCGCCCGCCGGAGGCGGGCTTCGTGGGCAGGCGACGCAGGTCGACCTCGAGGCCCTCGGCGAGGATCTCGACGCGCGGGTCGCTGAGCGCCGCGACGGCCGCCGCGAGGCCCGCGATCGCGAGCCGCTCGCCGGGGCAGCGGTGCCCCGTGGGCACCTCGCCGCCGCCGTGCGGCACGAAGGCGCGGAGGGCCTCGAAGTCCTCCACGCCCACGAAGCGCTCGGGGTCGAACTCGCCCGCGCGCTCCCACGAGCGCTCGTCGGTGTCGGTGCCCAGCAGGTCGAGCACGATGCGGTCGCCGGGCTCGACGCGCTGCCCGTCGAGCTCGGCCGCCGCGATGGCGATGCCGGGCAGCACGGGCACGAACGGCGAGGTGCGGCGCACCTCCTGCGCGAACGCGACCGCGAGCGGGCCCGCCACGAGCGAGCCGCGATCGGCGGCCTCGGCCGCGATCCGCTCGCGCCAGCCGGGGTGCTCGTGGAGCGCCTTCGCGGCGTAGGCGACGAAGCGCGCGACCGCGATCATCGGCCGCAGCACGTTCTGCAGCTCGACGCCGGCGAGGCGCGGCGGCAGGAGCTCGCCCGAGCGGTCGCGGTGCCAGGCCCAGGCGTGCAGCGCCGTGCCCTCGCGGGCCTCGAGCGTGCCCTGCCGCACGGCCTCGACGAGCCGCGCGGCGTGCCGGTCGGAGAAGGCGCGGTCGAGGATGGCCGCGAGGAAGCCGGGCTCGCCCGGGGCGCCGAAGCCGTCGACGATGCGTGCGAGGCGGCGTGACCAGCGGGTGCGGGCAGCGGCCGTGCCCGGCAGGCCCGCCCAGCGCATGATCGCCCGTCCGAAGGCGTCGACGGCGGCCTCGTAGGCGCTGCTGCGGCCGCCCGCCGCCCACGCCTCGAGCTCGGCGCGCCACTCGCGCTCGAGGATCGGCAGCAGCCGCGCGACCTGCGCGTCGTCGTAGGCGACCTCGACGAACGTGGCCTTGCGGTGCCGATGGTCGGCGCCGTCGATGCTGTGCACCGAGCCGTGGCCGAAGAGCGTCTCCTGCACGGGCGCGGGCATCGCGCCGCGGCGCCGCACCACGGCCGGATCCGTGAAGAGCGCGACGCCCTCCCCGCCGCGCACGAGGATGCCGCGGTCGCCGAGCAGCCGGAGGGGTGCGGCGCGGGCGCCGGGCCGGACGCGCTCCCAGATGCGCGGCGCGAAGCCGTAGCCGCGGGTGAGGAGCGAGGGGGCGTCGTCGTGCGGGAGGCGCATCCGGCGACGGTAGTCCCTCCGCCTGGCCGCGGCCTCCGGGCTCGCCCCGCTACCGCATCCCGCGGAGCCCGCGACACGCCGAACCGGCAATGATGCAGATCCTGCACTTGCGCGGCGGGGTTTCCTGAGCCGATACTTGGCGTCCTGAGCGGGAGCGAGGTTCCGGATGGTCACGATCCGACGTCGAGCGCTCGGCCAGCTCGCCATCGCGGGCCTGGTCGCAGCGGGCATCGTGGTGCCTGCGGCGGGCGCGCCCGCCTGCCCCGCCGGCGCCGCGCCGATCCCGCTCGCGCAGGTCGACGAGCCTGGTCGCGAGCGGCTGCGCGCTCGACGGTGCCCTGCTCGACGTCGACGGCGCCGCGATGCGGATCCCGGCGGCGGGGGAGGTCGTGCTCGCCTGGAGCATGGTCGACGGCGGCGAGCCCATGGGCCTCGGCGTCGAGACCGCGCCCGACGGCGCGGTGCGGGTGCTCGAGGGCGATGCCCTGCTCGAGGCGCTCGGTGGTCACGGCCACGACCACGACGCGGACGACGCGCACGACGAGGGCGCGCACGACGAGGCGGCCCGCACCGCAGGAGCCGTGCCCGCCCTGCCCGCCCTGCCCGGGACCGTCGGCGCCACCGCCCACGCCGCGACCGCGCGCACGCCGGTCGCCACGAGCGCCGGCGGCCGCTGCACCGATCGCCAGGTGCGCGTCGCGCCGGGCCGCTGGCAGAGCGGCACGATGCCCTTCGTCGTCAACACCGCCGAGCGCAGGCCCTCGAACATCGGCGCGAGCGCCTTCCGCGCTGCCGTGAGCACCTCGCTGTGGGTGCTCCAGACCGGCCAGACGAGCGGCTGCGGCACGGGCGGCATCGGGCTGCGCACCTCGCTCGGCACCTCGAGCAGCGCCGACGCCGCGGTCACGGGCGGCAACGGCTGCGGAGCCGCCGATGGCCGCAACGTCGTCGACTTCGGCCCGATCTCCGGCTCCGCGCTCGCGATCACGTGCGTGTGGATGGCGGGCGGCCGCATCTACGAGGCGGACACGCGCGTCGACACGACGGGCCGCGCGTGGACGACGAGCAGCAGGGGCTGCCGGAGCGCCTACGACCTCCAGGGCATCCTCACCCACGAGCTCGGGCACGCCGTCGGGCTCGCGCATCAGCCCGAGCGCGGCGGTGCCGACCAGACGATGAGCGCCTCGGCGCGGCCCTGCGAGTTCGCGCAGCGCCTGCTGGGCGGCGGCGACCTCGCGAGCCTCCGCGACCGCTACTGAGGCCCGGCGGCCTCAGCCGCGCTGGATCGCGTCGACGAGCGGTGCGAGCTCGTCGAGCTCGCCCGCCGCGGCGAGCTCGGCCTCGAGGGCGTCCTCGTAGGCCGGTCGCGCGGCCTCGACGAGCGCCCGACCTGCGGGGGTGAGCTCGGTGTAGATGCCGCGCCGGTCGTCGGCGCAGAGCACGCGCACGAGCAGGCCGCGATCCTCGAGCCGCGTGACGAGGCGCGTCGTGGCGCTGGGGCTCAGCGCTGCGGCACGCGCGAGCTGCTGCATGCGCATGTGCCAGCCGTCCTGCCGCTCGAGGGTGCAGAGCACGGCGTGCTCGACGACCGAGAGGCCGGCCTCGGCCTGCAGCACGCGCTCGAGCCCCTGCTCGATGCGGGCGTGGAGCGCGGCGAGCGTGCGCCAGCCGCGGGCGCGCACCTCGACGGCGTCGTCGGGGACGGACACGGGGGCCTCCAGGGGTCGCGGACAGGTCGTTGCTTGCGCGGGTTAGTTGCGTGTGCAACGATGTATCCCGCGTCTGCAACTACATGCTACGCGTCCCACCCCCTGGAAGGAAGACCATGCCCCTCGGACTCCTCGCGCTCGCGCTCGGCGGCTTCGGCATCGGGCTCACCGAGTTCGTCATCATGGGCCTGCTGCCCGAGGTCGCCGCCGACTTCGGCGTCGACGAGGCGGCGGCAGGCTGGCTCGTGACGGGCTACGCGCTCGCGGTCGCGATCGGCGCCGTCGTCATCACCGCGCTCGCCCTGCGGCTGCCGCGCAAGGCGACGCTGCTGGGCCTGCTCGTGCTCTTCATCGCCGGCAACCTGCTCTCGGCGCTCGCCCCCACGTTCGACGTCATGCTGCTCGCCCGCGTCGTCGCCGCGCTCAACCACGGCGCGTTCTTCGGCATCGGCTCGGTGCTCGCGGCGAGCCTCGTCGCGCCGGAGCGCAAGGCCGCGGCCGTCGCCATCATGTTCACGGGCCTCACGGCCGCCAACGTGCTCGGCGTGCCCTTCGGCACGTTCCTGGGCCAGGCCCTCGGCTGGCGCGCGACCTTCTGGGCGATCACGGCCATCGGCGTGCTCGCGCTCATCGGCATCGCCACGACCGTGCGCGAGCCCCGCGGCGAGCGCGAGGTGCCGAGCCTCCGCCGCGAGCTCGGCGCCTTCCGCCGCCCGCAGGTGTGGCTGACCCTCGCGATCACCGTGCTCGGCTACGGCGGCGTCTTCGGCGCCTTCACCTACCTCGCCTACACGCTCACGGGCGTCTCCGGCTTCGACGCCGCCGCCGTGCCGTGGCTGCTCGTGGTGCTCGGCCTCGGCCTCTTCGCCGGCAACATCCTCGGCGGACGCGCCGCCGACCGCGCCCGCGACCGCACGCTGCTCGTGGTGCTCGGCGCGCTCGTCGTCGTGCTCGTCGGCTTCGCGCTCACGGCCTCGAGCGCCCCGGCGACCGTCGTGTGGCTCGCGCTCCTCGGCGGCTTCGGCTTCGCCACCGTGCCCGGCCTCCAGACCCGGATCATGGCCGTCGCCGAGGGTGCACCGACGCTCGCGAGCGGCGCGAACATCGCGGCCTTCAACGTCGGCAACGCGCTCGGCGCCTTCCTCGGCGGCCTCGGCATCGCCGCGGGCCTCGGCTACACCTCGCCCATCTGGATCGGCGCGGGGCTGACGCTGCTCGGGCTCGGCGTGATGGCCGCGGCCGCGCGCGGCATCCGCCGCGACGAGGCGGGCGCAGGGCGCGCACGGCGCGAGCTCGTCGACGCCTGAGACCGCCTCGCCAGCAGGGCCCGGACGCGCTGCGGGCCCTGCTGATAGCATGGAGGCACTGCGCGAGCGGTCCCCGCTCGCCTGCGTCGTAGAACGCTCCTCTCTCCGCCTCCCTCCGCCCGTCGCACGGGCCTGGATCCGGGCGTCGATGAACCTTCCGCGGCGAACGATCGCGGCTCCCGCCGCGCTCGCCGAACTGCGCCGCCGCATCCCGCCCCGCCACCCGGAACCGATCCGGGCGCCGGCCGGGCGCCGGCCGCTCCGGGTGATCCCGAGCGCCGGAGGGATGCCGCGCGGCGCCAGCAGACAGAGAAGACACGCATGCAGACCACCGTCCCCACGTTCGCCGACCTCGGCGTGCCCCAGAAGCTCGTCACCGCCCTCGCGGGCATGGACCGCACGAGCCCCTTCCCCATCCAGGTCGACACCCTGCCCGACACGCTCGCGGGCCGCGACGTGCTCGGCCGCGGCAAGACCGGCTCGGGCAAGACCCTCGCGTTCGCCATCCCGCTCGTCGCGCGCCTCGCGGGCGAGCTCGCGGGCGGCGGCCGCCGCAAGGGCCTCCCGCTCGGCCTCGTGCTCGCGCCCACGCGCGAGCTCGCGACGCAGATCGCGGCCACCGTGACGCCGCTCGCGAAGGCCGCGGGCCTCACCGTCACCACGATCTTCGGCGGCGTCTCGCAGCGTCCGCAGGAGGCCGCGCTCCGCGGCGGCGTCGACATCGTCGTCGCCTGCCCCGGCCGCCTCGAGGACCTCATGCAGCAGGGCATCGCCTCGCTGCAGGCGATCGAGATCACCGTCATCGACGAGGCCGACCACATGGCCGACCTCGGGTTCCTGCCGGTCGTGACGCGCATCCTCTCGAAGACCCCGCAGTCGGGCCAGCGCATGCTGTTCTCGGCCACGCTCGACAACGGCGTGGACAAGCTCGTCAAGAAGTTCCTCCACGACGAGGTGCTGCACTCGGTCGACGAGGCGCACTCGCCCGTCGCGGCGATGACGCACCACCTGTTCGAGGTGGAGGCGGGCGACAAGAACGCGCTCGTGCGCCGCCTGGCCTCGGGCCTCGGCCGCCGCATCCTCTTCACCCGCACGAAGCACCAGGCGAAGAAGCTCGCCAAGCAGCTCACGGCCTCCGGCATCCCCGCGGTCGACCTGCACGGCAACCTCTCGCAGAACGCCCGCGACCGGAACCTCGCCGCCTTCTCGGACGGCTCGGTGAAGGTGCTCGTGGCGACCGACGTCGCCGCGCGCGGCGTGCACGTCGACCACGTCGAGCTCGTCGTGCACGTCGACCCGCCCATGGAGCACAAGGCCTACCTGCACCGCTCGGGCCGCACCGCGCGCGCCGGCAGCGAGGGCGACGTCGTGACCGTCATGCTCCCCGAGCAGCGCCGCGACACGATGCAGCTGCTGCGCAAGGCCGCGATCGACGTGCAGGCGCAGCGCGTCAGCGCGCTCTCGGCCCCCGTCGAGGCGCTCGTGGGCGAGGCCGCGCCGCACGTCGAGCCCGTGCCCGGCGGCCCCGGCGCCGGCAACGAGGTGCAGCAGCAGGCCGGCGGCGGCCGCTCGACGGGCGCCAACGCGCAGCGCAAGCGCGCGGCGCGCGAGGCCCGCGGCGGCGCCGCGGCATCGGCCGCGCACGGTGGGCAGTCGCGCGAGCGCGACGACCGGCCGCGCCGCGACCGCTCGGGTCGCCCGGAGGCGAAGGCGGGCCGTCCGGCCCGCTCCGGCGCCCCGGCCGCGGGCGGCCGCTCGGGCGGCCAGCGCCGCAGCGCAGGCGCGGGCGGCGGCCAGCGCCAGCAGCAGCCGCGCGGCGGCTCCTCGGTCGCGTGGTCGTCCACGGGCGGCGGCTCGATGCAGGCCGGCGACCCCGGCCGCCCGGGCGCCGGCCGCTCCGGCGGCCAGCGCGGCGGCTCGCGCCGCGCGCAGCGCCCGCAGGGCTGAGCCCCGCGCCTCCCGCGCGCACCCATCCGGAGCCCCGTCCCCGCGCCTCGTCGCCGGCGGCGGGGCTCCGTCGTGCCCGCGGTGCGTGCGTCGGCACGCCGCGCGGGTGCGGGTGCTCGCGGGGCGCGGCGGGCGCGGATCAGCCGGGGCCCAGCAGTGAGCCGATGCCGTCGGTGAGCGCGTCGACGAGGCCGCCGATGCCGCCGATGGGTGCCGCGCCGAGGTTGATGAGCAGCACGCCGACGAGGCCGGCGACCCACGCCGTCAGCTCGCCCGCCTGCTTCGTGAGCCACGCGTTGAGGCGCTGCAGGGCCGGCTCGACGGCGCGGTGCGCCACGAGCCGCACGACGAGCAGCACCAGGGCGGGCAGCACCATGACGAGGCAGTAGCCGGCGAGCGCCGCCGCGTGCAGCGGGAGCGGCAGCGCGGCGCGGTCGAGGATGCCGATCGCCACGAGGTAGGGCAGGAGCGTCGCGATCTCGAGCAGGGTGGCCGCGAGCGCGAGCCCCATCAGGGGCCGGAGCGACCCTGCCTCGGCGCCCACGGCCCGCTCGCGCCACCGCAGCAGCCTGCCGCTGCGCGCGCCCTCCGAGCTCCGCTGCGGCAGGAGCGCGACGACGAGCAGCACGAGGCCCACGACCACGAGGATCCCGCCGCCGACCGGCGACGCCACCCAGGCCTGCAGGTCGTCGAGCAGCAGCCGGGCCCCGAGCGAGAGCAGCGCGCCCAGCATCAGGTAGGCTGCCGGCGACCGTGCCGAGGTAGGCGAGCACGCGGCCCGGCCGCGGCCGGGTGGAGGCCAGCAGGAGCCAGACGGGGATGAGCAGCGTGCCGAAGCTCGTGGAGTCGGCGAGGGCGAGCAGGGCGAGCATGCCGATGGTGGGGAGGTCCATGCCTGCGAGGCTCCCGCGGCCCGCGCCGCCGCGCGTCCGGCGGAGGATCGAGGCCACCACCGCGGGCCTCCATCCTTCGGAGGAGCCGGGGGAGGCCGCGACGTGCTGGGATGGAGGCATGGCCGCCCCCGCTCCCGCCCCGCTCGACGCCTGGGTGCTGCCGCGCATCCGGTACGGCTCCGCCACGGGCGACGCCGCGGTGGCGGTGCTGCTGCTCGTCGTCGCTGGGGTGCTCGCGCTCGGCGGCAGCGGCCCCGCGCACGATCCGGCCCTGCCGCTCGGCGAGCCGTGGGCGCCGTGGGCGATCGTCGTCGCGGCGGCGGCGGCCACCCTGCCGAAGCGGCGGCTGCCCGTGCTCGCGACCGCGATGCTGGGCGCGCTGCTGCTCGTCGACGCGGCGTGGGTGGGCGGCGCGCTGCCCGTCGTGCCGCTGCTCGCGCTGCTCGACGCCGTCTACGCCGCGATGCTGCACCCCTCGGCGCGCGCCCGCGCGTGGGCGCTCGGCGTCGCTGGGGCGACCGCGCTCGCGATGCTCGTGCTCGCGCGGCCCGCCGATCCGGCCGACGCGGTGCAGGTCGCGGCGATGCTCGCGATGCTGCTCGGCACGCCCGCGCTGTGGGGCACCTCGGTGCGGCAGCGCGACGCGCTGCTCGGCGTCGAGCGCGAGCGCTCCGCAGCGGTCGCCGCCGCCGCGGAGGCCGAGCGCGCGGCGGCGCTCCGCGACGAGCGCGCCGCGATGGCGCACGAGCTGCACGACGAGCTCGCCGCTCGGCTCTCGGCGATCGCGCTGCAGACGGGCGCGCTCGCCGGTCGCGCGCATCCGGATCCCTCGACCGCAGCCTCGGTGGCCGCGGTGCGGCGGTCGAGCCTCGAGGCGCTCGACGAGCCTGCGCCAGGCGATCGCGGTGCTCGGCGGCGAGCGCGCCGACGCGGCGCCCCGCACGGCGGCGAGGATCGAGGATGCGGCGACGCTGCAGGCCGAGGCTGCGCGCTTCGGGGTCGAGCTGGAGGCCCGGGGCGAGGTGCCCGAGGGCGTGCTCGGGAGCACCGCCTCGCACGCGCTCGCGCGGATCGCGCGCGAGGCGATCGCGAACGCCGCGCGGCACGCGCCGGGCGCGCTCGTGCGCCTGACGACCGCGGTCGAGCGCGACGGCGTCGAGCCTGCGCGTCGAGACGGCGCTGCCGGGGCGGCCCGCGGCGGCGGCCGGCACGGGCCTCGGGATCCCGCTCATGCGCGAGCGCTGGCGCGCCGCGGGCGGCGAGGGCGAGGCCGGGCCGACGGAGGCCGGCACGTGGCTCGTGCGGGTGCGCGTGCCCGCGCTCGCCCGGGCGCGCGACGCCGACGCGGTCGTGGTCGCGTGAGCCGCCCCCTCCGCGTCGTCGTCGCCGACGACCACGCCGCCGTGCGGGCCGGCGTGACGGCCGTGCTCGCCGCCGACGCGGGCATCGAGGTCGTGGGCGAGGCCGCCGACGGCCGCGCGGCGATCCTGCAGGCGCGGGCGCTCCGACCCGACGTCGTGCTCATGGACGTGCGCATGCCGCGGGCCGACGGCATCGAGGCGACCGCGGCCGTCGTCGCCGAGGGCGTCGCGGTGCTCGTGCTCACGACCTACGACGTCGACGAGCACGTCGACGGCGCGCTCGCGGCGGGCGCCTCCGGCTACCTCCTGAAGACCGCGGAGCCGGGCGAGATCGTCGCGGGCGTGCGGCGGGTCGCGGCGGGGGAGGGCGTGCTCGCGCCCGAGGTCACGCGTCGCGTGCTCGAGCGGCTGCGGCACGCTGCGCCCGCCGCTCCGGCGCGCGCCGACGCCGAGGTGCTCCTCGCGCCGCTCACGGCGCGCGAGCGCGAGGTGCTCGCGGGGCTCGGCGAGGGCCTCTCGAACGCGCAGCTCGCGGCGCGCCTGGGCATCACGGAGCCCACCGCGAAGTCGCACGTCTCGCGCATCCTCGCGAAGCTCGACGCGCCCTCCCGGATGCGCGCGGCCGTCGTCGCGCGCGACGCGGGCCTCGTCTGACGGTCGCGCCGCGATCGTCGGGCGGACGGCCCCGCGCTCAGCGCTCGGCGGCGCGCTCCGCGAGCACGGCGCCGCCGATGGCGGCCGCGTGGCCGCCGAGCTCCGCGAGCACGAGGCGGCGCGGCTGCGGCACCCCTTGCAGCGGGGCGTGGTCGGCGAGCTCCCGCTCGATCGTCGGCAGCAGCAGATCGGTGCACTCGAGCAGCACGCGCCCGCCCAGCACCACGACCTCCGGGTCGAAGGCAGGCAGCAGCCGCCGCAGCCCCGCCGCGACCGCGCGGCCCGCGCGCTCGAAGAGCGCGATCGCGGCCGCGTCGCCGGCCCTCGCGGCGGCGGCGGCGTGCTCGGCCCGCGCGACGCCGTCGGGCGCGAGGGCCACCGCGGCGGGGATGCCGGCCGCGTCGCGCGCGAGCGCGTTGCCGCCCGCGTAGGCCTCGATGCAGCCGCGGGCGGTGCACGAGCACAGCGGCCCCGACTCGTCGACCGTCACGTGGCCGAGCTCGCCCGCGAGGCCGTGCGCGCCGATGAGCGGCCGGCCGTCGAGCACGAACGCGCCGCCCACCCCCGTGCCGAGCGCGATGAGGATCGCCGAGCGAGCACCGCGGGCGGCGCCGAGCGCGGCCTCGCCCACGAGGTAGCCGTTGGCGTCGTTGTCGATCGTGACCGGCACGCCGAGCCGCTCGGCGAGCGCCGCGCGCAGCGCGAACTCGCGCACGCCGAGGTGCGCCGCCCAGGTGACGACCTCGCGGTCGACCGTGAGCCAGGCGGCGATCGCGAGGCCCACGGCCCGGATCGGCGGGTGCCCCGCCGCTGCCAGCTGCGCGTCGAGCTCGCGCACCGCGCCCTCGAGCGCGTCGACGAGCGAGGCGGGGCCCGCGACGGCGTGGGGCGCGTGCAGGCGCGCGAGCACGCGGTCGTCGCCGACCGCCGCAGCGGGCGCGAGCGCGACCCCGGCGATCTTCGTGCCGCCGATGTCGAGCCCTGCCGTGGTCATCCCTCCATCCTGCCGCCTCGCGCGCCGCCCCGCGGCACGGATGCGCTCCCGAGCCGTCGGCGGGAGGATGGGGCCATGCGCATCCTCGTCACCGCCTTCGAGCCCTTCGGCGGCGACGCCGAGAACGCGAGCCTCGAGGCGGTGCGGCGGCTCGAGGCCGCCCGCCGCGAGCGGCCGCAGCCCGGCGTCGAGCTCGTCACCGGCGTGCTGCCGGTGACCTTCGCGGGCGCGGGCCCCGCCCTCCGGGCGCTCGTGGCCGAGCACCGGCCGGATGCCGTGGTGGCCGTGGGCGAGGCCGGCGGCCGGGCCGCGGTGACCCCCGAGCGCTGGGGCGCGAACGAGGACGACGCGCGCATCCCCGACAACGCGGGCGCGCAGCCGCGCCGCGCGCCGATCGAGCCCGAGGGGCCGTCGCGGCGCGCGTCCGGCCTCGACGTCGAGGCCCTCGTCGCCGCGATCGAGGACGCGGGGGTGCCGGCGGCCGCGAGCGACGACGCCGGCCGCTTCCTCTGCAACCACGTCGCCTACCTCGTGGCGGGGCTCGACGTGCCCGGCGGCTTCGTGCACGTGCCGGCGGTGCGCTCCGCCGGGGTCGCGGGCGTCGGCGGCGAGACCGACGCCGGCGCGGCGCCCGTGGATGCGGGGCTCGGGTTCGACGACCTCGCGCGGGCGCTCGAGGCCGTCGTGGGGGCCGTGGCGCGGGGCGCCGCCCGGGGCGCGCCCCACCCGACCCGCGCCCGCGTGGATCGCGCCTCCACCGTGGTCGTGGCATCGCCCGCCGAGGCCTACGCCGCGCTCGTCGACCCCGCCGCGCTCGCGGCCTGGCTGCCGCCCGAGGGGTCGACCGGCACGATCGAGGACTTCGACGGCCGGGAGGGCGGCGGCTACCGCGTGGTGCTGCGCTTCGCCGCGAACGACGACACGAAGACGACCGACGACTCCGACGTCTCGCGCGTCGAGCTGCTGGAGCTCGTGCCGGGCCGCCGAGTGGTGCAGCGCATCCGCTTCGAGACCGAGCTGGAGCGCTTCGCGGGCGCGATGACGATGACGTGGCTGCTCGAGCCCGTCGCGGCGGGCACGCGCGTGACCGTCGAGGCGACCGACGTGCCGCCCGGCATCGGCCAGGCCGACCACGAGGAGGGGCTGGGCTCGTCGCTCGCGAACCTCGCCGCGCATCTGCGGCGTCGGGCGCCAGGGGCCTGAGGCCGCACCGCGGCCGCCCGCCGGTCGAGCGGAGGACGGGCGATGGTCCGCCGCCGGTCGAGGAGCGCGCGGCGCAGCCGCACGCGTCACGAGGCCCCCTCAGCGAGCAGCCGCCGCCGCAGCCGCCGCCCGCGCCACCCACTTCGGCGTCGCGCCCGGCCGGAACGGCGGCACGAGCCTGCCGGCGGCCGAGTCGTCGCGCAGCTGCTCGGCGCGCGCGACGCGCGTGGGCTCGCGCTTGGCGCTCTGCACCCACACCGTCGTCTGCTTGCGGTAGCCCGGCGTCGCCTCGGCGAGGAAGGCGACCGCGGCGGGTGAGGCGTCGACGATCGCCTGCAGCGCGTCGGGCAGGGCGACGTCGTCGGGCTGCTCGTGCGAGTACACGCCCACGTCCTCGGGGCGCCGCGCCTCGAAGGCGGCGATGCCCGCCGGGTGCATGCGGCCCTCGGCCGCGAGCCGCTCGACGTGCGCCACGTTCACGGCCGACCAGATCGAGCGCGCCTTCCGCGGCGTCCAGCGCTGCCGCCGGGCGTCGTCGTCGATGCGCTGCGAGACCGAGTCGATCCAGCCGAAGCACAGGGCCTCCGGCACCGCCTCGGCCCACGTGAGCCCGCGCGGCTCGACGTGCTTGGCGGTGAGGCCCATCCACAGCTCGGTCGCCGTGGCGTGGTGCGCCTCGAGCCAGGCGCGGAACTCCGCGGCGTCGCGGAAGAACGTGGCGGGCCGCTCGGCCGAGCCGCCCGGCGTGCCTGGAGCGCCCGGCTCCGCTGCCGCATCCGTCGTCATGCGCCCATGCTGGCACGCGCCGCCCACGCCGCCCCCAGCCGCATCCCCTCCGACATCGCAGGCTCAGCGGCGAGCAGGCGCGACCATCGCGCCCGCACGCCGGAGAGCCTGCAACAGCGGATCGCGGGATCGCGGGACGGCGGATCGCCGGAGCGGCAGGACGCCGGGTCGGATCAGGCGGCGGCCTCGCGCACGAGCGCCGCGAACGCGTCGACGTCGTCCTCGGCGGTGTCCCACGTGCACATCCAGCGCACCTCGCGGCCCGTGGCGTCCCAGTCGTAGAAGAAGAAGCGCTCGCGCACGCGGTCGGCGACGCCCGCCGGCAGCTGCGCGAACACGCCGTTCGCCTGCGTCGGGTAGGCGAAGGCGACGCCCGGCACGTCCTCGACCGCTGCCCGCAGGCGCGCGGCCATCGCGTTCGCGTGACCCGCGTTCTCGCGCCACAGGTCGCCGTCGTAGAGCGCGAGCAGCTGCGCCGAGATGAAGCGCATCTTCGAGGCGAGCTGCATGTTGAGCTTGCGCAGGTACACGAGGCCCTCGCCCGCGCCCTCCGAGAGCGTCACGATCGCCTCGGCGCCCATCGCGCCGTTCTTCGTGCCGCCGAGCGAGACGATGTCGACGCCCGCGTCGGTCGTGACGTCGCGCAGGCCCGCGCCGAGGGCGACGGCGGCGTTCGAGATGCGGGCGCCGTCGAGGTGCACGAGCATGCCGAGCGAGTGCGCGTGGTCGGCGATCGCCCGGATCTCCTCGGCCGTATAGAGGGTGCCCAGCTCGGTCGACTGGGTGATCGAGACCGCGAGCGGCTGCGCGCGGTGCTCGTCGCCGAAGCCGTGCGCCTGCAGGTCGATGAGCTCGGGGGTGAGCTTGCCGTCGGGCGTGGGCACCGTGAGCAGCTTCATGCCGCCGACGCGCTCGGGCGCGCCGCCCTCGTCGACGTTGATGTGCGCGGTGGTCGCCGCCACGACGCCGCCCCAGCGCGGCAGCAGGGACTGCAGCGCGAGCACGTTGGCGCCCGTGCCGTTGAAGACGGGGAACGCCTCGGCGCCCTCGCCGAAGTGGCCGCGCACGACCTCCTGGAGCCTCGCCGTGTACTCGTCGGCGCCGTAGGCGCTCTGGTGGCCGCCGTTCGCGGCCGCGATCGCGTCGAGCACGGCGGGGTGGACGCCGGAGTAGTTGTCGGAGGCGAAGCCGCGGCGGGCGGTGTCGTGGAGAGGCTGCACCCGACCATCCTGGCACCGCCGCCCCCGAGCGCATCCCGCTCCGCCGCCCGTGCCTGCCCGGTGCTGCCCGCCCCGACCGGTCGCTCCCGCCACCGCCCCCCCTCGAGCGGTCGCGCGTGGCGGCCGAGCGCCGCACGCGGCAGCCGTTGGCGACCGCTCGACGTGGATGCCTGGCGGGAGTGACCGGTCGGGAGCGGTCGGGCGGAGGTGACCATGCGGGACGAGGAGGGCGGGCGAAGCGGTGCACGGCGGCGGTGTCGCTGGGCGTGGCGTCCGCCTCGGTCGACGCGCGGCATCCACCGCGCGCGGCGCGCGGCGTCCGCCAGGCGCGGCGCGCGGCGTCCGCCCGGGTCGGCGCGGCAGATCCCGCCCAGGCGGCGCGCGTATCGTCGCCCGCATGCCCGCGCAGATCGTCTGGTTCCGCCGCGACCTCCGGGTCGCCGACCATCCGGCGCTCGTGGCCGCGGCCGAGGCCGGCGCCGTGCTGCCGGTCTTCGTGCTCGACCCGGTCTTCGACGGTTCGGGCGACGCCCGCACCGCGGCGCTGCGCACCGCGCTCCACGCCCTCCACCGTGCGACCGACGGCGCCCTCGTCATCCGATCCGGGAAGCCCGAGCGCGTCATCCCCGACCTCGTGGCCGAGGTGGGCGCCGAGGCCGTCCACGTCTCGGAGGAGACTACGCCCTACGGTCGCCGCCGCGACCGCCGCGTCGAGCGCGCGCTCGACGTGCCGCTCGTCGCGACCGGCAGCCCCTACGCCGTGACGCCCGGCCGCGTGCGGAAGGGCGACGGCGATCCCTTCCGCGTCTTCACGCCGTTCTCGAAGGCGTGGCTCGAGCACGGCTGGCGGGCGCCGGCCGAGCTGCCTGGCGACCACCGCTGGGTGCGCAGGGCCGACTCCGAGGGCCTCCCGGAGATCCCGGAGGTCGAGGCAGACCTCACCTGGGCGAGCGAGGAGGGTGCGCTCGAGCGCTGGCACGAGTTCCTCGACGACGCGATCGACGACTACGCCGACGCCCGCGACCGCCCCGACCTCGACGGCACCTCCCGCCTCTCGATCGCGCTGAAGCTCGGCGCCGTGCACCCCCGCACGCTGCTCGCCGACCTCGACCGCGTCGCGCCGAGGCGGGGCGCCGGGGCCCAGCGCTCGCTCAAGGTGTTCCAGACCGAGCTCGCCTGGCGCGAGTTCTACGCCGACGTGCTGCACCACCAGCCGCGCTCCGCCTGGCACGACCTCACCGACGCCCTCGAGCGCATGCCCTACGACGAGCCGGGCGACCTCTTCGAGGCGTGGCAGGAGGGCCGCACCGGGTTCCCGATGGTCGACGCCGGCATGCGGCAGCTGCGCGCCGAGGGCTGGATGCACAACCGGGTGCGCATGCTCACCGCGAGCTTCCTCACGAAGGACCTCCACGTGTGGTGGCCGCACGGCGCCCGCCACTTCCTCGACCTGCTCGCCGACGGCGACATCGCCTCGAACAACCACGGCTGGCAGTGGACCGCCGGCACCGGCACCGACGCCTCGCCGTACTTCCGCGTCTTCAACCCGGTGCTGCAGGGCGAGAAGTTCGACCCCGACGGCGCCTACGTGCGCCGCTGGGTGCCCGAGCTGCGGCACCTCGAGGGCAAGGCCGCGCACCAGCCGTGGAAGCACGACGACGGCTACGCGCACGACTACCCGGAGCCGATCGTCGACCACAAGGAGGAGCGGCAGGAGGCCCTCGACCGCTACCAGGCGGCGAAGGGCTGACGCCGCGCCAGGGGACGCGCGCCCGACCGCGCTCGTGCAGCGCGGTGATGCACCGGACGGCCCCCTCGGCGATGCCGACGGGGCCGTTCGGTGCACGGGAGCGGCGGGCTAGCGCGCCTGCGCCCGCCGCACGAGCGTCAGCCAGACCGCGGCGCCGACGGCGCCGAACGCCGCGATCACGCCCATCCACCCGATCCACGGCATCCGCGCGAGCTCGACGAGCGCGGCGCGGAAGCCCTCGGAGAGGATCGTGGCGCCCGCGACCGCGACGACGATCGTCGCGAGCGTGAGCCAGAAGGTCCAGAGGAAGGGCTGCGCCCAGCGGTGGTAGGCCGTCGTGATGGCGGCGCCCACGAGCATGACGGCGAGGATGAGCAGGAAGGTCTGCACGAGCGTCTGCCACCACGGCCCGATGCCCGTGAAGTAGGTGTCGAAGAAGCGCACGCCCAGGCCGAAGCCGCCCGTGGCGAGCTCGATGGCCTTGCCGATCGTGACGACCGTCGCGTAGAAGGCGGCGTTGCCGACGAAGACGAGCGCGGTGCCGAGCGCGAACTCGCGGCGCGTGAGGCCGAGGCCGAGCGCGAGGGGGAAGTACTGCCCCATCGCGGTGAAGCCGAAGCCGATGAGCGGCCCGAGCAGCGCGAAGATCGCGCCGTTCCACTGCATGCCGTTGTGCATGCCCGCCCGCGCCTCGGGGCCGCCGACGCCGAGCACGAGCCCGCCGATGACGAGCACGAGCGCGAGCGAGAAGCACATGATGAGCAGCGGCCACCCGAAGGCCTGCATGCGGTTGACGGTGTGGAGCTGGACGACGTTGCGGATGCGCATGGTGCTCTCCTCTCAGACGGCGGCGACGTCGGTCGCGCGGGTCGAGGCGTTGGCGGTGGTCAGGTGCACGAAGAGCGCCTGCAGGGAGACGGGGCTCACGTCGAGCCCCGCGGAGGCGGCGGCGCGCTGGGCCTCGGGCCCGCCCGGCACCGTCGCGGTCGCGAGGGTGCCGAGGGCGGTGCGCTCGAGCACCTCGCGGCCGGCGAGGAAGGCGTCGACGTCGGCCGCGCGGCCGGAGACCGTGAGGGCGGCGTCGTGCAGCTCGTCGGTGTCGGCGTCGAGCAGCACCCGGCCCTCGTCGAGGATCACGACGTGCTCGAGGAGGTTCGCGACCTCGTCGATGTGGTGGGTCGAGAGCACGACCGTGCGCGGGTGCTCGGCGAAGTCGGCGAGCAGGCGGTCGTAGAAGAGCCGGCGGGCGACGGCGTCGAGGCCGAGGTATGGCTCGTCGAAGAACGTCACGGGGGCCCGCGAGGCGAGGCCGACGACGATGCCGATCGCCGAGAGCTGGCCGCGCGAGAGCCTTCTTGATGGGCCGCTGCACGGGCAGGCGGAACTCCTCGACCAGCTGGTCGGCGAAGCCCTGGTCCCAGCGCGGGTGGGCGCCCGCCGCGATCCGCAGCACGTCGATCGCGCGGAAGGTGTCGGGGTAGCGCTGCGACTCCTGGATGAAGCACGTCTGCGAGAGCACGTCGACGTTCTCGACGGGGTCGCCTCCGAGCACGCGGGCGGAGCCGGAGGTGGCGAAGATCTGCCCGGTGAGCAGCTGCATGAGCGTGGTCTTGCCGGCGCCGTTGCGGCCGAGGAGGCCGTGGATGCGGTGCTCGGCGAGCGCGAGGTCGACGTCGTCGACGGCGCGCACCTCCTTGTAGTGCTTGCTGAGGCCCGTGGTGGTGATGGCGGTCATCGACCCGCCTCCTTCGTGATCATGCCTGCGAGGTCCTCGGGGGTGATCCCGAGCTGTCCTGCCTCGCGCAGCAGCGGTGCGATGAACTGGGCGGCGAACGCGCTGCGGCGGCGCTCGCGGAGCGCCGCGGGGGCGCCGGGGGCGACGAACATGCCGATCCCTCTCCTCTTGATGAGCACCCCGGCGTCGACGAGCAGGCCGAGGCCCTTGCCGGCGGTCGCGGGGTTGATGCGGAGGAAGGCGGCGAGCTCGTTCGTCGACGGGACGGGGCCGTCCTCGGCGTAGGTGCCGTCGAGGATGCCGTCCTCGATCTGCTCCGCGAGGGCGACGAAGAGCGGCTTGCTGTCGTCGAGCACGCTGCCTCCTAGGGGGTGTGGGGTTCGGATGTGCGCACATCCGGGAGCGGGCTGCGCATCCTGCTCCGCGGGTTCATTACTCAAGTAATGAACCATGGAACTGGGCGTGTGTCAACCGCGGATCGGCGCATCGTCGGGCGAGGAGGCCGCGGCGCAGCCGCTGCCGTCGCGAGACCCGCGCGGCCATTCGGGTCTCGCGACGCGTGCGGCCTCCGGCCGCGCGCTCCTCGACCCGCGAGGTGCTCAGGCGGCAGCCGCCGCCGGCCGCCGCCGCAGCGCGCGCACCAGCAGGCCGCGCCGCGGCGCGAGCAGGTAGGCGAGCGCGAAGGCGATGCCGTGCACGACGACGATGAGGCCGCCGGAGGCCGCGTCGATCCAGTAGCTCGCCACGAGGCCCGCGGCCGTGCACGCGATCGAGATGGCGGGCGCGAGCACGAGCATCCGCCCGAAGCGGTCGGTGAGGAGGTGCGCCGTGGCGCCGGGGATGATGAGCAGCGCCACGACGAGCACGACGCCCACGACCTGCAGCGCCACGACGCACGTGAGCGCGAGCACGCCCAGCAGCACGGCGCCGAGCAGCCGCGGGCGCAGGCCGATCGCGTGCGCGTGGGCGGGGTCGAAGGCGAAGAGCGTGAGGTCGCGCCGCAGCACGAGCAGCACCGTGAGCGCCACCGCGGCGAGCACGAGCACCTGCACGAGGTCGGCGGCCGAGACGCCGAGCACGTTGCCGAAGACGATGTGCGAGAGGTCGACCTGGCTCGGCGTGACCGAGATGAGCACGAGCCCGAGCGCGAAGAGCGTCGTGAACACGATGCCGATCGCAGCGTCCTCCTTCACGCGGCTCGTGTCGCGGATGAGCCCGATGAGCGCCACGGCGAGCACGCCGAACACGAGCGCGCCGAGCGCGAAGGGGGTGCCGAGCGCGTAGGCGAGCACGACGCCGGGCAGCACCGCGTGCGAGACGGCGTCGCCCATGAGCGACCAGCCGATGAGCACGAGCCAGCACGAGAGCGTCGCGCACACGGCCGCGGCGACGACGCTCGTCGCGAGCGCGCGCAGCATGAACTCGTACTGGAAGGGCTCCAGCAGCACGTCGAGCGGGCTCATGCGCCGGGCCGATCGAGCGGGTCGAGACCGAAGGCGAGCGCGAGCCGCTCGGGGCGCAGCGCCTCCTCGACGCCGCCGTGGAAGACGACGCGGCGCAGCAGCAGCACCGCCTCGTCGGCGAGGCGCGGGAGCGCGTGGAGGTCGTGGGTCGAGACGAGCACGGCCCTGCCGTCGTCGGCGAGCTCGCGCAGCAGCGCGACGATCGTCGCCTCCGAGGCCTTGTCGACGCCCGCGAAGGGCTCGTCGAGCAGCAGCACGTCGGCCTCCTGCGCGAGGCAGCGGGCGAGGAAGGCGCGCTTGCGCTGCCCGCCCGAGAGCCTGCCGATCTGGCGGTCGGCGAGCGGCGCGAGGTCGACGCGCTCGAGCGCCGCTTCGACGGCGGCGCGGTCGGCGGGGCGCGCGCGCCGCCCGATGCCCTGGAAGCCGTAGCGCCCCATCATCACGACGTCGCGCACCGAGAGCGGGAACGACCAGTCGACCGCCTCGCTCTGCGGCATGGAGGCGACGCGACCGCGGCGTCGGGCGGCGGCGGGCGCCTCGCCGCCCACGAGCACCGTGCCCGCATCCGGCCGCAGCCTGCCGGAGATCGCCTGCAGCAGGGTGGACTTGCCGGCGCCGTTCATGCCGATGAGCGCCGTGACCGCGCCATGGGCCACGGCGAGGTCGACGCCGTCGAGCGCCGTGACCTCGCCGTAGCGCACGGTGAGGCCGCGCACCTCGATCGCGGCCGTCATCGCCCGCCGCCCGTGAGCCCCGCCGCGATCGTCTCGGCGTCGTGCCGGATGAGGTCGAGGTAGGTGGGCACGGGGCCGTCCGCCTCCGAGAGCGAATCGACGTAGAGGGTGCCGCCGAAGCGCGCGCCCGTCGCCTCGACCACCTGCTGCATCGGCGCGTCCGAGACCGTCGACTCGCAGAACACCGCGGGCACGTCGCGCTCCTCGACGAACGCGATGACGTCGGCGATCCGCTGCGGGGTGGCCTGCTGCTCGGCGTTGACGGGCCAGAGCGAGCGCTCCTCGAGGCCCGCGTCGCGCGCGAGGTACGAGAAGGCGCCCTCGCACGTCACGAGCGCGCGCTGCTGCTCGGGCACGGCGGCGAGGTCGGCCACCAGCTCGTCCTGCACCTGCTGGAGCTCGGCCCGATAGGCGTCGGCGCGCTCGGCGAAGCCCTCGGCGTGCTCGGGCGCGAGCTCCGCGAAGGCGGCCTCGATCGTGTCGACGTAGCGCTGCACGTTCGTGGGGCTCATCCAGGCGTGCGGGTTGGGGCGGCCGGCGGAGGCGTCGGCCGCGATCTCGATCGGCTCCACGCCCTCGCTCGCGACGACGCGCGGCGCGTCGGCGTCCTGCACGAACCGCTCGAACCAGGCCTCGAGGCCCAGCCCGTTGTCGAGGAGGAGATCGGCCTCGGATGCGCGGGCGACGTCGCGCGGCGTCGGCTCGTACCCGTGGACCTCGGCGCCGGGGCGGGTGATCGACTCCACCCGCAGGTCGTCGCCCGCCACCGCGCCCGCGATGTCGGCGAGCACCGTGAAGGTCGTGAGCACGACGGGTCGGTCGTCCTGCGGCTCGCCCGCGCCCGCCCCGGCGCAGCCGGCGAGCAGCAGGGCGGTGGCGGCGAGGGCGGCGGAGGCGAGGGCGGAGCGGCGCATGGATCCTTCGGAGGCTCGAACATCAGGTTTTCGGTGTGCCGAAATCATCCCGCGACAGCGGCCCTCCGCGCAAGCCGCGCGCCGGGTCCGGTGCGATCAGCGTGGAGCGGGCACATGGCCGCGCATCGCGTCCATGTGCCCGCTCCCGGCCGATCTTTCCGGCGTCAGCGCTTCAGCGCATCCCGCCACTTCACCATCGCGCCCGTCTTCAGCAGCGAGCGCTCGTAGACGAGGGCGGCGAAGAGGATCGCCCCCACGGTCGTCGCGGCGAGGATCGCGAGCGAGAGCAGCGGCTCCCACCACTCCATCGTGCCGAGGTAGACGCGCATGGGCACCGCGACCGGCGCCGAGAACGGCACGTACGACATGATCTGCAGCGCGAGCGGGTTGTTGTTGAAGATGATCACGAGGATGTACGGGATCATGATCAGCATCATGAGCGGGCTCGAGGCCGAGCCGAGGTCCTCCGAGCGCGAGACGAGCGCGGCCGCTGCCGCGTAGAGCGCCGCGAGCATCACGAAGCCGATCGTGAAGAGTGCCACGAACCAGATGATCGGCATGCCGAGCCCGTCGAGCAGCAGCTGCGAGCCGGTCACCGCCCCGCCCAGCAGCACCACGCCCGCGATCAGCGCGATCTGCCCGAAGGCGAGGATCGAGTTGCCGAGCACCTTGCCCGCGAGGATCGCGCGCGCCGGCACCGTCGCGAGCATGATCTCGACGATGCGCGACTGCTTCTCCTCCACGACCGACTGCGCGATCGTCTGGCCGAAGGTGATCGCCGACGAGAAGAAGACGATGCCGAAGGCGATGCCGATGAAGTAGGTGAGCATCGGGTCGGGCGCGTTCGGGTCGAGCAGCTCGAGCTCGGGCTGCACGCTCAGCAGCTGCAGCACGCCGGTCGGGGCCTCGCGGTCGCCGACGACGAGGAGGCCCGAGGGGCCGTCGTCCTGCAGCACGCCGGCGCTCACGTCGCCCGACTCCACGGCCTCCCGCACCGCCTGGGCGCTGCCGAGCACCTCCACCTCGTAGCCCTCGACGCCCTCGATCGCGCTCGCGGTCTGCTCGGTGACGGCGACCCGCGTGGTGGAGTCGAACAGCTGCGGGCCGAGCGACGACAGCAGCACCATGACGAAGATCGCGCCGACGAAGAGCGCGGTCGAGACGAGGAAGGCCTTCGAGCGCAGCTTCGTCATGATCTCGCGCTGGGCGACGATCGCGGCGGCCTGCGCGAACGGGGTGCGGCCGCGGCGGGCGGCGGTGGCGGTGGTCATCGGACGACCTCCTGGAAGATCTCGGTCAGCGGGCGGATGGAGGGGGCGAAGGAGCGCACGCGGCCGCGCTCGATGGCCTCGCGCAGCACGGCGTCGGCGCGCGAGGGGTCGTCGGCGGTGAAGCGCACGTGGCCGCCGTCGAACTCGACGACCTCCACGCCGGGGATGCCGCGCACGAAGCCGCCGTCGTCGGTCTCGAGCACCCACTCGGGCGCCGAGTGCCGCTCGCGCAGCTGCTGGCGGGTGCCGGCGGCGCGCACGCGGCCCTCGGCGAGGATGACGAGCTCGTCGCAGAGGCGCTCGACGACGTCGAGCTGGTGGCTCGAGAACAGCACGGGCGCGCCCGAGCGGGCGACGTCGCGCAGCACCTCGAGCGTCACCTCGACCGCCATCGGGTCGAGGCCCGAGAAGGGCTCGTCGAGCACGAGCGCGGCGGGATCGTGCACGAGGGCGGCTGCGATCTGCGCGCGCTGCTGGTTGCCGAGGCTCAGCGACTCGAGCGTGTCGTCGCGGCGCGGGCCGAGGCCGAGGCGCTCGAGCAGGTCGTCGGCGCGGCCCGCGGCGGTGCGGGCGTCCATGCCGTGGAGGCGCGCGAGGTAGACGAGCTGCTCCTTGACGCGCATCTTCGGGTAGAGGCCGCGCTCCTCGGGCATGTAGCCGAACTGGGCGCGGTCGTCGGCGGTGATGGGGCGGCCGTCCCAGCGGACCTCGCCGCCGTCGGCCGCGAGCACGCCGAGGATGATGCGCATGGTGGTGGTCTTGCCGGCGCCGTTCGCGCCGACGAAGCCGGTCATGAGGCCGTCCTTGACGTCGAAGCCGACGTCGCTGAGGGCGAGATGGCCGCCGAACGAGCGGGAGATCGCGTGGAGGGAGAGCATGCTCCGACGCTACGGCGGCGGGCCGGGGCCGGGCCTCCCCCTCCCGGCTCGACCTGGGCTCCCCCGTGCGGGGGAGGGGCGGGCGCTGCCGACGCCCGCTGGTCGAGGAGGCCGCGCCCGCAGGGCGCTGCCGTCACGAGACCCGCCGAGCCGCGAGGATGGACGCATGGAGCCCTGGGAGCTGCACGCCTGGCACGCCGACTTCCTCGACGCGTGCAACACCCACGACCTCGAGCGCATCCGGGAGCACCTGGCGCCAGGTGTGCGCCGCGCCCACCTGCCGGGCGGCGCGGAGGCGTGGATCGCCGACCTCGCCGAGCTGTTCCACGCGTTCCCCGACTGGCGGTGGAAGCGCATCCAGGTCGTGGCCGAGGACGACCGGATCGCCGTGCACCTGCGCGGATCCGGCACGCACGTGCGCGAGTTCCGGGGGATCGCGCCCACGCGCCGCCGCGTCAACGTGGCCGAGTTCGCGATGCACCGCGTCGAGGCCGGCCGCATCGCCGAGACCTCCGGCACCGAGCCGCACGAGCTGCTCGCCCAGCTCCGCTGAGGATCTCAACCGGTTCTGTGGTCGGCGGACGCGATGATCGCGCCTGCCGACCACTGGCCCGGTTGAGGATCCTCCGCAGGGCGGGCTCAGGCGCGCGGCGCGACCACGCCGTGCTCGTACGCCCAGATGACCGCGTGGATGCGGTCGCGGATGCCGAGCTTCATGAGCACGTTCGACACGTGCGTCTTCACGGTCGCCTCGCCGACGTAGAGCTCGGCCGCGATCTCGGCGTTCGACCGGCCGCGGGCGAGGCGCAGCAGCGTCTCGCGCTCGCGCTCGGTGAGCCTGCGCGAGCGCCGCGTCAGCCTGCGGGCGCGGTGGCGGGCGCGGGCGCGGCGGGCGCCGCGAACCGCTCGATGACCCGCCGCGTCACCTCGGGCGAGAGCAGCGCATCCCCGCGCGCGAGGGCGTGCACGGCGTCGATGAGCTGCTCGGGCTCGGCGGTCTTCAGCAGGAATCCGGAGGCGCCGGCCGAGAGCGCCTCGAAGAGGAAGTCGTCGCGGTCGAAGGTCGTGAGCATGAGCACCGAGGCGCCCGAGGGGCCCTCGCACACCGCGCGGGTGGCGGCGAGGCCGTCCATGACGGGCATCTGCACGTCCATGCAGATGACGTCGGGCGCCAGCTCGGCCGCCAGGCGCACGCCCTCGGCGCCGTCGGCCGCCTGGCCGACCACCTCGAAGCCCGGCTCCGAGCCCAGGATCGTCGCGAAGCCGGAGCGCACGAGCGCCTGGTCGTCGACGAGCAGGATGCGCGTCACGACCCCTCCTCCAACGTCTCCGCGCGCACCTGAGGCCCGGATCCGGGGTCGGCGTGCGCGCCCAGACGTTGAGATCCAGCGGGAGCGGAGGCGGCGGCCGCGGCGTCCGCGGGCGCGGGCGCCGACGGCACCGAGCGGATCGTCGGCACCACCGGCAGCGAGGCGCGCACGAGGAAGCCGCCGCGCGACTTCGGGCCCGCCTCGAGCGCGCCGCCGATCGCGGTCACGCGCTCGCGCATGCCGATGAGGCCCATGCCGCTGCCGAGGCCCGACCGCGCGGCGTGGGGGCTGCCGTGGCCGTCGTCACCGACCTCGACCTCGAGCGCATCCGGCGCGAAGCGCAGCCGCACGTCGATCGTCGCGGCGGCGCCCGCGTGCTTGCGGGCGTTGGTCAGGGCCTCCTGCACGACCCGGTAGGCGGTGAGCTCGACCGCGGGCGAGAGCGCCGAGCGCTCGCCGATGCGCGCGAGCCCGACGCGCTGGCCGGCGTCGCGCGCGGCCTCCACGAGCGCGTCGATGCCCGAGAGGTCGGGCGCGGCGCCCGTGCCGTCGTCGTCGGAGCGCAGCGTCAGCACGAGCGAGCGCAGCTCGCTGATCGCCTCACGGGCCGAGCGCTCCACGTGCTGCAGCGCATCCCGCGCCGCCGCGGGGTCGCGGTCGAGCACACGCCGCGCTGCGCCCGCCTGCACGCCCATCGCCGAGACGTGGTGCGCGACGACGTCGTGCAGCTCGCGCGCGATGCGCATCCGCTCGAGCGTCACGGCCTGCTCGGCGAGCTGCGCCTGCTGCGCGCGGATCTCGTCGTGCGCGCGAGCGAGCTGCTCGCGCTCGACGGCGCTCGCCCAGGCGCGGTCGCCGAAGATCCAGGCGCCGCCGAAGAAGATCGCGTTGATCGCCACCTGGATGCCGAGGAAGGCGAAGTAGGCGGCCACGCCCCGCTCGCCGGTCTCGGGGTCGAGGAAGCCGCGCACCGCGCTGCTCGCGAGCCATGCCGCCATGATGAGCACGATCGCGAGCCGCACCCAGCGCGCCCGCGCCCGGTGCGACTCCCAGGCCCCGATCGAGTAGAGGCCGAGGAAGAGCGCGATCTGCGAGGCGTAGAACTCGATGGCGCCCAGCTCGCCGAACACGATGTAGACGACCGACTGCGCGATCGCGACGGGCACGGGATGCACGCGCCGCAGCACGAGCGGCGCCGCGAGCAGCACCGAGCCGAGCAGCGCGACCCACACGGGCATGTCCTCGCCGACGAGGAGGCCCGCGACGTCCGAGAGGGCGACCATGACGCAGCCGCTGAAGGCCAGCGCCGCCGCGACGACGAGGTCGGCCCGGAGCGATCGCGGATCGGGTCGGGAGCGGGCGGCCATCCCGCCAACCTATGCGAGCTCGGCCCCGAGCCGCCTCCGCCGCTCGACGGAGCCCGGCCTCCCCGTCCACCCCCGGCCGCACATGTGCACGAGATGGTCGGAACGGGTGCTCCAGAACGACCATCTCGAGCACATGTGCGAGCCGGGATCGGCGCCCGGCGGAGAACAAGCGGAGGCGGGTTCCAGGAACTCCGCGCGCCGCGCTGTAACCGTCGGGCGCCTCCCGGACAATCCTGGATGTGGACCTCGCCCAGACCGACGAGCACCTGTGGCGTGCCGTCGTGCGGGGCGATGGAGTGGCGTTCGCGGCGATCTTCGATCGGCACGGCGACCGCGTGTGGCGCCACGCCTGGAGACTGATGCAGCACCGACAGGACACCGAGGACGTCACGGCCGCCGTGTTCGCGGAGGCGTGGCGCAAGCGTTCGCGCGTGCGCATCGTCGACGAGTCCGTGCTGCCGTGGCTGCTCGTCACCGCCACGAACTGCGCCCGCAACGCCCGGCGCTCGGTGCGCCGCAACGAGCGCCTCATCGCGCACATCCCGCTCGGGCCGGATGCGCCCGACGCCGCCGACGTGGCCGCCGACCGGATGGGCCGGCTGGAGGCGGGCTCGGCGGTCGCGATCGCCATGGCCTCGCTGAACGACAAGGACGCCTCGCTCGTCTCGCTCGTGCTGCTCGAGGAGATGCCGCTCGCCGATGCCGCGCGGGCGCTCGGCATGACGTACGGCGCCGCCAAGACGCGCATGAGCCGCGCGAAGGAGCGACTGCGCGGGCACCTCGCCGCGCAGGCCGTCGAGGGCGAGGAGGTGCGCGCATGAGCGACGAGCGCCCTCCGGGCATGAGCGAGGAGTTCCAGGCCCGCATGCGCCTCGGGCTGTCGACCATGGCGGTGCGCGAGCGCGTGCGCGAGCGTCGCCGCAACCGCGCCATCGCGGGCGGGGCGGTGGCGGCCGCGGTCGTCGCGGTCGTGGCGGTGCTCGGCGGGCAGGTGCTCGCGGGCGGCGCGAGCGAGCGCGACGTGGCGGTGCCGACGCAGACGGCGGAGCCGACGACCGAGCCGACCCAGCCCTCGCTCGACACCCCCACGCCCGAGCCGACGGAGACGGAGCCCGCCGAGCCCACGCCGCCGCCCGGCTTCGAGGGCGTCGCGGCGGGGGAGCCCTCCGTGCTCGACTCCGTGGATTGCAGCGAGGGCGGCTGCGGCGATGCCGGCGCCGCCGGCGGACCGTCGGTCGAGGGGGTCTATGACGTGTACGTGCTGTGCCAGGGCACCGGGCAGGTGCGGTTCGGCGACAGCGTGTGGATCGACTGCACCCAGTTCGACCCGGGCACCGGGTGGGCGCTGCTCGCCTACGACGACACGGTCGGCGACGGTGATCCGGAGTTCACCGCGACGAGCGAGTTCGACGGTCGCCTCGACGTGCTTCCCACGGGCGAATCGCCCCAGGGCCGGGCGCAGGCGTCGACCGCCACGGTCTACTACGACTGCAGCGGATTCGAGGAGGGCCCGATCATCGACGGCGTGCAGTGGGACTGCCGGCAGGGCGGGTTCAGCATCATCCCCGACCTCGGTGCCTGGGGCGTGCCGATCCCCGAGGGCTCGTACGCGCCCCGGATCCGGCACGACGGCGACGGCTCGCTGGGCACCTCGATGGTCCGCTGGGTGGAGGAGCGATGAGGCGCCTGCTCGCGCTCCCGCTCGTGCTGCTGCTCGCCCTGGGCCTCAGCGCCTGCGGCGACGCGGACACCGTCGCACCCTCCTCGAGCGCGAGCGCGCCGGCGCCCTCAGCGATCGCATCGACCACGCCCACGCTCACGCCATCGCCGACGCCGACGCCCACCCCCTCCGCGGCCCCGCGCCGCATCGAGCCGCCGCCCGTCATCGCACTGCCGCCCTCGGGTCGTGTCGTGTCGTCGACCGTCCCGGTCGATGGCGTGCCTGTGCGGGAGGGCGGCCGGTACGACATCTACGTGCAGTGCCTGGGCGAGCTGGCGCTGTGGGGCGGGGCCCGGGCGGGGGATGCTCGGGAGTACACGAGCGAGGACGACGAGCTCGGATGCGGCTCGGACTCCGTCGTCGGTGCGGTGGTCGCGCGCCTCGGCGTGGGCGCCGAGCGGGCGGTCGTGCTGGGCGTGATCGAGCCGGACTCGCAGCTGCCGATCGTGGTGCGGGTGCCCGAAGGGCAGCCGCTCTCCGAAGCCCAGCGGGCGCGGTTCATGCCGGCGCTCGCGGGCGTCGAGCGATTCGAGATCGTCGTGGGCTGCATGCGGCAGGGCGGGACCGTGCAGGTCGGCGATCAGGAGCTGCCCTGCATGGCGGACGGCTATGTGCGCGGGGCGGTCGCGATCGGAGAGGGCGGTTCCGTGCCCGCCGTCGTGGGCGCGGACGGCTTCGCCGGCATCGTGCGCCTATGGCCGGAAGGGCGCTGACCCTCGCGCCGCAACCGCAGGGCGGACCGGCTCCCAGCCTCTTCGAAGCGGCGCGTGACCGGATCGTGATCGCCGTGACCGAACCGTGACCGAATCCGTGTGACCTCCGGCCTCATGCTGGACATGACACAGCAAGCGGACAGGTGATCCGCAGGAGAGGACGCGTGCGATGCGCGCAGGGACGGGCCGCCGGATGGCGGCGCTGACGACGATGGTCACGACGATCGCGGTGCTCGCCGCGTGCGCGCCGACGGAGGATCCGGCAGAGGCGCCGACGGCGCCCCGCACGAGCTCGGCGCCGACGGCCGGGGCCGGCCCCGATCCGAGCGCCGCGCCGACGCCGACGGTCGCGCCGCAGGTGCCCGTGGTCACGCCGCCCGCCGCCTCGTCCGGCGCCGCCGAGCCGCTGCCGCTCGACCGCGTGGTGGAGTCGCAGGACGGCGCCGTGCGGCTGCACGTCCCGTCCTCCTGGCCGGTCACCGACTCCAGCTGGCTCCAGACGGGGCGCGAGACGCCCAGCGACTGGATCAACAACCTCTTCGCAGTCGCCGAGGACGGCGAGCTCCACATCTCCTACCAGGAGGGCCCCGACTACGGCTCGGGCGCCTGGGAGGGCGAGACCTGGGGCATCGTCGACCGCATCGACGCCGGCGGCGGCCTCGAGGCCGTCGCCTGGTGGTCGCGCCACGGCGACGGCCTCCTGCAGCCGCAGCTGACGCTCGGGCCCGCCGTGGCACAGGGCGAGCGGCCCGTGCGCGCCGTGCCCTTCGGCGAGCAGGTGCGGCACCTCGCCGCCATGTTCTCGGCGCACCACGACATCGAGACCGTCGAGGAGGCCGAGCAGGTGCTCCACGGCGAGCAGGCGCAGACGGCGCTCGCGATCCTCGCCACCGCGGAGCTGCGCGACCTGCCGGCCCAGACCTTCCCCGCGTCCATGCTCGAGACCGTCGACGGCGAGCAGATGCTCCGCTACACGACGAAGAACGGCAGCTCCTCGTTCCTCGTGCCGCTCGACTGGACCATCGAGGACCACAGCCACGAGTTCACGCAGGGCGACGGCCGTACCCGCTGGGAGAACAGCGTGTGGCTGTACGACGACCGCGACTACCCGCAGATGTACTACAGCGACTACCTCAGGTGGGACGAGTCGCACCGCGACCAGCCCGGCTGGCGCCTGGGAGAGGCTCGCGAGACCGCGGACGGCTGGCGGGCGGCCATGTGGTCGCACGACTCCGGCACCTGGGAGTGGGAGCACACGCTGGGCGTGTACCTGGCCGACGCGGGCAACGACGAGCCGCACCTGAGCAGCGCCTGCCGCGGCGACTTCTGCCGCAGCTTCTGGGGCGAGGGCACCGACCGCGAGTACGGCGTCGTCGACCCCGACGAGTGGTTCGCCGGCGAGCGCGCCACCACCATGCTCACGCTGGTCGCATCGCTCGAGGCGCACCACGACGACTTCTACCGGATGCCCTGACGGGCCTCGAGCGACAGGAGATCGCCACCATGACGACCAGCACAGCCGCCCGCCGCGGCGCCCGAGCAGCGCTCGCGGCCGCCGCATCCATCGCCCTGCTCGCCGGCTGCGCGTCGGCCGGGGAGGCCCCCGACGCAGCGCCCACGACCACGCCTACGCAGGCCGAGAGTCAGGCGCCCGCGCCGGCGCCGACCGCCAGCGCGACCCCCACCGCCGACCCTTCGCCCTCGCCCACCGCGACGGTGCGCCCGCCGGCGCCCGTCACCCCGCCCGGCGACCTGACGCCCGTGCCCGACTCGGGCCCGCACGACCAGCCGCCTCAGCAGGTCGAGATCGATGGGCGGCAGTACACGCTCGAGCCCTCGTCGCTGGGCGGCGTCACGCTGCCGATGCCCGAGGGGTGGACGGCGGAGCGGCGGCAGTACGACGACGGCAACGGCGTCATGGACGTCCTCACCGTCATCGATGGGCGCGGCGACCCCGTCATCACCTACCTCGACGGCCCGGAATCGGCGATGTTCAACATCAACACCACCGACACGTGGGTCGAGGGCGAGTCGCGCTCGATGGGCGACGGGCTCGAGGTGGTCTCGTGGTCGTACGAGTTCGAGTACATGCCGCCGGACCTCTCGCTGCAGCAGGGCGTGGGCATGCGCGCGATCGGCCAGGAGGCGATCCCCGACACCCCCGTGTGCGTCGACGGCTTCTGCCGCCAGCTGAGCGGCTCGTTCCCCGACTGGTACACCGACATCCGCAGCGCCGAGGCGTGGTTCGCCAGCGACCTCAACGCGCAGATGCTCACGATCGTTGAGCACGCGCAGCTCCACGAGCGCAGCGACCGCTGAGCCACCGCCCGACCGCCCGACCGCCGCCGATCCGACAGGAGCCTCCGATCGTGACGAACCGCATCGCACCCCGGCGCTGGGGCGCCGCCCTCGCGGCCCTCGCCTCCGTGGCCCTGCTCGCCGGCTGCGCGACGTCCGCGCCCGGCACCGGATCCGCCTCCGCGCCGCCCGCGCCGCTTGGCGAGACGCGCACGGTGACGACCGCCAACGGCACCGCGAGCTTCGAGGTGCCCGTGGCGTGGGAGGTCGTCGACCTGGGCTTCGAGAGCGCGAGCCAGGCGGGCGAGGCCTCCTGGACGAACGGCTACGACCTGCTGGGCGCGGGCATCCCGCTCTTCTACTCCGACGGTCCGCCCTCCGACGTGCGCAGCTTCGCCTCGGAGGGCGACTGGGGCGAGGTCGACCGCCGCGACCTCGGCCGCGGGCTCCTCGCCATGGCGTACTGGCAGGGTGCGCCCGGCCACTTCGAGCCGCGGCTCGACCTCGTGCACGCCGGCAACGGCCGCCTCGACCACCCCGCGCGCATGGGGGCCGACGAGATGGAGGTGCGGTTCGTCTCGGAGTGGACCGACGAGCGGGGCGAGCGGCTGTCGTTCGAGACCGAGGCGGAGGCCGTCGAGGCGCTCGAGGCCCCCGAGGTGCAGCGCGCGCTCGACGTGATGGCGACGCTGCAGCTGCACGGGCCCTCGTACCTCGCCCTCCCGGAGGGCGTCGGACCGCAGCCGGCCGCCGACGAGCCGGCCTCCTTCACCGCCGCGTCGGGCGCGATCACCCTCACGGTGCAGCCGGGCTGGACGGTGCGCGACGAGAGCTGGCAGGACGCGGCGGGCGCCGACTGGACGATGGTCACGCTGCTCGGCCCCGACGGCGCGATGCTCCAGTACGTCGAGGAGCCCGCGTACGCGTCGGCGTCGAGGCCCGGCCCCGATGCCGATCGGCAGGTGCGGGCGACGACCGTCGACGGCTATGAGGTGGTCGCGGCGCGCGAGCGATCGGGCGACGACCCGGATGCGCCCTATGTGGTGCACCTCTCGCTCGCCGAGCCGGCAGGAGGGGGCGCGCAGCCGCTGTGCGACGACCGGTGCGTGAGCTTCGCCGGCGGGCTCGGGGCGCAGGTCGCCGATGCGGCGGAGGCGGACGCGCTGCTCGCCTCGGAGGTCGTGGAGCAGATGGTCGCGACGATGGCGTCGTTGGAGCGCCTCGGCTGAGGCCGCGTCGCCGCGTGCGGCGACGGGTCGTCGCGAGACGAGGGTCCGGGCCGCGGACGCTGCCGCACGAGCCCCGGAGCGGACGGGTCCCTACGCCACCGGCGGCGTCGTCAGCGCCGGCCCCGTCAGCGTCGGCGGCTCGTCGACGACCGGCCGCCCGCCGCGCCCGAAGCCCAGCATCGTGCCGCCGGCGATCACCCAGATCGCGCCCGACATCGCGAGCAGCACGAGCGGGTCGACGCCCGCGAGCGCCCCGGCGACGGCGGTGCCCGCGGCGCTCGCGGTGGTGCGGAGCGCCGCGCCTACGGTGAACACCTGCGCGACGACGCCGTCGGGGCTCTCGGAGCGCCGCAGCACGAGCATCGCCGCGGTCGGGGCGGCCGTGCAGAGCCCCGAGAGCGCCACGAGCGCCACCGTCCACGGGAAGCCGATGCCGATCGCGGCGCCGAGCGTGAGCACGCCCGTGGCGGCGAAGCCGATGGCCATCGTCGCCTGCGGGGTGAGGCGCCGGGGCCGGATCGGCTCCACCGCGGCGCCGATGAGCGCGCCGATCGCGAAGGCCGTGACGATCGCGGCGCTCGCCGCCGCATCCCCCAGCTCGCGCAGTGCGAGGCTCAGCGCGGCGATGGGGAGGATGCCGCGGCCGAGCTCGGCGAGGGCGCCGGAGGTCGTGACGACGGCGAGCCTCCGATGGGTCGTGAGGGCTCGGAGGCCCGCGAGCATCGCTGGCACGAGGCCGTCGTGGTGCACGTCGCGCGGCTGCATCCGCAGCATCGGGTAGGCGGCCACGGAGGCGAGGGCGATGACGGCCATCGCCGCGAGCGCCCAGCGCGGCCCGATCGTGGGCGCGAGCAGCGCGACGAGCGCAGGCCCTGCGACGCCGCTCACGTTGTAGCTGAGGGCGTCGAGCGCATAGGCGCGGTGGGCGCCCGCGCCGGTGTCGGCGGCGACGAAGCTCGAGAGCCCGCCGAAGCCGAAGGGCGTGAGCAGGCCGCTGACGACGAGCGCGGCAGCGACGGCCCACACGGGCAGCGGATCGAGGCCGGCCGCGACCGCGTAGGCGAGGGCGCTCGCGGCGGCGGCGGCCATGAGCAGCCGCCGCGGCCGACGGGCGCGATCGAGCACGGCGCCCACGAGCGGCGCCGCGACGATGCTCGGGATGAGCGCGAGCGCCACGAGCAGCGCGCCCAGGCCGATGTCGCCCGTGCGGTCGACCACGAGGATCGGGATGGCGATCTGGGTGCCGGAGGCCGCCGTGCGGAACGGCACGGAGGCCGCGAGCTGGCGGAGCGCGCCGGGGCCGGCGCCGGGCGCGGGGGGCGAGCCGCTCATCCCGGTCCTCGCACGCACACGCCCATCCTCTCCCACTGCCGGCCTCTCCCACTGCCGGCGCCGACGCGGCACCGTGCGGCCCGTCGCTGCCGCCGCCCGCACGTGCGGAGGGCCCGCATCCGGCGCGGATGCGGGCCCTCGTGCGTGCGCAGTCGTCAGTCGGCGACGGGGATGATGAGGCCGCCCCAGGTGTCGAGGATGTGCTGCTTCGTCTCGGGCGACGTGAGCAGCTCGGCGAGCGCCGCGATGCGGGGGTCGTCGGCGAGCTCCGGCGTGGTGGCGAGGATGTTGAAGTAGTTCGAGTCGTCGCCCTCGACGAGGATCTGCTGCTCGGTCGTGAGTCCCGCGGGCAGCGCGAACGAGGCGGTCACGAAGACGGCGTCGTTGTCGGGGAGCGCGAGCGGCAGCGTGGCGTTCTCGACCTCCGTGAACTGGAAGTTCGAGGGGTTGGCCGTGATGTCCTGCAGCGTCGTGGCGCCGTCGGCGATCTCGATGAGGCCCTCCTCCGCGAGCAGGCCGAGCGCGCGGCCCTCGTTCGTCGGGTCGTTGGGGATGGCGATGGTCGCGCCCTCCTCGAGCTCGTCGAGGCTCGTGAGCGTCTCGGAGTAGAACGCGGCGGCGGGCAGGTAGATCTCGCCGGCCGAGACGAGCGAGCCGCCCGCCTGCTCGTTGTACGTCTCCATGAACGTGGCGTTCTGGAAGAGGTTGGCGTCGGTCGAGCCGTCGGTGAGCGCCGGGTTGGGCGTGTTGTAGTCCGAGAACTCGACGAATTCGATGTCGAGCCCGGCCTCCTCGGCCAGGTTCTCGTCGACCCAGCGCAGCAGGTCGCCCGCGGGCACGGGGAGGGCGCCGACGCGGACGGTGCCGAGCGTGCCGTCGTCGGGCGTCTCGGCGGGAGCGCCGGCGGAGCAGGCGGCGAGGGAGGCGACGGCGAGGCCGCCGGCGAGCACGGCCGCGGCGCGGCGGCGGAGGGTGGTGGTCATGGTGATCCTTCGGGATGCGGTGGTGCGGGGCGGGTGGGATGCGCGGCGTCAGGCGCCGGCGGGCTGGATGCTCTCGGCGGCCGCGACGCGGCGACGCTTGGCGGGCTCGATGCCGGCGCGCTTGGCGAGCAGGGTGAAGAGGCCCTGGATGAGCTGCACGAGCACGAAGAGGATGATGACGACGCCCACGATGTGCACCCAGCTGTAGCGCTGCATGCCGTAGGTGAGGGCGACGTTGCCGAGGCCGCCGCCGCCGACCACGCCGACCATCGCCGAGAAGTTGATGATCGAGGTGAGCGTGGTGGCGGCGCCCAGCAGGATCGCGGGGGTCGCCTGCGGCAGCAGCACGCGGCGCACGAGCAGCCAGCGCGAGGCGCCCAGCGACTCCGCCGCCTCGAACAGGCCGGGGTCGACCTCGCGCACCGCGATCTCGACGACGCGCACGAAGAATGGGATGGCCACGATCGTGAGCGGCACGATGGCGGGACCGGTGCCGATGAACGAGCCGAGCAGCAGGCGCGTGAACGGGATGAGCGCGATCATCAGCACGATGAACGGCACGGAGCGGCCGAGGTTCACGACGAAGCCGAGCACGGCGTTGATGCCGCGGCCGAGCGCGCGGCTGCCGAAGGGCGCCTCGAGGAAGCGGCCGCGCTCGGTGCCGACGAGCAGGATGCCGAGCGGCAGGCCGACGATCGTCGTGATGACCATCGCGACGCCGACCATGTACAGGGTCTCGAGGGTGCCCTCGAGCAGCACCTGGATGAGGTTGGGCCAGAACTCCGGCGCGGTCGGGTCGATCATGCCGCCACCTCCGTGGTCTGCCGCGCGGTCGTGGCCGGGGCGACCTCCCAGGCCGTCACGCCGTGGTCGCCGAGCCGGTCGATGACGCGGCGGGCGGTGGTCTCGTCGCCGGGCACCGCGAGGCGGGTGCGGCCGGCCTGCACGCCGCCGATGGTCTCGAGGGCGGCGCCGAGGATGCTCAGGTCGAGCCCGAACTCGCGGGCGAGCTGCGCGATGACGGGGCGGTCGGCGCTGAGGTCGGCGTAGGTGACGTCGACGATGCGGTGACCGGGGATCGCGTGGGCCTCGCCCACGGGGAACAGCTCGGCGGCGACGCGGCTGTGCGGGGTGGTGATGAGCTGCTCGAGCGTGCCCTGCTCGACGACGCGGCCGTCCTCCATGAGGGCGGCGGCGTCGCAGATGCGCTTCACGACCTCCATCTCGTGTGTGATGAGGAGGACGGTGAGGCCGAGCTCGCGGCTGAGGCGCTGGATGAGGTCGAGGATCTGGCGCGTCGTCTCGGGATCGAGGGCGCTCGTGGCCTCGTCGCTCAGCAGCACGTCGGGGCCGGAGGCGAGGGCGCGGGCGATGCCCACGCGCTGACGCTGGCCGCCGGAGAGCTGCGCGGGCTTGTCATCGGCCTTGTGCGCGAGGCCCACGAGGTCGAGCATCTCGAGGGCCTTGGGGCGGCGCTTGCTCTTCGCGGCGCCCGTCGCCTCGAGCGCGAACTCGACGTTCTGCGCCACGGTGCGGTTGCCCACGAGGTTGAAGTGCTGGAACACCATGCCGATGCGGTGGCGCGCGGTGAGCAGCGCCTGGCCGCGCAGGCTCGTCACCTCGACGCCGTCGACGACGACGCGGCCGGAGTCGGGGCGCTCGAGGGCGTTGACGGTGCGCAGCAGCGTCGACTTGCCGGCGCCGGACTGACCGACGACGCCGAAGATCTGGCCGCGCGCGACCTCGATGCTCACGTCGTCGAGGGCGACGACCGCATCGGGGCCGCCGCCGAAGCGGCGGCTCACGTGCTCGATGGAGATCACTGGGTGCTCCTGGGGGCGAGGGGCATGGGCGCCCGATCCGTTGGGTGACGGAGCGGGTTCCGGGTGCGCGCTTGGAGGCGCGCTCGCTTGGGGGATGCGTCGGCCCCGGCACCGCGCGCGTGACCAGTGTGGCGCGAGATCAGATAGCGCGGCGGAATGTGACGGTGTGTGACTGGTGGGAGCGATGTCGGACCCTCAGCCAATGACGTCGGATTCCGGATAGCGTTTCCGCATGACGCTGCTTCCCTTCGAGTACCTCGGTGAGGGCTCGGATACCTCGGGCTCCGAGCACTTCGACCGCCTGCGAGCCGGACTCGCCAAGGACGCATCCGTGCGGAGTGAAATCGAAGCTGCGATGCGACTCAACGTCGATCGGGTCAATCCCTCCGACCCCGGCAATCGATTCGTCGTGGGAGGCGCCGTAGAGTGGCTCATCGCCGCAGCAGCGTGGGCGCTCGGGGTCCTCACGATCCCCGGCGGGCACTCCACACGGGGGTTCGACCTCATGGATCTGCAGGATGCTGCCCGCGGTCTGTGGTCGGTCAAGGCACAAACGTCCGCGAACAAGGGATCGTTCCGCCTGACCAATGGTCTCGGCGGCAGCGGGAAGGGCTTCCAGGATCCGACTGTGTTCGTCTCCCCGCACCTGCCGGGGCTGGTGTTCATCGACCCAGCCCGACACAAGGATGCGGCGGAGGCTGTGCGTGTGAAGCCCGACGCCGTGGAGCTGCCGTTCGCTGCTGTCGCTAAGCACGCGCAGAGGCACCCGGAGTGCGTCGCCGTGATCGCCGCGCCGAAGAACGAGGGCCGAGGCGCCGAGAACCCGTTCCTCGCCTACGCGGAGACGATCGCGACTCCGGATCGCTTCCCGCGGCTCGCGACCATGTTCACGGCAGCGAAGCCGGCGACCTCCGGCCGTGCCGCGGAGGTCGCCGAACTGCTCTCGTTGAAGCAGTCGGGAGCGATCTCAGACGCTCAGTTCAACGCGCTCGTCAACCAAGTCGCTGGACTCTGACGCCGCTGCGCGGGCCTGGCCGGCCTTTACAGCGCGCTCGATCGGCTCGGTCGGGTTCGAGGGAGCCTTGCTGATCGCCTCGTAGATCGCTCGGCCCTTGGGCGTCGCGAGCAGCAGGTCCTTGTCGCGCTCCACGTGGGCCTTCAGCACGTTCCAGACCACGCCGGTGTTCACGCCGTTGCCCATCTGCTTGTAGGTCAGTGCGTCGCGCTGCGGGCCGAAGTCGAACGAGTCCGGAAGTCCCTGCATGCGCGCTGCTTCGCGGGGCGCGAGACGCCGCTTCAGCGGGCCGAGGATCGGGGTCTGCGTGATCGCGACCAGAGCGGGCAGGTGTGTCATCTTCTTGGCTCGGATGCCCGATGGCCGCAGCGAGATGGCGCAGTCCCACAGGCTCTCGGCGTCCTGGGCCTGCCACTCGAGCTTCTGACGGCTCTCGGGGAAGTTCCTCGTCTTCCGGAGCCAGCGGTCGAGCCACTTCGCGTCGGCGCGCTCGCGCAGGGCGTCGTAGAGCCTCCCAGTTCTTCTCGAGAAAGTTCGCCTTCCAAGCGGGCACTCGGTCATAGCCGTTCGGGTACATCAGGTCGTTCCGGCGCGCTCGCGATGCGGTCCAGACCTGCGCCCAGATCGGGAAGCCGGGCAGGGGGCGGGCGGTCTCACCAGCAGCATCGGCGTCAGCGATCCGGAAGGCGCGCACAAACTGCACCCACTCGTCCCAGTGCGCGATCCACCGGCGTTCGTCGGCGCTCAACTCGGTGCCCGCCGGCGCCTCCGTCTCGGCCGTCCGCAGGTCAAGCTGGAGATCCCAGGGGTGGTGCATCCTCGACGCGTCGGGCAGGGCGATCGGTTCGATGTCGGGGTCCGCGACCATGCCATCGGGCACGAGGGTTGCGGTGATGAAGACTCGCTCACGCACCTGAGGGCTGCCGCCGTGCTCGGGCTTGATCTGATGCGGCGAGACGATCGCGGGCGCAGACGACACCTGGTAGCCCGCACTGCGCAGGCGCTCGATGATCACCTCCCACTCGTGGACGTGGCGAGGGCCGACGAGATTGCGAACGTTCTCCAGCACGACGACGGTCGGGCGCCGCTCGCGGACGATCTCCATGATGTTGAAGAAGAGCGTGCCGCGGGTCTCGTCCATGCCTCGCTGCGCGCCCGACTTCGAGAACGGCTGGCAGGGGAAGCCTCCGGCGACGATGTCGTGCTCGGGCACGTTCATGACGCCGTCATCAGCGTCCTTGGTCACGTCGCCGAGAGCGGAGACACCCCAGTTGCGCTCGTACACAGCGGCTGCGTGCTTGTCGATCTCGACCGCGTAGGCGTGCTCGCCACCAAGACCAGACAGTGCTGCCGCGAACCCGCCCACGCCAGCGAACAGGTCCGCGAAGTGGAAGGGCGCATCACCGGCGTCGTGAGGGAGCTCGAACATACGTACAGCTTAGCGATTGGCACGCCCGGACACGCCGACCTCAGGCCCGCGAGTCGGGACTAGGACTGTCGGCCGCCGTCGAACCTGGTCATGTCAAGCCTGGAGCTGGTGATGGCTCGTCGCGCTTGAGTCACGACGTCACGGGGCAGGCCCCGGACACGGAAGGCGTCTCGATTCGAGATATAGCCTGGCGCGCTCCGAAGGCGAGAGCGTCAACAAAGGAGGTGTGCGAGGTGGCCGCCGCGACGTTGGGTGCTCGGGCGCTACTGGCTTGATTCTGGTGCGCTGAGACCTTCGTCGCAATACAGAATAAGCAGCTACGCTGCTGGTGGCGGCACCGACACCGCCGCTTCCCGAGGAGATCCGAATGCCAGAGATCGACTTCCAGACGATTGAACTGGAACACCTCTATTTCGACCCGGAGAACCCCCGACTGCCGCTTAGCGTTGACGGTGACGACGAGCGTCAGGTGCTCGAATGGATGCTTGACGATGCCGGCCTGGTTGAATTGATGGGGTCGATCGCTGTCAACGGTTATTTTGCTGCGGAGCCGCTCCTCGTCACGAAAAGGAAGAGCGGCGACGGATACTGGGTGCTCGAGGGGAATCGACGTCTGGCAGCGGTTCGGTTGCTTAACGAGCCTTCGCTGGCGCCGATAAGGCGCCAGGCGGTCCATAAAATCGCTCATGAGGTTGCTGACGGTGTCGAGTTGACGAATTTGCCGTGTGCGGTGTTCGAGCGGCGTGAAGACGTGCTGGACTACCTGGGATACCGCCACATCACAGGCGTAAAACAATGGGAGCCTGAGGCGAAAGCGCGTTACCTGCAGTCGCTGTACCTATTGCATAGGGACTCGGCCGGGGGTGACATCTACCGCGTCATAGCGCGCCTGATCGGTAGTCGCTCCGATTATGTTGTGCGCCTTCTCGCGTCGCTCGCTCTTCATGATCAAATGCGAACAGATCAGCGCCTCGCGCAGCAACTTGCGGCGAGCGCGATTCCCTTCTCGTTGCTGACCCTGGCAATGAGTTACGAGACTATCGTCAAATACCTGGGTTTAGATGCGCTGGAGGTTGCGGTAGTCGAATCAGAACAGGGCCCCGCTGATGCTGAAGCGCTCCGCGACGTAGCAACCTGGCTCTACCGAGAACTTCCGGATCTCGGGCGCACGCAATTGGGTGAGAGCCACAACATGAAACTGCTCGCCCAATCTCTATCCAATGATCGGGGCGTGGATGCGCTTCGAAACGGTGAGATAGTGGAGGAGGCTGCACGTGCCTCTATCGATCCAGACGCGCTCATCGTCAGGGCGATTAGGCAGTCGATCGAGCGCCTCGTGATCGCCCAGAGTTTGCTTCATCGATCCGAAGTCACAGATGCCACTCTGCAGGCCGTCGAGGAGATCGAGGACCTTGTCGACCAACTAGGCGGCGCGATCCGTCGAAAAGCCAAGCGCAATATGGTCCAGGATGCTTAAGCACGTTCGGATCCCGAAGCAGAGTGAGTTGCACCACTGGGCGGACTTCGTCGAACTGAGGTGTCTGGTCGATGTCGACGGCCGCTTCAGTGGCGAGCGCCTGCTGACCGCTAAGAAGCAGGGCATCGACACGGGTGAGGGCGTCGCTGAAGCGCAGGACCAAAGTGAAACCGACGCGATCGATCAATTGCTTGGTAGCGATGGTCCGCAGCTCGGCGATCTCCTCGTCGACTTCGGGGCGAAAGCGGATGACGACGAAGTCGAGCCCGAGGCAGACGAGGAGGAAGATTCGTTCGGCAGAAGTGCTGAAGTCGCGGACAATCTCGACAACTGGGCGAAGAGGATCTTCGTTCTGTTAGGAGAGCGGGCTGATTCGCTTGGAGTGGCGTACCCTTTCGATGTCGATACGCCGGGGATGACAATAGTATCGCGCGACAAAGACGACATGCGCCGCCGATATGTCTTCTTTTTGATAGCTTCGTCGCTGGGGCGACTAGATGCGTCGCCTCAGGCAAGAGTCCCTGCCGAGTTCGAGCGTGTTTCGCTCCAATTGTTGCGCATTATGTTGCCAGTGCCTTTCGAGATTGACCATTTCGGCACTGCGGGAAGGGGTGGGAGTAGGTTCGACGGAGGCATCTTCGATCGGATCTGCCAACTTGCGGATGTCCTTAATGGCGCCGTATTGTGCTCGCGCGATACTTTCCATCCCAAAGACAACGGCGACAATGGCTTGGATATTGTTGCGTGGCTACCGTATGCGGATCCTGGCCAGGGAATTGCATCATTTTTTTGTCAATGCGCGTGCGGAATTGAGTGGGAGCCGAAGCAGGCTGAGCCTGCCTACAATCGCTGGCGTCGTTACATCGATCTTGCTAGTCCGCCGGCCACCGTCGTCATTACTCCCCAATATTTTCGTCAGTATCGCGAGCACTGGTATGTGGACGAAGAAGTCTCGGGAATCCTACTCGACCGCCTCCGCTGCCTCCGCTTGACTACAGAGACTTCCGAGCTCTCGGAATATGAGCGATCGGTCGTGGAAGCAGTGTGGAAGCCGCATCCCGATTTGGGCTAATCCGCTCGATCACACGGTAGTCGGGACCGCGATGCGCCATCTCTCCGTCGTTCCGGAACGGTGCGCTCACGCACGGTCCAATGGCTCACCAATACCCCACCGAATAGTCCTTCAGGAACACCCCGAACAGGTCCTCGCCGGCCTCGCCGCGAACGATCGGGTCGTACGCGCGGGCAGCGCCGTCGACGAGATCCAAAGGAGCGTGGAAGCCTTCCTCCGCCAGCCGCACCTTCGTGAAGTGCGGGCGCTCGTCGGTGATCGAGCCGGTGTCGACGGCGGTCATGAGGATGCGGTCCGACTCGAACATCTCGCGGGCGCTCGTGCGCGTGAGCATGTTGAGCGCGGCCTTCGCCATGTTCGTGTGCGGGTGGCCGGGGCCCTTGTAGCCGCGGCCGAACACGCCCTCCATCGCCGAGACGTTCACGACGTAGGTGCGGCGCGCGCCGGAGGCGGCCATCGCCGGCCGCAGCTTCGACACGAGCAGGAACGGCGCCGTCATGTTCGCCAGCTGCACGACGGCCGCTGAGCGCTCAGCCGCGTCGCGCCTCCCGTGGTGCCGGAGGCGGCGGCACCTCCTTGGCGAGCAGCACGTCGCGCAGCGCGACGGTCACGTCGCCAGCGCGCGTTCGCACCACGCACGACGCCGCATCCCGCGACACCAGCTCGCCCAGCGCATCCGAGGCGCGGTGCGTGTCGCCGTGCAGCCGGTAGCGCACCACCACCCGCGTGCCCAGAGGCACACCGTTCAGCAGTGCCAAAGCGGCAGCAGCCCCCAACGTCAGCCCGCGAAGAACGCGCCGGCCGCCCGCGTCAGGTCGGCCAGGTCGTTGACGCCCGCCAGCTCGCGCGCCGAGTGCATCGAGAGGATCGGGATGCCCACGTCGACCGTGCGGATGCCGAGGCGCGTGGCCGTGATCGGGCCGATCGTCGAGCCGCACGGCACCGTGTTGTTCGAGACGAACTCCTGTGAGGCGACGCCTGCAGCCGAGCACCAGCCGTGCCAGGCCGCGGCGCCCGCGCCGTCGGTCGCGTAGCGCTGGTTGGCGTTGATCTTCAGGATCGGGCCGGAGCCGAGCAGCGGCAGCACCTCGGGGTCGTGCTTCTCGGCGAAGTTCGGGTGCACCGAGTGGCCCACGTCGCTCGAGACGTGCCAGGAGGCGGCGAGCGCGCGCATCCGCTCCTCGCGCGAGGCGCCGAGGCCCAGGCCGATGCGCTCGAGCACGTCCTCCAGGAACGGGCCGGCCGCGCCCGAGCGGGTGGCCGATCCGATCTCCTCGTGGTCGAAGATCGCGAGCACGGGGATGTGCGGGGCGTCGAAGCCGTCGGCGGCCGCGGCGAGCGCGACGGCGCCCGCGTGCACGCTCGCGAGGTCGTCGAGGCGGCCGGCGGCGAAGAACGCGTCGTCCTTGCCGAACACGGCGCCGCGCGCCGCATCCGCCGTGACGATGTCGTAGCCGCGGATGCGCGCGGCGTCGACGCCGGCGGATGCCGCGAGCTCGCCCAGCAGGTCGGCCGAGTCGGCCTGGCCGAGGCCCCAGACGGGCTGCGTGTGGCGCTGGCGGTCGAGGGTGAGCCCGTCGTTCGCGGCGCGGTCGAGGTGGATCGCCAGCTGCGGCAGGCGCAGCAGCGGGCCGGAGTCGGCGAGCGCCTCGGTGCCGTCGTCGAGCACGAGGCGGCCGGCGAGGCGCAGCTCGCGGTCGAGCCACGAGTTCAGCAGCGGCCCGCCGTAGACCTCCACGCCCGCCTGCAGCCAGCCGAAGCGGCCGGTGGTGGGCTGGGGCTTCAGCTTGAAGCCGGGGGAGTCGGTGTGGGCGCCGAAGACGCGCACGGGCGTCGTCGCCGCGGCGCCGGCGGGCACGATCCACGCGATGAGCGCGCCGTCGCGCACCACGAGGTAGCGGCCTGGGACTTGCGGCCAGGCCTCGGTCTCGTCGAGCGGCCGGAAGCCCGCGGCCTCGAGGCGGCGCGCCACCTCGGCCGCCGCGTGGAAGCTCGAGGGGGAGGCGGCGACGAAGTCGGCGAGGTCCTCGGCGTGGGCGAGCGGCTCGACGGTCGTGGGCGCTGCGGGCACGGGGGAACCTCCAGGTCGGTGCGGTGCAGCGAGCCTATCGAGGCGGCCCGGCGGCCCGGTCGCGGTGCGCGACCTCAGGAGGCGCGGCGCTCGCGCGCCCGGCGCAGCGAGCCGGCCAGCAGCCGCCACCCGACCAGCAGCACGAGCAGCGTGAGGGTCGCGACGATCACGAACGGCAGCGCGATGCCCTCGCCCAGCAGGAAGCGGCCGACGAGGCCCAGCACCAGCGTGATCGCCCACACCGGCAGGCCGGTCCGCACGGCGGCGAGCGGCGCGCGCCACGCGAGCGTCACGAGCCACGCGATGGCGAGCCCCACCAGGAACGGCAGCGCCACCATCGTCACGCCCCACGACGACACCTCGCCGTCGTTGTGGCTCGCGAGCCCCACGGCGGCGAAGAGCAGCACCACGGCCACGTCGGCGACGAGCGCGAGCACGAGGTCGCGCGCCGAGACGGGGGTGCGGGCGGGAGCGGTGTCGGGCATCCCGTCAGGCTACTCCGGAGCCGGTTCGCGGGCGCATGTCAGGGGCACGGGGCACCATGCCTGCATGACCGAGGAGCGCATCGCCATCGACGACCACGAGATCCCCGACGGCTCGCCCCTCGCGCTCGCCGTCGGCGACGCCGTGTCGGTCGGCGACCGCGACTCCACGTGGCCCGCGTTCGTGTTCGTCGAGACGGCGGAGGGCCGCGCCGGTTGGGTGCCGGCCCGCCACCTCTCGGGCCCCGGCCCCCGCGCCGAGGCCGTCGCCGCCTACGACACCACCGAGCTGCCCGTGCACGCGGGCGAGCGCGTGGCCGTGCTCGAGGACGACGTGGAGTCCGGCTGGTGCTGGTGCCAGGCCGCCGACGGCCGCGAGGGCTGGGTGCCGCACGAGGTGCTGGAGCCCGTGCCGGCCCGGCAGGTCTCGTGACGCGTGCGGCCGGCTGCCGCGTGCTCGTCGCCTCGCGGCAGCTGCGCTGAACCGCGCCATGGGTAGGGCATCGCGCAGAGCGCCGTGCCCTGCCGACTGGCCGGTCGAGACCGGGCGGGAGTGTGCCTGCTGCTCTTTCAACCGGTTCAGTGGTCGGCGGACGCGATCGTCGCGCCTGCCGACCACAGAGCCGGTCGAGATGCCCGGCGGTCAGCCCTTCGGCAGCACCGCCGCCGCGATCGTCACGTTGCCGACGATGATGGCGGTCATCGTGCGGGCCACGGCCTGCGCCGCGGCGTCCGCGCCCCAGTTGCCCTGCTCGAGCTCCTTCGCGCGCACCGCGACCGCCGTGCCCCACGGGATCTCGCGGTGCAGCTGCGGCAGCGCGCCGCTGGCCGACACGAGCGCCGCGAGCGCCCCCACCCGCTCCGAGGGCGCCTCGCCGTCCACGAGCACGGCCCGCACCGCGGCGACGAGTGCCGCGCGCCGTTCGCCGCCGTCGCCCTCGAGCACCCGCGTCTCGAAGAGCCCGAAGGCCCGCCGCACGCCGCGCTCGATGTCGCCGCGCGCGACGAGCCGCTCGAGCACCGGCTCGCGCAGCTGCGGCCCGACCGCGGCGAGCACCGTCTGCACGCCGCGCGGCTTCTGGGCGACGTAGTCCCAGGCGCGGCGCAGCAGCGGATCGGCCGGCACCGCATCCGTCGCGCGCACGCGGCCGACGCCACCCGCGACCTCCGCGCGCACGTGGCCGCGCATCCCGAGCTCCGCCAGCACCGCGCCGGCGAGGGCGTAGAGCAGCACGCCCTCGGCGGCGATCACGCCGGTGCCGGAGGGGCCGGAGCCCGGCTGGAAGAGCACGAGCATGAGGTCCTCGGCGAGCGTCGGCTCGGCCTGCGGCACGGCGAGGCCGGTCAGGTCGTCGCCGCTCACGCGAGCACCGCCTGCACCGCCACCCACAGCAGCGTCGTGGTGAGCGTCGTCCACAGCACGATCGCGATGCCCTGCCACAGCAGCACCCAGCCGCGCGCGACGCCCGAGCCGACGAGCGTGGCCGCGGTGAAGTGCGTCGGGATCGCGAGCGGGCCGAGCAGGCTCGCGCCCGGCACGCCGAAGCGCACCAGCCAGCGCTTGAAGCGCTGCGTGCCCTTCGACTCGGGCTTGGCGGGCGGCTCGTGCTCGAGCGTCGCGATGCCGCCGCTGCCGCCCGAGCGGCGCGCGACCACCGCCTCGCGGGTGCGGGAGGTGACGAGCACCACGACGAGCACGGCGAGGAAGTTGCCGGCCGCGGCGGCGATGCCGGCGACGATCGGGTGGATGCCGCCGATCACGCCGATCGGGGCGCCACCCTCGCCCTCGATGAACGGGATCATGCCCGCGAGCATGACGACGAGCGGCTGCACGACCTCGGGCACCTGGGCCACGAGGTCCTGGAATCCTCGGATGAGGTCGACGATGGGGTTCACGAGCGGCGCTCCTTCTGCGTCTGGTCTGCGTGCCGCCGGCGCTTCCGGCGACGCATCCCAGTAGGCACCGTGTGGTCACCACAGGGTCAAGCGCGATCCTCGGATCGGGCTCCGCGCGGGGTCAGGAGGCCGCGGTGCCGTCGTGCTCCGTGCCGTCGTGCTCGGTGCTGTCGTGCTCGCCGCGGTCGCGCGCGCGGCCGTCGGCCTCCCGGGCCGCGGCGTCGCCCGCTGCCTCGCCGCCCTCCACCTCGGGCGACGCGGCGCCGGCGAGCGGCGGCAGCGGCGTGCCGCGCGCCTGGAGCAGCGCCCGCGCGGCGACCCCGGCGCGCGCGAGCACCTCCACCTGTGCCTCGTTGTAGAGCGTGACCACCGCCTCCACGAAGGTCGCCTGGCTGATGCGCTCGTCCTTCGCGAGCCGGCCCGCGGGGTCCTGCAGCCACGGGTAGTCGGTGAGGTGCTGCGCGAGCGAGGGGGCGAGCGCGTCGCCCAGCCGGATGCGCTCCGCCTCGGGCGCATCGGCCGGCAGCGCCTCGAACGCGCGCTCCGCCTCGCTCTCGATGTCGGCCGCGACCATCTGCCGCAGGTCGTCGAGCGCCTCGGAGTCGTACAGCTTCGACGAGATGTGGATCATCGACCGGTCGGCCTCGCTGAGCCGCGCGGCCACGCGCTCGAAGCCTCGCGGCGCGTGCGCGGGCGCATCCTCCGCGACGATCGCCGCGATGTCCTCGCGTGCCTGCTGCAGCTGCGCGATGCGCTCCTCGAGCTGCGCGTCGACCTCGTGCAGCGCCTCCTGCGAGCCCTCGCCGCCCTCCTGCAGCAGCTGGATCTGCCCCAGCGGCACGCCCAGCTCGACGAGGCGCCGCACGCGCAGCAGAGCCACGAGATGCGGCACGCCGTACTGCTTGTAGCCGTTGACGCGTCGCTCGGGCTCGGCGAGCAGGCCGAGCTGGTGGTAGTGCCGCACCGCGTTGACGGTGGTGCCCGCCAGATCGGCGAGCTCGCGCGTGCTCCAGGCCACGCCGCGACGCTAGCGCGGCAGCCTGCGCCCGCGCTGGCCGCTGCCCTTCGCCCGCTCGCGCCGATCTCAACCGGCTCAGTGGTCGGCGGACGCGATAGTCGCGCCTGCCGACCACAGAACCGGTTGAGGATCCGGCAGCACCGGCAGGGCTACCAGGCGCCGACCGCGTAGTCCTTCAGGAAGACGCCGAAGAGGTCCTCGCCGGCCTCGCCGCGCACGATCGGGTCGTAGACGCGGGCGGCGCCGTCGACGAGGTCGAGGGGCGCGTGGAAGCCCTCCTCGGCCAGCCGCACCTTCGTGAAGTGCGGGCGCTCATCCGTGATCCAGCCGGTGTCGACGGCGGTCATGAGGATGCGGTCGGACTCGAACATCTCGCGCGCGCTCGTGCGCGTCAGCATGTTGAGCGCCGCCTTCGCCATGTTCGTGTGCGGGTGGCCGGGGCCCTTGTAGCCGCGGCCGAAGACGCCCTCCATCGCCGAGACGTTGACGACGTAGGTGCGGCGCGCGCCCGACGCTGCCATCGCGGGCCGCAGCTTCGACACGAGCAGGAACGGCGCCGTCATGTTCGCCAGCTGCACCTCGAGCATCTCGATCGGCTCGACCTGGTCGACGTGCTGCGTCCAGGAGTTCACGTGCTCCTCGTCGGGCACGAGCCCGCCCGCGTCGATCGCGGTGCCCGCGGCCATGCGCTCGAGCGACGACGATCCTGCCGTCATCGCCTCGCGCGCGAGCCGCTGCGCGTCGAGCGCGTCGGCCTCGCGGGCGGCGCTCGCAAGGATCGGGTGGTTCGCCACCGAGGCGGCGAGCGCGAGCGGATGCGCGTCGTTCGTGTGGCCGAAGGTCACGAGCTCGGGCAGGGGTCCGCCGCCCGTCGACGACTCCGGCAGCGGCGCGAGCTCCGCCTGCACGAGCGGCTGGTAGGCGCCGGGGGAGCGGCGCACGGTCTGCGCCGCGTTGTTGATGAGGATGTCGAGGGGGCCGGCGCCGGCGACCTCCTCGGCGAGGCCGATGACCTGCGCCGGGTCGCGGAGGTCGATGCCCACGACCTTGAGGCGGTCGATCCACTCCGGCGCATCCGGCAGCGACGAGAAGCGCCGCACCGCGTCGCGCGGGAAGCGGGTGGTGATCGTGGTGTGGGCGCCGTCGCGCAGCAGCCGCAGCGCGATGTGCATGCCGATCTTCGCGCGGCCGCCCGTGAGCAGGGCGCGCTTGCCGGTGAGATCCGTGCGGGCGTCGCGCTTCGCGTGGCTCATCGCCGCGCAGTCGGGGCAGAGCTGGTGGTAGAACGCGTCGACGAGCGTGTACGGCTGCTTGCAGATGTAGCAGCCGCGGGCCTTCAGGAGCGTGCCGGCGGTGGGGGCCACGACGCGGGTCGCGAGCGGGATGCCCCGGGTCTCGTCGTCGATGCGGTCGGGGGCGCCCGTGGCGGTCGACTCGACGACGGCGCGGTCGGCGGCGGCGATGCGGGCGCGCTTCTCGCGGCGACCCGCCTGCTTCACCTCGCGGAACATGCGCGCGGTCGCCTGCCGGACGGCCACGTAGTGCGGGTCGTCGCGGTCCATGCCGTGCAGGGTGTCGAGCACGCGGATGGCGGTGGCGACGTCCTCGGCGGAGACGGTGGCCGCAGCCTCGGCGGCTGCTGCGGCCTCCGATGCGGGCGCCCCGTCGTGCGCGTCGGCGGCCGTCGCGGGCGCCTCGTCGGGGCGCGCGGGCGCACCGGAGTCGGGCTCAGCAGGGGTGGGAGGCACACGAGATCCTACCGCCGCGAAGAGCGACGGCAGGGTTCCGCCGCATCCGCGGCTGCAGGATCGCCTAGCGGATGGCCTGGCGGATCGTCTGCCGCTCCTTCTCGAGCTTGCGCACGCGCCGGCCGAGCTTGAACAGCCGCACCGAGCCGAGCAGCGCCGTGATGAGCACGCCGGCGATCGCCGCGAACAGCATCGCGACGCCCAGCGGCAGGCTGAACTGCACGCCGAAGTAGGCGAACTCCGCCGGCACGTTGTTCTGCAGGATGAAGATGAGCAGCAGCACGAGGATGACGGTGCCGAGGATCAGCGCGATCCACGTGCCGCCCGAGAGCCCCTGGCGCTGGTGCTGGTCGAGCGAGGGGTCGAGCTGGATGCGCGTGGGCTCGACGCGATCGGCGGCCGGTGCGGCCGCGGTCGCTCCGCCGGTGCGGGCCGCTGCCGGGCGCTCGCCGTCGAGGCGCGCGGTGGGCGCGGTGCCCTCGGCCGGCCGGTCCCCGGGGGCCGCAGGAGCAGCGGCGGCGTCGTGCCGCCGGTCTGCGGGATCGAAGGTCTCGTTCGTCACGGCTGGCTCCTCGCTCGCGGTGGGTCGCCAGGATAGCCCCGGCCGCGGCGAGCCAGCCGGGTGCGGTCCCGGCGCTCGCGGGCGCCGCCGCGCCGGGGCTCGCGCGGCAGGCGAGCGCCGTCGGCAGGCATCCGGACGATCAGGGCCCCCGGCTCGACGGTGAGGCGGGCGGCGACGACGGCGCCGAAGTCGTCGCCGTCGAGCTGGATGGTCTGGCCGGTGCGGAAGCGCACGTCGAAGCGCCGCGCCTGCGCGAAGTGCAGGCCGCCCGGCGCGGGCACCACGCGCAGCAGCCACCGGCCCGCTCGCGTGGTGCGCAGCGGCCCGCCCAGGCTGAGGCGCGAGCCGATCCGCGCCCACGCCGCCGCCGAGCGCGGGCGGAACAGCGCCACGTCGAGCAGCCCGTCGTCGACCTCGGCGCGCGGCATGAGGAGCAGCCCGGCGGTCAGCGTGCCGCAGTTGCCGACGATCACGGTGTGCGCCCGCACCGACCGCGCGCGGCCGCCGTCGATCCGGTAGTGCAGGAAGAGCTGGGCGTCGCCGAGGATCGAGCGCGCGATCGGATCGACGTACGCCGCCCAGCCGATCCGTCGCTTGAGCGCCGCGTCCGTGTTCGCGGCCATGCTCGCGTCGAGCCCGATGCCCGCCATGACGACGAACCGATGCGTCGTGCGCCCGCCGTCCTCGCGCTCGAGCCGCGCGACGGCGAGGTCGACGGCACGATCGACCCCGGCGAAGGCCGTCGCGACCGAGCTGCGCAGGTCGGCGAGCGGGAGGCCGAGGTTCCTCGCGAGCAGGTTGCCGGTGCCGGAGGGCGCGAGCGCGACGGGGATGCCGGTGCCCCGCAGCGCCGTGGCGGTCACGCGCACCGTGCCGTCGCCGCCGGCGACGAGCACCACCGCGGGGCCTCCTGCGGCGGCCGCGGCGGCCGCCTCGGCGCCGCCGTCGTGCGCGGCCGTGGGGTACCAGCGGGCCGGCGCCCAGCCGTGCGCCGCCTCCGCTTCGCGGAGGAGCGGCTCCAGCCGCCGCCGATCCGCCTTGCCGGGGTGATGCACGACCGCGACGTGCGGCCCGGCCACGCCGGGCTCGTGCTCGTGGTGCGCCATGCGGCGACGGTACGCCGGTCCGCTGGCAGCTCGGCCGTCCCGGGCGCCGCCGCCAGGCGTCGCCGCCGCGCATGCGACAGACTCGACGCGATGCCCCTCCTCGACCACGCCCCCAGCCCCTGGGATCCCGACGCCGCCTTCGACGCCTTCGCGGCCTGGGCGCTCGAGGAGCGCGGGCTCAGCCTCTACCCGGCGCAGGAGGAGGCGGTGCTCGAGATCGTCACCGGCGCGAACGTCATCCTCTCCACGCCCACCGGCACCGGCAAGTCGCTCGTCGCGATCGGCGCGCACTTCGCGGCGCTCGCGCAGGGACAGCGCTCCTTCTACACCGCGCCGATCAAGGCGCTCGTGAGCGAGAAGTTCTTCCAGCTCGTGGAGGTCTTCGGTGCCGAGAGCGTGGGGATGGTCACGGGCGACTCGAGCGTCAACGCCGACGCCCCGATCATCTGCTGCACCGCCGAGATCCTCGCCAACCTCGCGCTCCGCAACGGCGAGCAGACCGACGTCGGCCAGGTCGTCATGGACGAGTTCCACTTCTTCGCCGACTCGCAGCGCGGCTGGGCGTGGCAGGTGCCCCTGCTCACGCTGCCGCAGGCGCAGTTCATCCTCATGTCGGCCACGCTCGGCGACGTCACCCGCATCGCCGACGACCTGAGCACCTCCACCCGCCGCGAGACCGCGCAGGTCACGGGCGTCGAGCGGCCCGTGCCGCTGCACTTCGAGTACGCGCTCACGCCCGTGCACGAGACGATCGAGGAGCTCCTCGCCACGCAGCGCGCGCCCATCTACATCGTGCACTTCGCGCAGGCCGCGGCGCTCGAGCGGGCGCAGGCGCTCACCTCGACGAAGGTCGTGAGCCGCGAGCAGCGCGACGCGATCGCCGAGGCGATCGGCGACTTCCGCTTCACGACGCGCTTCGGCCAGACGCTCTCGCGGCTCGTGCGCGCCGGCATCGGCGTGCACCACGCCGGCATGCTGCCGAAGTACCGCCGCCTCGTCGAGCAGCTCGCGCAGCAGGGCCTCCTGCGCGTCATCTGCGGCACCGACACCCTCGGCGTCGGCATCAACGTGCCCATCCGCACGGTGCTGCTCACGGGTCTCACGAAGTTCGACGGGCAGCGGATGCGGCACCTCACTGCCCGCGAGTTCCACCAGATCGCGGGCCGCGCGGGCCGCGCCGGCTACGACACCGCCGGCACCGTCGTCGCGCAGGCGCCCGAGCACGAGGCCGAGAACGCCAAGATGCTCGAGAAGGCGGGCGACGACCCGAAGAAGCGGCGGAAGCTCGTGCGCAAGAAGGCGCCGGAGGGCTTCGTCTCGTGGGGGAAGCCCTCGTTCGAGAAGCTCATCGACGCGGAGCCCGAGCCGCTGCAGCCGCAGATGCAGGTGAGCCACTCGATGCTGCTGAACGTGATCGGCCGCGGCGGCGACGCCTTCGCCGACATGCGCGATCTCATCCGCGCCTCCCACGGCACGCGCCGCGAGCAGCTGGCGCTCGAGCGGCGGGCGCTCGCGATCTACCGCACCCTCCGCACCGCGGGCATCGTCGAGCAGCACGACACCGCGCCGCGCATCCGCCTCACCGTCGACCTGCCGCCCGACTTCGCGCTCAACCAGCCGCTGTCGCCCTTCGCGCTCGAGGTCATCGACGTGCTCGAGCCCGCCTCGCCCACGCACGCGCTCGACGTCGTCTCGGTCATCGAGGCCACCCTCGACGACCCGCGGCCGATCCTCGCGCAGCAGCAGTTCCTCGCCCGCGGCGAGGCGGTGGCGGCGATGAAGGCCGACGGCATCGAGTACGAGGAGCGCATGGCGCTGCTCGAGGAGATCACGCATCCGAAGCCGCTCGAGGAGCTGCTGCGGGAGGCGCTCGCGGTGTTCGCGTCGTCGCAGCCGTGGGTGGGCGACTTCGCGCTGTCGCCGAAGAGCGTCGTGCGCGACATGTGGGAGCGGGCGATGACCTTCGCCGACTACGTGCAGCACTACGGGCTCTCGCGCTCCGAGGGGCTCGTGCTGCGCTACCTCTCGGATGCGTACCGCGCGATCCGGCAGACGGTGCCGGAGGAGGCGAAGGGCGAGGAGCTGCTCGACCTCATCGAGTGGCTGGGCAGCGTCGTGCGGCAGGTCGACTCGAGCCTGCTCGACGAGTGGGAGGAGCTGCTGCACCCGACCGCTCCCGGGGAGGCGCCGATCGCGCCGCCGCCCCCGCCCTCGGTCGTCGCGAACCCGCGCGCCTTCCGGGTGCTCGTGCGCAACGAGCTGTTCCGTCGCGTGCAGCTGGCCGCGCTCGACCGCGCCGACGACCTCGGCGAGCTCGACGCCGCCTCCGGCTGGGACGCCGCGGCCTGGGGCGAGGCGCTCGACGCCTACTTCGACGAGCACGACGCGATCGGCACGGGCGCGGAGGCGCGCAGCAGCCGGATGCTCGTCGTCGGCGAGGGCGTCGACACCTGGGAGGTGCAGCAGATCCTCGCCGACCCTGCGGGCGACCACGACTGGCGCATCTGGGCCTCGGTCGACCTCGCGGCCTCCGCGGAGTCCGGCGCCGCGGTCGTGCGCGTCACCCGCGTCGGTCGCCTGTAGGGGGCGCTAGAGGCCGGGCACGAAGGCGGCCTCGGCGCCCAGCTCGCCCGCGACGAGCCGCGCCGTCACCTCGGTGAGGAGCGCGACGCCCGCGAGCGCGTCCTCGTCGCTCGTCGCCTCGCCCTCGTTGTGCGAGATGCCCTCGATGCTCGGCACGAAGAGCATCACGGTGGGCGCGACGTCCTTCATGTTCGTGGAGTCGTGGCCCGCGACCGTCATCGTCCTCGCGTGCGAGAGCCCGAGCCCCTCGGCCGCCGAGCGCGCGAGCTCGACGCCCTCCGGCTGGTACGACAGCAGCCCCCACCGGTGCGTGAGCCGCTGCTCGACGCGCACGCGGGCCCGCTCCTCGATCTGCGCGATGCGCTCCTGCAGCAGCGCGTCCGCGCGCTCGAGCACGCCCTCGTCGGGGGAGCGGAGGTCGAGGTTGATCTCGACGCGGCGCGCGACGGTCACGGGGGAGTTGGGCGCGAGCTCCAGCTCCGAGACGGAGGAGTGGAGCATGCCCGCCGGCAGCTCCTCGGTGAGCTCCCGCGCGGCCACGATGAGGAGGGCCGCGCCGTACAGGGCGTCCCGCCGGTCGGCCATGATCGTCGAGCCCGTGTGGCTCTGCTCGCCGTGCACGACGATGCGGCGCTTGCTGGCCGCCCACGTGCGATCCACGAGCCCGATCGTCGTGCCCGACTCCTCGAGGCCGCGGCCCTGCTCGATGTGGATCTCGGCGTAGGCGGCGACCGGAGGCACCGCGAGGTCGAGGGCGTCGCCGGGAGCGGCGATCGCCTGGGCGACGGTGGCGCCCGCGCGGTCGGTCGCGGCGAGGGCCGCCTCGAGCGGCAGCGCCCCGGTGAGCACCGAGGAGCCCATCATGCTGGGCGTGAAGCGGCTGCCCTCCTCGTTGAACCAGTTGACGACCGCGAGGTTGCACGCGGCTGCCAGCTCGCCCGCGCGCACGCGCCGCACGACCTCGCGGGCCGCGTGCGCGGCCGCGAGCACGCCGTAGGCGCCGTCGAAGCGGCCCGCGAGCGGCTGCGAGTCGAGGTGCGAGCCCACGAGCACGTAGGGGGCGCCCGGCACGAGCTCGACGATGCCGTACTGGTTCGAGATCGCGTCGTGCCGCACCGCGAAGCCCTCGGCCTCGAGCCAGCCGCGGAACCACGCGCGCACGGCGTGGTCCTCCGCCGTGCCCGCCTCGCGCTCGACGCCGCCGCCCGGCGTCGCCCCGTGCGCCGACATGGCGGCGAAGTCCTCGAGGAAGTCGGTGTGCATGTGCCCTCCTTGGCGTGCGCCGCGCGTGCGGCGGTGTCCTGCTGCGCCGCCGGTGCGGCGACGCGGATGCTCAGCGCTCGTCGAGCGCGCCGTGCACGGCCTCGCCGCCCACGAGCGTCGCGACCACGTCGATCGCGCCGATGCGATCGGCGGCGACCGCGCGCGGGTCGTCGCCGAGCACCACGAGGTCGGCGAGCGCGCCGCGCGCGAGCACGCCCTTGCGGCCGCCCCACCCCGTCGCCTCCGCCGCGCCGACGGTGCAGGCCCGGAGGGCCTCCGCCACGGTGAGGCGCTCGTCCGGGCCGTACTGCGCGCCCGACTGCGTCGCCCGCTCGACGAACGACTGCACGACGCGCAGCGGCTCGCCCGGCGCCACCGGGCGATCCGAGAGCGCCGGCCAGCACCGCGCCCGCCCGCAGCACGCTCGCCGCGGGGTAGGAGCGCGCGGTGCGCTCGGCGCCGAGCTTCTCGGCCATGCCGTCGCCGAACTCGGCGATGAACCGCGGCTGCGGCACGAGGGCCACGCCGAGCCTCGCCATCCGGGTCAGCTGGTCGGGCCGCACCACGCCGCCGTGCTCGATGCGGCTGGGCATCGCGGCGCGGCCGTGCTCGGCCTGCGCCTCCTCGACGAGGTCGAGGGCGTAGTCGACGGCGGCGTCGCCGATCGCGTGGAGCGCGAGCGCCCAGCCGCCGCCCGCGGCGTCGAGCACGCGCCGCCGCATCGTGGCCGGGTCGCCCAGCAGGTAGCCGTGGTTGCCGTGGTCGTGCTCGTAGTCCTCGGTCATCGCGGCGGTCGAGCCCAGCAGCGAGCCGTCGGTGAAGACCTTGACGGGCCCGAGCTGGAGCAGCTCGTCGCCGATGCCCGAGCGCAGCCCGCCCGTCAGGCCGATCGCGCGGGGGTCGTCGGCGTGGCCGCCGAGCTCGTGCAGCGCATCGAGCGTGACCATCGCCTGCATCCGGGTGCGCAGCAGGCCGCGCTCCAGGGCGCCCTGGTAGCCGGCGAGCTCGCGCGGGCTGTGGCCGATCCAGCCGCCGACGGTGCCGGCGTCGGTCACCGAGGTGAGGCCCTCGCGCGCGTACTGGGCGGTGGCCCGGCCCAGCGCGTCCTCGATCGCCCGCAGCGGATCGGGCAGGAGCACGTCCTGCACGAGCCGCATCGCGTTCTCCTCCAGGAGTCCCGTGGGCCTGCCCCGCTCGTCGCGGACGATGACGCCGCCCTCCGGATCGTCGCGCGGGCCGTCGTCGACGCCGATGCGCCGCAGCCCCTCGCCGCTGAGGGTCGCCGCGTGCCCGGAGGCGTGCTTGAGCCACACGGGCCGGCCGCCGGCAGCGCGGTCGAGGCCGTCGCGGTCGACCCCTCCGCGGATGCCGAGGGGGTTGAAGCCGGAGGCGATGATCCACTCGTCGTCGGTGGGCGCTGGCGACGCTGCCGCCGCGATGCGGTCGAGGACGCCCTCGGCCGTGCGCTCCTGCGCGAGGTCGACCTCGGCGAGCGACTGCCCGAACCAGACGCTGTGCGCGTGGGCGTCGACGAAGCCGGGCAGCAGGGTGGCACCCTGCGCGTCGAGCACGACGTCGGCCGAGGCGCCGTCGAGCTCCTCGTCGAGCCCGATCACGCGGCCGGCCCAGATGCCGATCCTGCGGGCCGTCGGGCGCTCGGGATCCATGGTGCGGATCCGGGCGTCCTCGATGATCGCGTCGATGCGCACGGGGCCTCCTCGGGTCGTGCCTCCATTGAATCTGGGCGATCTGCCGCCGACAATGCGAGACGAGCACGGGATCAGCGCCGTAGGCTGTGCATGCGCACAAGCGCGCTCGACGCGAGGAACGAGGCGGCAGCGATGGTGGCAGCGGATGGCGCGGCGTCGGAGCAGTGGCAGCGGCTGGTGGATCGGCTCGACGCCCAGATGGACGCGATCGTCGACGACTTCATGGCCGAGCTCGGCGAGCGGGGCCGCTACGACCGCGACGCAGTGGGCGAGCAGGACCTCCGCGACACGGCCGCCGACACCCTGCGGATGCTCGTCGCGCGGCTCGGGGGCAGGGCGCCCACCCACGAGGAGGCGGTGCTCGCCACCTCGCTCGGCGTGCGGCGCGCGCGCCAGGGCGTGCCGCTCGACGCGCTCCTGGAGGCCGTGCGGCTCGACTTCCGCGTCCTCTGGCGCTGGCTCACCCGGCTCGCGGGCGAGGGACAGGACGCCGTGCTCGTCGCGCAGGTGGAGCGGGTCCTGACGGTCGTCGAGGGATACGTCGACGAGGTGCAGCAGTCGTTCCTGCTGGAGCGCGCCGCCATGCAGCGCGACGCGCGGCTCGCGACCGAGCGCCACCTCGCGCGGCTCCTGAGCGGCGACGCCCCGGGCGCGGCGGCGGTCGAGGCGATCGCGCAGGGGCTCGGCGTGGATCCCCAGGCGCGGTTCGACCTCGTGGCGGTGCCCGTCGACCGGATCGAGGCGGCGCAGCGGGCGCTCGCCGCGCGGCTCGCCGCCGGCAGCGCGTTCGCCGGGGCGCTCGGCGACGCCTACTGCGTCTTCCAGGTGCAGGGCGGCCACGCCCTCGACGCGGGCCTCGAGGGGCTGCCCGGCGTCCGGCTGCCCGGGCTCCGCGGCCTCTCGGCGGTGGCGCTCGCGGCCCGCTCGGCGCTGCCGCTGCTCGCGGCGCTGCCCGACGGCTCGGGCATGCTCGACCTCGAGGAGCTGTGGCCCCACGTGGCCGCGCACCGGCTCGCAGCGCTCGTGCCGGGCTTCCTGCAGGATCGCGCATCCGGCCTCGACGCCCTCACCGACTACCAGCGCGGCGCGATCCTGAGCACGGTGCGCGCCTACCTCGCCACGGGCTCCGTGCACGCGACGGCCGGGCGGCTGTTCTGCCATCGCAACACGGTGCTGAACCGGCTCGCGGCGTTCCGGGATCGCACGGAGCTGGATGTGCAGGTGCCCGTACAGGCATCGCTGGCGCAGGTGCTGCTCGCGGCGCACGGCGACGCCGTCGCGCGCGCGGTCTGAGCGAAGTGGGCGTCTGCACAATCCACTCGCCGGAATGCGGGTCGCCCGGCCATTGAGCGCCCGCCGCGCCTCCGGGACGATGTCAGGAACCCGGGGCGCCGCCCGCCGGCACCCGGGCCGCGCCGGCCAGCACCGCTCGGCGCCTCCCGTCCGCCCCCGCAGCACCCCCGCGCCGCCGCGTCCCTCGGCGGCCCCGAGGAGGAGATCCCATGACCCAGGCAGACGGCGCCACCACGGCGCCCCCGGCCGACGAGATCGTCGTCAGCCCCAAGGACGTGCGCCGCATCGCCGGCGCAGCCTTCGTCGGCACCGCCCTCGAGTGGTACGACTACTTCCTCTTCGGCACGGCGGCCGCCCTCGTCTTCAACCGCCTCTTCTTCACCGAGCTCGACCCGAGCGCGGCCGTGCTCGCCTCGCTCGCGACCTTCGGCGTGGGCTTCGCGGCGCGCCCGATCGGCGCGTTCATCTTCGGCGTGCTCGGCGACCGCATGGGGCGTCGGCCCACGCTCGTGCTCACGATCGTGCTCATCGGCATCGCCACGGGCGTCATCGGCCTGCTGCCGACCTACGCCGACATCGGCCTCCTCGCGCCCGCGCTGCTCGTGACGCTGCGGCTCCTCCAGGGCCTCGCCGTCGGCGGCGAGTGGGGCGGCGCCACGACGATCGCGATCGAGCACGCGCCCGTCTCGCAGCGCGCCCGGTACGCCGCGCTCGTGCAGGTCGGCTCGCCCGTCGGCACGCTCATGTCGTCGGGCGCCATCGCGCTCGTGCTGCTCTTCCCGCCCGCCGAGTTCGACGCCTGGGCCTGGCGCCTGCCGTTCCTCGCGGCCTTCCCGCTGCTCGCGATCGCGCTGTGGATCCGGCTGAAGGTCGAGGAGTCGCCCATCTTCGAGGACCTCGTGCGCCTCGACCAGCGGGCCAAGGTGCCCGCGCTGCAGGTGTTCACGAAGGCCTGGGGCCGCCTCATCGTCGCGGTCGCTGCTGCGTTCCTCGGCGTCGGCGGCTTCTACGTCATGAACACCTTCGTCGTCAGCTACGCCGCGAACACGCTCGGCGTCGACCGCCAGGTGGCGGTGAACGCCACCCTCATCGCCGCCGGCGCGCAGATCGTCGTCATCCTGCTCTGCGGCCGCCTGGCCGAGCGCATGGGGCCCGGGCGCGTCACCTTCTGGGGCGGCATCCTCACCGCCGCGGCGGCCGCGCCGCTCTTCTGGCTCATCGACACCGGATCGCCCCTCGCGATCACGTTCGCGGTCACGGCCGGCATCGCGCTGCTCACGATCACCTACGCCGTCACCGGCGCGCTGCTCACCGAGCTCTTCCCGCCGGAGCTGCGCTACAGCGGCGTCTCGCTCGGCTACAACATCGCCGGCGCGCTCTCGGGCTTCCTGCCCTTCGTCGCCACCTGGCTCATCGGCCTGAACGAGGAGCCGGTGTCCTGGCCCGCCGTCGTGATCCTCGCGATCGTCTCGCTCATCACCGCGGCCGGAGGCTTCTTCGGCGAGCGGCTCCGGGTGCGCGACAAGGCGATCGTGCAGGCGGCCTGACCTCCGCACCGCGGTCGGACGGCCCCGGTCCGGCGGACGCGAGCAGCGCCCGCCGGCCCGGGGCCGTCGTCGGTCGTAGCGGTCGTCAGTCGCGCGCGTCGGGCCAGCCCGCGATGTCGACGCCGTGGTTGTCGGGGGAGGCGAGGGTGACCCACGCGGGCGCCTGCGCCTCGTCGGCGATGCGGCCGCCGGCCTCCGCAGCAGCCTCCACGCGGGCCCGCCATCGATCGGCGGGCACGAAGACGTCGAGGTGCGTGCGGCCGCGGCCGGCCGCGTCGCCCGTGATCGGGTTCACCGCCAGCTGCGGTCCGCGGCGCAGCGGATCGACCGCGTCGGCGTCGCCGAACGGCTCGTAGCCGAGCGCGGCGAGGAAGAACGCCCGCACGTCGGCCTCGCTGTGCTGGGCGACGTAGAGCTGGATCGACTGCACGAGGGCGGGCTCGGCCCGCAGCCCCAGGGCGGCGCCCGCGCTCGACACCGCGGCCGCGAAGGGTGCGGCGCCCGCGGGGATGCCCTCGAAGTCGGGGTGCGGCACGCTCACGACCGCGGCCTCGGGCCGCAGGTCGACGTCCGGCCGCACGCCGTGCCGCTCGGCGGCCTCCGCGACCGCCGCCACGAGCGAGGCCGCGTGCGCGAAGGAGTCGGCGAGGAAGACCGCCTGCGGGCCCGTCGCCACCACGCGCCAGTCGCCCACGCCCTCCGCCGCGTGGAAGGCCGCCGTCGTGATCCGCTCGTCGTCGTGCATGCGTGCTCCTCGCTCCGCGGCCGCGCCCGCCGCCGATCCGCCGTGCCCAGCATCCTCGCGGCGCCCCGGCAGCGCAACGGCGCGATCGCAGCGGGCGCCGGAGCCGCCCGGAGGCGCGTAGCCTCGGAGCATGGACGACGCCACGATCACGCCCGTCGAGCTCTCGCGCGAGCTCGGGATGGACCGCAAGGGCAAGCAGATCCGCGGCTTCCTGCGGAACCCCGCCGACGGGCGCGGCCCCTTCGAGGGCCACGAGATCGGCACCCCCTGGCACCTGACCGCCGAGCAGGCCGACCGCATCCGCGCGCACTTCCGCAAGGGCTGAGCCGCCTCGGCGTCGGGGGCGCGACGCGACGCCCGGCCGCCGGCCGACGAGCAGGCGCTGGCGCGCAGCCTCCGAGCCGCCCCGCGAGCGCGGCGCTACGGTGGCACGGTGCCGAAGCAGCCCACCGTCTACGACGTCGCCCGGAGGGCGGGCGTCTCGACCGCCACGGTCTCGCGCACGCTCAGCCGGCCCGACGAGGTGCGGGCCGCGACGCGCGACGCCGTGCTTGCCGCCGTCGACGAGCTCGGCTACGTGCCGAGCGCGGCGGCGCGCGGGCTCGCGAGCCGCCGCGCGGGCACGCTCGGGCTGCTCTTCCCCGACGCGGACGGCGTCGGGGCGACCGACACGGGCGAGCTGCCGGTGCTGACGACGACGGGCCGCACCGAGGTGGAGATCGTGCGCGACCGCCGCACGGCGCCCACGACCTCGATGGTCGACCTCTTCACGGCCGAGGTGGTGCGCGGCGCCGAGCTCGAGGCGTGGCGGGCGGGCCTCGCCGTCACGATCGCCGTCGCCCGCGGCTCCTCCGCGACGGCGATGGCCGCAGACATGGCGGGGCGCGTCGACGGCATGGCGGTGCTCTCGGCGACGCTGCCGGACGACGACCTGCAGCGCATCGCGCGCCGCATCCCCGTGGTCGTGATGGCCGCCCACGACCGCGAGGACGGCCTCGACCACGTGCACGTCGACAACCGCTCCGCGATGCGCGCGCTCGTCGGCCACCTGGTCGACGAGCACGGCTACCGCGACCTCGCGTTCTTCGGCGGCCCGGCAGGCTCGCCCGACGGCGAGGAGCGCTTCGCGGCGTTCCAGGAGGTGCTGCGCGACCGAGGCGTGCCGGTGCCGGAGGCGCCCATCGCGCGCTCGGCCTTCACCTACGAGACGGCGCGCGAGGCGACGACGGCGCTGCTCCAGCGCGGCGTCGGCGCGCTGCCGCGCGTGCTCGTCTGCGCCAACGACCAGACGGCGCTCGGCGCGCTCGACGTGCTGCGCGAGGCGGGCGTGGAGGTGCCCGAGCGCGTGGCGCTCACGGGCTTCGACGGCATCGACGCCTCCGCGCGCTCTCGACCGCGCCTGACGACGGTCGAGCAGCCGATGCGCGACGTCGGGAGGGCCGCGATCGACCGCCTGCTCGCGCGACTGGCTGACCCCGCACTCCCCGCCGCGACCGTGGGGCTGCCCGTGCGCGTGCTCCTGCGCGAGAGCTGCGGCTGCACCGGTTGAGCCGCGCCGCGGGATCGCATCACGGGTTGCGCCCCGCCGATGTATGCGCTTACACTCGCCGGGACGCACCGACGGCGGTGCAGCTCGGCGACGGGCACCTCGACGAGGAGGAGCAAGATGCGCAGGCATGGAAGCAGGGACCAGCGGGCAGCGGCCTCGCGATCGATCGCGAGGAAGGGCCTCGCGGCGGTCGCCGGCGCGGCGGTCGTCGCGCTCGTGGCGGGCTGCGCGGGCGGCGGCAGCGGCGAGGGCGGCGCGGCGAGCGGCGACACCCCGCTGCTCGTGGCGATGGACAACGGCTCGCCCACCTTCACGGCGAACTTCAACCCGTTCAGCCCCAACAAGCGCACCGCGTCGCTGCTCATGTACGAGCCCCTCATGGTCTTCAACGCCATCGACGGCGAGGGCACCCCCTTCATCGCCGAGTCGATGGAGCAGCCCGACGCCCGCACCGTGGTCTTCACGATCCGCGAGGGCATCACGTGGAGCGACGGCGAGGCCCTCACGCCCGACGACGTGGCCTTCACGCTCCAGCTCATCAAGGACTTCCCCGCGCTCGACGTGCGCGGCGCGTGGACGAACATCGAGTCGGTCGCGGTCGACGGCCAGGACGTCGTCGTGACCCTCAACGGCGAGAACGTGCCGGCAGCGCGCGCCATCGCGCAGACGGTGATCGTGCCCGAGCACATCTGGGCCGACGTCGAGGATCCGACGACCTTCCTCAACGAGCAGCCGGTCGGCGCGGGCCCCTACGTGCTCGGCGAGTTCACGCCCAACGAGTACACGCTCGACCGCAACGAGGACTACTGGCAGGTCGAGGAGGTCGCCGCGAGCGAGCTGATCCTCCCGGCCGCGAACACCGAGCTCGAGATCGTCAACAACCAGTACGACTGGGCCTACTCCTACATGTCCGACGTCGACAGCACCTGGGGCGCGGCCGAGGAGGGCAACACCCACTGGTTCCCGCCGGGCGGCACGATCTCGCTCATGCCCAACCTCACGCAGGCGCCCTTCGACGACCCGGAGTTCCGCCAGGGCCTCTCGCTCGCGCTCGACCGCGACCGCATCGCCGACGTCGCCGAGGAGGGCTACGTCGAGGCCGCGGGCACCACGGGCCTGCTGCTGCCCAACCAGGAGGCGTGGCTCAACCCCGACATCCCGGACGCCGGCGCGGTCTCGCAGGACCTCGACGCCGCCGAGGAGCGCTTCGCGAACGCCGGCTACACGATGGAGGGCGACCGCCTCGTGGGCCCCGACGGCCAGCAGCTCGAGGTGACGCTCACGACGCCGAACGGCTACACCGACTGGCTGCGCGGCGCGACCGAGGTGCAGGAGCAGCTCACCGCCGCCGGCATCGCGGTCACGCTCAACCAGCCGCAGCCCGCGGCGTACCAGCAGGAGCTGCAGAACGGCAACTTCGAGCTGATCATCGGCTCGTTCGGCGGCACGGGCTCCGTGTACGACGACTTCAACGCGCTCATGTCGTCGAGCTTCTACCAGGAGGTCGGCACCACGACGACCGCCAACTTCCAGCGCTACCGCTCGGACGAGGCGGACGCCCTGCTCGACCAGCTGCGCGTCACGACCGACGAGGCCGAGCAGCGCGAGATCGGCTACCAGCTGCAGACGATCATGCACGAGGAGCTGCCCGTCGTGCCGCTCTTCTACGGCGGCCTGTGGGGCCTGTTCTCGGAGCAGCGCTTCACCGGCTGGCCGAGCGCCGAGGACCCGTACGCCACCCCGCAGACGTGGGACGCGAACCCGCTCCTCATCGTCACGAGCATCGAGGCCGTCGAGTGACGCCGGCCGAGCCGCGACAGGAGGCGTGAGCATGCGGTACGTCGCCCGGAAGGTCGGGCTCCTGCTGCTGACCCTCTGGGCGGCGATCACCGTCAACTTCTTCCTGCCGCGGCTCATGCCGGGCTCGCCCACCGACGCCGCGCTCGCGCGGCTCGCGCAGAACGGGCCCGTGAGCCCGGAGGCGCGGGCGGCGATCGAGGCGCAGCTGGGCGTGCCCGGCGGCAACCTCGCCGAGCAGTACCTCGACTACCTGGGGAACGTCGTCACCCTCGACTTCGGCGTCTCCTACACCTTCTTCCCCCGCACCGTGGGCGAGCTCGTGCTCGAGGCGCTGCCGTGGACGCTCGTGATGGTCGGGATCGTCACGATCCTCGCCTTCATCATCGGCACGCTCATCGGCGCGATGGCCGCCTGGCGCCGCGGCAGCTGGCTCGACTCGCTGCCGACGCTCTCGGGCACCTTCCTCGCGGCCTTCCCCTACTTCTGGACGGCGCTCCTGCTGCTGTTCTTCGTGGGCTACGGGCTCGACTGGTTCCCGACCTCCGGCGCCTACTCGCGGCGCGCGACCCCCGAGCTCACGCTCGAGTTCCTGCTCGACGCCTCGTACCACGCGGTGCTGCCGGCCCTCACGATCCTGCTCACCTCGGTGGGCGGCTGGATCCTCGGGATGCGCAACGCCATGATCAACACGCTCGGCGACGACTACGTGACCTTCGCCGAGGCCAACGGCCTGCGGCCCGGCACCGTCGCGCTCCGCTACGCGGCGCGGAACGCCGTGCTGCCGAACCTCACGGGCTTCGGCCTCGCGCTCGGCGGCGTCGTCGGCGGCTCGCTGCTCGTCGAGCAGGTCTTCTCCTACCCGGGGGTCGGCTACCTGCTGTTCAACGCCGTCACCAACCAGGACTACCCGCTCATGCAGGCGCTGTTCCTCATGATCACCGTGAGCGTGCTGCTCGCGAACTTCATCGTGGACCTCCTGTACGGCGTGCTCGACCCGAGGACCCGCCGATGACCGCGCAGAAGCCCCAGCCGGAGACCGTGGCGTCGCGGCTCGAGGAGATCCAGGCGGGCCGGCCCGCCGCCCGCCGCCCCGGCGGCGCCACCGTGCTGCTCCGCTCGTTCTCGACCCTGTGGTCGGTGCCGAAGGCGCGCATCGGGCTCATCATGCTGGGCGTCTTCCTGCTGGCCGCGGCCTTCGCGCCGCTGCTCGCGCCCTACGACGCGCACGACAACTCCTTCGGCCGCAACGAGGCGCCGAGCGCCGCGCACTGGTTCGGCACCACGGGCGCCGGCGAGGACGTGCTCTCGCAGGTGATCTTCGGCGCGCAGGTGTCGGTGCTCGTGGGCCTCGTGGCCGGAGCGGGCGCGATGCTCATCGCGGTCGTCGTGGGCCTCGCGTGGGGCTACGCGCGCGGCTTCGGCGCCGACGTCGCCGACTTCGTCGTCAACCTGTTCCTCGTCATCCCCGGGCTGCCGCTCATGATCGTCCTCGCGGCGTACCTGCGCGGCGGCGGCCTCGTCATGATCATGCTCGTCGTCATCGTCACCGGGTGGGCGTGGGGCGCGCGCGTGCTGCGCGCGCAGGCGCAGACCCTCCGCAGCCGCGACTTCGTCACCGCCGCGCAGTTCTCGGGCGACGGCACCGCGCGCATCGTCTTCCGCGAGATCCTGCCGAACATGCTCTCGCTCATCACGGGCGGGTTCTTCGGCTCGGCGACCGCCGCGATCCTCGCGGAATCGGGGCTCTCGTTCCTGGGGCTCGGCGACCCGCAGACCGTCAGCTGGGGCTCGATGCTCTTCTGGGCGCAGAACTCGAACGCGCTCCTCACCGGGCAGTGGGTGCTGCTGCTCGCGCCGGGTCTCTGCATCGCGCTGCTCGCGACCTCGCTGACGCTCATCAACTTCGGCGTGGACGGGCTCTCGAACCCGCGCCTGCGAGAGGGGAAGGGCCGATGACCGAGCCGCTGCTGCAGGTGCAGGACCTGTCCGTCGTCTACGAGCCGGCGGGCGCCGAGCCCGTGCACGCCGTCGAGGGCGCCACCTTCGACCTCGCGCCCGGCGAGTTCATCGGCCTCGTGGGGGAGTCGGGGTCGGGCAAGTCGACGCTCGGCTTCGCCGTCACGCGCCTCACGAAGGCGCCCGCGCGGATCGCCGCGGGCAGCATCCGCTTCGACGGCGTCGACGTGGCCACGCTCGAGGGCGAGGCGCTGCGCGCGCAGCGCCGCGGCGGGTTCGCGATGGTGCTGCAGTCGGGCATGAACGCGCTGAGCCCCGTGCGCACGATCGCCGACCACTTCCGCGACATCTACCGCGCCCACGGCCACGTGCCGCGCGGCCGGGAGCGCGCCCGCAGCGCCGAGCTGCTCGACAAGGTGCGCCTGCAGGGCGCCGTGCTCGACCGCTACGCCCACGAGCTCTCCGGCGGCCAGCGGCAGCGCGTCGCCATCGCGCTCGCGCTCGCGCTCGAGCCGCGGCTGCTCGTGTTCGACGAGCCGACCACGGCGCTCGACGTGCTCGTGCAGCGCTCGGTGATGGAGACCATCCGCGAGCTGCAGGCGGCCGAGGGCTTCAGCGCCATCCTCGTGAGCCACGACCTCGGCCTCGTGCTCGAGTCGACCTCCCGCACCCTCGTCATGCACGAGGGCCGGATCGTCGAGGACGCGCCGTCGGAGGACGTGCTGCTGCGCCCGCGTGCCGACTACACGAAGGGGCTGCTGCAGCACTACGCCGACCCGCGCGCCGAGGTCGTCGAGCTGCCGGGCCTCGTCTCGCGCGGCGGCTCGATCGAGGTCGCCGCCTCCACGGCGCTGCCCTCGCGGCGCGGCGCCACGGTGCCCGTCGTGCTCGACGGCGTCTCGAAGACCTATCCCGGCCGGCGCCGCAGCGACGACCCGGTCGTGGCCGTCGACGACGTCTCGTTCACCCTCGAGCCCGGCCAGTCGATGGCGCTCGTCGGCGCCTCCGGCTCCGGCAAGTCGACCATCGCGAAGCTCATCACCGGCGTCGAGCGGCCCAGCGCGGGCACGATCCGCGTGGGCGAGCGCCAGGTGGAGCGGCTGCGGCGTCGCGAGCCTGCGGGGCCTGCGCCACGACGTGCAGATGGTCTTCCAGGATCCGTACTCGGCGCTCAACCCGCTCCACACCGTCGAGTACGCGCTCATGCGGCCCATCCTGAACTTCTCGGGCCTCCGGGGCGACGCCGCCCGGGCGCGGATGCTCGAGCTGCTCGACTCGGTGGGCCTGCGCCCCGTCGAGCAGTTCGCGGCGAAGCTGCCGCACCAGCTCTCCGGCGGGCAGCGGCAGCGCGTCGTCATCGCCCGCGCGCTCGCATGCGAGCCGCAGGTGATCATCGCCGACGAGCCGGTCTCGATGCTCGACGTCTCACTGCGCGCCGGCGTCCTCGCGCTGCTGCAGGACCTCCGCGCGCAGTGGGGCGTGAGCATGCTCTTCATCACCCACGACCTGCTGAGCGCGCGTGTGGTGACCGATCGCATCCTCGTGCTCGACGGCGGCCGCGTCGTCGAGCGCGGCGACACGGCGCACGTGCTGCGCCACCCCACGGACGACTACACGGTGGCGCTGCTCGACGCGGTGCCGCAGCCCGCACGGGCAGGAGAGGACTGAGCCATGACCGATCGCACGCGCACCTTCCCCGAGGGCTTCCGCTGGGGCTCGGCCACCGCCGCCCACCAGGTCGAGGGCAACAACGTCAACAACGACTGGTGGCCGCGTGAGCACGCCGAGGGCACCTCGATCGCCGAGCCGAGCGGCGACGCCTGCGACAGCTACCACCGCTACCGCGAGGACATCGCGATCCTCGCCGACCTCGGCCTCGACACCTACCGCTTCTCGATCGAGTGGAGCCGCATCGAGCCCGAGCCCGGCTTCGTCTCGCGCGCCGAGGTCGACCACTACCGCCGGATGGTGGAGGCCTGCCACGAGGCGGGCCTGCAGCCGATGGTCTCGCTCATGCACTTCACCGTGCCGCAGTGGTTCGCGCAGCAGGGCATGTGGCGGGCGCCCGGCGCCGTCGACCGCTTCCGCCGCTTCACCGAGCTCGCGCTGCCGATCGTCGGCGAGGGCGTGCCGTGGATCTGCACGATCAACGAGCCCAACATCGCCGCGATGATCGCGGGCGGCGAGGACCCGGCGAACCTCGTCGCCTACGGGCTGCCCGCCCCCGACCTCGCCGTCGCCGACACCCTCCTCGCCTGCCACCGCGCGAGCCGCGAGGTGCTCGGCGAGCACACGGACGCCATGACGGGCTGGACGGTCGCGACGCAGGCGTTCCAGCCGGAGCCCGGCTGCGAGGAGATCGCCCGCGAGTACGGCCACCAGCGCGACGACTGGTACCTCGAGGCCGCGCGCGGCGACGACTTCGTGGGCGTGCAGGCCTACACGCGCACCATCATCGGGCCCGACGGGCCGAAGCAGCCGGCCGAGGGCGTCGAGACGACCCTCACCGGGTGGGAGTTCTACCCGGAGGCGCTCGAGATCGGCGTCCGCGCGGCGGCCGAGCTCGCGGGCGCGCCCGTGTTCGTCACCGAGAACGGCATCGCCACGGCCGACGACAGCCGCCGCATCGCCTACACGCGCGGCGCGCTCGAGGGCCTGCACCGCGCGATCGACGACGGCATCGAGGTGCTCGGCTACCTGCACTGGAGCGCCCTCGACAACTACGAGTGGGCGAGCGGCTACCGGCCGACGTTCGGGCTCATCCACGTCGACCGCGAGACCTTCGCGCGCACGCCGAAGCCCAGCGCCCGCTGGCTCGGCGAGGTCGCGCGACGCAACGCGCTCGAGGCCGCCTGAGGCCTCGGCGCCGCACCGACGACCTGAGGGAACACGAGGGAGTGGAACCATGACGAACCGAACGAGGGCGCGGATGCTGCGCGGCGCCGTCGCCGCAGCGGCGGCCGCGGCGATCGCCGCCGTGGGCGTGCTGGCGCCGGGGGCGCCCGCAGAGGCCCGCGGCGGCCACGGGGGAGGGCCCGGCTCCGACCGCGCCGACCTGCAGCGCTGGGCAGAGGGCACCTGGGCCTCGATGGATGCGATGACCGATCCGTCCACGGGCCTCCCTGCCGACAACATCGAGGGCGACCTCGACCCGGCCACGAGGTCGGGCTACACCTCGCCCACGAACATCGGCGCCTACCTGTGGTCGACGATCTCGGCGCGCGAGCTCGGCATCGTCTCGCGCGCCGAGGCGCGCGAGCGCATGGCGACGACCCTCGACACGCTCGCCGCGATGGAGCGGCACGAGGCGAGCGGCATGTACTTCAACTGGTACGACGAGGCCACGGGCGAGCTGCTCGACGTCTTCCCCGGCAGCGGCGAGGTCATCCACCCCTTCGTCTCGACGGTCGACAACGGCTGGCTGGCCGCGGCCCTCATGTCGGTGCGCGCGGCCGAGCCGCGCCTCCGCGCCGACGCGCAGGCGCTGCTCGACGGCATGGACTTCGGCGTCTTCCACAACGCCGAGGCGCGCGGCGGCGAGCTGCCCGGCTGGAACCGCGGCGGCTTCTGGGTGGAGGCGCCTCCCGGCTGCTCGACCCCCGGCGACTACCTCGGGAACGGCGAGGAGCTGCACTACACGTGCCACCACTACGACGTGCTGAACTCCGAGACGCGCATCGCCGTCTACGTCGGCATCGCGCTCGGCGACATCCCCGCCGAGGCCTACTTCTCGCTCTACCGCACGCTGCCGGCCGGCTGCGACTGGTCGTGGCAGGAGCAGGAGCCCGTGGGCGAGACCCGCACCTACCGCGGCATCGACGTCTTCGAGGGCGCCTACGAGTACGACGACCAGCGGGTCGTGCCCACCTGGGGCGGCGCGATGTTCGAGGAGCTCATGCCCGACCTCTTCGTGCCGGAGGCCCGCTGGGCGCCCGACAGCTGGGGCGTCAACCACCCGCTCGCGGTCGAGACCCACATCGAGCACGGGCTCGACGAGGCCGGCTACGGCATCTGGGGCTTCTCGCCCTCCTCCGACCCCTACGGCGGCTACCGCGAGTACGGCGTCGACGCGATCGGCATGCGCTCCGACGGCTACGCCTCCGACGTGGAGGAGACCGACGTCGACCTCGGCTACGGCGAGTGCCGCGAGGCCACGAACCCGGCGCCCGACTTCGGCGAGGGCGTCGCGACGCCGCACGCGGCCTTCCTCGCGCTGCCGTACGACCGCGACGCGGCGGTCGACAACCTCCGCGTCATGGAGGACGAGCTGGGCGCCTACGGCCCCGGCGGCTTCTACGACGCCGTGACGAGCACGGGCGTCGCGGCCGAGCGGTACCTCTCGCTCGACCAGGGCATGATCATGGGCGCGCTCGGCAACGAGCTGGGCCACGACGTGCTGCAGCGCACCTTCGCGCGCGGCGAGGCCCAGCAGGTGCTGCGGCCGCTCATCGCGGAGGAGGAGTTCTCGGCGGGTCGCATCGAGCGCTGAGGCGCCCGCGCCTCCCTGCGCGACCACACGGAGCGCCGGCCGCGGAACAGCGGCCGGCGCTCCGGCGTTCCTGTTCTCAACCGGGTCAGTGGTCGGCGGACGCGATAGTCCCGTCCGCCGACCACAGGACCGGTTGAGATGCTGGGAGTCGAGCACGAGGAGGGGCGCATGCCGCTGCAGGGAGAGTACGCACCGAGCACGTCCGCATGGGCGCGCGAGCAGGCCGAGCGGTTCGAGGCGACGAACGGCGCCGAGGCCAACGACATGAACGGGATGCCGATCATCGTCCTCACGACGGTGGGCGCGCGCAGCGGCAAGCTGCGGAAGACGGCGCTCATGCGCGTCGAGCACGAGGGCGAGTACGCGGTCGTCGCCTCGAAGGGCGGCGCCCCCGAGCACCCCGTCTGGTACCGCAACATGCGCGAGCACCCGCTCGTCGAGCTGCACGACGTCGGCCACAAGCACGACTACCTCTCGCGCGAGCTGCCGGAGGGCCCGGAGCGCGACGCGTGGTGGGCGCGCGCCGTCGAGGCCTACCCGCCCTACGCCGACTACCAGGCGAAGACCGACCGGCGCATCCCGGTGCTGCTCCTGACCCGCGCCGACTGATCTCGACGTCTCCGCGCGCAGCTCGGCCCCGGATCCGGGGCCGGCGTGCGCGCGGAGACGTTCGATCGCTCAGGCCAGGTCCGCCGCGATCTCGGCGGCGAGCGCGTCGACGTCGGTCGCGCCGGGGAACGAGCGCTCGGGCTGCGCGGCGCGCTCGGCGTCGGTCACGAGCGCCTTCACGCGCTTGACGATCACGCGTGCCGGCGTCTCGCGCAGCGCGTGCCCGACGGCGGCGAGCCACGCCTCGGCGGCCGCCTTCAGGGCCACGTAGTTCGCGTTGCCCGCGGTGGGACGCTCGAGCCCCGTCGTCGAGATCGCGACGATCGCGCCCCGCTCCGAGCGGCCGATCGCATCGGCGAAGGCGCGCGTCGTGTGCCGCAGCGTGCCCACGACCCGCCCCTCGAGCCACGCCCAGTCCTCGTCGCTCTGGCCCGCGAGCCCGCCGCCGCCGCGCCAGCCGCCCACGAGGTGCACGAGCGCGTCCAGCTCGCCCACCTCAACGGCGAGCGCGTCGACCGCCGCCGCGTCGGCGAGGTCGCACACGAGGTGCTCGCTGCCGTCGACGAGGCCGAGCCGATCCGCGTCGGAGCCGACGACGATGACGTGGTGGCCGGCGTCGAGGAGCGCCGTGGCGGTGGCCCGGCCGAGGGCGCTCGTGGCGCCGGCGATGAGGATGCGCATGGCACCATCCTGCCGCGCTCGGTACCCTCGGGGCCACGACGAGGAGGCAGCGTGCCCGAGACCGCGACCGCATCCGTGCCCGAGCTGCTCGACGAGCTCGCGGCGATCGAGGATCCGCGCATGCGCGCCGTGAACGAGCGCCACGGCAACGACTACGGCGTCAACCTCTCGAAGCTCCGCGCGATCGCGAAGCGGCTGCGCACCCAGCACGAGCTGGCGCTCGAGCTCTGGGCGACCGGACGCACCGACGCGCGGCTCCTCGCGATCCTCGTCGCGCGCCCGAAGGCGTTCGACGAGCCCGAGCTCGACGCGATGCTGCGCGAGGCCCGGGCGCCCAAGGTGCTCGACTGGCTCACGAGCTACGTCGTCGCGCCCGGCCCGCACGCGGAGGCGCTGCGGCTCGCGTGGCTCGGCGACGCGGATCCGACGGTGGCGGCCGCGGGCTGGGCGCTGACGAGCGTGCGCGTGCGGAAGCGCCCCGAGGGGCTCGACCTGTCCGCGCTGCTCGACGCGATCGAGGCCGGCATGGCGGAGGCGCCGGAGCGGCTGCAGTGGGAGATGAACGCCTGCCTCGCGCACATCGGCATCGAGCACCCGGCCCATCGCGAGCGTGCCATCGCGATCGGTGAGCGGCTGCGCGTGCTCGAGCACTACCCGACGCCCCCGAACTGCACCTCGCCCTACGCGCCGGCGTGGATCGCCGAGATGGTGCGTCGCCAGGGACCCGCGCTCGCGCCCTAGACGGGCGCCGCGTTCACCGTGTGCAGCTCGATGCCCGCGATGACGACCGCGGCGGTGATCGCGAGCCCGAGGAGCCCCACGGGCCACGCGCGCCGCCGCGCGAGCAGCAGCCAGAGCACCGCGGCGACCGTCGCGCCCGCCGCGATCGGCGGCGCCCACACCGTGAGCACCTCGACGACCGCACGCACCCGCTCCGCCGCGAACGGCGAGCACCGCACCCCACCAGGGCACGCCGCCGCCTGCGTGATCGCGCCGGCCGAGGCGAGCATCCAGCCCGGCAGCAGCAGGAGGAGCGGCAGCGGTGCGAGGGTCGCGAGGCCGAGGAGCGCCTCGCCCGTCCGCTGCTCCCGGCGGAGGTAGGCGACGGCCGTCATGCCAGCAGTGTGGTGCGGTGCGCTGGGTGCGGCCTCCGAGCGCGGTGCGGCCGGCGGGCCGCGACGGTCGCCTCGCGTCCCCGCCCCGCCTACGCCCCCGGCTCCTCCTCGGGCAGCAGGCTCGGCGCCCAGCGGTCCACCGCGAGCACCGCCGCGCCGAGCGCAGCACCGGCGACGAGCGCGATGCCGGCTCCGGCGAGCGAGGCGAGCAGGCCGCGCTCGGCGACGTCGAGGAAGGGGTAGGGGTACCAGCCCTCGATCGAGCCGTGCGCGAAGGTGTAGGCCATCCACGCCGCCGGGAGCGCCATCGCGCGCACGACGCTCGACCACGTCCACCGCCGTCGCGAGCCGAGCGCCAGCCAGCCGGCCGCGTAGAGGATCGGCGTGACGACGTGCAGCAGCATGGAGGTGAGCTCGGCCTCGAAGCGGAGGGCGTGCTGCGGGGCCACGAGCGATCCCGCGCCCGCGCCCGTGACGACGATCGACAGCAGGGTCGCCAGGTGCAGCACCCGCCACAGCCGCCCGTCGCGGTGCGGGCGCAGCGCGAGCAGCACGGAGGTGCCGAGCACCATGGAGTTCGACAGGATCGTGTAGAAGCTGAGGGTGCGCACCACCCGCACCTCGATGGGGCGCACGAACGCCGCCTGCTCGGGCACGGCGTGCGCGTCGACCGTCAGCACGAGGAAGGTCTGCAGCGCGAACGCCGCGACCACCACGAGCGCGGTGCCGGCGTGCAGCGCACGCGCGGCCGTCGTCGTCGACGGAGCCCCCATGGCAGGAGCATGCACGAGCGCCCACCGCGACGCGCCGTGCGCGGGGGCCTCCTGAGGCGTGTCGTGAGCCGATCCTGGGCAAGCCGTTCGCCTGGCGAACGGAGTCGTGCGCCGGGCGGGCGGGAGGGCCGGATGCGGGCCTGCGCGGGCTCAGTAGGCGAACGAGATGTGCTCGCGCACGTGCGCGCCCGCCTCGAGCTCGTCGACCACGGCGAGCGCGAAGTCGGGGCCCGAGATGCGCGAGCGGCCCTCGGCGTCGGCGAAGGCGTCCTCGCCGCCCGTGCGGTACTCGCCGCGCCGCGACTGGTCCTCGATGTAGCCGCCGAACTCCCCGGCAGGGCTCACATAGGTCCAGGCGACGTCGGTCGCCGCGACCGCCTGGAAGGCGGCGAGCAACTCCTCCGACTCCGGCCGGTAGGCCGGCTCGAAGGCGGCCGTCTCGACGATGCGCGTGCCCGAGGCGTCCTTCAGCGAGCCGTAGCCGCCGACGATCGCGAACCGCGCGTCGGTGCCGGCGAGGCGCTCGGCGACCGCGGCGTAGACGCGCGCCACCTTGCCCGCCATGTCGCCGCGCGGCGAGAGCGCGCCCACGACCGCGTCGGCGCCGTCGAGGGCCTCGGCGAGCACGTCGCCGTCGAGCGCCGAGCCCGTGAGGACCCGGGCGCCGGCGGGGGCGTCCTGCGGCGTCGAGCGCGAGAGCATCGTCACCTCGTGGCCGCGGCTCGCGGCCTCCTTCGCGATCCAGCCGCCCGCGAAGCCCGTGGCGCCCAGCACCGTGATCCTGGCCATGGCCCATCCCATCCGTCGAGGAAGTCGTACGGAGGGGGCAACCGCGAGCGGGGGCCCGGCATTCCGCCGAGCCCCCGCACGATCCACCTGGATCAGACCGCGTCGGCCGTGATGCCCTTCGTCGAGGCGATGACGTCGCGCATCTTCTTCTCGAAGGCCTCGAAGAACATCGACAGCGGGAACTCGTCGTCCATCACGAGGTCGGTGAGCTGGCGCGGCGTGCCCTCGAGCGGCAGGTCGCCGCGCTTCCACGCCGAGGCCGGGTGCGGCTCGACGACGCCCGAGACGAGCTCGTACGCGGCGAGCCAGTGCGCGACCTTGGGGCGGTCGATCGAGCGCCAGTAGAGGTGCTCGATGGCCTCGCCGAGCCTGTTGACGACGTCCGGCACCTCGTCCCAGTCGAACGCGAGCTGCGTGTCGGTCCAGTGCAGCACGCGGTGCTGGTGCAGCCACGCGAACAGCAGCTGGCCGCCGAGGCCGTCGTAGTTGCGGGTGCGGCCGCCGGTGATCGAGAAGCGGAAGATGCGGTCGAAGATCACCGCGTACTGCACGAGCTTCGCGTGCTTCGCGAGGTCGAGGTCGGCCTCCGACGGCGCCTCCATCGCGGCGATGCGGCGCTCGATCGCGACCGACTCGCGGAACGCGGTGAGGTCGCAGCGCAGCTCCTCGAGCGAGTAGAGGAAGAACGGCATGCGCTGCTTGATCATGAACGGGTCGAAGGGCAGGTCGCCGCGCATGTGGGTGCGGTCGTGGATGAGGTCCCACATGACGAAGGTCCGCTCGGCGAGGCCCTGGTCGGCGAGCATCTCGGCGGCGTCGGCGGGCAGCTCGAGCTTCGTGACTTCGCACGCGGCCTCGACGACGCGGCGGAAGCGCGCGGCCTCGCGGTCCTGGAAGATCGCGCCCCACGTGAACGAGGGGATCTCGCGCATCGCGACGGTCTCGGGGAAGAGCACGGCGGAGTTCGTGTCGTAGCCGGCGGTGAAGTCGATGAAGCGCAGCGGCACGAAGAGCGCGTTGCCGTAGTCGCCCGCCTCGAGGTCGGCGATGAAGTCGGGCCAGATGACCTCGACGAGCACGGCCTCGACCTTGCGCTCGGAGGAGCCGTTCTGCGTGTACATCGGGAAGATGACGAGGTGGCGCAGGCCGTCGACGCGGTGCTGCTGCGGCTGGAAGCGCACGAGCGCGTCGAAGAAGTCGGGCTCGCCGAGGCACTCGGCGGCCCAGCGCTCGAAGTCGACCGCCGCCTGCGCGAGGTAGTCGGCGTCGTGCGGGAACTCGGGCGCGATCTCGCGGATGCCGGCGACGATGTCGGCGACGTGGCCGCGCGCGGCCTCGTGATGCGCGGCGTCCTCGACGGCGCCGCTCTTGGACTGCAGGGGCTGCAGCGCGGTGGCGGCAGCCTTGATGCGGAGCCACGCGGGGTGCTGGCGGAGGTCGGCGGCGGTGGCCTGGGTCATCGTCATGGGAGCCTCCTCGGCGTCGGGGCAGTGGTGCGGAACGGCCGCGATCCCGCCCTCGGGGGCGGGATCAGCGCGTGAATCCAGCGTATGGAGACTCTCGCGCACGTATCTTGCGAACAGCCCCGGGTCGCCCGCCCGTTCCCGGGATTCCGCGGAATGCGGCCGCGGCCCGCAACGGAGTTGCGTGAGGGGGTCGTGAGGGCGCCGCGAGGGCTCCGCGAGGGCCGTCGAGGGTCGGCCGCGGTCGGGCCGGGGCGGCGGGCGATCCCGCCCCTGGTGCCTCGGGCCCGGCGGTCCTACCGTGGCGCTATGACCGACAGCGCAGCCCTCGCAGCTCCTCGCGCCGTGCCCGTCGGTGCGCATCCCGCGGCGCACGCCGTCGCCGTCACCGCGGCGCGCTGGCTCGCGGCGGTGGCGCTGCACGCGGTGGGCTTCGCGCTCCTGGCCTGGGCCGTCGATCCCGTCATCGGCGAGACGGGCGACTGGGGATGGCCGAGGGCCGCGCTCGTCGAGCAGTACGGCCTGCTCTGGGCGCAGACGACGGTCGTGCCCGCGCTCGTGTGGCTCGCGTACGGGCTCGGCCGCGCCGCGCTCCGTCGTCGCGTCGAGGGCACCGCCTTCGTGCTCTCGGCCGGGGTCGTCGGCCTCGCCGCGCTCGTGCTCGCGATGCCGCTCGTCGTGCTGCAGGTGCCGGTGCAGGCCGTCGGCATGGCGATCTCGGCCTGGTGCCTCGCGGGCGCGGCCGGCGTCGTCGTCGTGGCCGCCGTGGCGCGGACCGCGCGCCGCGCCCGCGCCGCCGCGGCGCGCGCGTCCGCCGCCTGATCTCGACGTCTCCGCGCGCATCCCGACCCCGGATCCGGGCGCGAGATGCGCGCCGAGACGTCGGGCTCGGGGCCTGCAGGTCAGAGGGAGGCGGTGGCGACGGCGAAGGCGGTCCAGCAGCCGACGAGCGCGAGCAGCGGGCCGGCGATCGCCCAGCGCCGCCGCATCGCCGCGGCCGCCGCGCCCACGCCGTTGCCGACGAGCGTCGCGGCGAGGATCGCGATCCAGTAGCCCTGCCGCACGGCCCCGTCGTCGACGCCTGCGGCGTCCGCCGCCTGCTGCAGGCCGCCGTCGCCGATGGGCGCGAGCATGAGCACGCCCAGCACGTTGAGGAACACGAGCGCCCACGTGGCGACGCGCAGCCGCAGCTCGGGCGTCCACTCGCGCCGCGGCTCCAGCTCCTCCTCGTCCCAGGTCACGGTCCGGCCCCGGCTCAGAAGATCATCGGGCGGTCGTCGTCGAGCTCGGTGTCGAGGTCGAGGTCGACGACCACGGGCACGTGGTCCGAGGGGGCGTCGCCCGCGCGCTCGGCGCGGTCGATCGAGGCCTTCGCGACGAGGTCGGCGAGCTCGGGGGAGCCCAGCACGAAGTCGATCCGCATGCCCTCGCCCTTGTTCCAGCGGCCCGCCTTGTAGTCCCAGTAGGTGTACCCGGGGGCGCGGTCGCGCACGACGTCGACGAGGCCCGCGTCGAGCATCGCGCGGAAGGCGTCGCGCTCGGGCTGCGAGACGTGCGTCGAGCCCTCGAAGGCGCCGATGTCCCAGACGTCCTCGTCGAGCGGCGCGATGTTGTAGTCGCCCATGAGCGCGAGCGGCTGCCCGCCCCACGTGCGCACGTGGCCGGCGAGGATGCGCAGCCAGTCGAGCTTGTAGCCGTAGTGCGCGTGCGCGAGCTCGCGGCCGTTCGGCACGTAGAGGCTCCACAGCCGCACGCCCTCGACCGTCGCGGCCATCGCGCGCGCCTCGACCACCGGGTCGCCGGTGTTCGCGTAGCCGGGCTGCTCGGGGAAGTCGCGCACGACGTCGGTCATCGGCAGGCGCGAGGCGATCGCGACGCCGTTCCACTGGTTGTGGCCGTGCGCCTGCACCTCATAGCCCGCGGCCTCGAAGACCTCGTACGGGAACTGCTCGGTCGTGCACTTGATCTCCTGCATGGCGAGCACGTCGACGTCGCTGCGCTCGAGCCAGTCGACGATGCGGGCCGTGCGGGCGCGCACGGAGTTCACGTTCCAGGTGGCGATGCGCATGAGGCGAGCCTACGGCCCGCGCGCCAGCGGCGATCCGGATGGGGGACACAGCCCCAGGGTGCACCATGGGTCGATGACCTCCCCCCGGGATCGCTTCCTCATCGCGCTCGACCTCTTCTCCGCAGAGGCGCGCGCCGCCGCCGACGGGCTCGGGCGGCGCTCGGCCTGCTCGGGCTGGACGATCGGCGACGTCGTCCGGCACGTCACGGGCGTGCAGCGCGAGCACGCCGGCGTGGCGCTGCTGCAGGAGGAGGAGGCGGCGCCGTCGGCGCCTGTCGACGAGACCGAGGCGCTCGACGCGTGGGAGCTGCTCTCGGCCGAGCTGCGCTCCGCCGCCGTCGACGCCGAGGACGACGCCTTCGGCGAGCTCGCGATGCCGACGCTCGACCTCGCGCTGCACGCGTGGGACATCCGCTGGGGCACGATCGGCAACGGGCTCGGGCGCAACCTCGAGTTCCCGCGGGCGCTGCTGGAGTGGATGGAGGAGTTCCGCTGGCACGCCAACGAGGCCTCGGTGCGGGGCCCCGGCATCTTCGCCGCCGCCGTGGTGCCGCCCGACGGCGCCACCGCCTCCGAGCGCCTGGCCGCCTGGGCGGGCCGCGATCCGCGGGTCGCGGCCTAGCGGGAGCGCGCGCGGGAGCCTCTAGCCTGGGGGCGTGACCGCGCGCGACCAGCTCATCCAGCTCATCCGCGACGAGGCCGTCTTCCACGGCGACTTCGTCCTCACCTCGGGGAAGCGGGCGTCGTACTACATCGACCTCCGCAAGCTCTCGCTCGACCACCGCGCGGCGCCGCTCATCGGCGACGTGCTGCTCGACCTCGTCGCCGACATCCCCGACGTCGCGGCGATGGGCGGCCTCACGATGGGCGCGGACCCGCTCGCGAACGCCGTGCTGCACCGCGGCCTCGCCCGAGGCACCGCCGTCGACGCCTTCGTCGTGCGCAAGCAGCCCAAGGACCACGGCCGCGGCCGCCAGATCGAGGGCCCCGACCTCGCGGGCAAGCGCGTCGTGGTGCTCGAGGACACGTCGACGACGGGCGGCAGCCCGATCGCAGCCATCGAGGCACTCCGCACGGTCGGTGCGGAGGTCGTGGCGGTCGCCGTCATCGTCGACCGCGCGACGGGCGCGCAGGCCGCGATCGAGGCGGAGGGCGTGGAGTACCGCGCCGCGATCACGCTCGACGACCTGGGCCTCGCCGCGCAGTAGCCCGCTGGAGCTGACGGCGGCGCCCCGCCGACATGTCAGACTTGTCCTCGGAACTCGTGAGGCGGGCGAACGATCGGAGGGCGCATGGGCGGCGTGCTCATCGGCTTCGCCATCATCGGCTTCGTCATCCTCGTCGGCTGGCTGCTCGCGCGCCTCGGCATCGTCAGCCAGGAGGGCCGCCTCGTCCTCAACAAGACGTCGTTCTTCGCCGCGAGCCCCGCCCTCCTCTTCACCGTCCTCGCCGAGGCCGACGTGCGGCTGCTGTTCTCGAGCGTGCTCGCGGTCGCCGCGCTCGGCTTCCTCGGCGTCTTCCTGCTCTACGCCGTCATCGCGCGCATCTGGTGCACGAAGGATCCCGCGCGCATCGCCCTCGCGGGCACCGCGGCCGGCTACTCCAACGTGAACAACATCGGCCTGCCGGTGGCGATCTACGTGATCGGCGACGCGCAGTTCGTCGGCCCGATGCTGCTCCTGCAGCTGCTCGTGCTCGCGCCGCTGCTGCTCGCGAGCCTCGACATCATCACGGCAGGCAGGGCGTCGTTCGTCGGCATCGTCACGCAGCCGCTCCGCAACCCCATGCTCATCGGCGGCGCGCTCGGCGCGCTCGTCTCGGCGCTCGGCATCGAGCTGCCCGCTCCTGTGCTCGCGCCGCTCGAGATCCTGGGCGGCGCGGCGGTGCCGCTCATGCTGCTGGCCTTCGGCATCTCGCTGCGCGGCGACCGGCCGCTGCAGCCGGGCTCGGGCCGCAAGGAGGTGGCGCTCGCGGTCGTGCTCAAGTCGTTCGTGCTGCCGGCGCTCGTGTACGTGCTCGCGCGCTTCGCCTTCCGGCTCGACGACCAGCTCGTCTACGCCTGCACGGTCATGGGCGCCCTCCCCACCGCGCAGAACATCTACCAGTACGCGCTGCGCTACGACCGGGCCACGGTCATCTCGCGCGACATCGTGCTGCTCACGACCGTGCTCTCGCTGCCGGTCATGCTGGTCGTGGCCGCGGTGCTGAAGCCCTAGCGGCCACGGGCGGGGCGTAGCGTGGATCCGTGCGCTGGACCGACCGCCTCTACCGGGTGCCGCCCGTGATCGCCGGGGGCTCGATCGCCTCGTCCTGGGTCGGCATGCTGCTCGCGTGGGCGGCCGCGGGCTTCGGCGCGGCTGCCGCGGCGCGGTCGGCGGGCATCCTCATCTCGTTCGACGAGGGCGCGTGCAGCACCTCGGACGCCGTGTGCCAGGTGAGCGGATGGGGCGGGCTGCTGCTCGGGGTCGTCGCGCTCTTCGGCGCGCCCGTGCTCTCGCTCTTCGCCGCCCGCGGCTTCGGGCCGCCCGTGACATGGTGGGTGCTCGCGATCGGCCTCGGCGCGATCGCCGCCGCACCCTTCTCGACGGCCGAGGGCGCGCTGCTCTCGCCGCTGTGGCTGCTGCTGTCCGGCGTCGCGGCGGTCCTCGCGCTGCTGCTCGCCGTCGGGGCGGTGCGGCGCGGCTGGCCCGCCCTCGTCGGCTGGATCCGCCTCGACGGCCTCGACGCCCGCGAGGTGCCGCTGCGCGCCGTCGACCGGCTGGTGATGGTCGCGGCGCTCGCGGCGGCGATCGCCGGAGCCGTCTTCGGCGGCCACGTCATCCGCCTCCTCGCCGACGCCTGACGAGGATCTCGACCGGGCCTGTGGTCGGCAGGCGCGACATCCGCGCCCGCGAACCACAGAACCGGTTGAGGAGGAGGACGAGGAGAGCGGGGAGGGTCAGAGGTCGGGGCGCGGCGCGTCGAGCTCCGACTCGGCCGGCGCGGCGTCGACGAGCTCGAAGACGCCCTGCAGCATCTCGTCGGGCCGGAACGGATAGGTCTCGACGAGCGCGGGGTCGGAGATGCCCGTCATGACGAGCACGGTGTGGAGGCCCGCCTCCATGCCGGCGATGATGTCGGTGTCCATGCGGTCGCCGATCATGCCGGTGACCTCCGAGTGCGCGCCGATCTTGTTGAGCGCCGAGCGGAACATCATGGGGTTGGGCTTGCCGACGATGTAGGGCACGCGGCCCGTGGCCTTCGTGATGAGGGCGTTGATGGCGCCCGTGGCGGGCAGGATGCCGCTCGCGCTCGGGCCGGTCGCGTCGGGGTTCGTCGAGATGAAGCGCGCGCCGCCGGCGATGAGGCGGATGGCCTTCGTGATGGCCTCGAAGGAGTACGACCGCGTCTCGCCGATGACGACGAAGTCGGGGTCGGTCTCGGTCATCGTGAAGCCGATCTCGTGCAGCGCCGTGATGAGCCCCGCCTCGCCGATCACGTAGGCCGAGCCGCCCGGCATCTGGTCGTGCAGGAAGTCGGCGGTCGCGAGCGCGCTCGTCCAGATGCGCTCCTCGGGCACGACGAGGCCCGACGCGCGCAGCCGCGCCGAGAGGTCGCGCGGCGTGAAGATCGAGTTGTTCGTGAGCACGAGGAACTCGGTGCCGGCGTCCTGCCACTGCTGCAGCAGCTCCTGGGCGCCGGGGAGGGGCCGCTCCTCGTGGACGAGCACGCCGTCCATGTCGGTCAGCCAGCATTCGATGTCGTCGCGCGTGCGCATGCGGCCAGGCTACGCGCCCCGTGTCACCGGCAGGTGAACTCCGAGCGGCAACGAGATTGCAGGGGATGCGCAGGCCCTCCTGCAGAGCCGGCTTGGCGTTCCCTGAGCAACCTCAGCCCCACCTGAGCACTCCTCAACGCGACCTGAGCATGGCTCAACGCCTCCCGAGCGAAGCGGAAAACCGGCCCGGAAGCGCTTCCGAGGCTCGTAGCGTCATGCCTGTCACCACGGCTCGGAGCACCTCCGGCCACCACCATCCCGTCACGAGGGAGCAGGCCATGAGCCGGATCGAGCGAGCAGCGTCGCGATCGCGCATCGTCGCGATCGCAGCGGCGATGCTCGTCGTGCTCGTGACGCTCGTCGCCCCCGTGCAGGCCCCCGCGGCCCAGGCCGTCACCGGTCCCGAGCCGACCGTGTCCGGGCCCTACCTCTCGTGGCGCGTGGCCGACTCGACCACCGACGCGCTCGTGGGCGGCGCGAGCTTCGAGGTGCAGCGCAGCCAGCGCTCGCGCAACAACGTGCGTCAGAACTTCAGCAGCTGGAGCGCGTTCTCGACCATCGCGACGATCGCCGACTGCACGGCCGCCGGCTGCGCGGCCACGGGCGACCGCGATCCCGACGCGGGCGAGTTCCAGCTGACCAACGGCGTCATCGACAGCACGAACCTGCTGCAGTACCGCTACCAGGTGCGCGAGGTCATCGACCCGGCCGGCTACGGCTTCGACTCGAGCGCCTTCGTCGCCACCGCCTCCCCCTGGGGCAACGGCGCCCAGAGCCTCGGCACCTTCACCGTCACGCAGCGCGCCGCGGTCTCCTGCACCGCCGGCACGATCTACTCGGTGCTCGCCACCGGCGTCGTGCGGCAGATCGTCTTCGGCTCGGGCACGCCCGCCGTCACGACCTTCGGCGGCTGGAACGTGAACAGCACCCAGGTCAACTCGCTCGGCATCGGCCGCGACGGCACGAGCATGTACGCGCTCATCCGCGGCACCCTCGGCTCGGCGATCAACGCCGACGTCACCTCGATCCTGCGCTACACCGTCGCTGCCGGCTGGGAGGTGCTGCCCGACACCGCGTACGCCACGGGCAACAGCGCCAACCTCATCGCGGGCGCCGTGAGCCTCACGACCGGCGAGTACTTCTTCGGAGGCCCCCACCTCTCGGGCGGCGCCTGGTCGTTCCGCCTGCACAAGTTCGACCCCGCCACGGGTGCCTCGAGCTTCGTCGGCAGCATCGCCACGGGCCAGAGCGTGCTCAGCAACGGCGACATGGCGTTCGACGCGGCCGGCAACCTCATGCTCATCCAGAGCAACGCCGCCGGCACGACGCGCTTCATGGTCGCGGCCGACGACCTCGCCGCGGGCACGGGCGGCACGCTGCCCGCCGACACCGCCCCCGCCGGCTCGATCGGCACCGCGATCAACGGCATCGCCTACGACGGCGACGCGACGATCTTCGCGGGCGACGGCACCACGGTCCGCCGCTACGACACGACGACCTGGACGCAGATCGGCTCGCCCGCCACCGGCGTCAACACCTCCGTCACCGCACAGAGCACCGACCTCGCCGGATGCATCGCGCCCGTGACGATCACGGTGCAGAAGCAGGTCGTCGGCCGCGTCGCCGCCACCGACCAGTTCGCGCTCTCGGTGCGCGAGGGCTCGGCGGGCGACGTGCTTGCCACCGCCACGACGAGCGGCACCGCGACCGGCCTCCAGGCGCAGCGGATCACCGCGGTCACCGTGCCGACGTCGGCGAGCTACACGATCGCCGAGACCATGGCCTCCGGCACCGCGGCGAACTACGCCTCGAGCTGGGCGTGCACGAGCGACGGCGCCCCCTTCGGCTCCGGCACGGGCACCACGATCGGCCTCACGACCCCCGCCGCCCCCGGCGCGAACGTCGTGTGCACCTTCACGAACGCCCCGCTGGTCACGACGATCTCGATCCGCAAGGACATGCAGGACGTGGACGGCCGGAACGCGGCCCCGCGCCAGGGCTGGACCGTCGGCGCGGCGATCGTCTCGGGCGCGACCCAGATCGGCCCCGTCACGACCTCGAACCAGTCGACCGCGGCGAACGGCACCGCGAGCTGGACGCTCCGCCACGCGAGCGGCGCCACGAACGCGCAGGTGACGATCTCCGAGGCGCGGCAGGCGGGCTTCGCGTTCGTGAGCGCCTCGTGCACCGTGCGCACCGCCGCGGGCGCCACGAGCACGGTCGCCCTCCCCGGCGAGGCCGGCGCGACCCTGACGCTCTCGCCCGGCTCGGCCGTGAGCTGCGTGTTCACCAACAAGGTCAAGGCGACGACGCTCACGCTCGTGAAGCAGGTCACCTTCGGCACGGCGCCCGCGAACCTGTTCACGCTCACGGCCACCGCGCCCGCCGGCGCCCTCGCAGGGCCCACCGGCGCGAGCGGCGCGGCGGCGACGACCGGCGCGCGCATCACGCCCGCCGTCGCCTACCGGCTCTCGGAGTCCGGCGGCCCCGCCACCTACGCGCAGGTCGGCAGCTGGACGTGCGTGAACCAGGACAACGCGACCGTCCCCGTCTCGACCGCGGGCGACGTCACGGCGGCGCAGGGCGACAGCGTCACCTGCACCGTGCGGAACGCGACGGCGAGCCTCGTCATCCTCGAGCGCATCGAGGGCTCCACGCAGCTGACTGCCGGCCAGTTCTCGCTCACGAGCACCCCTGCCGCGGGCGTCGCCGGCCTCCAGCCCACGACCGTCACCGGCTCCGAGGCCGTCGCCCCCGCGAACACGATCCAGGTGCGGCCCGGCCACGGCTACTCGCTCGAGTCCACCTCGACCGCCGCGTTCATCGGCCTCCGCTTCGAGCGATACGTCGGCCCCGCGGTGCCGAGCGGCGCGGTCGACCACACGAACCCCAGCTACTGGGTCGCCGCCGACCCCGCGTCGGTCTCGGTCGCCGCGGCCACGACGAGCATCTACCGCTTCGTCGCCACCAGCCCCACGCCCTTCTCGCTGCCCCTCACGGGCGGGATCGGCGCCGACCAGATCCAGCTCGTCGGCGGCGGCCTCGCAGCCCTCGCCGTCCTCGCGGGCCTCGCGCTCCTGCTCCACCGCAGGCGCCGCACGGCCTGACCCACCCACCCCACAGCCCCACAGACCCGGCGCCACGCCGAACCCCGGTCCCCGGACCGGCCCCATCAAGGAGACACCATGAACACCACCATCCGCAGGAAGGGCAGCCGCCTCGTCGCCGGCTTCGTCGCCGCGGGCATCGGCGTGGCCGCAGCCCTCGGCATGGCGACCCCGGCCATGGCCGCCCCGGACGCCTCGAACATCGACATGGACGCGCTCGGCTCGCTCACGGTCCACAAGCACGAGACGCCCGATCCCGTGAGCACCTCGCGCTCGACCGGCTCCGAGCTCGACGTCGCGCCCGCCAACCCGCTCGAGGGCGTGACGTTCTCGGTGCGTGAGGTCACGCATCCCACCGCGCTCGACCTCGAGGACTCGACGACCTGGGAGACGCTGCACGAGCTCACCCCGGCGCAGGTGCTGGCCGACGGTAGCGGCTACTCGCTCGGCGCCGCCGTCAGCGACACCACCGACGCTGCTGGCGAGGCGGACTTCACCTCGCTGCCCGTCGGCGTCTACCTCGTCGAGGAGACCTCCGTGGGTGACAACCCGATCGCCCTGCGCTCCCAGCCGTTCCTCGTCTCGATCCCGCTGCCCGAGAACGGCGCCTGGGTCTACGACGTGCACGTCTACCCGAAGAACTCGCTCACGGGCATCACGCTCGAGCAGGACCTCACCGGCGCCGTCGCGCTCGGCGACACGATCGTCTACACCGTGACGACCGAGGTGCCCAACAAGCAGGCCGACAACACCATCACCGAGTACGCGATCACCGATGTGCTCGACACCACGCAGGTCGCGTACGTGCCGGGCTCCGCGGTCGTCACGCTCGTCGACGGCGGCACGACCACGGAGCTCGTCGAGGGCATCGACTACGAGCTGTCCGTCGTCGACGGCGTCGTCAAGGCGACGCTGACCGACGAGGGCCTGGTCAAGGTCAACGCCGCGAACAACGGCGCCAAGGTCGTGCTGGAGCTCGACGCCACGGTGATCGCGCTCGGCGACGGCAGCATCGAGAACGACGCCTCGCTCACGATCCGCGACTCGCAGTACTCCTCCACGATCGAGGCCGTGCAGGTCGTGTCGTACTGGGGCGCCGCGCGCATCATCAAGCACCCCTCGACCGACGACACGCTGCGCCTGCAGGGCGCGGTCTTCGAGGTCCGCCTCCCCGGCACCACGACGGCCATCCCGGTCGGCACGGCCACGCCCCGCCAGACGCAGTTCACGACGGGCGAGGACGGCGAGGTCGTCGTGCCCGCCCTCATCGCCGGCGACTACGAGCTCGTCGAGGTCGTCGCGCCGGTCGGCTACCAGCTGAACCCGACGCCGATCCCCTTCACGGTCACGGCCGGCTCCACGGCCGACGCCGTGCAGATCGAGGTCGCCAACTCGCAGGTCCCGGCCTTCGCACTCCCCATCACCGGTGGTGACGGCCAGATGGCCTTCATGATCGGTGGGGGCGCGCTCCTCGTCGTCGCCGCGGGCGCCTTCCTGATCCTGGCCGGTCGCCGCCGGTCCGAGCAGCAGCAGGGCTGAACCACCCGGGAGGCCGCGGCCGCGGCCGCGGCCTCCCTCCCGCTCGCAGCACCCGTCCCCGTCCCGAGGAGCACCATGCGCCGCATCGCTCGCCTCCGTCGCGCCACGCGCGGCGCGGTCGCGGTGGCGGTGCTGACGATCCTCGGGGCGGGGACGATGCTGTACCCGGCGGGCGCCTCCTGGTTCTCGCAGCTGGAGCAGTCGCGCCTCGTGCTCGACTACAGCGTCGAGCGCAGCGGCGAGGGCGCCGCGGTCGAGCAGCAGGCGCTCGAGGCGGCGCGCGCCTACAACGAGACGCTGCCGGGCGGTGCGCTCGGCGACCCGCAGGACCCCGCCTCGGCCGACGGCAGCGGCGCGATCGCCGACGGCTACCGCGCGCAGCTCGCCACCGACGCGAACGGTGTCATGGCGCGCATCCGCATCCCCGTGATCGCCGTCGACCTGCCGGTCTACCACGGCACCTCGGAGGAGACCCTCCGCGCGGGCGTCGGCCACCTCTTCGGCTCCTCCCTGCCGGTCGGCGGCGTCGGCTCGCACGCGGTGCTCACCGGGCACCGCGGCCTGCCCGAGTCGGCCCTCTTCACCGACCTCGATCGCGTGGTCCCCGGCGACCTCGTCCAGATCGACGTGGAGGGAGCGACCCTCACCTACCGGATCGTCTCGTCGGAGGTCTTCGACCCCACCGACACCGACCCGCTGCTCCCCGTCGCGGGCCGCGACCTGCTGACGCTCGTCACGTGCACGCCGCTCGGCGTGAACAGCCAGCGCATCTTCGTCACCGCCGAGCGGATCGAGAACCCGCCGGCCGGCGACCCCGCGGTCGCCATGCCCGAGATCCCGGGCCCGCCGTGGTGGAGCGTCGGCCTCGCGGGCGCCTTCCTGCTGGCCGCCGTGGTCGTCACCGCCACCGCCCGCACGCGCGGACCGGCGCCGCTGCCGGCGCGCCACGGCAGGGGCCGGGCGGGCCAGCACGCCCAGCTGCCCCTCCCCGCCCCGGCGCGCACCTTCGTCTGAGCCCGCCTAGCCTGGGCGGATGGACGATCTCGATCGCGCCGACGAGCAGCCCTCGGATCCCCGGCTGCTCGTCGGCGCAGGGCCCTGGCTGGGGCCGCCGCCCGAGGGCGAGCACTGGGACCCCGAGCTGCTCGCGCTCGGCGACCGGCGCAACGTCGTCGACCGCTACCGCTACTGGTCGATGGACGCGATCGTCGCCGACCTCGACGCGCGCCGGCACCCGTTCCACGTCGCGATCGAGAACTGGCAGCACGACCTCAACATCGGCTCGATCGTGCGCACCGCGAACGCCTTCGCGGCGGGCGCCGTGCACATCGTCGGCCGCCGGCGCTGGAACCGCCGCGGCGCGATGGTGACCGACCGCTACCAGCGCATCGAGCACCACGAGGGCATCGACTCCCTCGTCGCGTGGGCGCGCGCGGAGGGGCTGCCGATCGTGGCCGTCGACAACACGGCCGGGTCCGTGCCCGTCGACGCGGCGCCGCTACCCGAGCGCTGCGTGCTGCTGTTCGGGCAGGAGGGCCCCGGGCTCACCGAGGAGGCGATCGCGGCGGCCGACGCGCACGTCGCCATCCGCCAGTTCGGCTCGACCCGCTCGATCAACGCCGCCGCGGCCGCGGCGATCGTGATGCACGAGTGGGTGCGCGTCCACGCCGCGCCGGAGGATCCGGCCCTGAGCGCCGAGCCGACCGGATAGTGCGCTCGGCGGTGCGCTGAGCGCCGATTCCTCCGGGCTGCTCGGACCTGGGCTGCGGCTGCGGCTCCGGCTACGGCTCCGGCTGGCAGCGCGGGCACCACTGCACCTGCCGCAGCATGCCGTCCTCGAGGCCCAGCTGCGCGTCCCGGATGCGGGTGCCGCAGCGCAGGCACGGCTGCCCGCCGCGGCCGTACACCCAGGTGCGGCGCCCCCGCCGCGCGTCGCCCGTGAACGTGCGCTCCACGCGGTCGCGGTTGGCCACGAGCAGGCGGCGCGCGAGCGCCACGAGCGGCTCGACGTCGACCTGCGCGATCGGCGTCGCGGGATGCAGGCCGCGCAGGAAGCAGAGCTCGCCGCGGTAGACGTTGCCGACCCCCGCCATCGCGGTCTGGTCGAGCAGCGCGACGCCCACGGGCGCGCCGGTCGCGCGCAGGCGCCGCGCCGCCTCGGCGGCGTCGGCGTCGCTCCACGCGGGCGAGAGCAGGTCGGGCCCGAGGTGCGCCACGGCCTCGCCGTCGCGCTCGCGCGGCAGCAGCTCGAGCACGGGCAGCGCCGAACCGACGACCTCGTGCTCGGCGGTCGCGAGCACCGCGCGGATCGTGTGCGCGGCCACGGGCGCGCGCTGGCCGGGGCGCAGGATGTGCCAGAGGCCGTCCATGCCCGCGTGCGAGTGGATCGTCCAGCGCTCGCCGCGCATGAGCAGGTGCTTGCCGACGCTCACGACCTCCTCGATGCGCTCCCCGGCGAGGTCGGTCGTGGCGAGCCGCGGCACGCGGAAGTCGGTGCGCACGAGCTCGCGCCCGGCGAGCACGGCCCGCAGGTTCACGGCGGCGCGGTGGATGGTGTCGCCCTCGGGCATCAGCGCGCCCGCCGCGTGCGGGCGCTCACGGGCTGATCCGGAAGCCCCGGGGCGTGCGCCGCAGCCCCGCCTCGTCGAGCAGCGGCGCGACCTCGGCGTCGAGCGAGGAGCGGCCGTCGACCTCCTCGATCACGCGCCGCCTGCCGCCCTGCCGCGCGACGGCGTCGGCGAGGCTGCCGAGCGCGCGCACGAGCGTCGCGCGGTCGTCGTCGAAGGTCGTGAGCGACTTGCCGCCGCGCTCGAGGTGCAGCACCGCGCGACCGGCGACGATCGTGGTGAGCGCGCCGACGCGCCGCGCGGGCCGCCGGTCGCCGCGCGGCTCCGGCCACGGCAGCGCCGCGCCGAAGGGGTTCGCGGGATCGACGGCGGCGACGGTGGCGACGGCGTCGCTCGGGCCCGCGTGCTGCCGGGCCCGCAGGGCGTCGACGACGGGCGTGTCGGCGAACTGCGCGGCGCCGAGGCCGTCGACGAAGTAGCCGCGGCGCGTGTGCCCGGCCTCCTCGAAGGCCTTGAGCACCTGGTAGACGCCGTGGAAGCCGCCCGGCACGTCCTCGGCCTGCACGCTGCCGCGCGTGACGACGCCGTAGCGGGCGAGCAGCGCGTCGGCGACCGCCGCGGCGCGCTCGGTGGGGGTGCCGACGGGCGCCGAGGCCAGCAGCCACCGGCCGCCGAGCGTCGGCAGGGCCTCCGAGCGGATGGGGCGCGCGGCCTGCAGGCGCCGGCGGCTCACGGGCGCGGCGCGGCGGCTGGGCGGGGGCGCGGTGCGGGCGCGCGCGCCCAGCAGGTGCGCGCGCAGCGGCGCGATCGTGTCGTTCGTGACGCGGCCGGCCCAGACGAGCGGCCACAGCACGTCCGAGAGCCGCTGCAGGTCGAGCGCGAGCTCGTCCGAGAGCTGCTTCGCGAACATCGCGCCGCCGCCCGCGAGCGCCTCGAGCAGCGCCTGCGCGTCGGGGTCCTCGTGCTCGGTGTCGCGCCGCTGCTCGACGGTGTCGGCGGGGCGCAGCACGATCCGGCCGTCCCTGCCCGTGAGCGCGCCGGCGCCCGTCCAGGTCACGAGGCCCGTGGCGGTCAGCTCGTCGAGCATCGGCGGGCGGTAGTCCTTGACGCGGCTCGGCAGGATGAGCGTCTCGAGCGCGCTGAGCGGCAGCGGGATGCCGTCGAGCCCGTCGAGCGCCTCGAGCACCCCGTCGGTGCCGCGGAGCGGCCGCGTGACGTGCTGGTGCGCGAGCAGGTGGTCGGCGAGCACCGCGTGGTCGACGGGCTCGACGTCGCTGCGCAGCGCCTGCAGGCTGCGGCGCTTCAGCCGCGAGAGCACCTGCGCGTCGATCCACTCCTCGCCGCTGCCGCCGGGCCGGTAGGCGCCCGCGAGCACGCGGCCCTGGCGCTCGAGCGCGCGGAGCGCCGTGCGCACGACGGCGACGGGCAGCGCGAGCCGCGCCGAGGCCTCCTCGACCGTGAAGGGGCCGTGCGTGCGCGCGTCGCGCGAGACGACGTCGCCGATCGGGTCGTCGACGGCGTCGAGGTAGGCGGAGGGCACGCCGGCGGGCGGCGGCACCCCGAGGGCGTCGCGGAGCCGGCCGACGTCCTCGATCGCCGCCACGCGCTCCGCGTCGCCGATGCGCAGGCGCACGGCGCGACGCGCCGCGACGAGGCTCGTCGGCGAGCGCGGCGGCGCCGGCCTCGCCGAGCGCGTCGCCCTCGCCGGATCCCTCGAGCCGCTCGCCGAGGCTCTGCGGCCGTGAGCGGGCCGAGCAGCCGCAGCAGGTCGGCCGCGCCCTCCACGCCGCGCGCGCGGCGGTCGGGCGCGAGGCGCTGCAGGCTCGAGCTCGGTGCGCGCCACGACCTCGGGGTCGAGCAGCTCGCGGAGCGCCGCCTGGCCGAGCACGTCGGCGAGGAGGGCCGGGTCGAGGGTCAGCGCGGCCGCGCGGCGCTCGGCGAGCGGCGCGTCGCCCTCGTAGAGGAACTGCCCGACGTAGCCGAACAGCAGGTGGTGCGCGAAGGGGGAGGGGCTCGGCGTCTCGACCTCGACGACGCGGATCGCGCCGTGCTGCAGCCGCTCGGCGATCTCGCGCAGCGCCGGCAGGTCGTAGGCGTCCTGCAGCACCTCGCGGAGCGCCTCGAGCACGATGGGGAAGTCGGGGTAGCGCTTGGCGACGTCGAGCAGCTGCGCGGCCCGCTGCCGCTGCTGCCACAGCGGCGCGCGGCGGGCCGGGTCGCGCTTCGGCAGCAGCAGGGCGCGCGCGGCGCACTCGCGGAACCGGCTGGCGAAGAGCGCGGTGCCGCCCGCCTCGGTCTCGACGATGCGCGCGAGCTCCTCCGGCTCGAAGCGGATGAGGTCGGCGCCGGGCGGCTCGGCGTCGGAGTCAGGGATGCGGATGACGATGCCGTCGTCGGAGGCCATGGCCGCGGCGCCGAGGTCGCGGTCCTCGCGCAGCCGGCGGTCGATCGCGAGCGCCCACGGCGCGTGCACGCGGCGGCCCCAGGGCGAGAGCACCACGAGGCGCCAGTCGCCGAGCTCGTCGCGGCTGCGCTCGACGACGATCTGCTGGTCGGTGGGCACGGCGCCGGTGGCGGCGAGCTGGTCGCGCACGTAGGCGTCGAGGTTGCGGCGCGCGCGCTCGTCGTGGTGCGGCAGCTCGATCCCCTCGCCGGCCGCGAGGGCGGCGGTCGCGCGGCCGATCGAGGCGCCGAGGTCGGCGGGCCGGCCCTCGGCGTCGCCGTGCCAGAAGGGCAGCTTGCCGGGCTCGCCGAAGGCCGGCACGACGAGCACGCGGTCGTGCGTGATGTCGACGACGCGCCAGCTGGTCGCGCCGAGCGCGAAGACGTCGCCCGCGCGCGACTCGTAGACCATCTCCTCGTCGAGCTCGCCGACGCGCGCGCCGGGCTTGCCCTCCTGGCCGGCGAGGAAGACGCCGAAGAGGCCGCGGTCGGGGATCGTGCCGCCGGAGGAGACGGCCACGCGCTGCGCGCTCGGGCGGCCCGTGATCGTGCCGGCGTCGCGGTCGTAGACGACGCGCGGTCGCAGCTCGGCGAACTCGTCGCTCGGGTAGACGCCGGAGATGAGGTCGAGGCACGCGTCGAAGGCGCTGCGGGGGAGGGAGGCGAAGGGGGCCGAGCGCCGCACCGCCTGGAACCAGTCGTCGACGACGAGCTCGTCCATCGCCGCCGCCGCGACCGTGTGCTGCGCGAGCACGTCGAGCGGGTGCCGCGGCGCGCGGAGGGGCTCGAGCTGCCCCCGCGCCATGCGGTCGGCGACGACGGTAGCGTGCAGGAGGTCCGCGCGGTGCTTGGGGATGATGACGCCGCGCGAGGCGTCGCCCACGCTGTGGCCGGCGCGGCCGACGCGCTGGAGGCCGCTCGCGGTCGACGGCGGCGCCTCCACCTGCACCACGAGGTCGACCTCGCCCATGTCGATGCCGAGCTCGAGGCTCGAGGTGGCGACGACGCAGCGCAGCACGCCCGACTTCAGCTGGTCCTCGATCTCGGCCCGCTGCTCCTTCGAGACGGAGCCGTGGTGGGCGCGCGCGAGGGGCGGGCCCTCGGCGTCGTCGCCGCCGTGCTCGCGGGCGGCCCTGCGCTCGGCGAGCCGCAGGCGGATGTGCTCCTGCACGTCGCGCAGGATCACCCCGCGCCCGCGCTCGTCGGTCGCTGGCGCGGCGGCGCTCGCGCCCGACCCGCCGGTCGCGCTCGCGCCCTGCCCGCCGGTCGTGACGCGCGCGCCGGGGGCGCTCGCGTCACGAGGCCCCTCCGCATCCCCGTCCTCGGCCTCCGCCGCGTCCAGCCGCTCCGCATCGAGCTCGTTGAGCCGCGCCGTCAGCCGCTCCGCTGCCCGCCGCGCGTTCACGAACACGATCGTCGAGCGGTGCCGGTCGACGAGCTCGAGCACCTCGCGCTCGATGTGCGGCCAGATCGACGGGTTCTGCGGCTGGGTGCTGCCGAAGGCGGAGCCCGAGGGCGCCGCCTCCTCGTGCGCGGGCCCGCGGAGGTCGGTCATGTCGTCGACGGGCACCGTGATCGTCAGCTCGATGCGCTTGTCGCTCGGCGGCGCCACGACCGTCACGGGGGCGGGGCCGCCCAGGAAGCCCGCGACCTCCTCGATGGGGCTCACGGTGGCCGAGAGGCCGATGCGCTGCGCGGGCTGCGGCAGCAGGTCGTCGAGGCGCTCGAGGCTCAGCGCGAGGTGCGAGCCGCGCTTCGTCGGCACGACGGCGTGCACCTCGTCGACGATCACCGTCTCCACGGTGCGCAGCGTCTCGCGGGCGCGGCTCGTGAGCAGCAGGAAGAGCGACTCGGGCGTGGTGATGAGGATGTCGGGCGGGTCCTTGACCTGCGCGCGGCGCTCCTCCTGCGGGGTGTCGCCCGTGCGGAGCCCGATGCGCACGGCACGGGGCTCGAGCCCCTCGCCGCGCGCGCGCGCCGCGACGCCCGCGAGCGGCGCGCGCAGGTTGCGGTCGACGTCGACGGCCAGCGCCTTGAGCGGCGAGACGTAGAGCACGCGCACGCCGGGCTCCCGCTCGGCCGCGTCGGCGCCCGAGGGCACCCGCTGCAGCCGGTCGATCGCCCAGAGGAACGCGGCGAGCGTCTTGCCGGAGCCGGTGGGGGCGACGACGAGCGTGTGGTCGCCCTTCGCGATCGAGGCCCATGCCTGCTCCTGCGCGGGCGTGGGGGCGTCGAACGCGGCCGCGAACCAGGCGCGGGTCGCGGGCGAGAACGGCGCGAGCGCGCCCGCCTCAGGCCCCGTGGCTCCCATCGGCTCAGTGAAGCACAGCGATCCCGGGGGACAGCCGGGCGCGTTCGTCGCCCGCCCGCGGGCGAGGCCCGCCGGGCTCCGCCTCAGCCGGCGGCGAGCGCTCCGAGGTGCTCGTCGAGGTGCTCGAGCATCGAGACGTGGCCGTCGCCCGGATGCAGCACGAGCGCCGCCTGGGGCAGGAGCCCCGCGAGGAGCCGCGCGTGCAGCGGCGGCACGACCCGGTCGTCGGTGCCGTGCGCGATGCGGCAGCGCGCGCCCGTCGGCATCGCCGCGCCCCACGGCAGCACGAACGCCAGGTCGTCGTCGACGAGGCCGAGCGGGCCCGTCTCGCCGCCGGCCTGCGCATCCGCCCCGAGCGCGCTCCAGCCGCCCTCGAGCGCCGCCCAGTCGCGGGCGACGAAGCTGCCCGGCTCGAAGCGCTCGGGATGCGCCTCGCGCGCGGCCGCCCCGGCCTCGGCGGCGCGCAGCGCCGAGGGGTCGGCCATCCCCTCGAACCACGCGGGGTCGCCGTGCGGCGCGACCGAGGCGAGCAGCATCAGGGCGCCCGTGCGCTCCGGCGCCGCTGCTGCGGTGGCGATCGCGTGCGGGCCGCCGCCCGAGTAGCCGACGACCACGACGTCACGCGCGTCGAGCAGCTCGAGCACCCGGATCGCATCGGCGGCGCCCTCGGCGACGCTGCGCCCGGGACGCCGAGGCGTGCCGGCGTAGCCGGGTCGGGCCACGGTCACCACGTCGCGGCCGACGGCCGCGGCTGCGGCGCGCACGGGTTCGAGCACCGTGCCCGCGTGGGGCGAGCCCGGATGCCACAGCACGATGCGATCGAGCGCTCCGGCGGGCGCCGACGCGTGCACGACGGCGTCGGGCAGCTCGGTCTCCAGGATCCTCATCGGTCGTCCTCCTCCTGCGCGGCGGCGAGCAGCGCCCGCCGCTCCTGATCGGTCGGCGCGAGCGCCGCGCCGTGGCGCAGCGCCTCCGCCGCCTCGCGGCGCCTACCGAGGCGCGCGAGCGCGTCGCCGCGCGCCGCGTGCAGCAGGTGCTGCCGGCCGAGCGCGGCCTCGAGGCCGTCGAGCGCCTCGAGGCCGCCCGCCGCGTCGCCGGCGTTCGCCTGCGCGATCGCGCGGTTCAGCACGACGAAGGGCGAGCCGTCGAGCTGCTCGAGCACCCGGTAGAGGGCGACGACGCGGCGGTGGTCGATGTGCGCGGCGAGCTCGGGCCGCACGTGCTCGGCCGCGATCGCGGCGTGCACGAGGTGCCTGCCGCCCGCGAGCCCCGTCGAGGCCGCGAGCGCGATCGCCGCGTCCACGAGCGCGAGGCCCTCGTCGGCCGCGGCTCGGTCCCAGCGGCCGCGGTCCTGCTCGGGCAGCGGCACTGCCGAGCCGTCGGCGCGCAGGCGCGCGTCGCGGCGCGCGTGCTGCAGCAGCATGAGCGCGAGCAGCCCGTCGGCCTCCAGCCGCTCGTGCGTGCGCTCCGGCGTCAGCTCGCGGCACAGGCGCGCGAGCCGGATCGCCTCGTCGGCCGCGGCTCGGGCGTCGGCGTCGGCGGGCGCGGCGTAGCCGATCGCGAAGAGGCCGTAGAGCACCTGGCGCACGCCCTCGCTGCGCGCCGGCCGCTCGGCCGGGCCGGGCACGCGGTAGGGGATGCGCGCGTGCCGGATCTTCGCGCGCGCCCGCACGAGCCGCTTCTGCATCGCGTCCTCGCCGACCCCGAAGAGCCGCGCGATGCGCGCGACGGGCACGCCCAGCACGGCGCGCAGCGCGAGCGCGGCGCGCGCGTCCGCCGCGATCGCGGGGTGGCAGGCGGTGTGCAGCAGGGCGAGTCGCTCGTCGTCGTGCGGGAAGCCGGCCTCGGGCGTCGCGGCCGTCTCGGGCGCGGGTTCGCGCGCGAGGCGCTCCGCGGCGCGGTCCGCCGCGGCGCGGCTGCGCAGCAGATCGATGCCGCGGCGGCGGGCGACGGTCGTGACCCAGGCCGCGGGGCTGTCGGGCACGCCGTCGGCCGGCCAGCGGGCGAGCGCGCGCTCGAGCGCGTCCTGCACCGCGTCCTCCGCGACCGACCAGTCGCCGAGGGTGCCGACGACGGCGGCCATGACGCGCGCGTGGTCGTCGGCGACCACCGCGGCCACGGCCGCCGAGGCGTCCGGCGCCATCAGCGCGGCCCTCCGATCAGAGCGGCCACACCGGCCGCACCTCGATGCGGCCGAGACGTGCCATCGGGTGCCCGGCCGCGATCTCGATCGCCGCGTCGAGGTCGTCGGCCTCGATCACGTCGAAGCCCGCGATCCACTCGCGGCTCTCGGTGAACGGACCGTCGGTCACGATCCGCTCGCCCGCGCGGACGCGCACGGTCGTCGCGTCCTCGACCGGTCGCAGGCGGTCGCCGATGACGTAGCGGCCCGATGCCTGCAGCGGCTCCCACCACGCCTGGGGGTCGTCGGTCGCGGCGTCGTAGGGCTCGCCCTCGGGGTCGGTGCAGATGAACAGCACGTAGCGCATGGTCGCTCCTCGGTCGGTGGCATGCAGTCAACCCCATGACGGATGGGCGGTGCGAGGGAGGACACCCGCTCGTCCTGCGACCAGCGCTCGATCGGGCGCGGCGAAGGGCCGGCCGCGCAGTGCGGCCGGCCCTCAGGAGCGCCCGATCGAGCGCGGCGAGCGGCGGCTCAGTCGGTGCCGAGGTCCATCGCCGCGCGGTCGTTCCACTGCTCGAGCGCCTCGGGGTCGTCGACGGGCGCCGAGACGATCGCCTCGGCCGCGCCCACCTCGAGCGCGCCGAGGAGCGCCTTCGTCTCGCCCTCGATGAGGCCGGCGGCGGCGTACGACTCCAGGCGCGAGCGCGAGTCGGCGATGTCGAGGTTGCGCATCGTCAGCTGGCCGATGCGGTCCTCCGGGCCGAAGGCGGCGTCGCCGACGCGCTCCATCGACAGCTTGTCGGGGTGGTACGAGAAGCCCTCGCCGCGGGTGTCGAGGATCGTGTAGTCCTCGCCGCGGCGCAGGCGCAGCACGACCTCGCCCGTGACGGCCGAGCCCACCCAGCGCTGGATCGACTCGCGCAGCATGAGCGACTGCGGGTCGAGCCAGCGGCCCTCGTACATGAGGCGGCCGAGGCGGCGGCCCTGCTCGTGGTACGTCGCGACGGTGTCCTCGTTGTGGATCGCGTTCAGCAGCCGCTCGTAGGCGATGTGCAGCAGCGCCATGCCCGGCGCCTCGTAGATGCCGCGGCTCTTGGCCTCGATGATGCGGTTCTCGATCTGGTCGCTCATGCCGAGGCCGTGGCGGCCGCCGATCTCGTTCGCCTCCTGCACGAGCGCGACGGCGTCGTCGAACTCCTGGCCGTCGATCGCGACGGGGCGGCCGGCCTCGAAGCGGATCGCGACGTCCTCGGTCGGGATCTCGATCGACTGGTCCCAGTGGGCGACGCCCATGATGGGCTGCACGATCTCCATCGACTCGTCGAGGTGCTCGAGGGTCTTCGCCTCGTGCGTCGCGCCCCAGATGTTCGCGTCGGTCGAGTAGGCCTTCTCGGTCGCGTCGCGGTAGGGGTAGCCGTGCTCGACGAGCCACTCCGACATCTCCTTGCGGCCACCCAGCTCGGTGACGAAGCGCGCGTCGAGCCAGGGCTTGTAGATGCGCAGCGAGGGGTTGGCCATGAGGCCGTAGCGGTAGAACCGCTCGATGTCGTTGCCCTTGTAGGTGGAGCCGTCGCCCCAGATCTCGACGCCGTCCTCCTTCATGGCGCGCACGAGCAGCATGCCGGTGACGGCGCGGCCGAGCGGCGTGGTGTTGAAGTAGGTGCGGCCGCCGGAGCGGATGTGGAAGGCGCCGGTCGCGAGGGCGACGAGGCCCTCCTCCACGAGCGCTGCCTTCGCGTCGACGAGGCGCGCGGCCTCGGCGCCGTACTCGGAGGCGCGGCCGGGGACCGCGTCGATGTCCGGCTCGTCGTACTGCCCGATGTCGGCCGTGTAGGTGAAGGGCACGGCGCCGTTGTGGCGCATCCAGGCGACGGCGCACGACGTGTCGAGGCCGCCCGAGAAGGCGATGCCGACGCGCTCGCCGACGGGCAGGGAGGAGAGGACCTTGGACATGCGCTCAATCCTACGAGCGCGCGCGATCCCAGCCGAACCTGGGAGCCCGCCCCTTGTCCCCCAAGGGGGCCCGTGGGAGGGTCGGGTTGGGGGACACGATCCCCGCCCTGACGATGACGGAGGACGCGATGCTGCAGGTCGACGAGACGTTGGACATCGCAGCACCTCCGGAGGCCGTGTTCGCGGCGTGGGACGACGCGGCGGGCCTCGCGGCCTTCCTCACCGGCGTCCGCAGCGTGCACGCCGAGACGCTCGAGCGGATGCGCTGGCGCGTCGACATCGCGGGCATCGACCCCGTCTTCTACGCCGTGCTGCTCGAGCGGCTGCCGGGCGAGCGCCTGCTGTGGACGAGCGTCGACGCGATCACGCACCACGGCCTCGTCGACCTCGCCCCGCTGCCCTGCGGCGGCACGCGCATGACCGTGCGCCTCGCCTGGACGCCGCGGCCGCTGCGGCCCGACGAGCCCGTCGGCATCGACCTCGACGAGCTGACGGTGCGCTGCGACCTGCAGCGCCTCAAGCGGCGCATCGAGAGCGCGCACGCACGCGACGCCCAGGCTGCCGCCCCGGCCGCCGCGTAGCGTCCACGACCAGCACCGGCCCAGCACGCCGATCCGAGACCGAAGGAGCACCACCATGCCCCAGCTCACCGACAGCGTCGACGTCAAGGCCCCCATCAGCGCGGTCTACGCGCTCTGGACGCGCTTCGAGGACTTCCCGACGTTCATGAGCGGCGTCGACAGCATCACCCAGACGTCCGACACCGAGCTCCACTGGGAGGTGTCGATCGCCGGCGTTGACCGCTCGTTCGACGCGACGATCACCGAGCAGCATCAGGACGAGCGCGTCGCCTGGGCGAGCACCGACGGCGAGACGCACGCGGGCGTCGTCACGTTCCACCGCCTCGCCGACGACGAGACGCGCGTCAGCCTGCAGCTCGACTGGTCGCCGCAGGGCATCGTGGAGCGGATCGGCGCGCTGCTGCAGATCGACGACCTGCAGATCGCGAACGACCTCAAGCGCTTCAAGGAGATCGCCGAGCAGGCGCCCTCGTCCCACGCCGCGCAGTCCGGCTGGGAGGGCGACGTCGAGCGCCCCGCGGACAGCACCGGCCACTGAGCCGCGCACCGGGCCTGGGGGTCGCCGAGGGGCGGCACCCAGGCCCGACGCGTAGCGTCGCGCCATGAGCATCGAGCACCGGAGCATCGTCCCCGCGCCGATCGGCGAGGTCTGGGCCTGGCACGAGCGGCCGGGCGCCTTCCAGCGGCTGCAGCCGCCGTGGATGCCCGGGCGCATCGTGCAGGAGGCCGACTCCCTCGAGGACGGGCGCGCGGAGCTCGCGCTGCCCGCCGGCCAGCGCTGGATCGCGCGCCACGACCCCGCCGGCTACCGCCGCGGCTCCTCGTTCGTCGACGAGCGCGTCGACGAGGGGCTCGCCTCCCTCGCGCTCTCGCCCGTGCGCTGGCGCCACGAGCACCGCTTCGTCGCCGAGGGCGACACGACCCGCGTCGTCGACCACGTGACGACGCCCATCGGCTCGCGCGCGCTGCGCCCCATGTTCGCCTACCGGCACCGCCAGCTCGCCGACGACATCGCGCGGCACCGCGCCGCGGCCTCCGCCCCGCTCCGCATCGCGATGACGGGCGCCTCGGGCCTCGTCGGCACGGCGCTCGCCGCGTTCCTCACGACGGGCGGCCACGAGGTCGTGCGGCTCGTGCGCGGCGAGCCCGGGCCGGGCGAGCGGCGCTGGGCGCCGGACGCCCCGGCGACGGGGCTGCTCGACGGCATCGACGTCGTCGTGCACCTCGCGGGCGCCTCGATCTTCGGCCGCTTCGACGACGAGCACCGCGCCCGCATCCGCGACAGCCGCGTCGGCCCGACGCGCGCGCTCGCCGAGCTCGCGGCCGCCGCCGGGGTGCGCGCCTTCGTGAGCGCCTCGGCGATCGGCATCTACGGCGCCGATCGCGGCGACGAGGTGCTCGACGAGTCGGCCAGCGCCGGCGAGGGCTTCCTCGCGGAGGTCGTGGAGGCGTGGGAGGCCGCGACGGCCCCCGCGGCGTCGGCCGGCGTGCGCACCGCCCAGATCCGCACGGGCATCGTGCAGAGCCCGCGCGGCGGCACGCTCCAGGTGTTCCGGCCGCTGTGGTCGGCGGGCCTCGGCGGCCCGCTCGGGGGCGGCCGGCAGTGGCAGTCGTGGATCGACCTCGACGACCTCGTCGACGCCTACCACCTCGCGATCGTCGACGACCGGGTCTCGGGGCCCGTGAACGCCGTCGCGCCCGAGCCTGTGCGCCAGGGCGAGTACGCGCGCGTGCTCGGCGCGGTGCTCCGGCGTCCCGCGGTCATCCCCACCCCGTCGCTCGCGCCGCGCGCGCTGCTCGGTGAGGAGGGGATGCGCGAGCTCGCCCTCGCGAGCCAGCGGGTCGCGCCCGCGGCGCTCGTCGAGCCTCGGCCACCGGTTCCGCCGGCCGGTGCTCGAGGGGGCGCTGCGGCACCAGCTCGGGCGTCGCGGGTAGCGCGGCTCGGGGCTGCCGGTAGCGCAGCGCGCCAGCGCTCGCGCGGCGGTCGAGCGTGCCTGTGGACAACTCCCGCTGCGCTGAGGTTGCCTTTGGTTCACTCTGAGCACGCGCTGAGCCGTTCTTGAGGTTCAGCGGTCACGAGAGAGAAGGAACCCATGCAGCACAGCACGACCCCGGGCGCTCGCCGCTCGCGCCGCACGCTGGCCTGGCTCACCACCGCCCTCGCCACCTCGGCGCTCGCGCTCGGCGGCGCGCAGGCCGCCGGCGCCGCGCCGCAGGCGCCCGTCGACGTCCACGTCACGGACGCGTCGACCTCCGCCACGAGCGCCTACTGGACCCCCGAGCGCATGGAGTCGGCGATCGACGCCGACCAGCTCGCGGTCGACGCGGCGACGGCGCCGTCGACCTCGGTCGAGCGCGGCGCCCCGACGACGATCGCGCCGCAGGCGGCGACGCGCCCGACCGCGCGCGGCGGCCAGCAGCTCATGGCCGTCACGCCCGTCTCGCACATCGGCAAGGTCTTCTTCACGATGGGCGGCGCAGACTACGTGTGCTCCGGCAACTCGGTCGTCTCGGCCAACGAGCGCACGGTCTCGACGGCCGGCCACTGCCTCAACGAGGGCGGCGGCGCCTGGGCGTCGAACTTCGTCTTCGCCCCGGCCTACCAGAACGGCAGCACGCCCTACGGCCTGTGGACCGCCACCGAGCTGCACGCGCCGAGCGCGTGGACCGGCAGCGGCGACATCAACTACGACACCGCGTTCGCGGTCGTCGCGAGCCCCGCGGGCTCGTCGGCCACCCTCACCGACACGGTCGGCGCCTCGGGCGTCGCCTTCAACCAGTCGCGCGGCCTCACCTACCAGGCCTACGGCTACCCGGCGGCGAGCCCGTTCAACGGCCAGACGCTCGAGACCTGCTCGGGCACCGCGCGCACCGACACCTACGGCGGCACGCAGTCGCAGGGCATCCCCTGCACCATGACCGGCGGCTCGTCGGGCGGCCCCTGGTTCATCGGCTCGGGCTCGTCGGGCGTGCAGAACTCGGTGAACAGCTTCGGCTACAACACCGTGCGCAACGTCATGTGGGGCCCGTACTGGGGCTCGGTCATCCAGTCGACGTACACCGCGGCCCAGAGCTGATCGGCTGAGACCGCCGCGCGATGCGCGGCAGGAGGACCCGGAGGGCCGGCGCCTCAGGGCGCCGGTCCTCCGGCACGTCCGCGGGGCCTATCGGCCCTGCAGCATCGTCTCGGCGAACGCCGCGACGCGCAGCCGCAGCTCGTCGACGCGGCGGTCTCGGGCGGCGAGCACGTCGTAGCCGTCGTACGGCGCCGTCGGCGGCCGCCGCGCGTTCGCGCTGCACTGGAACGACTCGCACACGAGGGTGCCGATCGTGTCGCCCTTGCGGCCCGCGGCCCCGGCGCGTCGCGCGCTGAAGAACACGACGTCGTTCGGCAGGCGCACGTCCTGGCACCAGGTGCACTGCGCCCGGGCGCGCGGCGAGGCCTCGGCCTGGCGCAGGAGCACGCCGACGTGCGCGCCCTCCAGGGTGGGCAGCACCGCGTACGCGCGGCGCGGCGCCTTGGGGTCGCGCCAGCCGAGCAGGTCGAGCGAGCCCCAGTCGGCGTCGTCGAACCAGGCGGGCAGGGTCAGGCCGGCGACCTCCTTGCGGCTCGCGTTCACGAACGCGCCGCGGAGGGCCTTCTCGGAGATGGGGAGCATGCGGGATCGCCTCTCGTCATGCCGGGCGAGGGCCCGGCAGGGATGGGTGGAGGCACGGCGGCGTGCGTCCCTCTGCGCTCATGGCTCTGAGGGGTCGGCCGCGGTGCCGCTGGCCGGCGGGCGCGGAGCGCGCGTGCCGGGAGCGGCTAGGCCCTGCCGCCGGCGAGGACGCCGACGACCTCCTCGCGCCCGGAGGGCTCCATCCCGATGCTCACCGGACCACCCTACGCCTCACCCGGTCTGGGCCTCACCCGGTGCGGGCCTCACCCGGTGCGGGCCTCACCCGATCAGGCTCGGCTGCAGGTCGCGGAGCGTGCGGTGGTCGACCATCCGGGCGACCCCCAGCACCACGAGCGCGAGCGCCGCCGCGGCGAAGGCGGCGAGCACGAGCGCGTCGGCCGCCGCCGCGGCCATCGAGCCCCCGTACATGAGCTGCCGGATGCCGTCGACCGCGTAGGTCATGGGGAGCGCGTGGTGGAGCGCCGCGAGCGGGGCCGGCAGCGTCTGCCAGGGGAAGGTGCCGCCCGCGGTGACGAGCTGCAGCACCATGAGCACGAGGCCGAGGAACTGGCCCACCGAGCCCAGCCACGCGTTGAGCGCCACGATGATCGCGGCGAAGGTCGCGACCGCGAGCACCATCATCCCGAGCATGAGCGCGGGATGCGCGATCGAGAAGCCGAGGCCCAGGCCCACCACGGCGAGCAGCGCGGCCATCTGCGCGGCGCCGATGAGCGTCGGGATGAGCCATGCCGCGAGGCCGACGCGGACGGGGGAGCGCAGCGCCGTGATCGCGCGCCGCGAGAGGGGCCGCAGGATGAGCATGAGCGCGTACATGCCGATCCATGCCGCGAGCGAGAGGAAGAAGGGGGCGAGGCCCGCGCCGTAGGAGCCGGCGGACGCCACGGCGTCGGCATCGGTCTCGACGGGGTCGGCGATCGTGGAGGCCTGCGCGGCGCGCTCGTCGGCGGTCGAGTCGGGGATCTGCTCGACCGCGTCGCCGAGTCCGTCGCGCAGCCGCGCCGCGCCGTCCTGCAGCTGCGCGATGCCGCCGTCGAGCCTCGTCGGCGCCCTCGGCGAGCGCGCCCGCGCCGTCGGCTGCGTCGGCCGCGCCGCCGGCGAGCCGTGCGGCGCCGTCGCGGGCGGAGGCCGCGCCGTCGGCGAGGGCGCTCGCGCCGCCGGCGGCGCTCGCGACGCCGTTCGCGAGCCGCGGCGCGGCCTCCGCGGGGGTCGATGCGCCGTCGGCGACCTGCTGCGCGCCGTCGGCGAGCCGATCGAGCCTGCGCGGTCGCGCCCTGCACGCGGGCGTCGGCGGCGGCCACGTCGTCGCCGACCGCGTCGAGCGGCTCGAGCGCCGCCGCGACCTGCGCGTCGGTGAGGCCCGCCGCCCGCAGCCGCTCGACGATCGCGGCGCGCGCCTCGGGCACGCGGCCCGCGAGCGGCGCGACGGCTCCGGCGACCTCGTCGCCGATCGCCGCGATGCGGGCGTCGCCCTCGGCGACCTGCTGGGCGCCGTCGGCGAGCCGTCGCGCCTGCGCCGGCAGCGAGGCCGTGGCCTCCTCGAGCCTGACCGAGGCCGTCCTCCAGGCGCGCGGCGCCGTCGGCGAGCTCGGCCGTGCCGTCGCCGAGGGCGCCCGCGCCCTCGGCGAGCCTGCGCGGTGCCGTCGGCGAGCGTGTGGGCGCCGTCGGCGAGCCGATGGGCGCCGGCGCCGGCCTCTGCGGCGCCGTCGGCCAGCTGCGCCGCGCCGTCGTGCGCGTCGACGACGCCCTCGCGGATGTCGCTGATCGCGAGCAGCAGCCGCGCGGCGGCCTCCTCGCCGACCGACTGCGCGACCGCCGTGCGGATGCGCTCGGCGGCCTGCGTGCCGATCGTCGAGGCGAGGTAGCTGTTGGCGTCGTTCGTCGAGAGCTCGACGACGGCCCGGTGGGGCGCGTCGCCGGCGGCGCTGCCGAGGTCGGCCGAGAACGCGGCGGGGAGGGTGACCGAGAAGTCGTAGGTCGCGTCGGCGACGCCTGCCGCGGCCTCCGCCGCATCCACCCGGTGCCAGTCGAAGGCGGCGTCCTCGACGAGCCGGTCGGCCACCTCGTCGCCGATCACGCGCCCGTCGCTGCCCGCGTCGTCGACCACGAGCGCCACCGGCAGCTCGTCGAGTCGCGCGTAGGGGTCCTGGTTGGCCCACAGGTACACGCCGCCGTACAGCAGCGGCACGAGCCCGAGCGCGAGGAGCGCGATGCGACCCATGCGCGTGGCCGTGAGGCGGCGGAGCTCCGCCGCGATGAGCTGGGGGATCGTCATGCCGCCGCCTCCGCTTCCTCCTCCGCCGCCTCGTCCGCGCGCAGCACGGCGTCGGCCGCCTCGCCGCACAGCACGAGCACCGCGAAGCCGCGCGCGGCGAGCCGCCGCGCCTGCGCCCACCACGCCCTGGGGTCGCCGCCGTGGCGGTCCGGGCTCACGAGCACGACCGCCTCGACGCGGTCGCGCAGCACGGCGAGCTCGGTGAGCACCCGGATGCGCGTGGCGGGCTCGACGTCGGCCATCGGCAGGTCGCGCTCGGCCTCCACGCCCAGCTGCGCCGCCCAGCGGCGCACGCTCCGCGGGTCGCCGGGCACGCCCGCGAAGAGCAGCTCCTCGGCGATGGCGCCCGCGAGCGAGACGTCGGGCTCGGGGTCGCTCACGGCGGGCGCGTCGACGAGCGCGGTGCGGTGCCGCACCTCGCGGCGCCGGCCCGGTTCGCCGTCGAGCAGCACGGCGCCCTCGTCGGGGCGCATGCGGCCGCTCGCGAGGAGGCCGAGCACGGTGGGCCGCTGCTCGGTCTCGACGACGACCCGCACGGCCTCGCCCGACTCGACGGCCAGCGACGTCAGCGGCAGGGCCACCCCTCCCTGCTTCACCACGCGATCCAGCTCGATGCGCATCACGGCTCCTCTCCGCCCGACACCGTATACTAGACTGACCAGTCAGTACAACAATGGATGCGCCAGGATGCTGGCAGACCGAGGAGGCCGCATGCCACGCCCCAACCGCAGCCGGGCCAAGGTGCTCGAGGCCGCGGCCGAGCTCGCCGCCCGCCGCGGCGTGAGCGCCACGACCGTCGACGACATCGCCGCGCTCGCGGGCGTCGCGAAGGGCAGCGTCTACTACTCCTTCCCCTCGAAGGAGGCCGTCTTCGAGGCCCTCATCGACGAGGCGATCGCCCGCGTCTCCCAGCGCATCCGCACCGCGCGGGACGGCGCCGACGACGGCGTCGCGACGGCCGCCGTCGCCCGCGCGCTGCTCGTGGGCCTCGAGGAGCAGCCGCACGTCGCGAAGGTCGTCGTGGGCGAGCTCTTCCGCACCGACCGCCCGTGGCGCGAGGCGCTCGCGGGCCACCGCGCGGTGCTGCTCGACGAGGCTCGCGGCGGCGCTCGCGGCCGACGGCCTGCCCGCCGAGCCGCTCGACGCCGCCGCCCGGCTCGGCGCGCTGGTCATGGTGGGCTTCGAGCGGCTCGCGTTCTCGCCCGAGCGCACGATCGCGCAGTGCGTCGCCGCCGTGGTGCCTGAGGCCTCCGGATCCGCTCCCCGATAGGCTGGGGCGTACGCCGAACCCGTCCGAGGGGAAGACCCATGCCAGGAATCGTGATCGTCGGCGCCCAGTGGGGCGACGAGGGCAAGGGCAAGGCCACCGACCTGCTGGCCAGCCGCACCGACTACGTCGTCAAGTTCAACGGCGGCAACAACGCCGGCCACACGGTCGTGGTCGGCGACGAGCGCTACGCGCTGCACCTGCTGCCCTCCGGCATCCTGACCCCTGGCGTCGTGCCCGTGATCGGCAACGGCGTGGTCATCGACCTCGAGGTGCTCTTCGACGAGCTCGAGGCGCTCTCGGCGCGCGGCGTCGACGTCTCGAAGCTGCGGGTCTCGGCCAACGCCCACATCATCACCGACTACCACCGCACGCTCGACAAGGTGAGCGAGCGCTTCCTCGGCAAGCGCTCGATCGGCACGACGGGCCGCGGCATCGGCCCCGCCTACGCCGACAAGATCAACCGCGTCGGCGTCCGCATCCAGGACCTCTTCGACGAGTCGATCCTGCGCCAGAAGATCGAGGGCGCGCTCGACACGAAGAACCACCTGCTCACGAAGGTCTACAACCGTCGCGCGGTCGCGGTCGACGAGATCTTCGACGACCTCGTCTCCTACGTCGAGCGCCTCCGCCCCATGGTGGGCGACACGGGCCTCGAGCTCTCGCAGGCGCTCGACGCCGGCCAGACGGTCGTGTTCGAGGCGGGCCAGGCCACGATGCTCGACATCGACCACGGCACCTACCCCTTCGTCACCTCCTCGACCGCGACGACCGCGGGCGCCGCCGCGGGCTCGGGCGTCGCCCCGAACCGCCTCGACCGCGCCATCGGCATCGTGAAGGCGTACACGACGCGCGTGGGCGCGGGTCCGTTCCCCACCGAGCTCTTCGACGAGTGGGGCGAGCTGCTGCGCAAGAACGGCTTCGAGTTCGGCACCACCACGGGCCGCCCGCGCCGCTGCGGCTGGAACGACACCGTCATCACCCGCTACGCCTCGCGCATCAACGGCCTCACCGACATCGTGCTCACGAAGCTCGACGTGCTCACGGGCATCGAGCGGATCCCCGTGTGCGTCGCGTACGACGTCGACGGCCAGCGCTTCGACGAGATGCCCGTGTCGCAGTCCGACTTCCACCACGCGACGCCGGTGTACGAGACGCTGCCCGGCTGGACCGAGGACATCACGGGCGCGCGCTCGTTCGACGACCTGCCCGCGAACGCGCAGGCCTACGTGCGCTTCCTCGAGGAGCGCTCGGGCTCGCGCATCTCGGCGATCGGCGTCGGCGCCGACCGCGACGCCATCGTGCAGGTGCACGACCTCATCGACTGACCCGCCCCGGCGCAACGTCTCTGCGCGCATCCCAGCCCCTCCTCGGGGCTCGGGATGCGCGCAGCGACGTTCATTCCGGCTCTCCGGCGGCGAGGATGCCGGCGAGGCCCGCCTCCGGGCGGCGGCCCGTGAGGAGGCGCAGGGCCTCGAGGCCCCGATCGCGGGCGGCCGCGCTGCCCGCCGCCAGCTGCAGGGCGTCGAGCACGAGCGCGGGCTCGGGCGTCCAGTCGAGGCCCGCGGCGTCGGCGATGTCGACGCCGTGCACCGTGAGCTCGAAGCAGCGGGTGCGCAGGTACTCGTCGAGCCGCATGGCGTTGCCGCCGCCGCTGCCGACCGCCACGAGCCGATGCGGGTCGGACGCCTCCACGGCCGTGCTCGCCTCGTCCGCAAGTCGGCAGATGCGCGTGAGGAGGTCATCGCCGAGCTCGGCGGCCATCGCGCGACCGCGGGCCTCGATCGCCGCGTCGTCGCCCTGCTGCCGCAGCACGACCCCCAGGTACTCCTCGGCGGACGCGATGGTCGCCTCCGCCGGGGCGGGGAGCCTGAGGTAGTCGACGACGGTCGAGAGCGCCCGCGCGGTGTGGCCGATGAGCTCGCGGAGCGTCCACGCCCCGAGCCCGGGCCCGTCGAGCCGCTCGGCGGGCACGAGCTCGACGAGCTCGACGAACCCGGACGCCGCCTTCGCGAACCTGCGCATGCCGCATGGTCGCACCTCCCGTACCCGGGCGTCGAGGGCAGGTCGGCTGGGCGCGGCACGGCCTGCGCGGTGCGCGGTCGCAGTCGCGGCGCGCGGCGCGGCGCCGGGCGCGGCCAGAGGATCCGACCCGGCATGCGCGCCTCAGCCCTGAGGAGGATGCGCCTCCACCGCGAGGGCGGGATCCGAGGCGGCGTCCACGTCGCGCTGAGGCGGCCCGGCTAGCGTCGCACCATGCAGCCCCGCCTCGACCGCATCCCGGCGGCCGCGTGACCCGCCTCGCGCCGCTCCCCACCGAGCGGCAGCAGCGCCCGCGGCCGCTCGCCCGCATCGCGCCCGTCGCGCTCCTGCTGCTCGCCTGGTCGCTGCTGGCAGGTGCCGCGGGACTCGCGCTCGCGATGCTCGCGACCCCCGTCCACGCGTTCGGCTGGGCGCTCCTCGTGCCGGCCGCGGCGGCGCTCGGGCTCGCCGCGCTCGTCGGCCTGCGCACCGCGGCGATGCTCGTGGCCGCGCGCCGCGCGCCGGGGCCCGGGGCGCCGCTCCCGGCCTCCGACGATCGCGCGCGCGTCGCGATCCTCTACCCGGTCGCCGACGACTTCCGCGCCGACGTCGTGCGGCGCAGCGCGCGCCAGACGCATCCCGACACGCGGACCGTCGTGCTCGACGACTCGCGCGACCCGGTGGTGCGACGGCGGATCGACGCGCTCGTGGCCGAGGGCGGCGTCGAGGTGCACCGCCGCGCGGCGCGGCAGGGCGCCAAGGCCGGCAACCTCAACGCCTGGCTCGCGGCGCACGGGCACGAGGTCGAGCACGTCGTCGTGCTCGACGCCGACCAGGAGGCCGAGCCCGAGCTCGTCGCCAGGGCGCTCGCGCGCGCCCACCGGGATCCGGCCATCGCCGTCGTGCAGGGCGCGGTGCGCTCGCGCACGGGCACGACCGCGTTCCAGCGCGACTTCGCGCCGCTGTTCGACCGCCACGCGCGCTCGCAGCTGGCGGCGCGGCAGGCGCTCGGCGTCGATGCGTTCTGCGGGCGCGGGGCGCTGCTGGAGGTGGCGGCGGTGCGCGCGTGCGGCGGCTTCCCGGAGCTCGTCATGGAGGACACGGCGCTCACGATCGAGCTCGCGCGGCGCGGCCGCCGGATCGTCGCGGCGCCGGAGGCGGTCTCGTTCGAGGACGCCCCCATCGATCACGCCGCCTTCGCGGTGCAGTTCGGCAAGTTCACCGAGGGGGCCGTGCAGCTGCTCGCGGGCGCGGCCGGCGCGGCCGGGGATGCGCGGCTGCCCGTGCGTCGCCGCCTCGACCTGCTCCTCGAGCTGCTGATGCCCGTGGCGGCGGCGGTCGTGCCGACGGTGCTGTTCGCCTTCGCGGTGGCGGCGGCCGCGACGGGCGCGCCGCCCTTCCCGTGGCAGCTGGGCCTCATGCTCGGGGCGCTCGGCGTGCTCCCGCTCCTGCCGGCGATCCGCGACCGCATCCGCGAGCGCGGACCGCTGCGCGCGCTGGCCTTCGCCTTCCGCGCCTCGATGCTCTACGCCTCGGTCGGCGTCGTCGCGGTCCGCGCCCTCGTGCGCGTCGCGATCTCGGGCCGTGCGCGGTTCCGCATCACGCCGAAGGCGGTCGCGGGCGGCGACCGCGTGCAGGCGGTGCTCCGTCGGGCACCGGAGGTGCTCGCCGCGGTCGCCGCGGTGCTGCTCTCGACCGCGCTCGCGGGTGCGCCCGCCGCCGCGATGCCGTTCGTCGGGATCGCGGCGGCGGCCCTCGCCTTCGGCCTCCGCGACGCCTCGGTGCCGGTGCGTCGGCCGATCGCGGCCGTCGGCGCGGAGCCCGCCGACGCCTAGGCTGGGAGGCATGACGAGCCCCGAGGAGCAGCTGCAGCGCTACCGCGCGAGCATCGACAACGTCGACGCCGTGCTGATCCACACGCTCGCGGAGCGCTTCAAGCTCACGCAGGCCGTCGGCGAGCTCAAGGCGCGGCACGGGATGCCGCCGAGCGACCCCGGCCGCGAGGGCCGCCAGATCGCGCGCCTGCGCCGCCTCGCCGAGGACGCCGAGCTCGACCCGGAGTTCGCCGAGAAGTTCATCACGTTCGTGATCGCGGAGGTCATCCACCACCACGAGCGCATCGCCTCGGGCGACGCGGCCGACTGAGCCGGGCCGTCGGCTCCCGCACCGATCGGCGGGTCGGGCGCCGGGCGCGCCGGCCGATCGGTGCCCGAACGGCCCGCGCAGGCGGCCGGCTCAGGCGGCGCGCTCCGCCGACGCGGCGATGTCGTCGAGGTCCTGCTGCATCGCCTTCCGGGTGGCGGCGAGGCCGAGGCCCGAGGTGAGCCTCGCGGCGGCGCGCTGCAGCCACGAGGTGCTCTGCAGCGTGCCCGCGAACGACATCGTGAGCAGCGTGCCGGCGGCTGCGGGCTCCACACGCAGCACCGAGCGGTAGGCGACGCCGTGCGCGTCCGCGGCGATCGTGGTGGAGCGGCCCTCGTCGATGCCGACGACCTCCATCTCCTCGCTCGCCTCGCGGCCCAGCATCGTGCGAGTCTCGCGCCAGCGCGTGCCGACGCCGTAGGCGGGGCCGGCGAGCCGCTCGATGCGCGTCACGCCCGAGAGCACCGCGGCCGTGCCGTCGAGGTCGGTGATGATCGCCCACACCCGCTCCGGCGCGGCGGCGATCTCGCGGGACAGCGTCAGCTCCATGTCTGCCATGGGCCCATCCAACCGCACGAGTGCCGACGCCGGAACGGCCCGGCGGGCGGCCGACGCGGAGACCGCGTCCACCGTCCGCCGGGCCGTTCCCAGCGGGGGCGGGTCAGGCGCTGAAGCGCTCCCGGATGGGCGCGCGGTTCGCGGCGCGCAGCGCCTCGAGCGGGAGCGTCGCGACGTCCTGGATCTCGACGGTCCCCGAGGTCGCGTCGGTCACGCCGATGCGCAGCACGGGCACGCCGCGCGCCTCGCACATGCCGGTGAACTTCACCTCGTCCTCGCGGGCGACGGCGACCAGCGCTCGCGCGCCCGACTCCGAGAACAGCGCGGCCGTCGCGTCGACGCCGTCGCGCTCCTGCAGCGAGTCGGTCCAGATGCGGGCGCCGATGCCGAAGCGCAGCGCGCCCTCGACGAGCGCCATGCCGAGCCCGCCCTCCGAGAGGTCGTGCGCGGCGGTCGCGAGGCCCTCGAAGGCGATGCCCCGCATGAGGCCTGCGAGCGCCGCCTCGGCGGCGAGGTCGGCCTTGGGCGGCAGGCCGCCCAGGTGGTCGTGGATCGTGCCCGCCCAGGCCGAGCCGCCCAGCTCGTCGTGCGTCGTGCCGAGCAGGAACAGCGCCTGGCCGTCGTCCTGCCAGCCCGAGGGGATGCGGCGGTCGACGTCGTCGATGATGCCGAGCACGCCCACGACGGGGGTCGGGTGGATCTGCGTCTCGCCCGTCTGGTTGTAGAACGACACGTTGCCGCCCGTGACCGGGATCGAGAGCTCGACGCAGGCGTCGGCGAGGCCGTCGACGGCCTCCGCGAACTGCCACATGACGGCAGGGATCTCGGGGTTGCCGAAGTTGAGGCAGTCGGAGACGCCCACGGGCGTCGCGCCCGTGACGGCGACGTTGCGGTACGCCTCGGCGAGCGCGAGCCTCGCGCCCTCGCGCGGGTCGAGCTGGCAGTAGCGGCCGTTCGCGTCGACCGCGACCGAGAAGCCGAGACCCGACTCCTCGTCGATGCGCACCATGCCGGCATCGTCGGGCGTCGAGAGCGCCGTGTTGCCGAGCACGTAGTCGTCGTACTGGTCGGTGATCCACGAGGCGTCGGCGAGGTTCGGCGAGCCCACGAGGCGCAGCAGCTGCTCGCCGAGCTCGGCGCCCGTCGCGCGGGGGAGCGCGGAGGCCGAGTCGGCCTGCAGCGCGTCGAGCCACTCGGGGCGTGCCATCGGGCGGTCGTAGACGGGGGAGTCGACGGCGACCGTCTTGGGGTCGACGTCGACGATGACCTCGCCGGAGTGCGTGATGACGAGGCGGCCGTCGCCCGTGACCTCGCCGAGCACGCTCGTCTCGACGTCCCACTTGCCGGTGATGGCGAGGAATGCGTCGAGCTGCTCGGGCGCGACGACCGCCATCATGCGCTCCTGCGACTCCGACATGAGGATCTCCTCGGCCGTGAGCGTGGGGTCGCGCAGCAGCACGTGGTCGAGCTCGACCCGCATGCCCGAGTCGCCGTTGGCGGCGAGCTCGGAGGTGGCGCACGAGATGCCGGCCGCGCCGAGGTCCTGGATGCCCTCCACGACGCCCGCGGCGTAGAGCTCGAGGCAGCACTCGATGAGCACCTTCTCGGCGAAGGGGTCGCCCACCTGCACGGCGGGGCGCTTGGCGGGACCCTCGTCGTCGAACGACTCGGAGGCGAGGATCGAGGCGCCGCCGATGCCGTCGCCGCCGGTGCGGGCGCCGAAGAGCACGACCTTGTTGCCGACGCCCGTGGCGTTGGCGAGGTGGAGGTCCTCGTGGCGCAGCACGCCCACGGCGAGCGCGTTGACGAGCGGGTTGCCCTGGTAGACGGCGTCGAAGACCGTCTCGCCGCCGATGTTCGGGAGGCCCAGGCAGTTGCCGTAGAACGAGATGCCCGAGGTCACGCCGTGCACGACGCGCGCGGTGTCGGGATGGTCGATCGCGCCGAAGCGCAGCGCGTCCATGACGGCCACGGGGCGCGCGCCCATCGAGATGATGTCGCGCACGATGCCGCCGACGCCCGTCGCGGCGCCCTGGAAGGGCTCGACGAACGAGGGGTGGTTGTGCGACTCCACCTTGAAGGTGACGGCCCAGCCCTCGCCCGCGTCGATGACGCCGGCGTTCTGGCCCATGCCCACCATCAGGCGCTCGCGCATCTCGGGGGTGACCTTCTGGCCGAAGGTGCGCAGGTGCGTCTTCGACGACTTGTACGAGCAGTGCTCGCTCCACATCACCGAGTACATCGCGAGCTCGGCGCTCGTGGGCCTGCGGCCGAGGATCTCGCGGATGCGCTCGTACTCGTCGGGCTTCAGCCCCAGCGCTGCGTAGGGCTGCTCGCGCTCCGGCGTGGATGCGGCGACCTCGACGGTGTCACGGGGCGGGCGGGATGCGGTCACGGCTCTCCTCGAGCTTGCGGCGGCGGTGCTGCCAGCCTACCGCCGTCCGCGATCCCGGATCGGCCCGCGCGTCAGGCGAACCACTCGCTCGGCGGGCCCGCCTGCAGCAGCACGGCGAAGACGATCGCGACGACCGCGAGCACGACGAGGGCCGTGAGGATCGGGTGGCGGACGGCCCAGCGGAAGAGGCGGTCGATCGCGCTCGCGTCGCGCGGGTCGTCGCCCGCCTCGGTGCGCCAGCCGCCCGCGAGCAGCCCGCGGCGCGCGATGCGGCGCTCCCACGGGATCGTCGCGTAGGGGATGACGGCGGTGACGATGCCGACCAGGATCGTGCCGGCGCGCCAGCGCTGGTTGCGGCCGACCACGAGCTGCATCGCGCCGTAGGCGAGGAAGACGAAGCCGTGGATGGGGCCGGCGATCGGCACCGCCCAGTCCTGCCCGGCGCCGTAGCGCAGCACCATCGCGGCGATGAGGAGCGTCCACGTGATGGCCTCGGCGATCGCGAGGGCACGGTAGAGCCGCTCGGGAGTGAGGCCGGTGGTCGTCGAGGTCGCCGCGGTCATGCAGACAGCCTACACTCCGGGCGATGCCGACCGCAGGCCCGTGCGCGCCGGGCCTCAGCCGCGCAGGTCCTCAGCCGCGCCGGGCCTCAGCCGCGCCGGGCCTCAGCCGCGCAGGTCCTTCCGCAGGATCTTCCCCGAGGCCGACTTCGGGATGGCCTCGACGAACTCGACCGCCCGCACCCGCTTGTACGGCGCGAGGCGCTCGGCCACGAACGCCATGACCGACTCGGCGGTCGCGCCCTCTGCGGCGCGCACGACGAACGCCTTCGGGATCTCGCCCGCCTCCTCGTCCGGCACGCCCACGACCGCGGCGTCGGCGACCTCGGGGCTCGTGAGCAGCAGCGCCTCGAGCTCCGCGGGCGCCACCTGGTAGCCCTTGTGCTTGATGAGCTCCTTGCGGCGATCCACGATCGCCACGTTGCCGTCGGCGTCGACCTCCGCGATGTCGCCGGTGTGCAGGAAGCCGTCGGCGTCGATGGTCTCGGCCGTCGCGGCCTCGTTGCCGAGGTAGCCGAGCATGACGTTGGGGCCGCGCACCCACAGCTCGCCGCGGGCCGAGACGCCCTCGGTCGGCAGCGGCACGTCCTCGCCGGTCTCGAGGTCGACGATGCGCGACTGCATGTTGGGGATCGTGGGGCCCGAGGTGCGCAGCGGCGCGCGGGAGCCGCGCGGCGTCACGTGCGAGACGGGCGAGAGCTCGGTCATGCCGTAGCCCTGCAGCATCTCGACGCCGAGCCGCGCCTCGACCGCGCGGCCCAGCGCCTCGTCGAGCGGTGCCGCACCCGACATGATCGTGTGCAGGCTCGAGAGGTCCCGGCCCTCGACCATCGGATGCTTCGCGAGCGCGACCGCGATGGGCGGCGCGATGAACGCGAAGGTGATGCGCTGCTCCTCGAGGATCCGCAGGAACTCCGCGAGGTCGAAGCGCGGCATCGTCACGAGCGTCGCCCGCTGGTGCAGCGCGATGTTCAGCAGCACGGTCATGCCGTAGATGTGGAAGAAGGGCAGCACGGCGACCACGCGGTCCTCGGCGCGCACGTCGATGAGCGAGATGCACTGCACGACGTTCGCGACGAGGTTGCGGTGCGAGAGCATGACGCCCTTCGGGGCGCCCGTCGTGCCGGAGGAGTAGGGGAGCACCGCCACGTGCGTCGCCGGGTCGATCTCGACCTCGGGCGCGGGGCGGCCCTCCGCGAGCAGGTCGGCGAGGCTCGCATGCCCCTCGAGGCCGTCGAGCACGACGATCCGCTCGGCGCCGATCCCTTGTGCCGCCGCGGCCTCGAGCGCGGGGCCCGCGAGCGGCGAGACGGTGAGCACCATCGTGGCGCCGGAGTCGGCCAGCTGCTTCTCGATCTCGCCCGCGGTGAGGAGCGCGTTCACGGTCGTCGCGGTCGCGCCGGCGCGGAGGATCCCGTGGAAGGCGACCGCGAAGGCCGGCACGTTCGGGCTGTGGAGCGCGACGACGTCGCCGACGCCGACGCCGCGCGCGGCGAGGGCGCCCGCGAGCGCCGACGCGCGATCGATGAGCTCCCCGTAGGTCGTGGCGGCGCCGGAGCTGCCGTCGACGAGCGCCGTGCGGTCGCGGTCGGCGTCGCTCAGCTCGCCGAAGAGCAGGTCGAAGACGCCCACCTCGGGGATCTCGACGGGGGCGTGGGGGCTCTCGAACATCCGGACTCCTTCGTCTGCGGTGTGCGAAGGAGCATAGGCCGCCCGGCTCGGCGTCAGGCCGCGACGGCCTCCAGGGCGCTCTTGAAGAGCTCGAGCCCGTCGAGGCCCGCCTTCATGCGCGTGGTCGTCGGGCCGAAGCCGAGCTCGACCGCGTGCTCGGGGTGCGGCATGAGGCCCACGACGTTGCCGCGGGCGTTCGACAGGCCCGCGATGTCGTCGAGCGAGCCGTTGGGGTTCTCGCCCACGTAGCGGAAGGCCACGAGGCCCTCGCCCTCGATGCGCGCGAGCTCCTCAGGGGTCGCCACGAAGCGGCCCTCGCCGTTCTTCAGCGGGATGACGATCTCCTGGCCCGCCTCGAAGCGGTTCGTCCACGACGTCGAGGCGCGCTCGACGCGCAGCACCTGGTCCTTGCGCACGAACAGGCCCGAGGCGTTGCGCACCAGGCCACCCGGCAGCAGCCGCGCCTCGGCGAGCATCTGGAAGCCGTTGCAGATGCCGAGCACCGGCATGCCCCGGTTCGCCGCGTCGACGACCTCGGTCATGATCGGCGAGAGCGAGGCGATCGCGCCGCAGCGCAGGTAGTCGCCGTAGGAGAAGCCGCCGGGCAGCACGATCGCCTCGACGCCCTGCAGGTCGTGCTCGCCGTGCCAGAGCGCGACGGCCTCGTGGCCCGCGAGCCGCACCGCCCGCTGCGCGTCCCGGTCGTCGAGCGTGCCCGGGAAGGTGACGACGCCGACCCTCATCGCGCGTCGTCCACCACGTGGACGCCCACGACGTCCTCGATCACCGTGTTGGCGAGCACCTCGGCCGCGACCTCGCGCACCTGGGCGAGCAGGGCCTCGGTGGCCTCGCCCTCGACGCGCAGCTCGAAGCGCTTGCCGACGCGCACGTCGCCGACGGCCTCGTGGCCGAGGCGGGCGAGCGCGCGGGTGACCGCCTTGCCCTGCGGATCGAGGATCTCCGCCTTCGGCATGACGTCGACGACGATGAGGGCCATGGGTCGCTCCCGGGGTTCGGTGGAGGGGGTGCGACCAGTCTACGGAAGGCCGCGAGCCGCGGCCGCTCGACGAGGCCTGCTCCCGGCGCACGCCGCGCTCCGGGGCTACGATGCGGGCATGACGTTCCGGGGCGACGCGCAGTTCGACACCTCCGCGGTGAGCAGGGGCGGCGGCGGAGGCCGCGGCGGTGCGATCGCGATCGGCGGCGGCGGCATCGTCACGGTGCTGCTCGTGATCGCCTCGATGATCTTCGGCGTCGACCTCACGGGGCTCGCGCCCTCCGAGCCGATCTCGCCGCAGTCGCAGCAGCAGGGCCAGGAGGTCACGGGCTGCACGGGCGAGGACGCCAACGACCCGGCGAACGTCACGTGCCGCATGGAGGGCGGGGCCGACTCCATGTCGGCGTTCTGGACGGCGACGATGGCCGCGAACGGCCTCGACTACGCCGATCCGACCGTGCAGCTGTTCGACCGTCAGGTGCAGACGGGCTGCGGCGCCGCCACGAGCGCCGTCGGCCCCTTCTACTGCCCGCCCGACCGGCGCATCTACCTCGACGAGACCTTCTTCCAGGACATGCGCACGCAGTTCGGCGCCGAGGGCGGCAACCTCGCGGAGCTCTACGTGCTCGCGCACGAGTGGGGCCACCACATCCAGCAGTCGACCGGCCAGCTCAGCCGCGTCGAGCAGGGCGACACCGGGCCGCAGTCGTCGGCCGTGCGCTCGGAGCTGCAGGCCGACTGCTATGCGGGCGCCTGGATCCAGGGCGCCGCCGAGACGCCCGACGACGGCGGCGGCGCACCGGTGCTCGAGCAGCCCACCGAGGAGCAGCTGCTCCAGGCGCTCGACGCCGCCGAGACGATCGGCGACGACCGGCTGCAGGAGATGAGCGGCGGCGGCGTGAACCCCGAGGGCTGGACGCACGGGTCGAGCGAGCAGCGGCAGCGCTGGCTCATGGCGGGCGTCGAGGGCGGCGTGGCCGCCTGCGACACCTGGAGCGCCGCGGAGGTCTAGCCGCCGGGCGCCGACGCGGCGGCGTCCCGCTCGACCCGGTAGGCGAACGCGCCGGTGTAGCGGAAGACCTCGCCGACGAGCGCAGCGCGCACGCGCGCGTCGACGTGCTGGAGGCCGGTCCGGTCGTCGACCCGCTCGCGCACCTCCACGCTCGCGACGGGCGGCAGCGGCACGCGGCGGCGCCCGACGTGCCAGGCGAGTGCGCGGGAGGCGAGCACGAGCCCGCCGTCGACGACCTGCGCGTCGAGCACGACCTCCAGGCCGCCGCGCCTGCCGAGCCGATCGACGAGCGCGCCGCGCTCGACGCGCATCGCGTCGAGCATGCGGCGCTCGCGCCCGGGGAGGCGGAAGGAGCGGATCGCGCGGAGCGTGCCGCGGGCGTCGTACCGGTTCTCGACCGCGAGCGGCACGTCGGTGCCGCGCTCGGGGAACAGCACGTCGCGCGCCGCGAGCGCGTGGAGGATCGGGCGCAGGATCCGCCAGCGCGGGCCGACAGCCTCGTAGGCGCCCTCGGCGATCCCGACGCGGCCCGTGGGGATGGGGCCGCAGTAGCGGCGCAGCGCCGGCGCGAGCTCGGCGAAGCGCTCGCCGAGCGCCCGCTCGTAGACCGAGCGCGTCACGCGCGACTCCCAGCGGACGAAGAACTGAACATGTTCAGAAAGTACTACGCTGCCCTGCATGGACGCCACATCCCCCGTCACGCCATCCGCCGCCGCGCTGCCCCGAGCCGTCGTCGCCGGCTCGCGCGGCTTCGTCGGCACCGCCGTCGTGCGCGCGCTCCTCGACGAGGGCTACGCGGTCACGCGCATCGGGCGCGCGGAGGCGGCGTGCTGGGGCGACGCGGCCTCGATCGCCGCGGCCGTCGACGGCGCCGCGCTGCTCGTGAACCTCGCCGGGAAGTCGGTCAGCTGCCGCTACCGCGACCGTGCGCGCGACGAGATCCTGCGCTCCCGGGTCGACACCACGCGGCAGCTGCGCGAGGCGGTGGCCGCGGCAGCCGTGCCGCCCGCGGTATGGCTGCAGGCCTCGACCGCGACGATCTACCGGCACGCGACCGACCGGCCGAACACGGAGGCCGAGGGCGAGCTCGGTGCCGGCTTCTCGGTCGACGTCGCGCGGGCGTGGGAGCGCGAGCTCTTCGCGGGCGAGCTGCCCGGCACCCGCCGCGTCGCGCTGCGGATGGCGATCGTGCTCGGCGACGGCCCCGCCACGCGGCTGCTCGCCAACCTCGCGCGCACGGGCCTCGGCGGGCCGCAGCACGACGGCTGGTGCCCGCCCCACCGCCGCTACCGCGGCATCGGGCCCGAGCCCACGGGCGGGCGCCCGCCCTGGTACCGCACGCGCGGCAGGCAGCGCTTCAGCTGGGTGCACATCGACGACGTCGTCGGGGCGATGCGGTTCCTGCGCGACCGCGACGACCTCGAGGGCGTCGTCAACGTCGCGAGCCCGCACCCGCGCGACAACCGCACCCTCATGCGCCTCCTGCGCGAGCGCGTGGGGATGCCCATCGGGCTGCCGTCCTGGCGGTGGATGCTCGAGCCGGCCATGTGGGCGCTGCGCACCGAGCCGGAGCTCGTGCTGAAGAGCCGGTGGGTGCTGCCGGAGCGGCTCGAGGCGGCGGGCTTCGCCTTCGCCCACCCGGGCCTCGAGGGCGCGCTCGACGACGTGCTCGCGACGCGCCGCTGATCGCGGACCGTCGGTCGAGGAGCGCGCGGCGCAGCCGCACGCGTCACGAGACGCTGCGGGCGAGCGGGGTCTCGTGATGGCAGCGCCCTGCGGGCGCGGCCTCCTCGACCAGCGGGGGTCCGCTAGTCGGTGAGGCGCGCGATGAGCTCCGCGTAGCGTGCCGAGGTGCGGGCCACGACGTCGTCCGGCAGCGCGGGCGCCTCACCCTCGCCGTCCCAGTGCGCCGCGAGCCAGTCGCGCACGATCTGCTTGTCGAACGACTCCACGCGGCCCTCCGCGAGCGCGGCGGCGTCCCAGTAGCGCGAGGAGTCGGAGGTCAGCACCTCGTCGGCGAGCACGAGCTCGCCCGTCGCGCGGTCGACGCCGAGCTCGAGCTTCGTGTCGGCGAGCACGAGCCCTGCCTCCGCGGCGATGGCCGCGGCCGCGGCGAACACCGACAGGCTCACGTCGCGGAGCTTCGCGGCGCGGGCGGCGCCGACGAGCTCCACCGTGCGCTCGAAGGAGACGTTCTCGTCGTGCTGGCCCTGCGGGGCCTTCCACGCGGGCGTGTAGATGGGCTCCGGCAGCAGGTCGCCGTCCTCGAGGCCCGCGGGCAGCGCGACGCCCGAGATCGCGCCCGTCTGCCGGTACTCCTTGAGCCCGGAGCCGGTGATCCGGCCGCGCACGACGCACTCGACGGGGAGCATGTCGAGCGTGCGCACGAGCATCGCGCGGCCGCGCACGGCCTCCGGCGTGCGCGCGTCGGCGTCCGGCGCCAGCTGGTCGGGCAGGCCGAGGCGCTCGATCCACCAGCGCGTCAGCGTCGTCAGCAGCTCGCCCTTGCCGGGGATGACGGGCTCGAGCACCTGGTCGAAGGCCGAGACGCGGTCGGAGGCCACCATGAGCATCTCTGGCGCCGCGTCGAGCGTGGATCCCGCGGGCACGTAGAGGTCGCGGACCTTCCCGCTGTACGCGAGGTCCCAGCCGGGCAGGCCGCTCACGCGCGCGCCGCGATGTCGGTGCGCGCCTGGCCGCCCTCGAGGCGGATGCGGCCGAGGCCGTCGTAGGCGCGCTCGCGCGCCTCGGCGAGCGTCGCGCCCGTGCCGACGACGTTGAGCACGCGGCCGCCCGTGGCGGTGAGGCCGTGCTCGCCCGCGCCCGTGGCCGCGTGGAGCACGCGGACGCCCTCGAGCGCGTCGGCATCCTCGACGCCCTCGACGACGCGGCCGGTCACGGGGTCGCCCGGGTAGCCCTCGCTCGCGAGCACCACCGTGACGGCGGCCGAGTCGTGCCACTCGAGCGGCGCCGCCTCGGCCAGCGTGCCGGTCGCGGCCGCGAGCAGCGCGCCGCCGAGGCCCGAGGCCACCCGCGGCAGCACGACCTGCGTCTCGGGGTCGCCGAACCGCGCGTTGAACTCGATGACCTTGACGCCCTGCTCGGTCACGATGAGGCCGCAGTAGAGCAGGCCCTGGAAGGGCGTGCCGGCCTCGGCCATGGCGCGGATCGTCGGCAGCGCGACGGCCTCGACGACCTCGTCGACGAAGGCCTGCTCGGAGCCGAAGCGCTCCGCGAGCCAGGGGAGCGGCGAGTAGGCGCCCATGCCGCCCGTGTTGGGGCCGGCGTCGCCGTCGGCGAGGCGCTTGAAGTCCTGCGCGGGTGCGAGCGGCACGGCCGTCTCGCCGTCGGTGATGACGAAGAGGCTGACCTCGGGGCCCGCGAGGAACTCCTCGACGAGGATCGGGCCGTCCGGCAGGAAGGCTTCGGCGTGCGCCTCGGCCGCCGCGCGGTCCTCGGTCACGATGACGCCCTTGCCCGCCGCGAGCCCGTCGGCCTTCAGCACCCACGGCGCGGGGGAGGCGTCGAGCGCGGCGCGCACCGCCTCCATGCTCGTGACGCTCGAGTCGGCGCCCGTCGGCACGCCCGCTCGCGCCATGACCTCCTTCGCGAACGACTTCGAGCCCTCGATGCGGGCCGCGGCGCGCGAGGGGCCGAACGCGGGCACGCCCGCCTTCCGCAGCGCGTCCGCGACGCCGGCGACGAGGGGCGCCTCCGGGCCGATGACGACGAGGTCGTAGCCGCCGTCGACCGCGAGCTCGGTGACGAGGTCGGGGTCCTTGATGTCGATGCGCACCGTCTCCACGTCGCGGGCGATGCCCGCGTTGCCGGGAGCCGCCGTGATCTCGTGGCCGCCCTCCGACTGGAGCGCCGCGATGATGGCGTGCTCGCGCGCGCCGCTGCCGAGTACCAGGATCCTCACCAGACCATCCTACGAAGCGGGGCGCGCCGGGCCGAAGCAGCGGCTCGCATGGATCCGCTCCGACCTCCCTGGACGCGCGGCGTCGGTGGCGCCGCCTAGCCTGGGTCCGTGGCGAAGCGCATCCCCGACCTCGACGGCGCCGACGCGGTGCGCGCGGCCCTCGAGCCCGGCGCCGCGCGGCCGACGACGGCGCTCGCGGTGCGGTACAGCCTGCAGTGCCTCGCCGAGCGTGCGCCCGGGAAGAGCGTGGAGGTGCGGGTGCCGCCCTTCGGCGCGGTGCAGGCGGTCGAGGGCCCGGGCCACACGCGCGGCACGCCGCCCAACGTCGTCGAGACCGACGCGGCGACGTGGCTCGCGCTCGCGACGGGCGCCGAGACCTGGGCGGAGGCCGTCGGCCGCGGCGCCGTGCGCGCCTCCGGCGTGCGCGCCGACGTCTCGCCGTGGCTGCCGCTCGTGCGGCCCGGCGCCGGGTAGCGCCGAGGGGAGGGCCACGCCGACCGGCGGGGTCGGGACCCGCGCGAGGCCTCGGACCATCCCTGGCGGGCGCATAGGCTCCGCCGATATCCTGTCGGCTGCCGCGCCGCGATCCGCCGCGCGATCCCGCATCCCTGACCCACGAGAGAGAACCGTGAGCCATCGAAGCCCCGCCCCCGACTCGGAGGGCCGAAGTCCGTCTGCCGATTCGGAGGGACGAAGTCCCGCCCCCGACTCGGAGGGCCGAAGTCCCGGCCTGACGCCCCGCGCCGCCCGAGGGGGTGAGCGCTGATGCTCGAGGCGACGCTCACGCTCCTCCTCGGCGTGCTCCTCACCCTGGCGATCATCGCCGCCTGCGGCTTCTTCGTGGCCCAGGAGTTCGCCTACATGTCGGTCGACCGCTCGCGCATCGCCGCGAAGGCCGCCGCGGGCGACCTGCAGGCCAAGCGCGTGCAGGCCATCACGAAGCGCACGTCGTTCATGCTCTCGGGCGCCCAGCTCGGCATCACCGTGACGGGCCTGCTCATCGGCTACGTCGCGGAGCCGCTCATCGGCGTCTCGCTCGGCACGCTCCTCGGCGGCGTCGGCATCGACCCCGCCGTGAGCGTGCTCATCGGCACGACCGGCGCGCTCGTGCTCGCCACCGTCGTCACGATGATCTTCGGCGAGCTGTACCCGAAGAACTACGCGATCGCGAACCCGGAGCCGCTCGCGCGCTGGCTCGCGATCCCCACCCGCATCTACCTGCTGGCCTTCGGCTGGCTCATCGCGGTCTTCGACATCGCCGCGAACGCGCTCCTGCGCCTGCTGCGCATCGAGCCGCTCGAGGACGTCGACGCGAGCGCGAACGCCCGTGACCTCGAGGCGATCGTCGAGGAGTCGCGGGCGAGCGGGCACCTGCCTGCCGAGCTGTCGATGATGATCGACCGCATCCTCGACTTCCCCCAGCGCGACGTCGAGCACGCGATGGTGCCGCGCTCGCGCGTCGACTCGGTGGCTCCGGAGACGACGATCGGCGAGGTGCGGGCGCTCATGGCGGTCGCGCACACCCGCTATCCCGTCGTCGACGACCACGACTCGCCCGTCGGCGTCGTCGAGCTGGTCGACGTGCTGCGCTCCGGCGCGGCCGACGACGAGCCCGTCTCCGCCGTCATGCGCGACGCGGTCGTGCTGCCGGCGACGATGCTGCTGCCCGCGGCGCTCGACCGCATGCAGCGCACGCGCAACGAGCTCGTGTGCGTCGTCGACGAGCACGGCTCCTTCGACGGCATCCTCACGATCGAGGACCTCACGGAGGAGGTCGTGGGCGAGCTGGCCGACGAGCACGACACCGATGAGGTCGACGTCGTGATCGACGGCGACCATCGCTGGGTGCTGCCCGGCGACGTGCACGTCGACGAGGTCGAGCGCCTCATCGGCCACGACCTGCCCGAGGGCGACGAGGAGACCATCGCGGGCGTCGCGATCCTCCACCACGGCGACCTGCCCGCAGCGGGCGAGGTCGTGCGCGTCGACCTGCCCGAGCGCGCAGGCGAGGCGGTGGAGGGCATCGAGATCGACCGCTGGCTCGAGATCGAGGTCACGGAGGTCGAGCGGCACGTGCCCTCGCAGGTCGCGCTGCGCCTGCTCGAGCTCGACCGCAACGCCGAGGCGGAGGGCGATGCGCCCGACGCCCCGGCCGTCGACGAGGAGGTGGCCCGATGAGCCCCTGGATGGTCGCGCTGATCACGACGCTGCTCATCGTCGCGAGCGCATTCTTCGTCATCGTCGAGTTCGCGCTGCTCGCCGCCCGCCGCCACCGGCTCGAGGAGGAGGCGCCCCGCAGCGCCTCCGCGAGGGCCGCGCTCCGCGGCGTCAACGAGCTCACGGTCATGCTCGCGTTCGCCCAGCTGGGCATCACGGTGTGCACCTTCCTGCTCGGCGCCATCACGAAGCCCGCGATCGACTACGCGCTCTCGCCCGTGCTCGAGGCGTGGGGCTGGCCCGCGGTGCTCGCCGACGTCGTCGCGTTCGTCCTCGCGCTCATCGTCGTCACCTTCCTCCACCTCGTGGTGGGCGAGATGGCGCCGAAGTCGTGGGCCATCGCGCATCCGGAGGCGGCCGCGAAGGCGACCGGCATCCTGGCGCGCGCCATGACCTGGCCGCTGCGGCCGTTCCTGCTGTGGATCAATCGCATCGCGAACCGGCTCGTGCAGGCGTCCGGCGTCGAGCCGGTCGACAAGGCCGCCGCGGGCGGCCAGGACGTCGACACGATCCGCGAGCTCGTCGCGCACTCGCGCGCGGCGGGCGTGCTCGAGACGCAGTACTCGGCCCCGATCCAGAAGGCGATCGATCTCGTGAGCCTCACGGTCGCGGACATCGTGCGCACGGATGCGGCACCGACCTCCGTGGGCCTCGCGGCGACCGCCGCGGACGTGCGTGCCGCCTCGGCGCGCACGGGCCACCTCCGGGTCCTCGTCGGCTCCGACGCCTCGGCGCGCGTCGTGCACGTGCGCGACACGCTCCCGGTGGACGACGCCACCCCGGTGGGCAACCTCGCGCGCGAGCCCTTCCGGGTGACCCCGGAGGCCTCGGTGCACGACGCACTCTCCCGCATGCGGCGCGACCGCGTGCAGCTGGCGACCGTCGTGTCCGGCGACCGGCTCGTGGGCGTCGTGACGCTCGACGACCTCCTGCGCGAGGTGCTGCCGGGACCGGCCGAGGAGCCGGAGCCCGCGCTCGCCTGAGCCGGGCTCGCCCGAGCGGCGCGTCCGCGCCTCGGGCCATGCTCCCAGCACCGCCTGCGATGCTGGGAGCATGGCCCAGGTCGTGCGCCCGCAGGGCATCATCGGACCCATCGTGCTGCTCGTGGTCGGCGCGATCGTGCTGCTCAACGCCGTGCCCGCGGCGTTCCAGTGGATCGGGTGGATCGCGCAGTCGTCGTTCGCGCTGGGCGTCGAGGGCGCCCTCGAGACGGCGCTCGTGCCGCTCGGCCTCGCGGTGGGCGCCACGTTCGTGGGCTTCCTCATGGTGCGCGGCGCGTGGGGCTCGCTCCGCCGCTCGCTGCGCGGCGCGAGCCGGCGCGCCTACGACCAGGCGCGCTCCGGCGTGCAGGGGGTGCGCGACGAGGCGGAGCGACGCTACGCGGACACGCAGGCGCAGATGCGGCGCGCGAGCCAGGGCATCAGCGACGCGGGCGGCGCGTCCGCCCCGCAGTCGTGGCGCGACCGCATCGAGGCCGTCGCGCGCGAGGCCGAGGCTGCGCGGCAGCAGCGCCCGCAGCAGGCGATGCCGGGCCAGCAGCAGTGGCAGCCGCCGCAGCAGCCCGCGCAGCCCCGCCAGCCGGCGCCCGCCCCGCAGCAGCGGCAGCCGCAGCAGGCGCCGGGCAGCGATCGGCTCGCGCGCATCGAGCAGCTGCGCAGGCAGGTCGACGAGCGTGCGCGCCAGGCGCGCGGCGGCGGCGACGCGCGCCAGCAGGCGCAGCGGGCGGCCGCCGAGGCGCAGCGCCTCGCCGAGCGCGCAGCCTCCGCCGTCGACCCGAGCGCGATCGACGCGGAGGTGGCGGCGCTCGTCGGCAGGCTCGACGTCGCCGACGCCGAGCGGATGCGGCGCCGCGGCTCGTCGCTCACGAGCTCGTCGCTCACGACGGGCTCGCTGGCCCGCACCTCGCTGACGCTGAACTCGCTGCTCCAGCACCGCCGCTGAGGCCGTCGGGCGGTCTCGCGACGGCTGCGCCCTGCGGGCGCGGCCTCCTCGGCCAGCTGCCGATCCGCAGGCCGAGGAGCGCGGCGCGGCCGCTCGCTGCGCGGGGCTCGCTACAGCGAGACGAGCAGCAGCGTCGTCGCGAACACGAGGCCCGAGGCGATGAGCGTGACCGTCGTGTAGCCGAGGATGTCGCGCATCTTCAGCCCGGCGATCGCGAGGAGCGGCAGGGCCCAGAACGGCTGGATCATGTTCGTCCACTGGTCGCCGTAGGCGACGGCCATGATCGGGATCGCCGGGTCGACGCCCAGGCGCTCCGCGGCGTCGAGCATGATCGGCGCCTGCACCGCGAACTGCCCGCCGCCGGAGGGCACGAAGAAGTTCACGATGCCCGCCGCGAGCAGCGCGAGCACGCCGAAGGTCTGCGGCGTCGCGACCGCGACGAGGGCGTCCGAGAAGACCTGGATGAGCCCTGAGGCCGTCATCATGCCGAGGATGCCGGCGTAGAGCGGGAACTGCAGCAGGATCTCGCCCACGTTCGACGCGGCCTCCTTCGTGAGCCGGATGATCTCGAAGGGGCTCCGCACGAGCAGCAGGATGAGCGCGAGGAACGTCCAGTTCACGATGTCGAGCGTGATGGTGCCGCCGCGCACGAAGTGGATCACGAGGTAGGCGACGAGCGCGACGCCCACGAGCAGCGTCGGGATCCGGCTGGCGTCGATGCGGTCGGCGGGGGTGACGACCTGCTCCTCGACGGCCTCGCCGTCGCGCGCGTCGACCTGCAGCTCGACCACGCGGTCGGCGCCGCGCGGCGCGACGAGCGCGAGGGCGCCCGCGACCGCGAGCACCGTGGCGACGGCGGCGATCATGTTCCAGCTCGAGAAGGTGGTCTCGGTGACGGGCAGCGTCGCGCCCAGCTGCTCGGCGATGAAGGAGTCGGGCGTCGCGGCCGTGAGCGGCCCGGAGCCCGAGTAGCCCATGTGCCACACGACGAAGCCCGAGAAGCCGGCTGCGACGAGCATCGGGAAGTGCAGGCGCACCCCGCGCTCGCGGCCGGATGCGGCGACCTCCTTGGCCAGCAGGCCGCCGACCACGAGGCCGAGGCCCCAGGTGATGAGCGAGGCCACGGCGGCGATCACGAAGACGAAGAGGTAGGCCTGCAGCGGCGTCTGCGGCAGTGCGGAGAGCCGCGTGAGCAGGCGGCGCACGGGCCGCGTGTTCGCGAGCATGTGGCCGAGCAGCAGGATGAGCGCCATCTGCGTCATGAACGCCAGCAGGCCCGAGAGGCCGTCGCCCCAGCCCTGCACGAGGTCGACGGGATCCGTGGGCGTGATGACGAGCGCGAGGATCGCCACCACGAAGGTCAGCACGATGCCGAAGACGAGCGCCGAGGGGATCCACCGCTCCACGAGCGAGTTGACGGGGCGCATCGCCCGCGCGAGCGGCGCGCCCGAGGGCGGGGTCCGGACAGGGCTGGTCGACATGGTCCACTCCATCGTGCGTGTCGGGGCTGCGGGGCCGATGCCCCGCCTCGACCCTAGCCAGATCTCTCCCGGGGCCCGACCGGCACCGCGGGGATGGGATCATGGAGGCATGGCTGACTCCCGTGACGACGACCGCGCCGAGGGCCGCGCGCCCGGCGACGCCCACGAGGTCGAGGTGCGGGTGCGCCGCACGCCCAAGTACGGCGTCTTCATGGCGATCGGCGCGCTGCTCGGTGCCGTGGCCGCATGGCTGCTCGCCGCGGCGATGGGGCCGGGCGTCGACGAGGCGGGGCAGCCCGTCGACACGAACCCCGTGATCGGCCTCTCGGTCGTCGTCGGCTTCGTGGTGGGCGCGGGCATCGGCGGCGTCGTGGCGGTGCTCGTCGACCGCTCGCTCGCGAAGCGCTCGCGCACGCTCGTGGCCGAGCACGTCGTCGTCGAGGAGGTCGTGGAGGCCGAGGCGGTCGAGGAGCCCGCGGCGCAGGTCGAGGGCTCGTTCGAGCGCGTCGAGCCGAGCCCGGCCGACGATCGGGAGCAGGCGGACCCCGACCGCCCGCGCGAGGGCTGAGCCCGTGGCGAGCCCGCGCGCCCGGATGGTCGTCGCGCACGCGCTCGCCTGGATCGGCTGGGGCATCGCGGCAGGCGTCGCCGCCCAGCAGGCCGTGCCGCCCGCGTCGCTCGCGCTCGCTGGCGCCGTCACGGCGCTCGTGGCGGCGCTCGGCCTCGCGCTGCCGGTGCGCGCCGCGCCCGCGCGCCACGCGGCGATCGCGCTGCTCGTGACACTGTCGATCGAGGTCGCGCTCGGGGCGGGCGCGCTGCTCGCCGCCGACGCCGAGCGGCTGGGCGCGCTCGGCGTCGCGGCCGGCGCCGCGGGCCTCCAGGCGCGCGCCGCGCGCGCGGCCGCCGACGACGACCCATCGCTCGCGCCTGCGCTGCGCCTCGCGCCCACCCTCGCGGCGCTCGCGGGAGGGTCCGCGCTCGCGGCCGCCGCAGCGGCGCTCGGCGTCGGCGCGATCCTGCCGCTCGCCGCGGTCGTCGCGCTGCACCTGGGTGCGCTCGCGCTGCTCGTCGCAGGCCGCGCCGCAGCGCCGCGACGCGCCGAGGCCGCACCGGTCGCCGCGCTCGGCGGCGCCTGGCCGCTGCTGCTGCTCGCGGCAGGCGGCGCCGCGGCGATCGTCGCGCTCCGCCCCGCGCTCTCGGCGCTCGGCGGGGTCGAGCCGCAGCCGGCGGGACCCACGGCCCTCGCGCTCGCGATCGGCGCCCTGCTCGGGCCGCCGCTCGCGCGCGTCGCGGTGCGGCTGCCCCGCGGCGCGGGTGCGCCTGCGCTCGCGACCCTCGCGGGCGCCGCCGCGCTCGCCGCCCCCGTGGCGCGGCCGGGCACGCTCGACCTCGTCGCCGCGGCCGTGCTGGGCCTCGGCGCCGCCGCGGCGGTGGCCCTCGCCGAGCCTGGCGCGCCGCGGCGGGGCGAGCCCGGCGCCGCGGCAGCTCGCGGTGCTCGCGCTCGCGGCGGCGGGCGGCGCGGGCGTCGCCGCGCTGCTGCTCACGAGCGTGCCGGTCGCCGATGTCGTGCTCGGCGCGGCGATCGCCTGCCTCGTCGCGGGGCTCGGCGCGTGGGCGCCGGGCGTCCGCGAGCGCGTCGCCGCCTGAGCGGCGGGCGGCTCAGGAGAGCTGCGAGCGCTCCACCCACTCGAGGTACTCCGGCGTCACCGAGCCCGTCACGTACTCGCCGGTGAAGCACGAGAGGTCGAGGCCCTGGATGTCGGTGCCGTCGAGGATGGCGCGCTGGAGGTCGTCGACCTCCTGGTAGACGAGGAAGTCGCTGCCGAGCGCGTCGTTCACCTGCGGGATCGTGCGGCCCGAGGCGATGAGCTCGGCGCGCGAGGGCATGTTGATGCCGTAGACGTGCGGGTAGCGCACGGGCGGTGCGGCCGAGGTGAACGTGACGCTGTTCGTGCCGACCGAGCGCATCATCTCGACGATCTCGCGGCTCGTGGTGCCGCGCACGATCGAGTCGTCGACGACGAGCACGTTCTTGCCGCGGAACTCGCTCTCGAGCGCGTTGAGCTTCTGCCGCACCGAGCGCTTGCGCTGCTGCTGGCCCGGCATGATGAACGTGCGGCCCACGTAGCGGTTCTTGTAGAAGCCCTCGCGGTACTCGATGCCGAGGCGGCGCGCGACCTCCATCGCGGCGGGGCGCGAGGAGTCGGGGATCGGCATGACGACGTCGATCGAGCCCGAGGGCGTGAACTGCTGGATGGTGTCGGCGAGCCGCTCGCCCATGCGCAGGCGCGACTCGTAGACGTTGATGCCGTTCATCACGGAGTCGGGGCGCGCGAGGTAGACGTACTCGAACGAGCAGGGCAGCAGCACGGGGCTGTCGTGCGTCTGCGCCGCAGCGAGCTCGCCGTCGGGCGTGATGAAGATCGCCTCGCCGGGCGCGACGTCGCGCTCGATCGCGTAGCCCGAGCCCGTGAGCGCCACCGACTCGGAGGCGACCATCCACTCGGTGCGGCCGCTGTCGCTCAGGCGCGAGCCCAGCACGAGCGGGCGGATGCCGAAGGGGTCGCGGAACGCGAGCAGGCCGTGGCCGGCGATGAGCGCGATGACGCCGTAGGAGCCCTCGACGCGCTCGTGCACGCGGCGCACCGCCTGGAACAGGTGGTCGGCGTCGAGGCCCGAGCCGTTCACGAGCGACTGCAGCTCGGAACCGAGCACGTTCACGAGCATCTCGGTGTCGGAGCCGGTGTTCACGTGGCGGTGGTCGACGGTCGCGAGCTCGCGCTCGAGCTCGCGCGTGTTCGTGAGGTTGCCGTTGTGCACGAGGACGATGCCGTAGGGCGCGTTCACGTAGAACGGCTGCGCCTCGAGCTCGTTCTCGGCCTCGCCGCGCGTCGCGTAGCGCACGTGGCCGAGGCCGAGGTCGCCGAGCAGGGCGCGCATGTCGCGGGTGCGGAACGCCTCGCGCACCTGGCCCTTGGCCTTCCGCATGTGGATCGAGCGGCCCTGGGCCGTGGCGATGCCGGTGGAGTCCTGCCCGCGGTGCTGGAGGAGGGCCAGGGCGTCGTACACCTGCTGGTTGACGCCCGAGTCGGAGACGATGCCGACGATGCCGCACACAGGCGAGCTCCTTCTGCCGAGGGGGGAGGGCTCCAGCCTAGCGCCGGGCGCGTGCACGGGCGTGGGGCTCCGCCCCAGCGGCGGCTGGCACGGTGGGGGCATGACCGCGATCGACGACGCCCTCGACCTCGCCCGCTCCCACGGCCTCGAGCTCGCCGCCCATGGCGCGACGCGCTCGGAGGCGGGCCTCGACTACCGGGTGGTGATGGCCGACGACGCCGAGGGCCGCCGGTGGGTCCTGCGGCTGCCGCGGCGCGACGACGTCGCCGACGGCATCCCGGCCGAGGCGCGCATCCTCGACCTCGTCGGCCCTGCGCTCGCGGACGCGGGCGTCGCGGTGCCCGACTGGCGCATCCGCGAGCGCGATCTCGTCGCCTACCCCGCGCTGCCCGGCGCGCCCGGCCTCACGCTCTCGCCCGCCGGCGAGCCGGTCTGGCACATGGATCCGCAGAGCCCCGACTACGCGGCGCGGCTCGGGCGCCTGCTCGCGCGGCTGCACGCGATCGACGTCGACGCGGCGGCCGGCGCCGGTGTCGAGGTGCGCACCGCCGAGGAGGTGCGCGCGGCTTGGCGCGACTACGTCTCCCGCGTCGAGGACGGCTTCGCGGTCGCGCCCGCGCTCGTCGACGCATGGCGGGCGTGGCTCGACGACGACGCGTGCTGGCCCGTGCGCACCGTGATGACGCACGGCGAGATCTACCCCGCGCACGTGCTGCTCGCCGACGATGGCGCCTTCACCGGCGTGCTCGACTGGACCACCGCCCGCGTCGACGATCCCGCCCGCGACCTCGCGGCGCAGTTCGGCGCGGGCGGCGAGGCGGCGCTCGCGGCGGCGATCGAGGCGTATGGCGAGGCGGGCGGCGACGCGCATCCGGGCCTCGCACGGCAGGCGCAGCGCCTCTGGGAGGCCTCGCCCATCGGCTACGGCCTCTATGCGCTCACGACCGGCGCGCCCGCCGACCGCGAGGCCGCGCAGGCCGTGCTCGACCCGCGCGGCTGAGCGCCGCGCAGGCCGAGCTCGCCGGCGCGGCACCCGGTCGCGGCGGCGCTACGCCGAGACGCGACCGCGTGCGGCCGCGAACGCCGCGACCGCGCGGTCGACGTCGTCGTCCGAGTGCGCGGCCGAGAGCTGCACGCGGATGCGCGCTTCGCCGCGCGGCACCACGGGGAACGAGAAGGCGGTCACGTACACGCCCTCCTCGAGCATCGCGTCCGCGACGTCGGCCGCGAGCCGCGCGTCGTGGAACATGACGGCGGTGATGGGGTGCTCGCCCGGCAGCAGCTCGAAGCCCGCCTCCTCCATCCCGGCGCGGAAGCGGCGCGTGTTGCGCCGCAGCCGCTCGCGCAGCTCGCCGGCACCCTCGACGAGGTCGAGGGCCGCGAGCGAGCCCGCCACCACCGAGGGGGCGAGCGCGTTGGAGAAGAGGTAGGGGCGCGAGCGCTGGCGCAGCAGGTCGACGATCTCGCCGCGGGCGGCGATGTAGCCGCCGGAGGCGCCGCCGAGGGCCTTGCCGAGCGTGCCCGAGATGATGTCGACGCGGTCCTGCACGCCCGCGAGCTCCGGGGTGCCGGCGCCCGTCTCGCCCGTGAAGCCGACGGCGTGCGAGTCGTCGACCATCACCATCGCGTCGTAGCGGTCCGCGAGGTCGCAGATCGCCTCGAGCGGCGCGAGGTAGCCGTCCATCGAGAAGACGCCGTCGGTGACGATGAGGCGGCGGCGGGCGCCCTGCGCGTCCTGGAGGTGCGCCTCGAGCTCGGCCATGTCGCGGTTGGCGTAGCGGTAGCGCTTCGCCTTGCACAGCCGGATGCCGTCGATGATCGAGGCGTGGTTCAGGGCGTCCGAGATCACGGCGTCGTCGGGGCCGAGGATCGTCTCGAACAGGCCGCCGTTCGCGTCGAAGCACGACGAGTAGAGGATCGACGCCTCCTGGCCGAGGAAGCGCGCGAGCCGCTCCTCGAGCTCGAGGTGCTGCGTCTGCGTGCCGCAGATGAACCGCACCGAGGCCATGCCGAAGCCCCACTCGTCGAGCGCGGCCTTCGCCGCATCCACGACCCGCTCGTCGTCGGCGAGGCCCAGGTAGTTGTTGGCGCAGAAGTTCAGCACCTCTCGGCCGCTCGCGACGACGGTCGCGGCCTGCGGCGAGCTGATGGCGCGCTCGCGCTTCATGAGGCCGGCGGCCTCGATCTCGGCGAGCTCGTCGGCGATGGATGCGCGTGCGGAGAACATCAGCTTCCTTCCGTGAAGTCGAGGATGACCTTGCCGGCGGCGCCCGAGCGGGCGCGCGCGAAGGCGGCCTCCCAGTCGGCGAACGCGAAGCGGTCGGTGATGACGGGGGAGACGTCGAGGCCCGTCTGGGCCATCGACGACATGGCGTACCAGGTCTCGTACATCTCGCGGCCGTAGATGCCCTGGATCGTCAGCATGTGCGAGACGACCTTGCCGAAGTCGACCTCGATGGGGCGGGAGGGCAGGCCCAGCATGGCGATGCGCCCGCCGAAGTTGAGGTTCTCGATGATGCCGACGAGCGCGCTCGGGGCGCCCGACATCTCGAGCGCCACGTCGAAGCCCTCGGTCATGCCGAGGTCGCGCTGCACGGCGCGGAGGTCGGTGGCGCTCGTGTCGACGGCGCGGAAGCCCAGCCGCTCGGCGAGGGCGAGGCGCGCGGGCGCGATGTCGGTGACGACGATGTGGCGGGCGCCCGCGTGCCGGGCGACCATCGCGGCCATGAGGCCGATCGGGCCCGCGCCCGTGACGAGCACGTCCTCGCCGATCACCGGGAACTTCAGCGCCGTGTGCACCGCGTTGCCGAACGGGTCGTAGATGCCGAAGACGTCGAGCTGCGCAGGCGTCGCCGTCTCGAGCGTGACGCCCGGGTGCATCCAGACGTTCGCCGCCGGGAGCACCACGAGCTCGGCGAAGGCGCCGTCGCGCTGCACGCCGAGGTTCGAGGTGCGGATGCACAGGTGCCGCCGGCCCGCGCGGCAGTTGCGGCAGTGCCCGCAGACCACGTGGCCCTCGCCGCTCATGAGCTGCCCCACGCGATAGTCGGTGACGCCCTCGCCCACCTCGACGATCTCGCCGCAGAACTCGTGCCCCACCGTGAGGCCCGGCGTCACCGCCGACTGCGCCCACGCATCCCACGCGTCGATGTGCAGGTCGGTGCCGCAGATGCCGGCGCGCAGCACGCGCACCTTCACGTGGCCGGGCGGCGTGGTGGGCTCCGGGATGTCGACGAGCCGGAGTCCCGGCTCGCCTCGGGTCACGAGTGCTCGCATGGTGGCGGTCTCCGTCGACTGGGGTGGGGTGGTGGGTGTGCCGCGACCATCCTGGCACGCAGCCTTCCCAACGTCTCCGCGCGCACCTCGGGCCCGGATCCGGGGTCGGGATGCGCGTGCAGACGTTGAGATCGCAGGGGCGGGGGCGCGGTCGGGCGCGCGGCGCTCGGTAGATTGGAGGCCATGACCGATCCGTACGCGTCCGCGGGCGTCGACACCGAGGCGGGCGACCGCGCGGTCGAGCTCATGAAGGCCGCCGTCTCCCGCACCCACGGCCCCGGCGTCCTCGGCGGCGTGGGCGGCTTCGCCGGCCTCTTCGACCTCTCGGCGGTGGGCAGCTACCGCAAGCCCCTGCTCGCCACGAGCACCGACGGCGTGGGCACGAAGCTCGCGCTCGCGCAGGCGATCGACAAGCACGACACGATCGGCCAGGACCTCGTGGGCATGGTCGTCGACGACATCGTCGTCGTGGGCGCGAAGCCGCTCTTCATGACCGACTACATCGCCGTCGGCCGCGTCGTCCCCGAGCGGATCGCCGACATCGTCCGCGGCGTCGCCGAGGCCTGCGAGGCCACCGGCACCGCCCTCGTCGGCGGCGAGACCGCCGAGCACCCGGGCGTCATGGAGCCCGACGACTACGACATCGCGGGCGCCGCGGTCGGCGTCGTCGAGGCGGATGCGGTGCTGGGCGCCGAGCGCGTCGTCGCGGGCGACGTCGTCGTCGCCATGGCGTCCTCGGGCCTCCACTCCAACGGCTTCTCGCTCGTGCGGCACGTGCTCGCGGAGCGCGGCATCGGCCTCACCGACCGCGTCGACGAGCTCGGCGGCGTCGCGGCCGAGGCGCTGCTCGAGCCCACCCGGCTCTACACGCTGCCGCTGCTGGGCATGCTCGAGGCCGCCCACGGCATCCGCTCGATCTCGCACGTCACGGGCGGCGGCATCGCCGCGAACCTCGCGCGCGTGCTGCCCCGGCACCTCGCGGTCGAGGTCGACCGCGCGGCCTGGTCGGTGCCGGAGGTCTTCCGCGCGCTCGCAGGGCTCGGCGGCTTCGGCCTCGAGCAGGCGGAGGGCACCTGGAACCTCGGCCTCGGCATGCTCGTCGTCGTCGACGCCGCGGACGCCGCCGCCGTCGTCGCCGCGAGCGAGCGCGCGGGCATCCCCGCCTTCCCCGTCGGCACGGTGCAGGAGGCGCCGGCCGAGGCCTCGCTCGTCGAGGGCGGCTGGATCCGCGGCGCCAAGGGCGTCGACGGCGGGGCCGTGCGCCTCGCCGGCTCGTTCCGCTGACGCGGCGGGCATCGGCGGCCGCGCTCAGCAGGAGCGACGGTCGCACCCAGGGGGCTCGGAACCTCCGGGCGTAGCGTTGCGCCCGGCTCGAGTCCACCACGCACCGTTCCCGAGCGAGGAGGAGTTCGCGGGATGCAGTCCGACGACCGGTACCGGCAGCAGGGGTCGACGCCCCAGGGCGACGGGGCTCGCCCCTCGTACGCGCCACCGCCCGGGTGGCAGTCGCCGTGGTCCGGGGCGCCCGCGAGCGACGCGCCGCTCATCCACCCCGCCGCGGCGCAGCAGTCGAGCGCCACGTCGTACGGCGTGCCCGTCTACCGCGCCCCCACGGTGGTGCTCGCGCCGCCGCCCAGCCGCAGCCTCTCGATCACGGCGCTCGTGCTGGGCCTGTGCTCGGTGACGTTCGCGTGGATGATCGTGGTCGTGCCGCTCATCGGGCTCGTCTTCGGCTTCCTCGCCGTGCGTCGCGAGCCCGCGGGCCGCGGCCTCGCGATCGCCGGGCTCGTGACCTCGGCGATCGGCGTGCTGCTGGTGCTGCTGGTCTACGTGCTCCCGCTCGTCGGCTTCCTCGCGGCGCTGACCTTCTCGATGGGCTCCTGACGCGCCGCGCGGCTCCCGGCGGACGCCCATGCTCGGTGCATAGGATCGCCGCGTGCGGCGAGCGCCGCGACCCCGACGCATCCGCGGAGACCCCATGACCTACACGCCTCCGGAGCAGCCCGCCCAGGGCGGCTACCAGCCCGCCGGCTACCAGCCGGCGTCGTCGACGCCGTCCTACGGCTACGGCGCCCCTGCCTCGACCTCGAAGAAGCTCTCGCTGTGGGGCCTCATCCTCGGCATCTCGAGCATCGTCATCCCCCTGTTCCTCAACGCGATCGCGGGCGCCGTGCTCTCGGGCATCGGCATCGCCAAGGAGCCCGCCGCCAAGGTGATGGCGATCTGGGGCCTCGTGCTCTCGATCCTCGGCCTCATCTGGGGCTTCGTCTTCTGGTTCGCGGTGGTGCCGCTCGTCGTGCTCGCGGCCCTCGCGGCCTCGTACTCCACGTCCTACTCGCCCTGAGTCCGCACCACGAGCGAGCGCCCGTCCCCTGCAGGGGGCGGGCGCTCGTCGCTGTGCGGGCGGCGCCGCTCAGCACTCGACGTAGGTGACGGCGAGGCCGCCGAGCGCGGTCTCCTTGTACTTGTCGCTCATGTCGGCGCCCGTGCGGCGCATCGTCTCGACGGCGGTGTCGAGCGAGACGTAGTGCGTGCCGTCGCCCTGCCGCGCCATGCGCGCGGCGTTGATCGCCTTCACCGAGGCCATCGCGTTGCGCTCGATGCAGGGGATCTGCACGAGGCCCTTGATGGGGTCGCACGTGAGGCCGAGGTTGTGCTCGATGCCGATCTCGGCGGCGTTCTCGATCTGCGCGGGCGTCGCGCCGAGCACGGCGGCGAAGCCCGCCGCCGCCATCGCGCACGCCGAGCCGACCTCGCCCTGGCAACCGACCTCGGCGCCCGAGATCGAGGCGTTCGACTTGATGATGATGCCGACCGCGCCGGCCACGAGCAGGAAGCGCACGGCCCAGGGCACCTCGTCCTCGGTGCAGTCGGCGAAGCGGTCGGCGTAGTGCATGACGGCGGGGATGATGCCCGCTGCGCCGTTCGTGGGCGCCGTGACGACGCGGGCGCCCGCGGCGTTCTCCTCGTTGACGGCGAGCGCGTAGAGGTTGACCCACTCCATGCCCTCGAGGAGGTCGGGGCGGCCCTGCTTGGGGGCAGCGTCGCGGGCGAGCAGCTTGTCGTGCCAGGCCTTCGAGCGGCGCTGCACGTCGAGCCCGCCGGGCAGCACGCCGTCGGTCTCGATGCCGTGGGCGACGCACTCCTGCATGACGGCCCAGATGCGCTCGAGCTGCGCGATGGTCTCCTCGCGGCTGCGCCAGGCGGTCTCGTTCTCAAGCATGAGGTCGGAGACCGAGCGGCCCGTGCGGGCGCAGAGCGCCACGAGCTCGTCGCCCGTCGTGAAGGGGTGCGGCACCTCGTGCAGCTGCGGGGCGGGCGCCGGCACGGGCGAGAGCACGTCGCCCTCGTCGTGCCGCATGACGAAGCCGCCGCCGATCGAGTAGTAGCCCGCGGTGACGAGCGTCTCGTCGTCGGCGTCGTACGCGGTGAGGCGGAGCGCGTTCGGGTGCTCGGCGCGCACGGTGAGCGGGCGGAAGACGAAGGCCTTCACCTCGTCGAAGGGCACCACGCGGTCGCCGCCGAGCCGGAGCGCGCCGGTCGCGCGGATCTCGGCGAGGGTCGCCGCGATCTGCGGGGTCTCGACGGTGTCGGGCGCGAGGCCCGAGAGGCCGAGCATGACGGCGGTGTCGGTGCCGTGGCCGGAGCCGGTGGCGCCGAGCGAGCCGAGCAGGTCGACGCGCAGGCGCGCGATGCGGTCGAGGACGCCCGCGGCCCGCGCCTGGTCGACGAAGTCGAGCGCGGCGCGCATGGGCCCCACGGTGTGCGACGAGGACGGCCCGATCCCGACCTTGAAGAGGTCGAGCACCGAGAGCGACTCGAAGACCGGCGCGGTGGCGGTGGCGTGCTCGCCGACCACGGTCGGCTCCTGCGCCTGGCCGTTCGTGATGGCCGACGCCGGGATGGGCGTGTTGGTGGTGGACCGCGACGTCACGGATCGGCTCCTTCGCCTCGTGCGGCCGAGCCGGGGTGGTGGCTCAGCGATGCTCGGGCGTCCGCGCGATCAGGCGCTGCGCCCTTCCTGTCGATCGTCAGCGTAGTCGTCGCTGTCGTCGTCCTGGTCGGGCTCGTAGTCGGCGTAGTCGGCCCACTTGTCGACGAGCTCGGAGTCCTCCTCCGAGGTGCCGCCCAGCTCCTGCTGGAGCACGGAGTAGTTGACGTTCGGGCTGAACGACTTCAGCTCACGCGCCAGCTTCGTGTGCTTGGCCTTCTGGCGACCACGACCCATGCTGGACCCCCTCGCGGAACGGATCGGACTTCCCGCCTGCTCGTCGGCGGAGGACTCCCGTAGCAAGTCCAACCTGCATCGTAGCATCGCGCCCGCCCGCCGGTGCGCCTCCGGAGGGGCGCGCGCGGCGCCCCGCGGGCGCGGCCGGGCGCCCTACGCGGCGGCGGCGGGCACGAGCAGGGCGCCGAGCAGCAGCCCGAGGCCGGCGGCGATCGCGCCGCCGACGACCGTGAGGGCGAGGGTGGCCGCCGCATGGCCCGCGCGCCGCCGCTCGAGCTGCTCGACGGACTGCACCGCGAAGGCCGAGTAGGTCGAGAGTCCGCCGCAGAAGCCCGTCACGAGGATCGCGCGGAGGGCCGGATCGGCGACGAGCGCGGCGGTCGCGAGCCCGGCGACGAGGCTCGCGACGAGGTTGACGGCGATCGTGGCGCGCACCGGGCGCCCGCGCGATGCGGCGCCCGCGAGGAACCGGACGAGGGCGCCGAGGCCGCCCGCGGCCGCGATCGCGAGCAGGCTCGAGCGCGCTCATGGCGCGACTCCCGCACGGGCCCGGGCGATGCGGCGCCCGAGCGTCAGGCCGGCCCAGGCCGCGGCCAGGCAGGCGGCGAGCTGGCCGAGCGCGATCGCGATGCCCGGCAGCGCCGGCACGAGCATCGCGACGCCGCCGCTCGAGGCGCCGGCGGCGACGCTCGCGATCGCGACGGCGCTGAAGGTCGTGAACCCGCCGAGCACGCCCGCGCCCACCCCGTGCCGCAGCCACGCGGGGGCGGCGGCGAGCGCTGCGGTCGAGGCGCCGAGCAGCAGCGAGCCCGAGACGTTGATGAGCAGCAGCGACCACCAGTCGGCGATCGCGGCGTCGAGCGCGGCCCGCGCGGCGGTGCCGAGCATCCCGCCGACGAGCACGGCGAGCGCGGAGGCGACGAGCGGCATGCCCGCAGGCTATCGGCGGCCCACGGATCTCGGCTTGCGGTTGCCGCAGCGTCAACCTCTAGCGTCGAGCGCATGGAGTGGTCCATCCAGCGCATCGCCAAGCTCGCCGGCGTCTCGAGCCGCACCCTGCGGCACTACGGGGCGGTCGGCATCCTGCCGCCGTCCCGCGTCGACGCGGGCGGCATGCGCTGGTACGACGAGGCCTCGCTCGCGCGGCTGCAGCGCATCCTGCTGCTGCGCGGGCTGGGGGTCGGCATCCCGGCGATCGCCGACAGCCTCGAGCGCGCCTCCGACGAGGAGGCGCTCGCGGCGCACCTCGTCGACCTCGGGCGCGAGGCCGACCGCATCCGCAGGCAGATCCGCGCCGTCGAGCAGACGCTGCGGGCACGACAGGGAGGAGCCGCCATGACGGCGGAGGAGGCGCTCGACGGGTTCGAGCACGGGCAGCACGAGCGGGAGGTCACCGAGCGCTGGGGCGCCGACGCCTGGCGGAGCGGGCAGGACTGGTGGGGCGGCCTCGCGGCCGACGACCGGCAGGCCTTCCAGCAGGAGCATCGCGACATCGCTGCGGGCTACGCCGAGGCGCGCGAGGCGGGGGAGGCGCCGGGCTCGGCGCGCGTGCAGGCGCTCGTCGCCCGCCACCACCGCTGGGTCGGCGCCGGCTGGCAGACGCCGGAGCCGGACCTCGACGCCTTCGAGGGGCTCGGCGACATGTACGTCGCCGACGAGCGCTTCGCCGCGAGCTACGGGGGAGCGGAGGGCGCGGCGTTCGTGCGCGACGCCATCCGCGCCTTCGCCGCTGCGCGCCGCTGACCGGCGCCCATCCTCGGCCCCCGTCCGACCAGGACGGGGGCCATCCCCCGGGCGGACGCCCATCCGGCGGTGGGAGGATCGGCACGTGCACCTGCTGTCCCTCGCGAGCCTCAAGAACCGAGCCCTCGTCGCCCTCGCGACGCTCTGCATCGCCGTCTTCGGCGGCGTGGCGCTCTCGAGCCTCAAGACCGAGCTGACGCCCGAGCTCGAGCTGCCCGCGGTCGTCGTCACGACGACGCTCCAGGGCGCGAGCCCCGAGATCGTGAGCGCCGACATCACGACGGCCGTCGAGCGCGCCGTGCAGGCCGTGCCGGGCCTCGAGGGCACGAGCGGCACCTCGTCCACGGGCGTCAGCACCGTGATCGCGTCGTTCACGTACGGCACGAACATCCCGACGACCGAGCAGCGCGTGCAGCAGGCGGTGAACCGGATCCAGTCGCAGCTGCCCGCCGAGGCGGAGTCGACGGTGCTCACCGGCTCGATCGCCGACTTCCCCATCCTGCGCATCGCGGTCTCCGGCCCCGGCGACCGCGCGGCGCTCGTCGACCGCATCGAGACGATCGCCGTGCCGCAGCTCGAGCGCGTGGAGGGCGTGCGCGCCGTGCAGCTGCAGGGCGCCCCGGGCCAGCGCATCACGATCGCGCCCGACGACGCGGCGCTCGCGGCCCAGGGGCTCTCGCGGCAGGACATCTCGACGACGATCGACGAGAGCGGCCGGCTGCTGCCGGGCGGCACGGTCGACGCGGGCGACCAGACGCTCAGCGTGCAGATCGGCGAGCGGCTCGGATCGGTCGACGACGTCGCGGCCCTGCCGCTCACCGACGCCGTGACGATCGGCGACGTCGCCGACGTCGCGCTCGCCGAGGATCCCTCGTCGTCCATCGCGCTCGTCGACGGCGAGCCCGCCATCATCCTCTCGATCACGAAGACGCAGGCCTCGAACACCGTCGACGTCTCGCACGCCGTGACCGACATCCTCCCCGCGCTCCGCGCCGAGCTCGGCGACGGCGTCGAGCTCACGACGGTGCTGGACCAGGCCCCCTACGTCGAGGAGTCGATCGAGGCGCTCGCGGTCGAGGGCGCGCTCGGCCTCGCCTTCGCCGTGCTCGTCATCCTCGTCTTCCTGTGGTCGCTGCGCTCGACGCTCGTGACGGCGGTCTCGATCCCCGTCTCGGTGCTCATGACCTTCATCGGCATGTGGGGCGCGGGCTTCTCGCTCAACGTGCTCACGCTCGGCGCCCTCACGATCTCGATCGGCCGCGTCGTCGACGACTCGATCGTCGTGATCGAGAACATCAAGCGGCACCTCGCCTTCACGGCCTCCCGCGCGCGGGCGATCATGGACGCCGTGCGGGAGGTCGCGGGCGCGATCACCGCCTCGACCGTCACGACCGTCATCGTCTTCCTGCCGCTCGCCTTCGTGAGCGACATCACGGGCGAGCTCTTCCGGCCCTTCGCGCTCACGGTCTCGCTCGCGCTGCTCGCCTCGCTCGTCGTGGCGCTCACGATCGTGCCCGTGCTCGCCTACTGGCTGCTGCGCGGGCCGCGCGGCGCGGACGACGAGCCCGAGGCCGAGCTCGCGGCCGCGGAGCCGGTGCCTGCCGCCGTCGCGGTCGCCGCGGCGCCGCAGGACCCGCGGCCGTGGCCGTGGCGCCTCCTGCCGCGCCGTGCGCGCGCCGCGGCAGCCGCCGCCTCGCCGCAGCCCCCGGTCGTCCCCGCGCACGAGATCGCCCGAGCGCAGGACGTCCCATCGCATGACGAGGAGCGGCCCGATCGCCTGCGGCGCGCGTATCGCCCGATCCTCGCGCGCACGCTGCGCCACCCCGTGCTCGTGCTCGTCGCGGCGGTCGCGATCCTGGGCGGCAGCGCGGCCGCCGCGCCGCTCCTCGCCATCAACTTCCTCGGCGACGACGGCCAGACCTCGGTGCAGGTGACGCAGCGGCTCGAGCCCGGCGCCTCCCTCGACGCCCAGCTGGCGGCCGCCGAGGCGCTCACCGACGACCTGGAGTCGCTCGACGGCGTCGAGACCGTCTCGGCGACCGTCTCCTCGGGCGCCGCGGCATCCTTCGCCGCCTTCACAGGCGGCGGCGGGGCCGGCGCGATCTCGTACTCGGTCATCGCCGCGGAGGGCACCGACATGCCCGAGCTCCGCGAGCGCATCCGCGACGCCTCGCAGGACGCGACGGGCGAGGTGACCGTGGGGCAGGCTGCGGGCCTCGCGGGCGGCGACATCGAGGTGCAGGTGCAGGCGCCCACGCCCGCGGCACTCGAGGCGGCGACCGAGGAGGTCGTGGGCGCGATGGACGGCGTCGACGGCGTCGCGCAGGTCGACGACTCGCTCGAGGGCGCCCAGCCGCTCGTGCAGGTGGCCGTCGACCGCGAGCTCGCCGCGGGCCTCGGGCTCAGCGAGGCGGCGGTGTCGGGCCTCGTCGCGCAGGCGATGCAGGCGACGCCCGTCGGCGACATCCAGCTCGACGGCGCCATCGTCACGATCTACCTCGACGCCATCGCGCCCGCCGCGACGCTCGACGAGCTGCGCGCGCTCGAGCTGCCGACCCCGCAGGGGCCGCTGCCGCTCTCGGACGTCGCCGAGGTCACCGAGGTGGAGGGCCCCGTCTCGATCGAGACGAGCGACGGCAGCCGCACCGCGACGGTCACCGTCACCCCCGACGCGGCCGACGTCGGCGGCGTCTCGGCGCGCGTGCAGGCCGCGGTCGACGAGCTCGCGCTCGAGGACGGCGCGACCGCCGAGATCGGCGGCGTCGCGACGCAGATCTCGGACGCGTTCACGCAGCTCGGCATCGCCGCGCTCGTGGCGGTGCTGCTCGTCTACGTGGTCATGGTCGCGACCTTCAAGAGCCTCCTGCAGCCGTTCCTGCTGCTCGTCTCGGTGCCCTTCGCGGCCACGGGCGCGATCGCGATGCAGCTGCTCACGGGCGTGCCGCTGGGCGTCGCCTCGATGGTCGGCGTGCTCATGCTCGTCGGCATCGTCGTGACGAACGCGATCGTGCTCATCGACCTCGTCAACCAGTACCGGGATCGCGGCCTGGGGGTGCGCGAGGCGCTCATGGAGGGCGCGGAGCGACGGCTGCGGCCGATCCTCATGACGGCCGCGGCGACGATCTTCGCGCTCATCCCGATGGCCGCGGGGCTCACGGGGCAGGGCGGCTTCATCTCGCAGCCGCTCGCGATCGTCGTGATCGGCGGCCTCGTCTCGTCCACCGTCCTCACGCTCGTGGTGCTGCCGGTGCTGTACCTCGTGGTCGAGGGCGCGCTCGAGCGGCGGCGCGTGCGCCGCGGCTCCGGCACGCGGGCCGAGCGGCGGAGCGAGCTCGAGGACGCGGGGCGCAGGACGACCAGCCGGCGCTGACCTCCCTCCCAGGCCGCTCCTGCCATCGCGTGCTTCGATGGTCGATCGCCAGCAGCGGGATCGACGAGCGCGTGAGGAGGGAGCCCGGGTGCCCAGCTTCCTCATCGTGCGATCCGCCGCCCAGGACGGCAGGATCGACGCGTTCCGACAGCCGCCGACGCTCGACGTGGGCGGTCGGCGCGCGCCCCTCGACTGGGGCGACGTCACGCTCCACGTGCCCGCGGGCGACCTGCCGGTGACGCTCTTCGTGACCCGCGCCGACGGCCAGGTCGAGGGCTCGACGATCACCGTGCGCGTGCCGGCCGGCACCGGCACGCGCCTGACGTTCGTGCCGCCGGACGCACCTGGCGGGCTCGCGCAGCTGCGGATCGACGGCCAGTGGCCCTCCGACGCCTCCATGTACTACTACGCGGCGCGGGATGCGCGCGTGCTCGTGCCCGCGACGACGCCGATCGCGAGCGCCCCGGCCGCGCCGAGCGCCGGCAGGGGCGGCGCGCAGGCTCGGGCTCGTCGCACCCTCGCCCAGCGCCGCCGCGCCCGACGAGGCGGCGCCGCGCATCCTCGGCACCTCGTCGCCCCTGCCCTCGGCGCCGTCGCCCGCGGTCGGGCCCACGCCGGGGTCGACCGCCTCCGTCCCACCGCACGGGTCGAGCTTCGGGCAGCGCACGGGCGCGCTCGTCGACCCGGTGCTGCAGAGCGACGAGCCCGCGCCGGCGCCGGTCGGCGCGATGCCCTCCGCCGCCGCGCAGCCGCAGCCCTCGGGGCCCGTGCCCGCCCAGGAGCGCGACCTCTACGGCCGGGCGGTGGGCCCGGGCGCCGCGGCCCCCATCCCGACGCCGGCGGAGTTCGACCGGCTCGAGCGCGCGTCGCACGAGCAGCAGGCGCGGGCCTACGAGGCGTGGCTCGCGGCGCAGCGCCCCGCTGCGCCGCGGCTCGGCGCGGACCCGCACCACGGGGCGCCCGCGCGCGTCGGCCTCGCCCCGGGCTCGGCCCAGCAGGCACGGCAGGACTGGTACCCGGACCCGTTCCGACGCGCCGACCTCCGCTGGTTCGACGGCCGCGGCTGGACCTCCTCGGTGATGCGGGGCGGGCTCCGCGGCACCGACCAGCCTGGCTGAGCGCGAGCATCCGGCCCCGCCGGGCCGAGCCGCGCATGCGGCCCGCCCTCGCGCTCGCGCCCTCGGTGCCGTAGCCTGGGATGGTCGGCTCGGGACATGGCGCAGGTGTGCGCCGCGATGGAGTGTCGCCGCGGCCGGAGATCCCGCGAGCACCCTCGCGGTCGACCACCCCCGCGATGATCAGCGGCTTCACCATGCGCGAGCACGTCCTCGCGCGCAGAGAGATACGAGCGATGGCACGACCCGACGACCGCCCCGGCGGCGCCCGACGACCGAACGACCGACCCGGCTCCCGCAGCCAGGGCCACCGCGGCTACCGCGACGAGCAGCCCGGCAAGCGCCGCTGGAGCGACGAGGACCGCGACCGCCGCGCGCAGCGCGGCGGCCCCGGCGGCCAGCAGGGCGGCTCGCGCCGTCCCAACTGGACCCCGCCGGAGGAGCGCGACCGCGAGCGCGGGCGCGGCCCGGCCTTCCGCACGCGCGGCGACGCCCGCGGCGGCCGCGACCACCAGCGCGACGACCGCCTGCACCGCGGCGAGCGCCCGCGCGGCTTCGACCGCAGCCGCGACGAGCACCACGGCCGTGGCCCGCGCCGCGACGACCGCGGCTTCGGCGACCGGCCCCGTCGCTTCGAGGACCGCGACGACCGTCCGCGTCGCTTCGAGGACCGCGGCCCGCGCCGCGACGTCGGGGGCGACCGCCGCGACGACCGTCGTCAGGACGACCGTCCGCGCCGGTTCGAGGGTCGCGACGAGCGTGGCCCGCGCCGCGACTTCGGCGACCGTCCGCGTCGCTTCGAGGACCGCGAGGAGCGTGGCCCGCGTCGCGACTTCGGCGACCGCGGCCCCCGCCGCGACTTCGGCGGCGACCGCCGCGATGAGCGCGGCCCGCGCCGCGACTTCGGCGGCGACCGCCGCGAGGAGCGTGGCCCGCGCCGCGACTTCGGCGGCGACCGCCGCGAGGAGCGTGGCCCGCGCCGCGACTTCGGCGACCGTCCGCGTCGCTTCGAGGACCGCGATGAGCGTGGCCCGCGCCGCGACTTCGGCGGCGCCCGCCGCGAGGAGCGTGGCCCGCGCCGCGACTTCGGCGACCGTCCGCGTCGCTTCGAGGACCGCGAGGACCGCGGGCCGCGCCGCGACGTCAGCGACCGTCGCGACGACCGTCGCCAGGACGACCGTCCGCGTCGCTTCGAGGACCGCGCGCCGCGCGAGGACCGCCGCGACGAGCGCCCGCACCGCGACCGCGACGCGCAGCCGCGCCGGGACTCCACCTACTACCCCTCGAACGACGCCAAGCCCTTCGAGGCCAAGGAGGACGTCGTCCTCGAGCGCCTCGAGGCGCAGGCGACCGCGGCGGCGGACGTCGAGGGCGTCACGTTCGCCGACCTCGGCCTCGGCGCCGGCATCGCGGGCGCGCTGAAGTCGATGGGCGCCGAGACGCCCTTCCCGATCCAGGCGGCCACGATCCCCGACGTGCTGGCAGGCAAGGACGTGCTCGGCCGCGGCCGCACGGGCTCCGGCAAGACCATCGCGTTCGGCTCGCCGATCGTCGAGCTGCTGCTGCGCAACCGCCCCGAGCGCCGCGAGATCGGGCGCCCGCCGCGGGCGCTCATCCTCGCGCCGACGCGCGAGCTCGCCCAGCAGATCAACCACACCGTCATGGGCGTGGGCCGCGCCGTCGGCATCTTCACGACCGTGATCGTCGGCGGCGTCCGCCAGGGCATGCAGGTGGAGTCGCTGCGTCGGGGCGTGGACATCCTCATCGGCACGCCCGGTCGCATCGAGGATCTCGTCGAGCAGGGCGTCCTCAACCTCGGCGCGATCGAGATCGCCGTGGTCGACGAGGCCGACCACATGTGCGAGCTCGGCTTCCTCGAGCCCGTGCAGCGCATCCTGCGCCGCACGCGCCCCGGCAGCCAGAAGCTGCTGTTCTCGGCCACGCTCGACGCGGAGGTCGCCACGATCGTGCGCGAGTTCCTGCCCGAGCCGGCCGTGCACGAGGTGGCGGGCGAGGACCAGGCGACCTCGACGATCGACCACCAGGTGCTCGTGACCGATCGCTACGACAAGGACGCGGTGCTCGAGCAGATCGTGCGCAACCCCGGCCGCATCGTGGTCTTCACCCGCACCCGCGCCTACGCGGAGCGGCTGCAGGAGCAGTTCACCGACGCGGGCGTCACGGCCGTGAGCCTCCACGGCGACCTCACGCAGGCGCGCCGCAACCGCTCGCTCGAGAAGCTGCGCCGCGGCAAGGTCGACGTGCTCGTCGCCACCGATGTCGCGGCCCGCGGCATCCACATCGACGACGTCGCGCTCGTCGTGCAGGCCGATCCGCCGGACGAGTACAAGACCTACCTGCACCGCTCCGGCCGCACGGGCCGCGCGGGCCGCGACGGCCGCGTCGTGACCGTCATCGCCCCGGCCCGCCGCAAGCGCATGCAGCAGCTGCTGGAGCGCGCCGAGATCGAGGCGCCGATGCTGCCCGTCGTCCCCGGCGACGACCTGCTCGACACGCTCACGGTCATCGAGGCGGCCGAGGCGGAGGCGGTGGAGGCCCCCGCGGCCGAGCCCGCCGCCGCGTCCGAGGCTCCCGCGGAGGACTGACGCCGCACCGATCCGGCCCCGTCGTCGCCCCCGGCGACCGCGGGGCCGGATCGTCGTCTGCGGGGAGGCACAGGCTGCGGGCGTAGCGTGGGGCCATGCGCATCGTCGTGATCGGCGGATCAGGGAACGCGGGCTCGGCCATCGTGCGGGCGCTCGGCAGGAGCGGCGCGGAGGCCGTGCCGCTCTCGAGGTCCGGCAAGGCCATCGCGGGCGCCCCGGGCGTCGCGGCCGACATCGTCTCGGGCGAGGGCCTCGACACGGCCTTCGCGGGCGCGGAGGCGATCGTCGACGCCTCGAACTCGCGGAACCCGCTCGACCTCCGCCCCTTCACCGTCGGCGCCCGCAACGTCGTCGCGGCCGCGGAGGCCGCGGGCGTCGAGCGGGCCGTCGTGCTCTCGATCCTCGGCGTCGACCGCTCGAAGGCTGTCCTACCACCGCAAGAAGCTCGAGCAGGAGGACGTCTACCGCGCCTCCGCGCTCGAGGCGGTCGCCGTGCGCGCCTCGCAGTTCCACGAGTGGCCCGTCGACATGTTCGAGGCGGGCGCCGCGCTCGGCGCGATCCCCGTGATGCTCGGCGGCCGCCTGCAGACGGTCGACGTGGGCGAGGTCGCCTCGCTCGTCGCCGACGAGGCGACGGAGCCCTCCGGCAAGGAGATCGTGCCGATCGCGGGACCGCAGGTGCGCGTCTCGCGCGATCTCGCGAAGGCGTGGCAGGCCGCGACGGGCGCGCGCGGGCTCATCGTCAACGGCCCGTTCCCGCCCTCGCTGCTCGAGTACGTGCGCTCGGGGGCCAACCTCACCGAGGAGCGCAAGGGCCGCGTCACCTTCGAGGAGTGGCTCGCGCGCAGGCGCTGAGCCGGGCAGCCGAGGGGCGGCCGAGCATGGGAGCCGTGCAGGGGATCGCCGACGAGGCGGTGCGCGCGCACGGGGTCCCTGGCGTCGTCGCGGCGATCGCTCGACCGGTCGACGAGGACGTCGGGGTCGCGGGGGCGCGCACGATCGGCGGGCCGCCGATGGAGCGCGGCACCGTGATGCGGATCGCCTCGGTGACGAAGCCGATCGTCGCCGTCGCGACGCTCGCGCTCGTCGACCGCGGCGCGCTGCGGCTCGACGACCCCGTCGAGCGCTGGCTGCCGGAGCTCGCCGCGCCGCGGGTGCTGCGCGACCCCTCCGGACCGCTCGACGACACCGTGCCGGCGGAGCACCCGATCGAGGTCGGGCACCTGCTCGCGCTCCGCGGCGGCCTCGGCTTCACCACCGACTTCGACGCCCCGCTCGCGCACGCGCTCGCCGGGCTCGGCCAGGGGCCGCCGGATCCCGCGTGCGCGCGGCCGCTCGACGAGTGGCTCGCGGCGATCGCGCAGGTGCCGCTCGCGCACCAGCCGGGCGCGGGCTGGACCTACAACACCGGCCTCGACCTCGCCGGCGCGCTGCTCGCGCGACTCGGCGGCTGCCTGGGCGCGGTGCTCGACGAGACGGTGCTCGGCCCGCTCGGGATGCGGGAGACCGGATTCCGGCTGCGACCGGAGCAGGTGGCGCGCACGGCCACCTCGTACCGCTTCGAGGGCGACGCCCCCGTCGTCGTCGATCCGCCCGACGGCGGCTGGGCGGGGGAGGTGGCCTTCGAGTCGGGCGCCTCGGGCCTCGTCTCGACGCTCGACGATCTGCTCGCGCTCGGCCGGATGCTCGTCGACGGCGGGCGGTCCGGCTCCGGCGAGCAGGTGCTCTCGGCCGAGTCGCTCGCCCTGCTGCTGCGGCCGGGCGCGCCGAGCGATCCGGCCGACCCGTTCCTCGACGGCCAGTCGTGGTCGCTCGGCGGCTCCGTCGACGTCGTCGAGCGCGAGCCGTGGCACGCGCTCGGCCGCTACGGCTGGATGGGCGGCACCGGCACCGCGCTGTACGCCTACCCGCGCTCGCGGCAGGTGGCGGTGTGGCTCACGCAGCGCCAGCTGGCCGCGCCCGACGACGCAGAGCGGCTCGTGCCGCTGCTCGCCCGCGCGGCCGAGCGCGACCGCGCCGCCTGAGGGCCGCGGCCGCCCACACCCGCCCGGCGCCGCGGCGCGCCGCGTCGGCGGCCGCGCCTAGGGTGGGAGGCGCACACGAGCGGAGGGGGAGCCGTGACCGACGCGAGGCACGACGAGTGGGCGCCGCCCAGCGACGACGACGCACCCGACGCGTACGGCGACTGGGGCGCCTTCGACGCGCCGGACGACGGCTGGGTGCCGCCCTCCGATGCCGATGCACCCGCCGGCGACGGGGCCGGAGGGAGTCGTGCAGGCGTGCCCCGGTCGTTCGCGTCCGCGCCGCGGGCCCCGGGCGTCGCCGCCTCCGCGAAGGCCGCGACGCCGCTCGAGGCGCTCACGCGCGTGTGGGGCTACGACGCCTTCCGCGGCCCGCAGGGCGAGATCATCGACGAGCTCGTCGCGGGCCGTGACGCCGTCGTCCTCATGCCCACCGGCGGCGGCAAGAGCCTCTGCTACCAGATCCCCTCGCTCGTCCGCGAGGGCACGGGCGTCGTCATCAGCCCGCTCATCGCGCTCATGCACGACCAGGTCGACGCGCTCGAGCAGCTCGGCGTGCGCGCCGCCTACCTGAACTCCACGCAGTCGGTCGACGAGCGCCGCGACGTGGAGCGGCGGCTCCTCGCGGGCGAGCTCGACATGCTCTACCTCGCGCCCGAGCGCCTGCCCGTCGCGCAGGCGCTGCTCGACGCCGCGCCCATCGCGCTCTTCGCGATCGACGAGGCGCACTGCGTGAGCCAATGGGGCCACGACTTCCGCCCCGACTACCTGGGGCTCTCGATCCTCGGCGAGCGCTGGCCCGAGGTGCCGCGCATCGCCCTCACCGCCACCGCCACGGTCGAGACGCGCGCCGAGATCGTCGAGCGCCTGGGCCTGGGCGGCGCGCGCGTGTTCGTCTCGAGCTTCGACCGCCCCAACATCCAGTACCGGATCGCGCCCAAGCAGGACGCCAAGGCGCAGCTGCTGCGCATCATCCGCGACGAGCACGAGGGCGCGGCCGGCATCGTCTACTGCCTCTCGCGCCGCTCGGTCGAGCAGACGGCCACGTGGCTGCGGCAGCAGGGCATCGACGCGCTGCCGTACCACGCGGGCCTCGACGCCGCCGTGCGCGGCGCCAACCAGCGCCGCTTCCTGCGCGAGGACGGCGTGGTCGTCGTCGCGACGGTCGCCTTCGGCATGGGCATCGACAAGCCCGACGTGCGCTTCGTCGCGCACCTCGACCTGCCGAAGTCGGTCGAGGGCTACTACCAGGAGACGGGCCGCGCCGGCCGCGACGGCGAGCCGTCGACCGCGTGGCTCGCCTACGGCCTGCAGGACGTCGTGCAGCAGCGCCGCCTCATCGCCGACGGTGATGGCGACCAGCAGCGCAAGCGCGCGCAGTCGCTCCACCTCGACGCCATGCTCGCGCTCTGCGAGACGGTCGAGTGCCGCCGCCAGCAGCTGCTCGCGTACTTCGGGCAGGAGTCCGAGCCCTGCGGCAACTGCGACACCTGCCTCTCGCCCCCCGACGCCTACGACGGCACCGTGCCCGCGCAGAAGCTGCTCTCGACGATCGTGCGCCTGCAGCGCGAGCGGCGGCAGTCGTTCGGCGCCGGCCACCTCGTCGACATCCTGGTGGGCGCCGACACCGAGCGCATGCGCCGCTTCGGCCACGACCAGCTCGCCACATACGGCATCGGCGCCGACCTCTCGGGCCCGCAGTGGCGCGGCGTCGTGCGGCAGCTGCTCGCGCAGGGGCTGCTGCGCGTGCAGGGCGAGTACGGCGTGCTCGCGATCACCGAGGAGTCGTCGGCGGTGCTCGCGGGCGAGCGGCCGGTGCGGCTGCGCCACGAGGCGGCGCAGCCCGCGCGGGCGCCGAAGCGCTCGGCCTCCACCCTCGAGCTCGACGACGCCCAGCAGGCCACGTTCCAGACGCTCCGCTCCTGGCGCGCCGAGACGGCCAAGGAGCAGGCGGTGCCCGCCTACGTCGTCTTCAACGATCGGACGCTCGCGGCGATCGCCGAGCGGCGGCCCGAGACCCTCGTCGAGCTCTCGACCATCTCGGGCGTGGGCGAGTCGAAGCTCGAGCGCTACGGCGAGGCCGTGCTCGAGGTGCTGGCGCGCTGACCATGAGCGGGAGCGTGCGGCTCGATGCTTGGATCTGGGCGGTGCGGGTGACCAAGACCCGCTCGGCCGCGACCGCGGCCTGCCGCGGCGGCCACGTGAAGGTCAACGGCCAGAGCGCGAAGGCGGCGCAGCCGGTGCGGATCGGCGACGAGGTGCGGGTGCGGATCGCGGGCTTCGACCGCATCCTCGTCGTGCAGCAGCTGCTGACGAAGCGCGTGGGGGCGCCGCTCGCGGCGGCCGCGTTCGAGGACCGCACCCCCGCGCGCCCGGATCCGGTCGCTGCCCAGATGGTGCCGCGCCGCGACCGCGGCGCCGGGCGCCCCACGAAGCGGGAGCGGCGCGAGCTCGACCGGCTGCGCGGCCGCGACGACGAGCGCTAGCCCACCTCGCCGGCGGGCGGGTCGCCCTGGTAGCCGATCAGCCAGCGGACGCCGAACCGGTCGGTCACCTGCCCGTCCGAGTCGCCCCAGGGGCGCCGCTGCAGCGGATCGACATCGGTGCCGCCCTCGGCCAGGGCGTCGAACCAGCGGTGCAGCGTCGCGGCGTCGGCGGTGCCGAGCAGCGAGAGCAGCACGCCCTCGAGGCGGAGCGGGGCGTCGCCCGGGCCGGCGTCCGAGCCGAAGAGCTCGACGGGCCCCTGCAGCATGCCGTGGGCGATCGCCTGCGGGTCGCCCTCGGCGCCGAACTCGCCCTTCGTGTGCAGCACGAGCTCGCCGCCGAAGACGTCGCGGTAGGCGGTGAGCGCCTCGCGCGCGGTGCCGGGGAAGGAGAGGTAGGGCGTCAGCCGGGTCATCGTCGTCTCGTCTCGTCGCTCGCGGTGGGCGCCCGGGTCCGGCCGCCGAGCGCGACGCTACTCCTGACGGCTCCGCGGCCGGTCGGGCGAGCGGGCGCCGGCGCGACCGCAACGCACGCAACCCCGTCGGCCGCGGGCGCCCTCGGTAGGCTGGAGGGCGTGCCTCACACCGCCGTGTCCCCGCAGATCGCCCGCTCCTGGCTCCTCGTGCCGGCCTCGAAGCCCGAGCTCTTCCAGATCGCGCAGGAGAGCGAGGCCGACGCGATCATCATCGACATCGAGGACGCCGTCGCCGCGAAGGACAAGGCGCAGGCGCGCGAGGAGACCGTGCGCTGGCTCTCGAGCGGGCACCGCGCGTGGGTGCGCATCAACGACGCGGCCTCCGAGTTCTGGAGCGGCGACTGCGCCGCGCTCAAGGACGTGCCCGGCCTCGTCGGCGTGATGCTGGCGAAGACGGAGTCGTCGAGCCACGTGAACGACACCGCCGACCGCCTGCCGGAGGGCATGCCGATCCTGGCGCTCGTCGAGACGGCCCGCGGCCTGCAGCGCGTCGCCGAGATCGCGAACGCGCCCTCGACCTTCCGCATCGCCTTCGGCACGGGCGACTTCAAGCGCGACACCGCGACGGGCGAGGACCCGATGGCGCTCGCGTACGCCCGCTCGCAGCTCGTCATCGCCTCGCGCGCCGCGCGCCTGCCCGCACCGATCGACGGCCCCACGCTCTCCGCCGACGCCCTCGCCGAGGGCACCCGCCTCACGAAGGAGATGGGCATGTCGGGCAAGCTCTGCCTCACCCACACGCAGGCCGCCGCCATCAACGCCGGCCTCGCGCCGAGCCCCGAGGACGTCGCGTGGGCGCACGGCTTCGTGCGTGCCTTCGAGGAGTCCGGCGGCAAGATCACCGACGGCTCCGACCTGCCGCGCCTCGCCCGCGCGCAGAAGATCCAGGCGCAGGCGGCCGACTTCGGCATCGAGGTCGACGCCGCGACGCTCGCGAACCTCAACTACTGAGGCTGCGCCTGCGGGCGCACGCAGAAGGCCGGGCGGTGCTCCGCCCGGCCTTCCGTGTCTCACCGCAGCGAGCGCTCAGCGGAACGCGTCGCCTGCATCCTTCGCTGCGTCCTTGACGTGCTCGCCGGCCTGCTTCGCGTTCGCGGCAGCCTGGTCCTGCTGGCCCTCGGCCTGCAGTCGCTCGTTGCCGGTCGCGTCGCCGATGGCCTCCTTGGCCTTGCCGACGTGCTCCTGGGCTGCGTTCTTGATCTTGTCGTCGAGTCCCATGGGCCCTCCTTCGATCGTCCGTGGCGGCCGGGCGAGTGCCGCAGCGCCTGGGGGACAACCTAGGCGCTCAGCCTGGACGTCGGCTCACGAATCGGTCGGAGCCTCCGATGGGCCGCGCGCGGCGCGCACCACGGGCACCGAGGCCGTCACGGGCGGCGCGACGGAGCCCGGGATCGACGCGTCCTGCTCGAGCTGCGCCTGCGCGGCGCGGCGCTCGAGCGCCTCCTCCATCGCCGACTTCTGCCGCAGCGGAGGAGCCTTGAAGAACAGCGCGATCACGACGGCGACCGAGACGACCGCGAGCGCCACCCAGAAGGGCGTCGTCGTGGCCGTCGAGAAGCCGTCGAGGAACGGGGCCGCGAGCCGCGGGTCGGCCGTCGTGAGGAACGACGAGTCGTCGTTGAGCGCCTCGCCGATCTGCTCGGGGTGGGCCAGGATGTCGAGGATGCGGGCGTTGCCGGGATCGGCGGCGACCGCGGGGTCCTGCAGCGCGGCCCCGAGGTCGGCGCGCAGGTCGTCGCGGCCGAAGGCGGCGCGCAGCGTCTCGGGCAGGCGCGAGAACAGCAGCGAGAACACCACCGCGACGCCCGCGGTGCCGCCGAGCTGGCGGAAGAAGGTCGCCGAGCTCGTGGCGACGCCCATGTCCTTCGGGTCGACGGCGTTCTGCGAGGCGATCGTGAGCGTCTGCATGAGCATGCCGAGGCCGAGGCCGAGGATCAGCTGGCCGACGAGCAGCATCCACAGGGGGCTGTCCCACTGCAGGGTCACGAGCACCCCGTAGGCGGCCGCCATGATGCCGAGGCCGACGACGGGGAAGAGGCGGTAGCGGCCGGTGCGGGCGATGATCTGGCCGGAGCCGATCGAGGAGATCATGAGGCCGAGGATCATCGGCAGGGTCGCGAGGCCGGCCTCGGTGGGCGTCATGCCGTGCACGATCTGCAGGATGAACGGCAGCAGCATCATGCCCGCGAACATGCCGAAGCCCGTGAGCACGCCGAGCACGGTCGCCATCGCGAAGGTGCGGCCGCGGAAGAGCGCGAGCGGGATGAGCGCGGCGTCGCCCATGCGCGACTCCACCCACACGAAGGCGACGACGCCGAGCGCGCCGACGACGTAGCAGGCGATCGCGGCGACGGAGCCCCAGCCCCACACGCGTCCCTGCTCGGCGACGAGCAGCAGCGGCACGACCGCGACGGCCAGCAGCGCCGCGCCCCACCAGTCGATGCGCACGCGCTCGTGGTGCGACGGGAGGTGCAGGAAGCGCCAGACCATGAAGAGCGCGGCGGCGCCGATGGGGAGGTTGAACAGGAAGACCCAGCGCCAGCCGTGGAGGCCCAGGATCTCGGGCGTGCCCGCGAAGAGCCCGCCGATGAGCGGGCCGAGGATCGACGAGACGCCGAAGATCGCCAGGAAGAACCCCTGGTACTTCGCGCGCTCGCGGGGGCTGAGCACGTCGCCCATGATCGTGAGCGGCAGCGAGAACAGGCCGCCCGCACCCAGGCCCTGCAGCGCGCGGAACGCCGCGAGCTGCACCATGTCCTGCGCGAACGAGCTCGCGATCGAGCCCGCGAGGAAGAGCACGATCGCGATGAGGAACAGCGGCCGCCGGCCGAAGATGTCCGAGAGCTTGCCGTAGATGGGCGTGACGATCGTCGAGACGATGAGGAAGGCGGTGACGACCCACACCTGCAGGTCGAGCCCGCGGAGGTCGTCGGCGATCGTGCGCATCGACGTGCCGACGACCGTCTGCGAGAGCGACGAGAGGAACATCGCCATCATCAGGCCGGCGAGCACCAGCAGGATCTCGCGTCGGGTCATCGGCGCCGCGGGGGCGGCGGCCGCGGCGTCCGTGGATCGCTGCGGGGTCTCTGGCATGGGGCTCCTCAGGTGCCGGGGGCGGCGTGCTGCGCCGGGCTGCCGTCGACTCCTCTGAGGAGGTCGTTAGCCGGGCGAATGGTCGACCGACCAATGCTACTCCTGCGGGCGCGCGACCGGAAGCGCGATGGGTCGCGCGGGGGCCGTGGGGACGCGTGCGAGCATGGATGCGTGCGGATGCTCCACAGGATGCTGACGGCCGCGATCGCGGTCGGGCTGCTGATGACGGGGTGCGCTGCCCCCGCGCCCGGGCCGACCGGATCCCCGCAGCCGCTCCCGCCGACGTCGGCTGCGCCGAGCGGGGCGCCGGAGCCATCGGAGGACGCGACGGCACCGACGCCGTCGGCGGAGCCGACGTCTCCGGCGGCGCCAGCGCCCTCGGAGCGGTGGGACATCGACGCCGGGTCGAGCCTCACCGTGCTCGTGAACAAGCGCCGGCCGCTGCGGCCCCAGGACTATGCCCCCGAGCTCGTCGAGCCCTCGGTCTCGCACGATGCCGGCGAGGAGGCGATCCGGCCGGAGGCGGATGCGCCGCTGGTCGCCCTGGATGCGGCGATGCGCTCCGACATCGGCGAGGGCGTGCACGTGTTCTCCTCCTACCGCTCGTTCCAGCGGCAGACGGCGCTCTACGACGGCTACGTCGCGCGCGAGGGGCAGGCGCGGGCCGATACGACGAGCGCGCGGCCCGGTCACTCCGAGCATCAGACGGGCCTGGCGATCGACGTCGTCGGCACGGGCCTCGCGTGCCGCCTCGACGTGTGCTTCGGTCGCACGCAGGCCGGCGCCTGGATCGCCGAGCACGCCTGGGAGCACGGCTTCGTGGTGCGCTACCCCGAGGGCGAGGACGCGGTGACCGGCTACGCCTATGAGCCGTGGCACCTGCGCTACGTCGGCGTCGACGTCACGACGGCGATGCGCGAGGCCGGGGAGACCACGCTCGAGGCGTTCTTCGGCACGGGCGACGCGCCCGACTACGGCTGAGCGGCTCCAGGCGCTACGGCAGCGCGTAGCCGCACGCGACGATGTGCTCGCTCTCGAGCCCGCCGCTGTCGATCGCGCGCACGCGGATGCAGGCCTGGTTCCCGGGCTCGCGCCCGCCGGAGAACGAGCCGTCGGCGGCCGGGCGCACGACCGTCCAGCCCGAGGCGCCGTCATCGAGGATCCACTCGAGGCGGTCGAGCGGTCGATCGGTCGTGCCGTTGGGCCCGAACGAGAAGGTCACGCCGCCCGAGTAGCCCGTGACTGCCGCCCTCGGCTGCGGGGGCGGCGCGTAGCCCGCTGCGACGGGCCCGATGGTGATGCGGTCGCTCACGTTGCCGTCGACGTCGACGACGATGGCGGTCATGTAGGCCTGGTGCCCGGGCGAGAGCTGCTGCGTCTGCGAGCCTGCGGCGGGCGAGACCCGCTGCATGTTCTGCCCGTTCTCGTACTGGGTCCACTCGATCCTGTCGAGCGCACGGCCGTTGCTGCCGTTCGGTGCCCATTGGTAGGTCACCTGGTGGACGCCGGGCGTGATGGAGATCACGGGCGCCGGCGGTGGCCCGAACGGGCGGGCCTGGTTCGAGGAGACGGTCCAGCCGCTGGCGAGGGCCTGGCCGTCGATCGTCGCGGTCGCGCGCACCTCGATCGTGTACGGCCCTCCCGTGTTCGACAGCCCCGTGTAGGTGCCGCCGGGGCCGAACGACTGGACGCCGCCGCCGTTCGCCCGCACCTCGAAGCGCACCTCGTCGGCGCGGAGGCCGTTGCGGCTCCCGGGCGTCCAGTCGACCCGCACCTGCCCGTCGCCGTCCGTCACGCGCACGGCGCTCGGTGCCCCGGGTGCCGTCGCGGCGGTGCGTGCCTCCGTCGGGGCCGAGGCGGCGCCGGTACCCACCGCGTTCGTCGCAGCGACCGTGAAAGTCACCTGCGAGCCGTCGAGCGGCACCTGCGCGAAGCGCGCGGACGTGCCGGTCACCGTCTGGGAGAGCCCGGTCGAGGAGCGCACCAGGTAGCTGTCGACCGCGATGCCGTTGCCGCTCGCGGCCTCCCAGGTGACCGTCATCTGCACCTCCCCGGGCGTCGAGCGGTCGACCGCCGCGCTCGCGCCGCTCGGCGCGGAGGGGAGGCCCGCGGGGATCGTCGGCGCGGACGGGGCGGAGAGCTCGCTCGGCTCGGGCGCCGCGTTGTGCGCCTGGAGGCGGAAGGTGTAGGCCGTGCCGTTCGCGAGCCCCTGCCACGTGTGGGCGGTGACGGCGGCCAGCTCGACCGCGACGGTGCCGTCGGGCGCGGGCGGCTGGATCTGCAGGGTGTAGCCGCTGACGGGGGACCCGTTCGAGACCGCGGGCGCCCACGCGATCGCGAGGCTGCCGTCGCCGCGCGTCGCGCTGGGCGCCGAGGGCTGCTCGGGCCGGCGGTCGGGGCGCGCGTCGGCGGATGCGGGGGAGGGCTCGGAGTCGCCGACCTCGTTCTGCGCCACCACCTGGAAGCGGTAGGTCACGTCGTTCGTGAGGCCCTGGACGACGCACGTCGTGGCGGCGCAGGGCTGCGAGATCGCGCCGTCGGCCGAGCGCACGAGGTAGCCGGTGATGGGCGCTCCGTTGGGCGCGGGCGCCGCCCAGGTGAGGGTGACCTGCGCGTCGCCGACCGCGTCGACGTTCGGCCGCGGCGGCGCATCGGGGCGGCCCTTGACCGTCACGGTCGCCGTGCCCGAGACCTGCCGCTCGGTGAGGCCCGTGCCGTCCTGCACGACGTATCGCACGGTGAGCGTGCCCGAGAAGTCGGCGCCCGACGTGACGGCGATCCGCCGGCCGGCGACGGCCGCCGAGCCGTCACCGCCCACGACCTCCGCGGAGACGAGCTCGAGCGGCACGCCGTCGCGCGCGAAGGGGTTGACGTCGTTGGCGAGCACGTCGACCTCGATCGGCACGCCCTGCTCGCCCTCGGCGCGATCGGCGTTCGCGATCGCGAGCGGCCGGTTCGTGGCGACCACCTCGACGAGGACGGTGCCGGTCACCTCGTTGCCGTGCGGGTCCTCGAGCCGGACGGTGTAGGCGCCGCTCGTGCCGGGCGTCGCCGTGCGCTCGGCGGCCAGCACGATCGAGGAGCCCTCCAGCCGCGCCTCGACGCCTCGCACCCCGCCCTCCAGGCCGGAGTAGCGCATGGCCTCGAGGTCGCCCGGGTCGGGGTCGCTGGTCGCCGAGCGCAGGTCGAAGCGCGTCTCCTGCTCGCCGGCGACGGCCTGCAGGCTCGCGCCCGCGAAGCTGGGCGGGATGACGCTCGAGGCCACGACCTCGATCGGCAGCGTCAGCACCGCCGTCGCGCCGTCCGGGTCCTCCGGGCCCGTGCCGTCGGTCACCTCGAAGGTGACCGAGGCCGGGCCGACGTAGCCGGGCGCGGAGCGGAAGCGCAGCGTCTGGGTGTCGACGACGAGGCCGGAGCCGTCGTCGTTGACGGCGGTCACGGTCTCGCCGGCCGTGATGCGCGGCGCGTTGCCGCTCGAGACGGCCACGACGTCGCGCAGCGGCAGCAGCCGCTCCTCGCCCGAGGGGATCTGGAGGGGCTCGCCGATCGAGAGGACCGGCTGGCGGTCGCGCACCGGCGGCACGCCGACGAACGCCTCCGCGGTCTGGCCGTCGATGTCGGTCACGCGGTAGGCGACGACCTGGAACGACTCGGTGGGGATCACCTGCACGGCGCTGCCCGCGACGGTGCCGGGGCCCGTCACGATCGAGAGCTCGAGGTCGTCGGGGTCGCCGTCGGGGTCGAGGTCGTTCTCGAGCACGGGCACGTCGGTCGCCTGGCCGAGCACGAGCTCCGCGGCGCTCACGGGGTCGTCGCGCGCGATGGGCGGCTCGAGCGCGGCGGTCTCCGAGACCGTGAGCATGACGATGCCGGTGGTCGTCAGGCCGCGAGCGTCGGCGACGACGTAGGTGAGCTGGTGCACGCCCTCGGCATCCGGCGTGACGAGGTCGACGGTGCCGCGCTCCACGTCGACCGTCGCCCCCGCGAGCTCCGGCGGCAGGTCGAGCCCGTCGGGCTCGAGGCGCAGCGGATCCTGGTCGGGGTCGGAGTCGTTCTCGAGCACGGGGATCGCGATGGCGCGCCCGGGGCGCGCGGTGACCGTGTCGGTCTCGGCGAAGGGCGCCTGGTTGACGTCCGCGGCCTGCGCGATGCCGATCGTCGCGGTCGCGGTGGCGCTCGCGCCCCACCGGTCGCGGACGCGGTAGGTGAACTCGACGGTGCCCCCGGCATCCGGGTAGGCCTCGAAGTCGAAGTGGTCCGGCCCCGTCTCCTCGATCCGGCCCTGGTCGGGCGCGGTGTCGTAGCCGACCAGCTCCACGCCGTCGCCGTCGCCGTCGATGCCGTCGAGCGGGATGGGGATGCGCACGGTGGCGCCGGCGAGCACCCGTGCCGTCACCGGCCGCGGGCTCGGCGCCGCGTTCTGCTCGGGGTCGCGCGGCACGATGCGGATCGTGACGGTCGCGGTGTCGCGGTTGCCCTGCTCGTCCTCGACCTCGTAGGCGACGGTGGCGCGCGAGGGCGCGCCCTCGAGCGCGTGCACCCGCAGCATGCCCTCGGAGACGAACGCGACGCCCTCCTCCACGGAGGCGAAGCTCGAGCTGACGACCTCGCGCACGAGGGTGAAGGGCGCGCCGTCGGGCGAGAAGTCGTTCGCCAGCACGTCGATCGACTGGAAGTCGCCCGCGCGGACCGTCGCGGTGTCGTCCACGGCGACGGGCGCGCGCGGCTGGGCGGGCGGGGCGACGGGGATCACCTCGACGGTGCCGGTCTCGGTGAAGCGGCCGTTGGAGACCGCGTAGGTGAGCTGCAGCGGCGCCTCGAGACCGCGCGAGTCGCGGATCCGGAGGAGGCGCCGGTCGACGAGCTCGACGGTGATGGGCGAGGCGCCCTGCACCGCGATCGACTGCACGACGAGCACGCCGCCCGCGGGGTCGACGTCGTTCTGGAGCAGGTCGACGAGCGCTTGGCCGCCCTGCGGCAGGAGCGCGGTGTCGCGCACGGCCACGGGCCGGGCCTCGTCGTCGGCGTCGCGCACGTCGACGCGGATGCGCCCGGTGGCGGAGGTCGTGCCGCTGCCCGCCACCACGTACGTCAGGTAGTGGGTGCCGAGGGGCGCGTCGAGCACCTCGACGATCCCCGTCGCGCCGTCCCAGCGCATCTCGATGCCCGGCTCCTCCTGCACGAGCGCGAGCCGCAGCGGGTCGCCCGAGGGGGAGGAGTCGTTGAGGAGCGGCCGGATGCTCGCCTCGCGGCCGACGATCGTCGAGACGAAGTCGGCGTTCGCCTGCGGGGCCGCGTCGCCGCGCTCGCGCACGTCGACCGACAGGCGGCCCGCGGCCTCCTCGCGGCCGTCGGAGATCCGCAGCTCGACGTCCTGGAGGCCGGCCTCGCCGGTCGCGGTGTAGACGAGGCGCCCGGAGGGGTCGGTCTGGACGGTGTCGCCGGAGGGGCTCGTGGCGCCCATGAGGTAGAGGTCGTCGCCGTCGGGGTCGAGCCAGTCCTGCAGCACCTGGTACTCGACCGTCGCGCCCTGCTCGACGACGAGCGTCGCGTCGCGCAGGGACCGCGGCGCCTCGTTCTCGTCGTCGCCGCGGACGTCGACGTCGACGGTCGAGGTCGCGGTCTCGCCGCGGCCGTCGGCGATCCGGTACTCGAAGGCGAAGTCGCCCGTGAACCCCTCCGGCAGCTGCACCTGCAGCTGCGAGTCCTGCTCGACCGGGGCGACGACCACGCCGTCGGGCAGCGATCCCGCGACGCTCGCGGTGAGCACGTCGCCGTCGGGGTCCGAGTCGTTCCACAGCACCGGCAGGAGGGTCGCGCGGCCGTCGCGCGCGCCGAAGGAGTCGGGGTTCGCGACGGGCGGCTGGTTCTCCTCGGAGGGCGGCGGCAGCTGGTCCTCGAAGCGGTCCTCGGTCGACTCGTCCTCCTCGTCGCTCCGCTCGTCCGAGGTGGGCGGCACGAGGTCCGTCCAGTTGTCGACGAGCACGAGGCGGTCGGAGAGCAGCCACGAGGAGCCCTCGGCGACCTGGTTGAGCACGACCGTGCCGCGGTTGACGCGGAAGACCGCCTCCGAGCCGTCGAGGCCGTCGACGAGGTGCTCCGCGTCGCGCGCGTCGTCCTCGCAGTCGCGCACCAGCACGCCGGAGCCGGGCCAGACGCCGTAGGCGCAGCCGCCCAGCTGCACGGGCGCCACGGCCTCCGCGGCACCGCCGCGCTCCTCCTGCGCCGGGGCGCCGCCGTCGAGGGGCTGGTGCACGAGCGCGGTCGCGGTGGCGAGGACGACCGCGTCGGAGGCGTCGCCCACCTGCTGGAGCACCGAGCCCTCGGGCGCCTCGACCGCGCCGCCGGGCAGCAGCAGCGAGCCGCGCCCGGCGTCGAGCACGACGGGCTCGTCGCCGACGACGGTGAGGCTCGGCGCCGCCATCGCCGAGAGCTCCCGACGCTCCTGCCGCTCCACCCGCGTGCCCTCGTCGTCGAGCACGACGCGCACCTGGGTGGCCGACTCGGGCGAGATGGCATGCACCTCGCCGCCGAGCGAGACCGCGGCGACGAGCCCGGGCTCGAGCTCGAGGGTCGGCTCCGCGGTCGCGGGGTCGAAGCCGGCGATGTCGTCGAACGGCATCGCCCACAGCCGGCCGCTCGCGGGGTCGGTGATCGCGAGGACGCCGCCGCCGAGCGCGATGCCGCCGCCGGCGGGCAGCTGCACGCTCGCGCCGAGCTCGACGTGCACGGGGTCGACGAGGATCGCCGCGCCGGAGTCGCGCGCGAGCAGCAGCACGTCGTCGCCGTCCTGGAGCACGTCGAAGTCGTCGGTCGGGGCCACGAGGCCGGCGTCGAGCGCCTCGGCCTGCACGTTGAGGTGGCCGAGCTGCTGCGTCTGGGTGCGGGTGACCCAGACGCCGCCGTCGTGGAGGTCGACGTCGGTGGCGGTGAAGCCGTCGTAGGCGACCGCGAGCACGCCGAGCACGATGCTGACGGCGCTGATGAGCGCCGCGGCGGCCGCCGAGCGGCGGTGCCTGCCGAGCTTGCGCAGCACGACCGCATCACCCCTCTCCGGTCGTCCGACCGCAGCCGCCCTCCGGACGGCGGGGTGGTCGTGCGTCCATGATCGCCCATCGGCGCGCGGGCGCGCTCGGGGTTTCCACGGATGCGGTCGGCCGCGCCGCGCGGATGCGGCGCTCGCGCAGGCGCGGGACGTAGCCTCGGCGCATGGCGAAGGCAGGGCGATCGATCGGCAGGTCCGGCGGCGGCGGCTCGTTCGGCGGCGGGGCCCGGAGGTTCTCGGGCGGCGGCTCGCGCTCCTCGGGCGGCGGCTCCTTCGGCGGGCGCCCGCGCTCCTCGGGCTCGTCGTGGGGCCGGGGCTCGTCGTGGAGCCTGGGGCTCCGGCTCGGGCGGTTCCGGCTCGAGCGGCTCCGGCTCGTCGTCGCGCTCCCGCCCGCACGGCGGCGCCCCGGCGACGGGCAGGGACTGGGCGATGGCCGCGATCGCGATCGTCGTCGTCCTCGTCGTCTACGCGATCCTCGCGGGCTCGTGAGGCGCCCCGCGCTCGCCGCCGCGATGCTCGCGGCGCTCGCCCTCGCCGGGTGCGCGCCCGGCCAGGCGAGCCCCTCGCCGTCGGCCGAGGAGCCCGCCGCCTCCGCGGCGCCCACGCCCACGCCGACGCCCGAGCCCGTCGCGGTCTCGGTGAGCGCGATGGGCGACATGCTCCCGCACGACTCGGTCACCGCCGACGCGCAGCTGCCCGACGGCTCCTACGACTACGGCCGGTTCTTCGACGCCGCGCGCGGCATCTGGGCCGACAGCGACCTCGTCTACTGCAACCAGGAGGCGCCGAGCGGCGGCGTGGAGCTGGGCCTCAGCTACTACCCGGCGTTCAACGCGCCCGTCGAGTTCGCCGAGGGCATCGACGCCGCCGGCTGCAACACCATCGGCCTCGGCAACAACCACACCTTCGACCGCGGGCAGGAGGGCGTCGACCGCACCCGCGCCGTGTGGGACGACCTCGATCCGCTGCTCATCTCGGGCGCCTACCGCGACGCCGAGGAGCAGGCCGAGGTGCCCACGACCGAGATCGACGGCCTCACCGTCGCCTTCCTCAATTTCATCGACCTCTCGAACACGCCCACGAACGACACCGTCGTCACGTGGCTCGACGACCCGCTCGTCGAGCAGCAGATGGCGCAGGCCGAGGAGGCCGCCGACGCGACGATCGTCGCCGTCCACTGGGGCGACGAGTACTCGCAGGTCGTGAACGCCCGCCAGCGCGAGCAGGCGCAGCGCCTCGCCGACCTCGGCGCCGAGGTGATCCTCGGCACGCACCCGCACGTGCTGCAGGAGGCCGAGTGGCTCGAGCGCGAGGACGGCTCGCGCGCGTTCGTCTACTACTCGCTCGGCAACGCGCTCTCGACGCAGATGGCCGTGCCGCGCGTCGTGAGCGCCGTCGCGCAGTTCGACCTCGTGGGGCTGCCGGGCGGCGACGTCGAGGTCGTCGACCCCTCGGCGGTGCCGATCTACATGCACTTCGACCTGACGCCGCAGCAGTTCGTCTCGGGCGCGTGGGCCAACCGCCGCAACCTGCAGCTCTACCCGCTCGTCGACGCCGCGGAGCCGATCACGCGCTCCGCCTGGCGGAACGAGCTGACGGTGGAGTCGGGCATCGCGCTCGTGACCGAGGTGCTCGGGCCCGACGTCCGGATCGACACCGAGACCCGCTAGCGCCGTCCCCCGAGCGCGGGGCGCCGCCGCGAGGCCTACGCCGAGAGCGCGGCGTCGACGATCGCCTTCGCCTCCGCCTGCACCTGGCGCAGGTGCTCGGCGCCGACGAACGACTCCGCGTAGATCTTGTAGACGTCCTCGGTGCCCGAGGGCCGCGCGGCGAACCACGCGCGCTCGGTCACGACCTTGAGCCCGCCGATGGCGGCGCCGTTGCCGGGCGCCTCGACGAGCTTCGCGACGATGGGGTCGCCGGCGAGCTCGGTCGCCGTCACCGCGTCGCCCGAGAGCCTCCCGAGCCGGGCCTTCTGCTCGCGCGATGCCGGCGCGTCCACGCGCTCGTAGACGGGCGCGCCGAAGCGCTCGGTGAGCTCGGCGTAGAGCTGCGAGGGGCTCTTCCCCGTGACCGCTCGGATCTCGGAGGCGAGGAGGCACAGCAGGATGCCGTCCTTGTCGGTCGTCCAGGCCGTGCCGTCCTGCTGCAGGAACGACGCGCCCGCGCTCTCCTCGCCGCCGAAGACGACCGAGCCGTCGATGAGGCCGGGGACGAACCACTTGAAGCCGACCGGCACCTCCCACAGGCGCCGCCCCAGCGACTCGACGACGCGGTCGATCATCGACGAGGAGACGAGCGTCTTGCCGATCGCCGCGTCCGACGACCAGCCGGGCCGGTGCTCGGCGAGGTACTGGATCGCGACGGCGAGGAAGTGGTTGGGGTTCATGAGGCCGCCGTCGGGCGTCACGATGCCGTGGCGGTCGGCGTCGGCGTCGTTGCCGGTGAGGATGTCGAACTCGTCCTTGCGGGCGAGCACCGAGGCCATCGCGCTCGGGCTCGAGCAGTCCATGCGGATCTTCTCGTCCCAGTCGAGGGTCATGAAGGCCCACGTGGGGTCGACCACGGGGTTCGTGACCGAGAGGTCGATGCCGTAGCGCTCGGCGATCGCGCCGTAGTAGTCGACGGCGGCGCCGCCGAGCGGGTCGGCGCCGATCCGGATGCCGGAGGCCTTGATGGCCTCGAAGTCGATGACGCCGCCGAGCGCGGCCACGTAGTGCTCGCGGAAGTCGTAGAGCTCGACCCGCGGGTCGCTCGAGCCCTCGACCTCGGTGCGCAGCACGCCCTCGAGCCCCGTGGCGATGAGCTCGTTGGCCCGCTTCGCGATCCAGCCGGTCGCGTCGGAGTCGGCGGGGCCGCCGTGCGGCGGGTTGTACTTGAAGCCGCCGTCGCGCGGCGGGTTGTGCGAGGGCGTCACGACGATGCCGTCGGCCCGGTCGTCGGGCCCGGCGGTGGCGTTGTGGGCGAGGATCGCGCGCGAGACCGCGGGCGTCGGCGCCACCGAGCCGCGCGCGTCGGCCGTGACGCGCACGCCGTTGGCGACGAGCACCTCGAGCGCCGAGCGCTCCGCGGGCAGCGAGAGCGCGTGGGTGTCGCGGCCGATGAAGAGCGGGCCCGTGATGCCCTGCGCCGCGCGGTACTCGACGATCGCCTGCGTGATCGCCACGATGTGGGTCTCGTTGAACGCGGCGTCGAGGGCGCTCCCGCGATGGCCGGAGGTGCCGAACGCGACCGCCTGGTCGGGGTTCGACACGTCGGGCACGAGCTCGGTGTACGCGCGCTCGAGGGCGGCGACGTCGATGAGGTCCTGGGGCTGGGCGACCGTGCCTGCTCTGCTCATGCGCCCATCCTGGCACCGTCGTCCTGCGAGCGGAGGCGCGGATGCGCGCCCGCCTAGGCTGGGCGCATGGCCAGCGCGCGCACCGTCAGCTTCCTCGGGCCCCGGGGCACGTTCACCGAGGCCGCGCTCGACCAGGTGCCCGGCATCGGGGGCTGGGAGCGCCGGCCGGTCGCCAACGTGCAGGCCGCGATCGCCGACGTGGCGGAGGGGCGCTCCGACGCGGCGATGATCGCGATCGAGAACTCGCTCGAGGGCGGCGTCACCGCGGCGCAGGACGCCCTCGCGGCCACGCCGGGCATCCGCATCCTCTCCGAGCACCTCGTGCCGGTCGACTTCTCGCTCGTCGCGCTCGCGGGCACGCGGCTCGAGGACGTGCGGGTGGTCGCGGCGCACCCGGTCGCGCTCGCGCAGTGCTCGCGGTGGCTGCAGCAGGCGCTGCCGGGCAGGGCCCACCTGCCCGCGCCCTCGAACGTGACGGCGGCGGCCGACCTCGTGCAGGGCGTCGCGCAGGCGGCGCTCTCGACGCCGACGATCACCGACTGGGTCGAGGGCCTGGAGGTGCTGGCGGCCAACGTGGCCGACTCGCGCCACGCGGTCACCCGCTTCCTGCTCGTGGGCCGCTCCGGCGCGCTCCCGGAGCCCACGGGCGCCGACAAGACGAGCCTCGTCGTCGAGCTGCCGAGCGACGAGCCCGGCGCCCTGCTCGACATGCTCGAGCAGTTCGCGACCCGCGGCGTGAACCTCACGCTCATCCAGTCGCGCCCGATCGGCGACCGCCTGGGCCGGTACCGCTTCGTCATCGACGCCGACGGGCACGTGCGCGACGAGCGCGTGGCCGACGCGCTGCTGGGGCTCAAGCGCTCGAGCCCGCGCGTGACCTTCCTCGGCTCCTACCCGAAGGCCGACGGGGAGCGCTCGAGCGTCGAGCGACGCTACGCCGACCGCCGCTTCGAGGACGCGCGCGACTGGCTGCGCGGCATCCTGGGCGCCGAGCCGGGGGCGTAGCCGCTCGCCCAGCGCTACGCGCTGTGACTATGGCAGCCATAGCCTCTTGTTAGGGTTGGGGTGCGCGACGGGCCCGACGGCCGCGCGCACGGACCCCGCACCCACCAGGAAGGCACCCCTGTGATCCTCACCGGCCTCGCCCTCGGCGCCGCGCTCGGCTTCGCGCTCCAGCGCGGGCGCTTCTGCGTCACCGGCGCGTTCCGCGACGTCTGGCTCGCCGGGCAGACGCGCTGGCTCACCGCGTTCCTCATCGCGATCGCCGTGCAGTCGGTCGGCGCCTTCGCGCTCGACGCGGCAGGCGTCATCGAGCTCGGCGGCGGCACGTTCCCCTGGCTCGCCGCGATCGTCGGCGGACTGGTCTTCGGCTTCGCGATCGTCTACGCGGGCGGCTGCGCCACGGGCACCTACTACCGCGCGGGCGAGGGCCTCATCGGCTCGTGGATCGCGCTCGCGACCTACGCGCTCGCGGCCGCGATCATGAAGCACGGCCCCGGCGCCCCCGTCGTCGAGGCGCTGCGCGGCGTCACCGCGCCCGTCGGCACCGTGCACGAGCTGCTGGGCGTGAGCCCCTGGCTGCTCGTCGGGCTCCTCGTCGTGGGCACGGGCGCGGCCGCCTGGCACCACCTTCGGAAGGACGCCGCGCGGCCGAAGCCCGTGCAGCTGCCGGCTCGCCGGCGGGGCCTCGCCCGCATCCTCTTCGAGCGCCCCTGGCACGCGTTCGCCGCCGCGATCGTCATCGGCGCCCTGGGCGTCCTGGCCTTCCCGCTGTCGTGGGCGACCGGGCGAGAGAGCGGCCTCGGCATCACCACGCCGAGCGCCGACATCGTCGCCTTCCTCGTCACGGGCGACGTCGAGCTCGTCGACTGGGGCGTCATGCTCGTGCTCGGCATCCTGCTGGGCTCGTTCGTCGCGGCGAAGGGCTCGGGCGAGTTCCGCGTGCGCGTGCCCGACGCGCAGACCGTGCTGCGCTCCACGGGCGGCGGCCTGCTCATGGGCGTCGGCGCCGCGATCGCGGGCGGCTGCACCATCGGCAACGCGATGGTCGGCTCCGCCACCTTCACGCTGCAGGGCTGGACGGCCTTCGCCGCCATGCTGCTCGGCACGGGCCTCGCGGTGCGCCTCGTCTTCGGCCGCCGCGGCGCCGCCGCCGCTCCCGCCCCGACGCCCGTCGGGGTCTGACCGACCACCTGCGAAGGAGGACCTCCATGACCGTCCACGTGCTCGAGACCGAGGGCCAGGTGTGCCCGTTCCCGCTCGTCGAGGCCAAGCGCGCGATCGCGGCGATCCCCGCGGGCGACGAGCTGCGCATCGACTTCGACTGCACGCAGGCCACCGACTCGTTGCCGCGCTGGGCCGCGGACGAGGGCTACCCCGTGACGGCCTTCGACCGCACGGGCGATGCGAGCTGGACCATCACGGTCCGCAAGCCCTAGCCCCCGCCTTGCCTCGGCCCGCGCCCGCCCGGCGGGCCGAGGCGTCGTGTGGGCGGCGGCGCGTACGGTGCGGCTGTGGCACGGATCGCAGCATGGCGGGGCGTCGACGACCCGAGCAGGATCGATCGCGCGGTGCTCGACCTCGGCGCCGAGCAGGATGCGCACGGGATTGCCGGGCGCGGCGGCATGCGCGCGCACGGCACCTCCACGACCGAGCGCTACGCGCTGTCGTGGCGGCTCGTGGTCGATCCCGGGTGGATCTCGCGGACGCTCGAGGTCGCCGTGCACGGCGACGCGTGGTCGCGGGCCCTGCGCCTCGAGCGCGGCGACGACGGTACGTGGAGCGCGCTCGTCCGCGCCCACGGCGACGCGCAGCTCGCGCCGGCGGGCATCGTCGACGCCCGGGCGCTCGACGGCGCCCTCGACTGCGACCTCGGGCTCTGCCCCGTCACCAACTCGATGCCCATCCGTCGGCTCGGCATGCTCGAGCGCGGTGCCGCGCCCGCTCGCATCGTCGCCGCGTGGGTCGAGGTGCCGAGCCTCCGCGTCGTGGCCTCCGAGCAGCACTACGCGCCGCTCGGGCCGGGGCGCGTCGAGTACGCAAGCGCATCCCGCGACTTCGTCGCCGAGCTCGAGGTCGATCCGGATGGCGTCGTCGGGCACTACCCGGGGCTCGCCGTGCGGCTTCCCGAGGGCTAGACGGGCAGGCCGAGCCCCGCGCGGCGCTTCGGCACGCGCACGACGAGCGCGTCCTCGCGCACGAAGGCGCGGAGCGCGACGGCCTTGCCGACGATGTCGCCGTCGACCTGCACGGCCCTCGGCTCCTCCAGCCGCGCCTGCGTCTCCTTCGCCTGGCCGTAGCCGAGCGCGGGCCCGGTGCGCTGGCGCCCGAGGCGGCCCGTGCGGCGCAGCAGCTTCGTCACCAGCAGGTTGTTGCGCGCGATGTAGCCGCCCACCTGCATCCAGCCGCGCACGCCCTTGGGGCGCACGAGCGCGATGTCGAGCATGCCGTCGTCGACGACGGCGTCGGGCAGCACGACGATGCCGTTCGTGACGGTGCCGCAGTTGCCGATGAGCAGGGTGTTGACGCTCGAGCGCACCGTGCGACCGCCGTCCATGCGCACCTGCACCCGCACGGTGTCGAGGGAGTTGATGACCTTCCCCGCCGCGTCGACGTAGGCGAGCCAGCCCACCTTCTTCTTCAGGTCCTCGTCGGTGCGGTCGATCATCTCGGCGTCGAGGCCGAAGCCCACCATGACCGCGAAGGCGTGCTTCGAGCGCGAGCCGTCGGGCGCCTCCACCTCGAGCTCGCCCAGGTCGATCTCGCGGTCCTCGCCCTCGAAGGCGCTGCGCACGGAGCCGCGGAGGGTCGTGACGTCGATGCCGAGGTTGCGGGCGAGCAGGTTGCCCGTGCCCGCGGGGATGATCGCGAGGGGCACGCCGCTGCCCGCGACGAGGTCGGCCGCGACGCGCACGGTGCCGTCGCCGCCCGCGACGAGCAGCAGGTCGATGCCCTCGTCGAGCGCGCGCCGCACCGCGGCCGCTCCTGCGTCGTCGGCGTCGGTCTCGAACCACACGGGCTCCGACCACTCGATGGGCTGGGCCGACTCGACCTGCGCTGCGAGCGCGTCACGGTCGGCCTTGGCGGGGTTGAAGACGATGCCTGCGCGCATGCCGCGACTGTACCGCCGCGCTCGCCGCGCCAGCCGGGAGCGCCCGCGATCGCGGTGCGGCGGCGGCGCGCAGCAGGCGGCCCTCCGGCGCTCCTAGGATTGAGGGGTGATCGATCCCCAGCTGCTGCGCGAGCAGCCCGACCTCGTCCGGGCCAGCCAGGAGCGTCGGGGCGACCCGGTCGGGCACGTCGACGACGCGCTCGTCGCGGAGTCGGCTCGTCGCGCCGCCATCACCGAGTTCGAGCGCCTGCGCGCCGAGCAGAACGCCCACGGCAAGCTCGTCGGCGCCGCCTCGAAGGAGGACCGCCCCGCGCTCATCGAGGCTGGCCGCTCGCTCGCCGCGGGCGTCAAGCAGGCCCAGGCGCGCGTCACCGAGGCGGAGGCGGCCTTCGACGCCGCGCTCTCGCGCGTCGGCAACCTCGTGCACCCCGACGTCCCCGCAGGAGGCGAGGAGAACTTCGTCACGCTCGCGACGCACGGCGGCCAGGGCTCGCTCGGCTTCGAGCCGCGCGACCACGTCGAGCTCGGCGAGATGCTCAAGGCGTTCGACATCGCCCGCGGCGCGAAGGTCGCCGGCAGCCGCTTCTACTACCTCACGGGCATCGGCATGCGGCTCGAGCTCGCGCTCATGCTGCTGGGCCTCGACGAGGTGCTGCGCGACGGCTTCACGCCGCTCACGACGCCCACGCTCGTGCGGCCGGAGATCATGCGCGGCACCGGCTTCCTCGGCGAGCACGCCGACGAGGTCTACCGCCTGCCCGCCGACGACCTCTACCTCACGGGCACCTCCGAGGTGGCGCTCGCGGGCTTCCACGCGGACGAGATCGTCGACCTCGAGCAGCCGCTGCGCTACGCGGGCTGGTCCACGTGCTACCGCCGCGAGGCGGGCTCGGCGGGCCGCGACACCCGCGGCATCCTGCGCGTGCACCAGTTCAACAAGCTCGAGATGTTCGCCTACGTGCGGCCCGAGGACGCGGAGGCCGAGCACGAGCGCATGCGCGCCCTGCAGGAGCGCATGCTGCAGGCGTGCGAGCTCGACTACCGCGTCATCGACGTCGCCGCGGGCGACCTCGGCTCCTCGGCGGCGCGCAAGTTCGACATCGAGGCGTGGATCCCCTCGCAGCAGCAGTACCGCGAGCTCACCTCCACCTCCAACTGCACGACCTTCCAGGCGCGCCGCCTCGGCACGCGCTACCGCACCGAGACGGGCCGCACCGCGCCGGTCGCGACGCTCAACGGCACCGCCGCGACGACGCGCTGGCTCATCGCGATCCTCGAGACCCACCAGCAGCCCGACGGCTCGGTGCGCGTGCCGGAGGCGCTGCGGCCGCACCTGGGCGGCATCGAGCGCATCGAGCCGGTCGCCTGATGCGGCTGCTCGTCGCCCTCGACATCGACGGCACCGTCGTCCGGGAGGACGACTCGCTCTCGCCGCGCGTGCGCGACGCGGTGCGGGCGGTCGTCGCCGCCGGCCACGTGGTCGTGCTCGCCACCGGTCGCTCGCAGGCGACGACCGAGTCGACGGCGGCGCGGCTCGGGATCGAGCCCGACCACCTCATCGCGGCCAACGGCGCGCTCGTGCTCGAGCGCGCCGGCGACGCGTACGAGCCCGTGCACGTCGAGACCTTCGACCCCTCCGACGCGCTGCGGACGATCGCGCAGGGCCTGCCGACCGGGTCCTTCATGGTCGAGGACGCCCGCGGCCACCGCCGCTACACCGACGGCATGGTCGACTGGAACCTCGACGCCGCCGAGCGGGTCGAGTTCGAGCAGCTGCTCGAGGTGCCGGCGCTGCGCGTCGTCGTCATGAGCCCCGACCACGAGGTCGACGAGTTCCTCGAGATCGTCGAGGGCATGGGCCTCCACAAGGTCTCGTACGCCATCGGCTACTCCTCGTGGCTCGACATCGCGCCCGACGGCGTGAACAAGGCGACGGGCCTCGCGCGCGTCGCGGAGGAGCTCGAGATCCCGCGCGAGCGCATCGTGGTCGTGGGCGACGGGCGCAACGACATCGAGATGTTCGAGTGGGTCGCGGCGGGCGGCGGACGCGCCGTGGCGATGGGCCAGGCGCCGGACGAGGTGGTCGCGGCGGCGACCGAGCGGACGGCATCGGTCGACGACGACGGGCTCGCGCTGCTGCTCGAGTCGATCGTCCGCGCGGCCTGAGGCGCACGCACAGCCCCCTGCGAGCGGCGGCAGGGGTGCCTCGGCGCGCCGGATCGGTAGAATCGTGGGCGGCCGCCGCGCCGATCCAGCGCTCGGCGGGCGAGGAGGGCTGTCCGAGCGGCCGATGGAGCCGGTCTTGAAAACCGGTGGGCAGCGATGCCTCGTGGGTTCGAATCCCACGCCCTCCACGGAAAGGGGAGCAGCATGGCATCCGACCAGGCGAGGACCGTCGTCGACACCTCGGCGATGTCGCCGCGCCACGGGCGCCTGCGGCGTCGCAACGGCCTCACGCACGTGCTGCGTTGGGTCGCGCTCGGCGTGGCGGTCGTCGTGGCCTCCGCCGTCGGCATCGTCGGCGTCTCGGCGCTGCGCCTGACGCAGGGCATCGCCACGGTCGACCTCGGGGGCGAGGCGCCCCCTGCGCAGCCCGGCTTCGCGCCCTACCAGGGCGGCTTCAACATCCTGCTCGTGGGCTCCGACCAGCGCACGGGGCAGGGCTCCGCCTTCGGCGAGTCCTCCTACGGCGAGGGCCGGCTCAACGACGTGACGATGCTGCTCCACGTCAGCGAGGACCAGCAGAGCGCGACCGTGGTCTCGTTCCCGCGCGACCTCATGATCGACTTCCCGGAGTGCGAGGACCCGGAGACGGGCCAGGTGAGCCCGGCCGCCTCGAACGTGCAGTTCAACCAGGGGCTCTCGCGCGGCGGGCTGTCGTGCGTCGCGGCCTCCGTGTCGGAGCTCACGGGGCTCGAGGTGCCCTTCGCCGCGATGATCACGTTCAACGGCGTCATCGAGATGTCGAGCGCCGTCGGCGGCGTGCCCGTGTGCTTCGCGGGACCGGTCGACGACCGCTGGTCGGGCCTGCAGATCCCGGAGGCCGGCACCTACGAGCTCGAGGGCGAGCAGGCGCTGCAGTTCCTGCGCTCGCGCCACGGCGTCGGCGACGGCTCCGACCTCGCGCGCATCTCCTCGCAGCAGGTCTTCATGTCGTCGCTCGCCCGCACGATGCAGTCGGACGCGGTGCTCACCGACATCACGAAGCTGTACGCGATCGCGCAGGTCGCCGCCGACAACATGACGCTCTCCTCCGGCCTCGCCGACATCGGCACGATGGTCTCGATGGGGCGCGTGCTCGCAGACATCCCGCTCGACACGATGCAGTTCGTGCTCTACCCGAACGTCCCGGCGGGCAACCGGGTGGCGCCAGACCCGGTGCGTGCCGAGGCGCTGATGGAGCTCATCCGCGCCGACCGGCCCATCCAGCTGGGCGCCGACTCCCTCGGCGTCGCCTCGACGAGCGAGACGCCCGGCGCCACCGAGACGCCCGGCGCCACTGAGGAGCCTGCCGCGACCGAGACCGCGGATCCCGCCGCCTCCGGCACGCCGGAGCCGACGCCGACGGAGTCGAGCGCCCTCGAGGGCGTCGTCGGGCAGGACGCCGCACAGGAGTCGTGCGTGGTGCCCTTCGGCAGCTGATCCCGGCGCGCACGGGCGGGTGCCCCGGGTTTGGTAGAGTCGACCCCGGCCCGCCTGCGGGCCGAGGAGACGTCGCATAGTCCGGCCGAGTGCACCACCCTGCTAAGGTGGAGTCCCCAATAGGGGACCGAGGGTTCAAATCCCTCCGTCTCCACTCCACTCTCGAAGGCCCCGGCCGCTCCCAAGCGGTCGGGGCTTCGTGCATCCGGCGTGTCGTCACGACGCCGTGCAGGTGCGCAGAGCCGCGCTTCCCCCGCCTCCTGGCTAGTAGGACGCCGTTACGGGCGGCGCAGGCTAGCAGGCCTCCCTCTTGACACTTCCGCGACACGCGGATGCTGTGTACTGTCGCGTGCGTCACGGCCCCAGCACGGAGGAACGACCCATGCGCTCCCGCCCCCTCGCCATCATCGTCGCCCTCGCGTCAGCGGTCGCGGTCGCGGTGCCCCTGGTCGGCGCCGCCCCCGTCAGCGCCTCGTCCATCGACCTCGGCCGGGGCACGCTCGTCGAGCGCTCGACGATCGGGGAGTCGACGACGGTGTTCGAGGGCATCAACACCTACCGGGTCCAGCAGGGCCTCGCGCCGCTCCGCTTCATGCCGCAGCTGCGCGACGTCGCGCAGGACTGGAGCGATGAGCTCGGCGAGACCGATGCGTTCGCGCACCGGCCGAACTTCTTCGCGAGCTACCCCAAGGGGGCGCAGAGCGGCGGCGAGATCATCGCGATGCGCAGGGACGGCAACGCTGCGGGCCTCGTGACCCAATGGATCGACTCCCCGCCCCACCGGGCGCTCATGGTCGGCAACTACTCGGTGATGGGCACCGGCGTCTCGCTCGCCACCGACTACCGCGGCACGTCGAGCTCGACGGCGATGCTCGGGGTGACCAACCTCGCCCGGTACCCCAGCACGGGAGGTCCCGCCACCTATGCCTCCGTCGACGGCTGGCTGCAGGCCTCGGGTCGGACGCTGCACGACGTGGTCGCGCAGCTGGACTCCGTCACCGTCAACCCGGATCACTCGATCACCGTGCGCGGCTGGGCGTACGACCTCAGCGACCACGGCGCGAGCGTCACCGTCTCCCTCTGGGTCGAGGGACGACCTGCGGTGCGCGTCGCGGCGAACCGGGCGTGGCAGCCCCTCGGCGACGAGGGCGTGCGGGGAGCGCACGGCTTCGTCCACACGTTCGCGGCAGGGCCCGCGCAGAGCCTGCGGGTGTGCGGGCTGGCCGCGAACGCGGTCGGCCCCGGAGCGCACCAGTCGCTCGCGTGCATCGCCCGCGAGACCGGACCGGCGCTGACGCGCGTCCCTGCTCGAGACACCATGCAGGCCTCGGTCGACTTCTCGCGGGCCAGCAACGTCGCGAGCCAGGTGCGCGAGGTGTACCTCGCGCCGAGCCACGTCTTCTACGAGTCGCTCCTGGCTGCCCCCGCGGCCGCGCGCACCGAGGGCGCGCTGCTGCTCGTCGACCCCGCGGGGCCGTCGTCCGCGCTGCTCGCCGAGCTCCGCCGGCTCGCGCCGACGGCGATCACGGCGGTCGGGACGTCGGACGTGCTCAGCGAGGCAGCGCTCCGGTCGATCCGCGCCGCGCTGCCCGCGGCGTCGGTGGCGCGCGTCCCGGGTGCCGACCTGGCGGAGATCGGCACGAACCTGGCTCGCCGCGCCTTCCCCGGGGCGGCCGGCGCCTACCTGTCGGCGGAGGGCAACCTCTCCGACACGATCTCGGCGTCGTCGGCAGCCGCGGCGCGCGGCGTGCCGCTGCTGATCGTGCCTCGTGCGGAGGCGCTCGCCCCGTCGGTCTCCTCGTACGTCGCCCAGGCCCGGCCGGCACGCGTCACGATCGTCGGCGGCGCTCCCGCGCTGGCGGCTGCCCACGAGCGGCAGGTCGAGGCTGCGGCCGCGGGCGTCGACGGCGTGCAGGTCCGTGGTGCCGATCGGTTCATCACCAACGCCGCTGCCCTGCGGACCGCGTGGACGTCGAGCGCGGACTCGGTGTACCTCGCCTCGGCCATGATGTTCGGCCACGCGAGCCTCGGCAGCGCGATCGCCGTGGGCGACGGCCCGATGGCACTCACGGCAGTGGCGTGCGTGCCTCCGTCGCCGCACTCCTTCATCACCACGACCATCGACCCAGTGGAGGTCGTGGCGATGGGATCGAGCTGGACGGTGAGCGACCGGGCAGCGGGGCTCGGTCGCTGCTCGAGCTGAAATCGAATCGCGTTCGGGGATCCGCGCCGTTCGACGCTAGGCTGAGTGCGGGTGCAAGGCCCGAGACAGACGCGTCGCTGCTACGGCGCGGATTCAGCACCCAGGAGGATGCATGGCAACCGGAACCGTCAAGTGGTTCGATTCGGGCAAGGGCTTCGGCTTCATCGCCCCCGACGACGGCGGCAAGGACCTGTTCGCCCACTACAGCCAGATCGCGTCGAGCGGCTTCAAGACGCTCGAGGAGGCGCAGGCCGTGGAGTTCGAGGTCGTCGAGGGCACCAAGGGTCCGCAGGCGGCGAACATCCGCCCGCTCTGAACCTGATCGGGTGAGGCGACTCGCCCCGATTGGCGCTCGGGCCGGGGGTCGGCTAGGCTGATCCCCGGCCCGAGAAGGCCAGGCGCCCGTAGCTCAACGGATAGAGCATCTGACTACGGATCAGAAGGTTGGGGGTTCGAGTCCCTCCGGGCGCGCACTGTGTTGAGACAGTAGGAGGCCACCTGCGGAAGCAGGTGGCCTTCGTGGTTCCCGGGGAGCCTCGGCGCTCGCGACGCCGATCGCGATCCTGCGTTCGATCCGCCGCCGCCGCGATCCATGTCGCTCGGAGCCGCGGCCGGGCGGAAGATGGGAGCATGGCCGCGACCCACACGATCGACTTCGACCGCATCCGGGCCGAACGGCCTGCCGGCTCGATCGGCGGTCGGCTCGAGGCGCTGCTCGACGCCGCCCTCGGGTCCGCGGCCGAGCCGACGGTCCGCAGCGATGCCGCCCGCCAGATCGTCTACCGGCTGCGCGACGCCCTCGCCGCGACGCCCTCTGCTGACGATCTCGAGCCTCGGCGGCAGGAGCTGACGCTGCTCCTCGCCGAGCACGTCGTGCGCTCGGGTGGGGCGACCCGCATCGACGGCTCCATGCAGCGCGGCGACTTCGAGGCCGACGACTGGGAGGCGCACCTGACGGCGATGCAGATCCTCTGCTTCCTCGACGGCGGGTACCTCTCCCTCGTGCGCCCCATCGCCCCTCCGCAGGGCGTCGCCGCAGGCGACCCCGCCTGATGCCGCGGCGAAGCCACACGCGTCGGCGGTCGGCAGCGCTCGTCCGTGCCGGGACGCACGCGGCCCCGGACCAGGCATGGTCCGGGGCCGCGTGCGGTCAGCGAGGCTGACTAGCGCATGATGATCCACGGGTCACCATTGCGCATGGTGGCCTCGAGGACCGGGTCCTTGTCCTTGCTCAGCGACAGGTCGTTCTTGTTGGGACGCATGGCGCGCTCCTTCGTTCAGTGGGGGATCCGACGATTCAGTTGTACAGGTCGAACGCGACTTTCCGCTACGGCAAAGTTCCGACACTCCGGAGGAGTCTCGAAGCGACCGTCCTGCGCTCGGATCGTAGGCGCGCCGCAGGCCTCAGGACTGCAGCGACGCGGCCTCGAGCTGGATCTCCACGCCCGAGAGCGCCTGCGAGACGGGGCAGCCCTGCTTGGCCTGCTCGGCGTAGCTCGCGAACTGCTCCTCGGTGAGGCCGGGCACCCAGCCGGAGACGGTGAGCACGCTCGTGGTGATGCCCGTGCCGGGCACGAACGACACCTTCGCGCTCGTCGAGAGCGTCTCGGGCTCGTGGCCGGCCTCGCTGAGGGCGTGCGAGAGCGCCATGGCGTAGCAGGAGGCGTGCGCCGCCGCGAGGAACTCCTCGGGGGTGGTCGCGCCGCCCTCCTCCGCACGGGCCTTCCACGTGAGGTCGAAGCTGGAGCCGGTGCCGAGGGTCGTCGTGCCGGTGCCTGCTGCCAGGCTGCCGTTCCAGGTGGTGCTCGCGGTCGAGGTGATGGGCATTCGGGAACCTCCTCAGGATGCCGGGCGCCGTCTGCGCCGGCCGTGGCGAGGCTACTGCCGGGTGCTGTGCCCGACCCGGGCGCGGCCATGGCGTCGGTCATACGCTCGAGCCATGCCACCGCTCGAGCAGCTCACGATCATGGCCGCGGCCGCCGTCGTGATCGTCGGCTTCGTCTCCCACTTCGCGAGCCGCATCGGGGTGGCCGCGCCGCTCGCGCTCGTGGTCGTCGGCATCGCGCTGGCCGTCATCCCCGGCACGCCCGAGATCGAGCTCGAGCCGGAGCTCATCCTCACGGTCGTCCTGCCGCCGCTGCTCTACGCCGCGGCCCTGCAGGTGCCCTTCGTCGAGCTGCGCCGCAACCTCCGCGTGATCGGCTTCCTGTCGGTCGTGCTCGTCGTGGTCTCGGCCGCGGTCGCCGGCCTCGTCGTGCACGCGCTGCTCGGCGGCGTCGGCCTCGCGCTCGCGATCGCGCTCGGCGCGGTGGTCTCGCCGCCCGACGCCGTCGCCGCGATCAGCCTCGGCAAGCGGCTCGGGCTCCCGCCCCGCATCGTGACGATCCTCGAGGGCGAGGGCCTCGTCAACGACGCGACGGCGCTCGTGCTGCTCAGCACCGCGCTCTCGATCGCGACGGCCGATCAGGGCCTCGCGCTCGACGGCTGGGACGTCGTGCGCGACTTCGCCTGGGCCGTCGCGGGCGCGCTCGTGCTCGGCTGGCTCGCGGGCACCGCCGCGGTGCGGCTGCGAGCGCGCGTGCGCGACAGCGTGCTCGACACCGCGGTCTCGCTCGTCGTGCCCTTCGTGGCCTTCCTCGCGGCCGAGCAGATCGCGGCCTCCGGCGTCGTCGCCGTCGTGGTCGCGGGGATCGTGGTCGGCAACGGCGGGGCCTACCGGATCCGCGCCGCCCACCGCCGCGCGGAGGGCGTGAACTGGCGCACGTTCACGATGCTCGTCGAGAACGGCGTCTTCCTGCTCATGGGGTACCTGCTGCCGCCCGTCGTGCTCCACGTCGCCCAGGGGCAGGAGAGCCTGGGCCTCGTGCTCGGCGTCGGGCTCGTGCTCACCCTCGTGCTCATCGCGCTGCGGCTCGCCGTGATGCCGCTGCTGCTGTGGTCGATCCGGGCGCGGGCCGGCACGCTCGCCCGCCGCCAGAGCGTCGCCGTCGACCGGATGGCCGCGGCCGACGAGCGCTTCGGCGCCGTCGACGACGCACGCATCCGCAGCCGGCTCGATCGCTTCCGCGGCATCGTCGACCGCAACCAGCACGACGTGACCGCCGAGCGCGACGGCGCGCTCGGCTGGCGCGACGGCGTCGTGCTCGGCATGGCCGGCATGCGCGGCGTCGTCACGATCGCCGCGGCGCAGACCCTGCCCGGCGACCATCCGCTCTACGAGTCGCTCGTGCTCATCGCCTTCGTCGTCGCGATCGCGACGCTGCTCCCGCAGGGCCTGCTCCTGCCGGTCGTCGTGCGGCGGCTGCGGCTCGCGCGCGACGTCGACGTGAGCGAGCGCGCGCAGCTCGCGCGGCTCGCGGGCCGCCTGCAGGAGGTCGGCGCGGCCGCGATCGAGGAGGCCGCCGACGGCTCCGAGCTCGATCGGCGCGCGGCAGCGACGCTGCGCCGCCGCATCGACGAGCGCGCCGCCGACGCCGCGGCGATGGCGGGAGGCGGCGACGACGAGGCGCGGATCGCGCTGCTGCGCCGCATCGGCGAGCTGCAGCGCGCCGAGATCGATGCCGAGCGCGCTGCCCTCGACGTCGAGCGGCGGCGCGGGGAGTTCTCGTCCGAGGCGATCGCGGCGGTGCTGCAGGCGCTCGACGACCAGGAGATCCGCCTGGAGCGGATGCAGGGCGACTGACGCGCCCGCGGATGCTTGGATGGGTGCATGACTGAGAAGCCCCAGATCGACGCCCCCGAGGGCCCCGCGCCCGATGACCTCGTCATCACCGACATCACCGTCGGCGACGGCGACCTCGCCGAGGCCGGCAAGCAGGTGTCCGTGCACTACGTGGGCGTGACCCACTCCACCGGCGAGGAGTTCGACGCCTCCTACAACCGCGGCGCGCCGCTCGAGTTCCCGCTCGGCGTCGGCATGGTCATCAAGGGCTGGGAGCAGGGCATCGAGGGCATGCGCGTCGGCGGCCGCCGCCAGCTCGTCATCCCGCCCCACCTGGCCTACGGCGAGCGCGGCGCGGGCGGCGTGATCGGCCCGGGCGAGACGCTGATCTTCGTCTGCGACCTCATGGGCGTGAAGTAGCCCCACCGCTCCGCGAGAGGTACGCCTCCGCCCGGCAGGTACTGGTGGACCGGTACCCCTCGGGCAGAGGGGTACCTCTCGTTGCGTCCGACGGAGGGGCGGGCTAGAGGGCCTTGCCGGGGTTCAGGATGCCCTGGGGGTCGAAGGCCGCCTTGATCGCGTGCTGCAGCGCGAGCTGCCGCTCGCCCAGCTCGTCGACGAGCCAGCGGCGCTTCAGCGTGCCGACGCCGTGCTCGCCCGTGAGCGTGCCGCCGAGCTCGAGCGCCGCCTGGAACACCTCGTCGGCCGCCGCCCACACGGCCGCGGGCGGCTCCAGGCCGTCGGGGCCCTCGCCCTCGAAGACGAAGGTGGGGTGCAGGTTGCCGTCGCCCGCATGGCACGTCACCGGCAGGCGGACGCCGTGGCGCGCCGCGACGTCGCGGCAGATGCGGAACATGTCGGCCATGCGCGAGCGCGGCACCGACACGTCCTCGACGAGGATCGACCCGAACGACTCGAGCGCGAAGTGCACCTGGCGCCGCACCTGCGTCAGCAGCTCGCTGCGCGAGGGGTCGTCGGTGACCTCCACCTCGCCGCCGTGCGCCTCGAGCATCGCGGCGGCCGTGCGCGCGACCTCCTCGGCTCCGGCCTCGTCGGCCTGCAGCAGCACGAAGGCGCCGCGCATCGGCTCGCCCGTGTAGGCGGCGAGCATCTCGACGCCCTGCCGGTCGACGAGCTCCATGATCGCGGGGCGCAGCCGCGCCGCGGTGATCGCGGTGCACGCCGCGGCCGCCCGCTCCTCGTCGGGGAAGAACGCGCCCACCGTCCACACCGGTCCGGTCACGGCGGGGCGCAGCTGCAGCACCGCGCCCACGACGATGCCCAGCGTGCCCTCCGAGCCGATCATGAGCGCCGTGATGTCGAGCCCCGTCACGCCCTTCACGGTGCGGTGACCGGTGCGGATCAGCTCGCCGTCGGCGAGCACGACGTCGAGCGCGCGCACCCACTCGCGGGTCACGCCGTGCTTCGCGCAGAGCAGGCCGCCCGCGTTCGTCGCGATGTTGCCGCCCACCGAGGCGATGGCGCGGCTCGCGGGGTCGGGAGGCCACCACAGGCCGTGGCTCGCGAGCAGCTCGTCGAGCTCGAGGTTGCGGATGCCGGGCTCGACCGTGCAGGTCTGGTCGACGAGCGAGACGTCGAGGAGTCGGCGCATCCGGTCGACCGAGACGACGAGCTCGCCGGGGCCGGCGTTGGCGCCGCCGGCGAGGCCCGTGCCCGCGCCGCGCGCGACGACGGGCACGCGGTGCGCGCTCGCCCAGCGCATGGCCGCCTGCACGTGCGCCACCTCCTCCGCCTCGACGATCGCGAGCGGAGGGCCGTCGGAGCGGTGGCCGGAGCGATCGGCTCGCACGGCCTCGAGCCTCGCTGGCTCGGTGACGAGCACGCGATCGGGGAGGGCCGACCGCAGCTCGTCCAACGGGGTCACCGCAGCACCAGCCCCTCCGCCGCGACCCAGGCCCCCGGCGCGCCGGTGAAGCGCACGGAGTGCGCGTTGTCGGGCGTCTCGGTCTCGAGGCCCGTGACGGCGTCGGCGAAGGCGCGGATGAAGGTGCCGTGGCACACGATGACGAGGCCGTCGACCGGATGCGCGGCGGCGACCGCGTCGACGGCCGCGACGGCGCGCTCCTTGAGCGCCGCGAACGGCTCCTCGCCCGGCCAGTCGGTGCCGAAGCGCTCGAGGGCCTCGGCCTTCGTGAGCCCCTCGACCTCGCCGTAGGCCCGCTCCACCAGGCTCTCGTAGCGGCCCGCGACCTCGAGGCCCAGCGCCGCAGCGACGATGTCGGCCGTCACCATCGCGCGGCCGAGCGTGGACGAGACGACGGCGTCCCAGCGCTCGTCGGCGAGGAGCCGCGCGGCGGTCCGCGCCTGCGCGATGCCGGTCTCGTTGAGCGGGATGTCGCTCGTGCCCTGCATCCTGCCGTGGAGGTTGAAGTCGGTCTGGCCGTGGCGGACGAGGGCGATCTCCATGCCCCGAGCCTACGTCGGCGAGGATGCCGCCCATCCACAGGCTCACATCTCGGCCTCCCCGCGCGAACGCAGGGCATGAGAGGAATCCGGGCATGACGCACACCACCATCGAGACCCCCATCGGCACCCTCACGCTCGTCGCGGGCGAGGCAGGCCTCACCGGCGCCTACATGGAGGGGCACCGCCCCGCGCCCGACGAGACCACCTGGGGCGAGCGCGACGACGCGCCCGCGGCCGGCACGCCGCTGGCGGAGGCGGCCGCGCAGCTCGCCGCCTACTTCGCGGGCGATCGCACCGGCTTCGACCTGCCGCTCGACCCGGGCGGCACCGACTTCCAGCGGAAGGTCTGGGCGGCGCTCGCCGAGATCCCCTACGGCGAGACCCGCACCTACGGCTGGATCGCCGAGCGGATCGGGCAGCCGACGGCGGTGCGGGCGGTGGGGCTCGCGAACAGCCGCAACCCGCTCTCGGTCATCGTGCCCTGCCACCGGGTGGTGGGCTCGACCGGCAAGCTCACCGGGTATGCGGGCGGCGTGGAGCGGAAGTCCCTCCTGCTCGATCACGAGCGCGGCGCGCGGCTAGATTCGGTCGCGTGAGCCGTGCGCCCTTCGAGAGGATCGTCGCCGCGCACGGCGACCGCGTCTGGCGGGTCTGCCGGGCGCTGCTGCCGCACGCCGATGCCGAGGATGCCTGGAGCGAGACGTTCCTCGCCGCGCTCGAGGCGCATCCGACGCTCGACGACGCCCGCATCGAGGGGTGGCTCGTGACCGTCGCGCACCGGCGCTCGGTCGACGTGCTGCGGCGCTCGTCGCGACTCGTGGCGGGGGAGCCGGCCGAGCGGGCCGCCCCGGAGCGCGCCCGCGACCTCGACCTCGCGCGCGCGCTCGGGCTGCTGCCGGAGCGGCAGCGCGAGGCGGTCGTGCTGCACCACCTGGGCGGGCTGCCCTTCCTGGAGGTCGCGGCGCAGCTGGGGTCGACCCCCACGGCGGTGCGCCGCGCCTCGTCCGACGGGGTGCGGCGGCTGCGCGAGCTCATGGGCGCGACGGCGGAGCGAGGCGGAGCGGATGCCTGACGACGTGCTGCCCGACGGCTCCCCGGCCGGGGACCTGGCCCTCGACGTCCCGCCCGCACCGCTCGACGCGCTCCGCACGCGGCTCGCGGCCGAGGCCGCCAGGGCCGGGCTGCTCGACGTCGCCTACCGCCGCCTCGACACGGCCGTCGGCGCGCTGCTGGTCGCCGGCACCGAGCGAGGCCTCGTCTCCGTGACCTTCGACGGCGCCGACCCCGATGCCACGCTCGAGCGGCTCGCGCGCGAGCTGTCGCCGCGCCTCCTCGAGGCGCCCACGCGCCTCGACGCCGCGGCGCGCGGCCTCGAGGCGCTCGTCGACGGCTCCGCCCGCGCCTACGAGGGCTCGCTCGACCTCGCGCTCGCACATGGCTTCGGCCGCACGGTCGTCGAGCGGCTGCGCGAGATCCCCTATGGCCAGACGCGCTCGTACGGCGAGGTCGCGGTCGCGGCCGGCTCTCCGCGCGCGGTGCGCGCCGTCGGCACCGCCTGCCGCCGCAACCCGCTGCCCATCGCGATCCCGTGCCACCGCGTCGTGCGCTCCGACGGCTCGCTCGGGCAGTACGCGGGCGGGCAGGAGGCGAAGCGGCTGCTGCTGCAGGTCGAGGGGCGCTGACCGGGGCCGACCGGCGGCTAGGTTGGTCGGGTGCCACACACCGAGCTCCTCGCCGTCGTCGAGCGCGACGGCTTCGTCGAGTCCGAGCACCGCGGCGTCGCGGTCGTCCTCGATCCGGACGGGCGGGTGATCGAGCGCCACGGCGACGTCGCGCTGCCCTTCCTCGCCCGCAGCGCCCTGAAGCCCCTCTACGCGGCCTCGATCGTCGAGGCAGGGCTCGTCGACCTCGAGCCCGCGTGGGCGGCGCTCGCGAGCGCGAGCCACCACGGCGAGCAGGTGCACGTCGACACGGCGACCGCCATGGCCGCCGCGCTCGGCGTCGACGAGGCGGCGCTCCGCTGCCCGCCCATGCGCGCCCCCGGCGGCGGCGAGCGGCGCTTCGCGCACATGTGCGTCGGCAAGCACATCACGATGGCCGCGGCGGCGCGCGCGATGGGCGCGCCCGACGACTACTGGGCCGACGCGCATCCGCTCGCTGCGCTCCTGCGGCGCGGCGTCGCGGAGGCGGCCGGCGAAGCGGAGGGCATCGTGGCGCACGACGGCTGCGGCGCGCTCGTCTTCTCCACCACGCCCGTGGGCATGGCCCGGGCGTTCCAGCGCCTCCGCCCGGGCGGCGACGACGCGTTCGCGCGCATCGGCGACGCCATGCGGGCGCACCCCGTGCTCATCGACGGCGCGGGCAAGCCCGACGCGGTCGTCATCGCCGAGACCGGCTGCGCGACGAAGTTCGGCGCCGAGGGCACGCAGGCGATCGTCGCGCCCGACGGCACGACCGTCGTCGTGAAGGCCGCCGACGGCGCCCGGCGGGCGGGCGCGCCGGTCGCGCTCGCGCTGCTCGAGCGGGCGGGCGCGATCCCCGCAGGCACCGGCGAGCGCCTCGCCGAGCCGCTCGGCCTCGTGCAGCGCAGCGCCGACGAGCCGGTCGGCATCCTCCGCGCGGTGGTCTGAGCGGGCCGCGGCCGCCGCGGCACGCGGGGACGCCGAGCGGCACGTGGCGTCGCCGCCGTGCCCGGCACGCGCTCGCGGATAGCCTGGCCGCGGTCGGGTCGTCGCACCGCCTCCCGGCCTCCGCAGCCTCGGGAGGAGCCCCGTGACCGTCTTCGCCATGTCGCCCGACGGCGTCCGCATCGCCCTGCACGAGCTCGGCGACCCCGAGGGCCTGCCCGTGCTCATGATCCACGGCTTCTCGTCGAACGCGCGGCGCAACTGGATCGACACGGGCTGGGGGCGCGCGCTCGAGCGCGAGGGCCTGCGCGGCATCGCGATGGACCTCCGCGGCCACGGCGACAGCGATCGGCCGACGACCGGCTACGAGGTGCCCCGGTTCCTCGACGACGTCGACGCCGTGCTCGAGCAGCTCATGCTCGACGAGCCGCCCGCGGCGATCGGCTACTCGATGGGCGCTCGCCTGCTCTGGCGGCACGCGGGCACGCGCACGCTCGCCTTCCGCGCGCTCGTGCTCGGCGGCCTCCCGGCCGGCGATCCGTTCCAGCGCTTCGACACGGCGCTCGCGCTGCGCGCCCTGGAGGGGCAGGCGGAGCCCGGCCCGATGGAGTCGTTCGTCGTCGACCTCGCCGGCGTCTTCCCCGAGCACGACCCGGCGACCCTCGTGCATCTCGCGGGGGAGGTCTCGCACACGCTCTTCGACGCGGCGGCCGCGCCGCCGCCGCAGCCGACCCTGCTCATGACCGGCGACGAGGACGCCCGAGCAGCCGACACGCGGACGCTCCTGCCGCTCCTGCCGCAGGGCTCGTTCCTGCCGATCCCCGGCAGGAACCACATGAACGCCCCCGTCTCGGGCACGTTCCGCCGCGAGGCGACGCGGTTCCTCGCGACGCAGCTGCGCGGCGAGGGCTGACGGGGCGCCGCCCGGCAGGATGGGCCCCTCGCGTCGCGGTCGGGGACCGGTGCCGGACATGATGCAGGGCCGGTCGGGTTCTCCCGACCGGCCCCAGTCCCTTGCACCAAGCGGAGCATCGAGCTTCGCTTCCGTCGACCGCCACAGCACTACGATCGACGTGAGACGAATGTATAACGGATCGGTAACGAGCGCGCCCAGATCCCCCTGAGAAAAGCCTGTGGCTCGGTGGCAGATCGAGCGCTCGCGCCCCCTCCGACGCCCGCTCAGACGCGGTCGGGGCTCGGCCCCGTCGCGAGCACCGTGACGTCGGCGTGGCGGTCGAAGCGGTAGCCGGAGCCGCGCACGGTGCGGATGATCTCGGCGTAGTCGCCGAGCTTCGCGCGCAGGCGCCGCACGTGCACGTCGATCGTGCGCTCGTTCGGCCGGCCCGCGTCGGCCTCGTCGGGCCACAGCGCGTCGATGATCGTCTCGCGCCCGACGGTCGAGCCCTCGCGGAGCACGATGTGCTGCAGCAGCTCGAACTCCTTGTAGGTGAGCGGCGCGATGTCGTCGCCGATGGCGACGCGCTTGCGGGTGAGGTCGATGACGATGCCGGAGTCCGGCTCGGCGACGGGCTGCTGCACCGCGGGGTCCTGCAGGGCGCGGCGGACGACGTCGACGTCGCGCCCGCCGGCGCCGGCGGGCGCGAGGGCGACGGCCGCGTGGGTCTCGGCGCTCGGCGCGAGGCGCGAGGTGAGCGTGCGGAGCTCGGCGACGAGGCGGGCGAGCTCGATCCGGTCGGCGGCCGCCGCGCCCTCGCCGAGGCCGACGTACAGGACGAAGCCGCGGGCCTCCGTGCCGTCGGGCACGGCGCGGACGGCGGGCTTCGCGGCCTCCGGGGCGACGCGCACGGGGCGGGCGACGGGGGCGGCGATGCGGGCGCGCGCCGGGGCGTCGATCGCGATGGCGGGCCGCGGGGCGAGGGCGGTGGCGCCCTGCGTGCGGAGCGTCGAGGGGCGGCGGGTGGGGAGGGCGGTGAGCGTCATGGGAGGGCCTTCCGGCGTGCGGTCGACGCCGCCCCCGAGGGGCGGTGGGTCTGTCGACCTGGGGTGTCGAGGTGTCGTGCGAGTCGCGAGGACTCACGGACCGCTCGGCCTGCGGGCGTCTGCTCAGTGCGGGCCGGTGCCGGATGCCGGGCCCGGCTGGATGCAGCGGCGGGCCTCAGCGCAGCGTGTCAGCTGCCGGCGGGAGCGGTCGGACGGGGTGCGAGCGAGGGCTCAAGCACACATTCGACGCATGTCGACCATCGGCATCATCATGCCGTTCGTCCCCTGGGCCGCGAAGACGGGCTTGAGGGCAGTGGTGGTCGTCATGGATGCGAGTATCCCTGCGCATGACGCCGCGTGTCAAACCATGACGCTGCCGAACATGACGGAATGTGACGCCGTCGGATGCGAGACGCCCATCGCTCCTCCCTGCGACTGCGCAGTTCGTGCATCGGGAGCGGCCCAGCGGGTCGCGGAACGCCCACGGCCGACGCGCGGGATGCGCAATCCCGACGACATCGCGGATCCGGCCGGATGCGGCGAGCCCCCGCGCTCCGGAGGGAGGCGGGGGCTCGGGCTGCCGCGGGGCGTCAGTCGCCGACGGTGCCGTAGAGGCGGTCGCCCGCGTCACCGAGGCCCGGCACGATGAAGCCGTGCTCGTCGAGGCGCTCGTCGAGCGCGCCGAGCACGATCGTGACGTCGTGGTCGCCCATCTCGCGCTCGATGCGCTCGAGGCCCTCGGGGGTGCCGAGCAGGCAGATGGCGGTGACGTCGACGGCGCCGCGGTCGAAGAGGTACTGCATCGCGGCCGCGAGCGAGCCGCCGGTGGCGAGCATCGGGTCGAGCACGAAGCACTGGCGGTCGGAGAGGTCGTCGGGCAGGCGCTCGGCGTAGGTGTAGGGCTCGAGGGTCTCCTCGTTGCGGGCCATGCCGAGGAAGCCGACCTCCGCGGTCGGGACCATCGTGGTCATGCCCTCGAGCATGCCGAGGCCCGCGCGCAGGATCGGCACGACGATGGGCTGCGGCTCGGCGATCGCGACGCCCACGGTGGAGGTGACCGGCGTGCGGATCTCCTTGGGCGTCACGCGCACGTTCCGCGTCGCCTCGTAGGCGAGGAGCGTCATGAGCTCGCCGACGAGCGCGCGGAAGGTCGGCGAGGGCGTCCGCTCGTCCCGCAGCACGGTGAGCTTGTGGGTGATGAGCGGATGGTCGGCAACGTGCACTCGCATAGGCTCCAGGGTAGTGGCGGCGAGCGGCTCGGCGCCCGGGAGGGCGGGGCCATGCGGGTGGACGCGCGCGACGAGGCGGCCATGCGGCTCGCCCTCGCGGAGGCCGACGCCGCGACCGCCTCCGACGACGTGCCCGTGGGCGCGGTCGTGCTGGGCCCCGACGGCGCCGTGCTCGGTCGCGGCCGCAACGAGCGGGAGCTGCACCACGATCCGACCGCGCACGCGGAGGTCGTCGCGATGCGCGAGGCCGCTGCGGCCCGCGGCGGCTGGCGGCTCGACGGCTGCACGCTCGTCGTCACGCTCGAGCCGTGCGCGATGTGCGCGGGCGCGATCCTGCAGGCGCGGCTGGACCGCGTGGTCTTCGGCGCCTGGGACGAGAAGGCGGGGGCCGCGGGCAGCGTGCTCGACGTGCTGCGCGAGCGGCGGCTGCCGCACCGCGTCGAGGTGGTCGCGGGGGTGCTCGCCGACGAGGCCGAGGCCCGGCTCGCCGCGTTCTTCGCCGACCGGCGCTAGCGAGGCGTCAGCGCGCTGGCGCGCTCAGCGCCAGAGGACGGCGATGAGCAGGTTGACGACGGCGAGACCGCCCGCGGTGTGGAAGAAGGGGCCGAGCTTGCGCTCGATCGCGACGTCGGCGACGACGCTCGCGCCGTTCGTGGTGAGCGTCGCCCGCTCCTTCGTGATCGCGCGCTGGCGCAGGAAGCCGACGAGCGCGGCGACGAAGACGACGAGCGCGATGAGCCCCTTGATGCCGAGCTTCATGTGGTTGACGGGCTCGTCGCCGGCCATCAGCAGGCCGTACAGCGCGATGCCCGAGACGAGCTGCACCGAGGCGCCGATCAGCATGATCGTGAATGCGTGGCCCGAGCGCGCGCGCATCTGCAGGATGAAGGTGCCGACGAGCATCGAGAGCCCGACGAGATGGGCGATCAGCAGCAGCGAGTGCAGGAGCTCCATGCAGACAGCCTACACAACCGACGGCCGGCGACGGCGGGCGTCCGGGGCTAGTTGCCCGACTGGATGACGATGTGGTCGGTCGAGGGCGCGATCTCCGGCTCCTCGACGTAGAGGTCGGGCTCGAGGTAGATGACGCGCGCGTGCGGCACGCGCTCGCGGATCGCGCGCTCGAGCGCGTTGATCGAGCGCGCGATGTGCTCGACGGTCGAGCGCGGCGGGAAGGCGACCTTCGCGGCGACCATGAGCTCCTCGGGGCCGAGGTAGAGCGTCTTCATGTGGATGAGCGCCTCGACGCCCGGGGCCTCGTTGATGAGCGCCTGGATGGCCGCGTGCTCCTCGTCGGTCGCGCCCTCGCCGATGAGCAGCGACTTCATCTCGAACGCGAGCACCACCGCGACGACGATGAGCAGCGCGCCGATGCAGAGCGTGCCGATCGCGTCGAAGACGGGGTTCCCGGTGAGCACGGTGAGGCCCACGGCGAGGAAGGCGAAGGCGAGGCCCGTGAGCGCCGCGAAGTCCTCGAGCAGGATCACGGGCAGCTCCGGCTGCTTCGCCTTCCGGATGTACTGGCTCCACCGCGCGCCGCCGCGGGTGCGGTTGGCCTCGCGGATCGCGACCCGGAACGAGAGCGACTCCATGACGATCGCGATCGCGAGCACCGTGAGCGGCAGCCACGCGTTCTCGAGCTCGTGCGGGTTCTGCAGCTTGTCGATGCCCTCGACGATCGAGAACAGGCCGCCGACCGAGAAGAGCACGAGCGCGACGATGAAGGCCCACACGTAGCGCTCGCGGCCGTAGCCGAAGGGGTGCTCCTTCGTCGGCCGGCGCTTGGCGAGGCGGCCGCCGAGCAGCAGCAGCAGCTGGTTGCCGGCGTCGGCGACCGAGTGGATCGCCTCCGCGAGCATCGAGGCGGAGCCGGAGAAGGCCCACGCGATGAACTTCGTCACCGCGATGCCGGTGTTCGCCAGGAAGGCGGCGATGACTGCTCTGGTGCCGTGCTCTGCGCTCACGGCGGCGAGTCTACGCGCGGCGCCGATGCTGGGCCGGGGAGCACTGGCTGGTCGGCGCCCCTGCGCCCGGCGATAGCGTGGAGCCATGTCGCAGCCCACCATCGCGTTCCTCGGCACCGGCTCCATGAGCGGCGCCATCCTGGCGGGCCTCGTCCGCAGCGGCTCCGGCCGGGTCCTCGCCACGAACCGCACCCGCGAGAAGGCCGCGGCGCTCGCGGAGGCGCACGGCTCGGCCGACGTGCGCGCCATCGCGCTCGAGGACGAGCCCGACGGCAACCGTCGCGCCGCCGCCGAGGCCGACCTCGTCGTGCTCGGCGTGAAGCCCTACGGCATCGTCGACCTCGCGCGCGAGATCGCCGACGAGCTGCGCCCCGGCGCCGTGGTCGTCTCGATCGCCGCGGGCACGCCCATCGCCGCCATCGAGGCCGTGCTGCCCGAGGGCGCCGCCGTGGTCCGCGCGATGCCGAACACGCCCAGCCACGTCGGCCTCGGGGTGACGGGCGTCGCGGGCGGCACCCGCGCCTCCGACGAGCAGGTGGCGCTCGCGGTGCGGCTGTTCGAGGCGGTCGGCGAGGTGCTCGTCGTCGAGGAGGGCCAGATCGATGCGCTCTCGACGATCTCGGGCTCGGGCCCCGCCTACGTGTTCCTGCTCATCGAGGAGCTGACGGCCACCGCGACCCGGATGGGCTTCAGCCCGGAGCAGGCGGCGACGATGGTGCAGGGCACGTTCCGCGGCGCGAGCGAGCTGCTCGCGGCCGAGGGCCTCGACCCGGCGGAGCTGCGCCGCCGCGTCACGAGCCCCAAGGGCACCACGGAGCGCGCGGTCGGCGTGCTGCAGGAGGCGCAGGCTGGGCGAGGTCTTCGACCGCGCCACCGCAGCCGCGCTCGCGCGCGCCCAGCAGCTCGCCGCGGGCTGATCCCTCGCCGCCGGCCGATCCTCAGTCGCGGGCGAGGCCCCGCGCCGCCTGCACGAGCCGCAGCAGCTCGGCGGGGGAGCGCTCCAGCTGCGTCGGGAGGGCGAGGGCCCACCGGCCCGGGCGCGCGTCACGACGGCGCCGGAGCAGCCCTGCGTTCCACCGCGCGAGGAGCCGCTGCGGCGGCCGCAGCCCTGCCGCGGCGTGCGGACCGTCGAGCCGCAGCACGACGAAGCGCTGCCCGAGCAGCGTCTCGAGCCGCGCCGAGCGCACGGCCGTCCACGGCGCGCGCGAGCCGTCGCCGAGCAGCACGCCGTGCCGGTCGAGCCGCACGGCGCGGTCCGCGGTCGCGGCGCGGTGCACGAGCACCGGCACCCCCACGACCCCGAAGAAGAGCACGGCGGCGGCGCCCACGAGGGCGGCGGGGATCCCGGCGGCGCTCCCCGCGGCGACCGCGCCGACGAGCAGCGCGGCGCCGACGGCGGCGAAGGCGATCGAGCCCCCGATCGCCCAGCCGATGCCCGCGCGGGAGGCCCGCACGGTCGTCGCGCCCGTGCTGCGCAGCTCCGCCGCTGCGTCGGCGGGGTCGATCACAGGGGCGTGCCGTCGAGGTACTGCCAGGCGCGGTCGCGCCGGAAGCGCGAGAGCTCGCGCATCGAGCCGCGGGTGCCGTCGGCCACCCAGTGCGCCTCGAACGCCACCGTGCCCTCCGCGTCGAACGGCCCGCCCCCGGTCGTGCCGAGCACGTCGAGGCGCAGCCATCGGATCGCGTCGTCGAGCTCGAGCGAGCGGGGCCGGGTCGAGGAGTGCCAGGAGGCCAGCAGGTGCTCGACGTCGCCGAGCGCGAAGGCCGTGAAGCGCGAGCGCATGAGGGCCTCCGCCGTCGCGGCCTCGCGCTCGCCGGCGAGCACCGGGCCGCAGCACTCCGCGAGCGGCAGGCCCGTGCCGCAGGGGCAGCGGGTGGGGCGCGTCACGAGCCGAGGCCGGCGAAGCGCTCGATGTCGTCCTGGTTGCCGGAGACGATGATGAGGTCGTGGTTCGAGACGACGGTCTCGGGCGTCGCGTACGTGAACTCCCCGCCGGGGCTCTTCACGCCCACGACCGTGAGGTGGTACTTCGAGCGCACCTTCGATTCCGCGAGCGTCACGCCGCGGATGTGCTTCGGCGGGTACATCTTCACGATCGCGAACTGGTCGTCGAACTGGATGTAGTCGAGCATGCGGCCCGAGACGAGGTGCGCCACGCGCTCGCCCGCCTCGGCCTCGGGGTAGATGACGTGGTTGGCGCCGATGCGGCTGAGGATCTTGCCGTGCGACTGGCTGATCGCCTTGGCCCAGATCTGCGGCACGCCGAGGTCGACGAGGTTGGCGACGATGAGCACGGAGGCCTCGATCGACGAGCCCACCGCGCACACCGCGATCGAGAACTCGTGCGCGCCGACCTGCTTCAGCGCGTCGATCGAGCGGGCGTCGGCCTGCACGGTGTGGGTCAGGCGCTCCGACCACTTCTGCACGAGGTTGATGTCGCCGTCGATCGCGAGCACCTCGCGGTCGAGCCGCGCGAGCTGCCCCGCTGTGGCGGCGCCGAAGCGGCCGAGGCCGATGACGAGCACGGGGGCGTCGTGCGGGATCCTGTCAACCAACGATCGGCCTCTCCTCGGGGCGGGTGAAGAGCTGGGTGCGCTGGTTGGCCGCCAGCGCCGCGGCGAGCGTCACACTACCGATGCGCCCGGCGAACATCGTCAGCGCGAGGATGACCTTCGCGGGCTCCTCGAGCCCCGGATGCGTGAACCCGGTCGACAGCCCCACGGTGGCGAAGGCGCTGATGACGTCGAAGAGCACGAACGACAGCGGCGCCCCCGTGATCTCGAGCAGCACGATCGTGACGCCCGCCACGATCGTCGCGCTCCACAGCGTCACCGAGACCGCGAGCCGCAGGACGTCGGACGGGATGCGACGGCCGAACGCCTCCATCGAGCGACGGCCCCGAGCCTCTGCCACGGCCGCCAGGAACAGGATGGCGAGCGTCGTCACCTTGATGCCGCCGGCGGTCGAGGCCGAGCCGCCTCCGACGAACATGAGCATGTCGGTCACGAGCAGGCTCGAGTTGTGCAGCAGGCCGAGGTCGTGCGTCGCGAAGCCGCCGGAGCGCGCCATCGACGAGAGGAAGAACGACTGCAGGACCTGCTGGCCGAAGTCCTCGCCGCCCCACGAGTCCTGGTTGCCCCACTCGAGCACCAGGAACGCGAGCCCGCCCGCCAGGAACAGCGCCACGGCGACCGTGATCGTGAGCTTGACGTGCAGCGACCACTGGCGCGGGCTGCCGAGGTTCTTCAGCAGCACGAAGTAGACGGGGAAGCCGAGCGAGCCGATGAAGACGCCCACCATGAGCACCGTGAGGAACCACGGGTCGGTCGCGTAGGGCGCGAGCCCCTCGACGGTGGGCACGAAGCCGGAATTCGTGAAGGCCATGAACGCCCAGTAGACCGCCTCGTAGAGCGCCTGGAGCGGGTTGGTGCCCTCGAGCAGGATGCGCGGGTACAGCAGCAGCAGGAGCAGCGCCTCGAACACGAGCACCGAGAGCGCGACCGTGCGCAGCAGCGAGCCGATGTCGCCGAGCCGGATCGCCTGGTTCTCCATCACGGCGCCCTTGCGCACGCGCGAGGGGTTGGAGTCGCCCGCCGCGAGGAGGCGCTGGCGCAGGCCCAGCCTGCGAGCGACGGTGAGGCCGAGGATGGAGGCGAGGGTCAGCACGCCGATGCCGCCCACCTGCACGCCCACGAGCACGAGCGCGTTGCCGAAGGGGCTCCAGTGCGTGGCCATGTCGACGACCGTGAGGCCCGTGACGCAGATGATCGAGACGGCCTGGAAGAAGGCGTCGACGAGCGGGGTGCCCTCGCCGTCGGCGGAGGCCCACGGCGTCATCAGGAGGGCCGTCCACAGCAGGTTGAGCGAGGCGAAGACCCCGATCGCGAAGCGCGACGGGTACTGCGCCGCGAACTGCTCGAAGCGGTCGCGCCAGCGGCCGAGGAGGCTGCGCTCCACGGTGGTCCGCTGCTCAGCCACGGATCCGCCTCCTGCGAAGGGTGGTGCGCCGAGGGCGGCGCGAGGACGAGGGCCACTGTAGACCCGATCTCTGACCTCGGGCGTCGTGGCGGTTTGTCGGCACTACCGCGCCCTGCCATGCTTGCGCCATGGCCGACATCTTCTCCGTCATCGCCGACAGCACGCGTCGCGACATCCTCTCCGTGCTGCTCGACCGGCGAGCCACGACGGGGGAGGCGAGCGTCAGCGAGATCGTCGACGCGCTGGGCATCCCGCAGCCCACCGTCTCGAAGCACCTGCGCACGCTGCGCGACGTGGGTCTCGTGACGGTGCGCGAGGAGGGCCAGCACCGCCTCTACGCGATCGTGCTCGAGCCCTTCGACCAGGTCGACGACTGGCTCATGCCGTTCATCTTCGCCGAGGGCCAGCAGGCCGACGAGGCCTCGCTCGGCGCCGCGGCCTTCGCCGCGTGGGCGGGCGCGCGCGTGCCGGAGCCCATCCGCGCCGCCGCCGACCAGGCGCGACAGGCCGCCGAGCAGGCGCGCGTCGCAGCGGAGCAGGCCCTCGCGCGCGTCTCGGAGCGCGTCGAGCACCCCGCGCCGATCGGCGCCTCGCTCGGGCGCCGCGCGGCCGAACGGGTGCACGACGTGCAGGACAAGCTGCAGGAGGCGCGCGACCGCATCCACGAGGTGCAGGACCGCGTGCAGGAGCTGCAGCAGCGTGCCTCCGCCCGCATCGACGAGACGCGCGACCGCATCAAGGGCCGCGACGGCGAGCTCGAGGAAGGCCGCGCCGCGCGCGACGAGGACGACGCGAAGCTCGACTGAGCGGCCCCCCGCAGCCCGGGTGTGCGGTGCGCGCGAGGGTTCGGTACGATGCTCTGAGCGTTTTCCTGCGCCGGTCGACCCGATCGCGCAGCGTCGACGAGCAATCCGATGGAAGTGAGGAACCTCGATGGGTTCTGTGGTCAAGAAGCGCCGCAAGCGCATGGCGAAGAAGAAGCACCGCAAGCTGCTCCGCAAGACGCGCCACCAGCGCCGCAACCGCAAGTAGCGCGGACGCGACGAAGCCGGGACCTGCACCGCAGGATCCCGGCTTCTCCATGTCCGGTGGCCGTTCGCCGAGGGCCGCGCGGCGCTGGGCCCCGGACCCTAGGCCCCCAGGCGCTCCCGGAGGCGGTCGGCGAGCTTGCCGGGATCGACGCGCCACGAGGAGTGCGGCCGCCCGTCGATGAGCACGACGGGGATGTCCTCGCTCCAGCGCTCGGCGAGCGCCGGGTCGTCGAGGATCGAGCGCTCGACGAGGGTCACGCCCGCGAAGCCGGCCACCACCCGCTCCACGACGGGTCGCGCCTCGTCGCACAGGTGGCAGCCCGGCTTCGCGACGAGCGTGACCTCGACGCTCACGGCGCGAGGCGCGTCGGGCCGCGGAAGAGGAACGTGGTCTCGCGGATCGAGCCGAGGCCCAGCATGAGCATCACGACGCGGGCGAGGCCCATGCCGAAGCCGCCGTGCGGGGGCACGCCGTACTCGAAGAAGCCGAGGTAGTCCTCGAGCTCCGCGACGTCCATGCCCTTCTCGGTCGCCTGCTCGCGCAGGCGCTCGATGCGGTGCTCGCGCTGCGCGCCGGTCGAGATCTCGACGCCGTTGTAGATGAGGTCGTAGGAGTTCGTGACCTCCCCGCGGCCCTCGGGGCGCAGGTGGTAGAACGGCCGCACCGTCGACGGGTACTCGGTCACGAAGACGAAGTCGTGGCCCAGCTGCTCCTTGACGTGCGCCGAGATGCGGCGCTCCGCCTCGGGGTCGAGGTCGCCGTCGGCGCGCTCGATCGTGTGGCCCGAGGCCTCGACGATCGCCTTGACCTCGGCGTGCGGGATGCGCGGGAACGGCAGCGTCGGCGCCTGCAGCTCGATGCCGAAGCGCTCCTGGATCTCGGCGCCGTGGCGCTCGATGACCGCCGTGACCGCCTTCGCGAGCAGCTGCTCGTGGAGGGCCATGACGTCCTCGTGGCTCTCGACCCACGAGATCTCGGCGTCGACCGAGGTGAACTCGGTCGCGTGGCGGCTCGTGAACGAGGGGTCGGCGCGGAAGGCCGGGCCGATCTCGAAGATCTTGCCGAAGCCGGCCGACTGCGCCATCTGCTTGAAGAGCTGCGGCGACTGCGCGAGGTAGGCGGTGGTGTCGAAGTAGGGCACCTCGAAGAGCTCGGCGCGCGATTCCGAGGCCGTCGCCATGAGCTTCGGCGTGTGGATCTCGATGAAGCCCTCGTCGATCCAGTGCTGGCGGAAGGCGTGCTCGATCGTCGTCTGCACGCGGAAGATGAGCTGCGCCTCCGGGCGGCGGAGGTCGAGGAAGCGCCAGTCGAGGCGCTTGTCGATCGACGAGTCGTCGGCGATGGGGGAGTCCTTGGCGACGGTCTCGACGACGAGCTCCTCCACCTTCACCTCGAGCCCGCCGAGCTTCACGCGCTCGTCGGCCTTCAGCTGGCCGCGCACCGTGATGAACGAGCCGTGCATGAGGCCCGAGATCGTCGCGGCGGTGGCCGCGGTGTCGTCGTTGACCGGGTTGACGAGCTGGGCCGAGCCCGACTCGTCGCGGAGGATCACGAACTGGACGCGCTTCTGGTCACGGACGGTCTCGACCCATCCCTGCACGGTCACGGGGCCGTCGGGGAGGGCGGCGAGGTCCTTGATGAGGGTCCGGGGCTGGGTGGCAGTCACGGCGTCGATCCTAGCGACGGCGGCGGGCGGCAGGCGTCGGGGCGCGGCCGGGCGCGGGGCCTCAGCGGCGGCGCGGGGCGTCGCGGCGCGCGGGCGCCCAGCGGAGCAGCGCGAGCCAGCCGCCCGCGAGGCCGAGCGCGGCGACCGCGAGCAGGCTCCAGCCGAGCGCGGCGCTGCCGGGATCGTCGACCTGCTCCGAGGCCACGATCGCCCACATGCCCGCCGCCGCGAGCACCGAGACGGCGAGCGCCGAGGGGGCGCCGAAGTCGCGCTGCGCGAGGTAGCGCACGTGCACCCACATGAACGCGGCGCCGAGCACGACGAGCAGCGCGAGCGCGAGGGGGACGAGCAGGGGCATGCCGCCATTCTGCCTGCACGGGCGGTCGGAGGCCCTGGCGGGCGCCACGATTGATAGGAACGGCCGGTACCCTGGAGGCCATGCCCGCCCGTCGCATCCATCTCGTGCGCCACGGCGAGGTCCACAACCCCGATCGCATCCTCTACGGGCGCATCCCCGGCTTCCGGCTCTCGGAGCGCGGCGAGCGCATGGCTGCGCTCGCGGCCCAGCACCTCGCCGCCGGCCCCGCCGCCCGATCCGTCGTGCGCCTCGCGGCCAGCCCCCTCGAGCGCGCCCAGCAGTCGGCCGACCCGTGGGCCGCGGCCTTCGGCCTCGAGGTGCGCACCGAGCACCGCGTGATCGAGCCGACGAACGCGTTCGAGGGCAAGACCTTCGAGGCCTCCGGCGCGCTCGCGCACCCCTCGTCGTGGCCGCTGCTGCGCAACCCCTTCCGTCCCTCGTGGGGCGAGCCCTACAAGGCGATCGCCCAGCGCGTCGTCGCCGCGATGGAGGACGCCTGGGACGAGCTGGCGGAGTCGGACGACGACGGCGACGCCGTGCTCGTCTCGCACCAGTCGCCGATCTGGATCGCGCACCGCCACCTCGCAGGCGAGGCGCTCTGGCACGACCCGCGGAAGCGCCGCTGCCAGCTCTCCTCCATCACCTCCTTCGAGCGCCGGGACGGCCGCTTCGTCGAGGTCGCCTACGCCGAGCCGGCCGCCGCGGTCGACGCGATCGATGCGGGGGCCGTGTGATGCGCCGCCGGAGCCGCCTGGCCGCCGCCGTCGCGGCCGCCGCGCTCGCGCTCGTCGGCTGCGCCTCCTCCGAGGGCGGCGTCGAGCAGAACGTCGGCGACATCGGCTACATCGCCGGCGACGGCTACGTCACCGAGATCCCGGTCGACCAGCGCTCCGCGCCCGCCGCGTTCTCGGGCCCGCTCGTGACCGGCGGCGAGTTCGACTCGAGCGAGCTCGACGGCGTCGCGGTCGTGAACTTCTGGTACGCCGGCTGCCCGCCGTGCCGCATCGAGGCGCCCGTGCTCGCCGAGCTGCACGCAGAGCTCGGCGACGAGGTCGACTTCCTCGGCGTCAACACCCGCGACGGCGCCGCGCAGGCGCAGACCTTCGAGCGCGACTTCGGCATCGAGTACCCCTCGATCCTCGACGACGAGACCGCCCAGGCGCAGCTCGCCTTCTCCGGCATCGTCGCCCCGAACGCCGTGCCGACGACCCTCGTGCTCGACGCGGAGGGCCGTGTGGCGGCCCGCGTCTCCGGCGCGGTGGAGGACACGAGCATCCTCGCCACGCTCCTCCGGGAGGAGCTCGAGCGGTGAGCGCCCCGCTCGCCGCCCTCGCGCCGCTCGCGTCGTTCGACCCGGCCGGCGCGGTCATGAGCGGGCAGCTGCTCGTCTCGATCCCCATCGCGCTGCTCGCGGGGCTCGTCTCGTTCGCGAGCCCGTGCATCCTGCCGCTCGTGCCCGGCTACCTCGGGCTCGTCGGCTCGCTCGTCGGCGACCGGGAGACCGGCCGCGGCCGCCTCGTGGCGGGCGTCGCGCTCTTCATCGCCGGCTTCACGCTCGTCTTCGTGCTCGCCAACACGATCGTCGGCGCGATCTCGGGCTTCCTGCTGCAGCACGGCGACCTGCTCGTGCGGATCCTCGGCGCCGCGCTCATCGTCATGGGCCTCGTCTTCGTCGGCCAGTTCTCGTTCCTGCAGCGCGTCTGGAAGCCGCAGCAGGTGCGCTCGGGCGGCATGTGGTCGGCGCCGCTCGTCGGCGTCGTCTTCGCGCTCGGCTGGACCCCCTGCTCCGGCCCCACCCTCGCCGCCATCAGCGCCCTCACCGTCACCACCGGCAGCGCCTGGCAGGGCGCCGTGCTCGGCCTCGCCTACGCGCTCGGCCTCGGCATCCCCTTCCTCGCCATCGCGCTCGGCCTCGGCTGGGCCGGCGGCGCCGTCGGGTGGCTGCGCCGCCACATCCGCGCCGTGAACATCGCCGGCGGCGCCATGCTCATCGCCGTCGGCCTGCTCATGGTCAGCGGCCTGTGGAACGCCCTCATGTACGAGCTCCAGGGATGGATCGCCTCCGTTGTCACGATCGTCTGAGTCCGACCCGCTCCGCCCGAGCGACCACATCGACGCCGCGCCGGCGGAGCCGGGCGAGGGCGGCAACCCGCGCCTCGGCGCGACCGGCTGGCTGCGCTTCCTGTGGCGCCAGCTGACCTCGATGCGCACGGCGATCGTGCTGCTGCTGCTGCTCGCGATCGCGGCGGTGCCCGGCAGCCTCGTGCCGCAGCGGTCCTCCGACCCCAACGGCGTCATCCAGGTGCGGGCCGAGAACCCCGAGCTCGTCTGGCTCTACGACGCGCTCTCGCTCCACGACGTCTACTCGAGCCCGTGGTTCTCGGCCATCTACCTGCTGCTGTTCACCTCCCTCGTCGGCTGCGTGATCCCGCGCCTCGTGCACCACTGGCGGGCGATGCGCGCGCAGCCGCCGAAGACGCCCGTGCGGCTCTCGCGCCTCGTCGGCTTCCAGACGGTGCCGGGCTCCGCGGCCGACCTCGACCGCGCCGAGGGCGTCCTGAAGCGGCTCGGCTACCGGACCGCGCGGTACGGCGACTCGATCTCGGCCGAGCGCGGCTACCTGCGCGAGACCGGCAACCTCGTCTTCCACATCTCGATGCTCGCGCTGCTGCTGGTCGTCGGCATCGGCTCCGGCTTCGGCTACACCGGGCAGCGCCTGCTCGTCGAGGGCCGCGGCTTCGCGAACACGCAGGTCTCCTACGACACCTTCACCTCCGGCCGCTGGTTCGACGAGGGCATGCTCGAGCCGTTCTCGGTCTCGCTCGACGACCTCGACGTCGTCTACGAGATGGAGAACCCCAACGCCATCGGGGCGCCGCTCGACTTCACGGCGAGCGTGACGGTCACCGAGCTCGGTCAGGAGCCCTATCAGGGCCAGATCAAGGTGAACGAGCCGCTGCGGGTGCAGGGCGCCGACCTCTACCTCATCTCCAACGGCTACGCGCCGCGCGTCATCGTGCGCGATCCCGAGGGGCAGGTGGTCTTCGACCAGTACACGCCCTTCCTCGCGCAGGACGACGCGATGACGAGCCTCGGCGTCGTCAAGGTGCCGGACGGCCTCACGGAGCAGCTGGGCCTGCGCGGCTTCTTCTACCCGAGCGTCGCCACCCTCGACACCGGCGCGCTCACCTCGATCTACCCCGACCTCCTCGACCCCGTGCTCTCGCTGCAGGCGTTCACGGGCGACCTCGGGCTCGACGCGGGCGTGCCGCGCTCCGTCTACTCGCTCGAGACCGACGCGCTCACGCAGATCGCGGGCGGCGACTCGGGGGAGGGCTCCCTGACGGTGCGCGTGGGCGAGACGGCCGAGATCCCCGGCGGCCTCGGCACGATCGAGCTCGCCGACGTGCAGCGCTACGGCGTCATCGAGGTGCACGAGGACCTCACGCAGCAGCCGGTGCTGTGGATCGTCGTCGTGCTCTTCTTCTCGCTCCTGGCGTCGCTGCTCATCCCGCGCCGGCGCATGTGGGTGAAGGCCGCAGGAGGCCGGCTCGAGCTCGCGGGCCTCGCGCGCGGCGAGGACCCCACGCTCGAGCGCGCCGTGGGGCAGCTGGCGGATCGGCTGCGCGGCGAGGGCGAGGGCCGCGGTGCCGACGGGGTCGACGCCGCGGACGCCGGCGAGCGGGCCGCGGCCTCGGAGCCCGCCGCCGCGAGCGCCTCGGCGCGCGATGCCGTCGCGAGCCCTGCGGAGGCCGCCGAGCCCGCACCCGACATCCCTGCGGAGCCCGGCTCCGACGACGAAGCGCCCGGTCGCGACCGGCGCCCCCGACGATAGGATCGACCCATGCCGATGGCTGATCTCGACGCGATCTCGCTGCTGCTCGTCTACTCGGCGATGGCCGTCTACACGGCTGCGTTCATCGCCTTCGCGGTCGACGTCGCGCGCCGCTCGGCCGCGCGTCCCGTGCCGCAGCACGAGCTCGTGGGCGCTGGCGGGCCGCCGGTCTCGGCGCCTGCTGCACCTGCGGCGCCTGCCGCCGTCGGCGCGGGCCGCGGTGCGCGCGTCGGCTATGCCCTCGTCGTGCTCGGCTGGGCGCTGCACGTCGTCTCCGCGATCCTCCGCGGCCTCGCGGCCGGCCGCGTGCCCTGGGCCAACATGTACGAGTTCGCGCTCACCGGCATCGCCGTGATCGTGGGCGTCTTCGTGCTCTCGCAGCTGTGGCGCGACCTCCGCTTCCTCGGCGTGTACATCTCGGGCCTCGCCGTCGCCTTCCTCGGCGTCGCGACCGTCAACTTCTACGTCGCGCCGGTGCCGCTGCCGCCCGCGCTGCAGTCGTACTGGCTCGTCATCCACGTGTTCGTGGCGACGCTCGCGACGGGCTTCTTCGCGCTCGGCTCCGGGCTCTCGATCCTGCAGCTCATCAAGGAGCGCCGCTCGGGCGGCTTCCTGCGCTCGCTGCCCTCGACGACGCAGCTCGAGGACCTCTCGTACCGCGTCTCGGTCATCGGCTTCATCGCCTGGACCTTCACGCTCATCGCCGGCGCCGTGTGGGCCGAGCACGCGTGGGGCCGCTACTGGGGCTGGGACACCAAGGAGGTGTGGACCTTCATCATCTGGGTGGTCTACGCCGGCTACATCCACGCGCGCGCGACGCGCGGCTGGCGCGGCTCGCGCTCGGCGTGGCTGCAGCTCGTCGGCTTCGCCGCGGTGCTGTTCAACTTCACGGTCGTCAACCTCTTCTTCAAGGGCCTGCACGCCTACTCCGGCCTCTGATCCCAACGTCTCCGCGCGCAGCTCGGCCTCGGGAGCGGGCCTCGCCTGCGCGGAGCGACGTTGAGCACTACGCGGCGCGGGGAAGGAGACGCCGCGCCGCCCGGATCCTGGCGACGATCTCATCGCCGCGTTCCATGACGGAGCGGTACGAGACGCGGATGACGACGTAGCCCGCTGCCGCGAGCCGCGCGTCGCGCTCGCGATCCCGCTCGTAGTTCGTCGTCCCGCCGTGCCAGAGGCGTGAGTCGCACTCGACCACGAGCCGCGCTCCGATGAGGAAGTCGACCCGGATGCCGGACAGCACGGCGACCTGCTGGCGGAACGCGATGCGCGCGAGTCGGAGCAGTTCAGCGAGTCGCGCCTCGGAGCAGCTCTCCGATCGGCCATCGATGGCGAGGAGGCCCGCGCGGCCTCGTTGCGGCAGGGTCGCGACGAGGCAGCGGAGCTCGGGCACGGTCACGAAGCCCTTCGCGACTGCATCGCCGACGATCGTGATCAGGTCGAGCCGTCCGACGCAGGTCGCCGCAGCTGCGATCGCATCGAGGACGGAGTCGACGCCGAGCGTCGGGCGCCGTTCGTGATGGCGCTCCCGAAGCCTGTGGAGGATCGCGTCAGCGCGTGCGGCGCTCGCAGCGGTCCGATCGCTGTGGGTGCGGCGGACGACGCGCACGTGCAGTCGGGCGTCCTCCGGTGTCCAGATGCCGAGGCTGCGCAGCAGCGAGAGGCACGACAGCACACCACCGAGCCCCAGCGCTGCGGTCCGGGCGTCCCGCACGCCGACCAGCGCGATCCAACCCCGCAGCGGTGCCCAGACGTTCGTGCCACGCATCGAGTCGAGCTCGGCCCTGCCGACCCGATCGAGGGCGGCCTCGAGAGAGCACAGTCCACCGACGTCGTGGAGCCAGTCGAGGAAGCGCATGGTCGGAGCATGCGTCGCGCCCGTCCACGCCCGAGACCCGATGTCGGAGACCTGTGGACGACGGCGGACCCGACCGCCTGCCCCGCACCGCACAGTTCGCAGTCCTGCCGGGCTGCACCGAGGGCTCCCGACACGACTGCACAGCGGGCCTCAAAGCGGACCTCAACGTCGGTGCGAGCAGGCGAGGGGCGCTGGGGCCGCGGAGGTGCGCGCAGAGACGTTGAGTGGATCAGAGGTGGGGGAGGGCGGCGGCGAGGCGGGCGCGCCAGGCGGCGGTGCGCTCGGGGCTCGCGGCGTGGGCCGCGAGCAGCGCGGGGTCCGGCGCCACGCGCGCGGGGGAGACGGCACCCGCCACCGGTACGAGCGGCGACGATGCGACGTCGGCGGCGAGGAGCGCGCCGGTGCCGAGCCCGCAGTCGTGCGGCAGCGAGGGCAGCGACGCGGCGAGCGCCGCACCCATCGACAGCCCGACGCTCGAGTCGAGCGCCGACGACACGACCGCCGGCAGCCCCGCCTCCGCCACGATCGCGAGCGCCGCCCGCACGCCGCCGAGCGGCTGCGCCTTCACCACCAGGATGTCGGCCGCGCCCGCCCGTGCCACGAGCAGCGGATCCTCGGCCCGCCGGACCGACTCGTCGGCGGCGACCGGGATGCCGAGGCGATGGATGCGCCGGCGCAGCTCCGCGAGCTCCGGCACGGTCGCGCACGGCTGCTCGACGTACTCGAGGTCGAAGCGCTCGAGGGCGCGGATGGCGGTCTCGGCCTCGTCGACGCCCCAGCCGCCGTTCGCGTCGACGCGGATGCGCGCATCCGGCAGCAGCGACCGCACCTCGGCGATGCGCGCGACGTCGTCGGCGAGCGTCTGGCCGCGCTCGGCGACCTTCGCCTTCACGGTGCGGCAGCCGTCGTAGCGCGCGAGCACGTCGGCCACGCGAGCCGGCTCGACCGCGGGGAGCGTCGCGTTGACGGGCACCGACGAGCGCACCTGGGCAGGACGCTCGAGCTCGGCGTCCTCCAGCGCGGCCCGCAGCCAGCGCGCGGCCTCGACGGGCGGGTACTCGAGGAACGGGCTCCACTCGCCCCAGCCGGCCGGGCCCGAGAAGAGCGCCACCTCGCGCTCCTCGACGCCGCGGAACCGCGTCGCGAGCGGCAGGGAGACGACGTGCATGCGGTCGGCGAGCCGCTCGAGGTCGAGGTCCACGCGGCCATGCTCCCACGCGCGGCCGAGGGCGGCTCGGGAGCGTCGGAGGCGCGCCGCTGCGCCCGCGCGAGTCCCGGCTGGCCTGCGCCCGCGCGAGTCCTCGGCGGGCCTGTGCCCGCGCGAGTCCCCGGCCCGCCTGTCGGCCTCGAGCGCATCCGGAGGCGCTCCGCGCCCTCGCCGCGCTCCGCTCCCGGGCACCCGCCCGGATCCCGAGCGCGGCCCTGCCATGATGGCGGCGTGGAGCTCCCCTGGGTGATCGAGACGCGGCAGGCGCCCGGCCGCCGTCGCAGCGTCGTGTGGGGCGTGCTCGCGCTCGTCGCGGCGATCCTCTGCGGCGGGCTCTTCCTGCTCTGCTTCGCGGTCGCCACCTGGGGCCTCTCGAGCCTCGTCGTGTGGTTGCTGCCCGTGTGGGGCATCGTCACGCTGCTCGCGATCGCCTTCGCGATCATGGCCGCCGCCCGCCGCGGCGCGGCCAACGTCACGCTCGCGTCGATCTCGGCCGGCCTCGTCGTGATCTCGAACCCGGTGCTGTTCCTCGTGATCGGCTTCGCGCTCGGCATCCTGCGCTGAGCCCGCGCCGGGCGAAACCTCGGCCCGCGGGAGGCCCCGCGGTGGCATCCTGATCGCATGGCGGAGATGCCGCAGTTCCGGATGCCCGGGGATCGCACCGGGGCGGCCCCCGGGGATGCGGGCGGCGCGCCGCGACGCCGCTGGGTGGAGGCGGCCGCCGAGCGGCGGCTCGGTCGCTCGCACCTCGTGGTCGCGCTCGTGGCGCTGCTGCTCGGCGTCGTGGGCACGCTCGGCGTCCAGGGGATCGCGCAGCAGACGGGGCCGCGGTCGGAGGCGGCGGCTCGGGAGGCCGCCGCCTCGCACCTCCGGGCGATCGCGGCGGGCGACGACGAGGCGGCGTCGCTCGGCCTCCTCTCGTCGGCCGAGCGCGCCGCCGCGCCGCCGAGCTCGATCGACGAGGAGGGCCGGATCCGGAGCCCGCGCGTCGTCGCCGCGAGGCTCGGCGACGGCACGGCGCGCGTCGACGTGGCCTACGTGGTGGGCGACCGCACGGTGCTGCGTCCGCTCGACCTCGTCTACGCCGACGGCGCCTGGCGGATGCAGCGCACGCTCGGCGAGCAGGTGCCGATCGCCGCGGCGCTCCCGGTGCCGGTGCAGGTGGACGCGATCGCGGTCGTGCCCGCGACCCGCACGCTGCTGCTCCTGCCGGGCGTGCATCGCGCGGCGCCCATCGAGACTGCGCTCGTGACGATGCCGGGGCAGGTCTTCGAGGTCGACGGCGACGCGCGCTCGACGGTCGCGCTGGACCTGCGGCCCTCGCTCACCGAAGACGCGCTCGCGCAGCTTCGGGCGGCCGCGATCCGCCGGCTGGAGGCCTGCGAGGCGTCGCGCGGCTGCGCGCTGCCGGCGGGCCTCGACCCCGCGTCGATCCCGGATCCCGTCGTGACGCCGCGCGCGGGACCGGCGGGCGAGATCGCGGTGGAGGTGCCGATCGTGCAGGGCGACGTGGCGACCTCGATGCTCGTGGTCGGCCGGATGAGCCCCGACCTGTCGACGTTCGAGTCCCTTCGATGCGCGCTCGCGCTCGAGGACGCCGTCTCCTGCGGCTGATGCGGCTCCCGCGATCGCCGCGCTCCTGCGGCTGACACGCCGCGGCGTCGTCGTGCGGGCCGCGCCGCCGCTCGTACGATCGCCGGATGACCGCCGTGCTCCGACGCCTCGACCGCGCCCGCCTCGGCCCGCTCTCGCTGTGGCTGCTGCTGGCGGCGGTGGTGCTGCAGGGCGTCTCGCTCGTGCAGCAGCTGAGCTACACGTTCGCCCCGCGGCCGGGCGAGCTGCCCGTGCTCGTCGCGGTGCTCGTGACCGCGGTGGCGGTGGGCCTGTGCGCCGTCGTGTGCGGCGCGCTGTCGCTCACCTCGCCCCGCGGGCGCCGCACGGGCGCGTTCGGCGCGGCGCTGGGCCTCGCGACGCTCGTGCTCTTCGGCGCGGCGTCGACCTTCCTGTGGGGCTTCCTCGAGGCGCTCTCGACCTCGGCCTGAGCGATGCGGAGCGCGGTTCCGCGCGTCGCTCGACCTCGCGCGCCCGGCGCGCGATGATGGCGGGGTGTCGTCGTCGATGCCCGAGTTCGAGATGCCGCCGGAGCGCGTGCCGGCGACGTCCGGCGAGCCCGGGGGCGACGGTCCGCACGACGGCGCCGCGGTCGGCGCGCCGACGGGCGACGCCGGGCTCGACGGGGCCGGGCGCGGCGACGAGCGCCAGGAGCGCCGCCGCGGCCGGAGGCGGCTGGTCGTCGGCGTCGCGGCCGTCGCGGCGATCGCGATCGTCGCGGGCTCCGCCGCCGTCACCCAGGACCTGGAGCGCCGCGCGGCCGAGGCCGACGTCGCGGCGCTCACCGAGGCGACGCTCGCCTACGTCGGTGCCCTCGAGGATGGGCGCGCCGAGGAGGCGACGGCCCTCGTCCCCGTGGTCGGGGACGCCTCCCTGCTCGTCGACGCGGTGCTCGGTGCCGCCGACCGGATCGCCGAGGCCGAGGTCGTCGCGGTCGAGGTCGAGGGAGACGCAGCGCGCGTCGAGCTCGCGTACCGCTCGACCTCCGGTCCCGTGGGGCGCACGCTCGAGGCCGAGCGCCGCGCCGAGGGCTGGGCGCTCGTGACCTCGCTCGCCGAGCCCATCGCGCTCGATCCCGCGCAGATCATGGGCCTGCGGCCCACGATCGCGGGTGTCGAGGTGGTGGAAGCAGGTCGCCTGCTCTACCCCGGCGTCTACCGCACCGACGCGGTCGAGCGAGCGCTGTGGGCCACGGAGCCGATGGCGCTCCCGGTCGACGGCGACCCGCGCACGCCCGTCGTCGCGCCCGAGGTGCCGATCGTCGTGGGCTCTGTGCCGTTCCCGGAGGCGTTCGAGCGCTCGCGCGCCCACTTCGAGGCGTGCCAGCTGGCCGGCTCCTGCCCGATCGCAGACGGCGCCCTCGCCGAGCAGGGCTCCATGAGCCTCCTCGACCTCGGCGCCGACGGGAGCGTGACGATGCAGGCCGACCTGCTGGCGCTCCGCAGCAGCGCGTCGGGGCTCACGGAGCTGCGGATGGGCGTGCGCGCGGCCACCGCGGAGGACGGCGAGGTCGTGTGGGAGTGCACGAACCCGACGCTGCGCGACGAGCAGGCCGCGCCGCCCTTCGTGCCGTGCGCGGTCGCGCCGTGAGCGGGGCGGAGCGCGAGGCCGGCCGCGGCGCATCCGGCGGCGGGATGCCCGAGTTCGAGATGCCGCCGGAGCCGCTGGGCCCGCCGCCCGCGCCGAGCCTCGAGGCGCCCTCGCGCGTCGTCGCCGACGCGCCCGTCCGCGGGGCGCGGGAGGCGCCCGCGCGCGGCGGCCGCGGGTTCTCGCTGCGGGCGCTCGCCGCCGTCGGCGCCGCGGGTGTCGTCGCGGGCGCGCTCCTGCCGGGCGGCATCGAGATCGCCGAGCGCGCCGCCGCGGCCGCCGACCGCTCGAGCCTCGAGCAGGCCGCGCTCGACTACGCCACGGCGATCGCCGAGGGGCGCGCGCTCGACGCTGCCGCGCTCGTCGCGCCGCCCTCGTCGGGTGCCGACCTGCTCGTCGACGCCGTGCTCGCGGCCGGCACGCCGCTCGCCGAGCCCAGCGTCTCGATGGTGCTCATCGACGGCGACGAGGGCCGCGTCGAGCTCGGCTACCGGGTCGCGCGCTCCGACCTGCAGCGCACCCTCGAGGCGGAGCGCGAGGGCGGCGGGTGGCGCATCACCACTCCGCTCGTCGAGCGCGTCGAGCACTACGACGCGACCCAGATGGCGGCGATCGGCGGCGTGCCGCTCCCCGCGGGCCCGCTGCTGCTCTACCCCGGCGTCTACGAGGTGACGGGCGTCGACAGCGGGGTGGTGACGGTGCGCGCGGCGGAGGTGCGGGTCGACGGCGACCCGGCGACGATGACCGACATGTACCTGGAGACGAGCCTGCGCCCCGACGTCGAGGCCGAGGCGCGCTCGCTCGCGGAGCGGATCGCGGCCGGGTGCGCGGCCTCGGGCGAGTGCCCGGGCGTGCTCGCCGCCCCGGGCGCGGTGCCGCAGGTGGAGCAGGTCTACGTGCAGGGCCGCAGCGACCTCGACGGCGTCCTCGGCCTCCAGCTCGCGGCGACGGTGTCGCTCATCGACCCGAGCGATCCCTCGACCGCGTCCTGGGTCGACGTCGGCCTCCAGCTCTCCACGGGCGAGGGCGGCGAGGCGCGTGACTGGACCTGCTTCCCGCCGGGCGCGCCGGCGGGTGCCTGGGGTGCCGGCGACGGCGAGGCCTGCACGCCGTAGGGCTCGCGCGCGCTCGAGGACGCGGCGCGCCCAGGCCGAGCATGGCGCTCGCGACTAGGCTTGCGAGGGTGACGATCTCGCCCCTGTTCGACCCCGCCGAGTGGGCGGACGCGGCGCCCGGGTACGAGGACATCACGCTCCACAGGAGCCGCGACGGCCGCATCGCGCGCGTCGCCTTCGACCGCCCGGAGGTGCGGAACGCCTTCCGTCCGCGCACGGTCGACGAGCTCCACCGGGCCCTCGACGACGTGCGCCAGGATCCGCGCATCGGCGTCGTGCTGCTCACCGGCAACGGCCCGAGCCCGAAGGACGGCGGCTGGGCGTTCTGCTCGGGCGGCGACCAGCGCATCCGCGGCCGCGACGGCTACCGCTACGCGGAGGGCGAGACGGCCGACTCGATCGACCAGGCGCGCTCCGGCCGCCTCCACATCCTCGAGGTGCAGCGCCTCATCCGCTTCATGCCGAAGGTCGTCATCGCGGTCGTGCCCGGCTGGGCCGCGGGCGGCGGCCACTCGCTGCACGTCGTCTGCGACCTCACGATCGCGAGCCTCGAGCACGGCCGCTTCAAGCAGACCGACGCCGACGTCGGCTCGTTCGACGCGGGCTACGGCTCGGCCTACATGGCGCGCCAGACGGGGCAGAAGTTCGCGCGCGAGGTCTTCTTCCTCGCCCGCGAGTACTCGGCCGAGCGCGCGCTGCAGGCCGGCGCGATCAACGCGGCGGTGCCGCACGACGAGCTCGAGGCGACCGCGCTCGACTGGGCGCGCGAGATCCTCACGAAGAGCCCGACGGCGATCCGGATGCTGAAGTTCGCCTTCAACGCCGTCGACGACGGCATGGTGGGCCAGCAGGTGTTCGCGGGCGAGGCGACGCGCCTCGCCTACGGCACCGACGAGGCGGTCGAGGGGCGCGACGCGTTCCTCGAGAAGCGGGAGCCGGACTGGTCGCCGTTCCCATGGCAGTACTGACGCACGAGGAGGTGGAGCGCATGCCGATCGTCGTCGAGACGAGCGGGTCGAGCGGCACGCCCAAGCGCGTCGTCATCTCGGAGGAGGCCGTGCAGGCCTCGACCGACGCCGCCAACGAGCGGCTCGGCGGGCCCGGGCAGTGGGTGCTCGCCCTGCCCGAGCAGTACATCGCAGGCAAGAACGTGATCTGGCGCAACGAGGCATCGGGGGCGCCGCTCGTGCGCACCGCCGGCTCGTTCACCGCCGAGGCCTTCGTGGAGGCCGTGCACCAGCTCGAGCACGACCGCACCTTCACCTCGCTCGTGCCGACGCAGCTCGCGCGGCTCGTCGACGCGGCGCAGCTCGACCGCTCGTTCATCGGCCCGATCGCGCGCCTCGACCGGATCCTGCTGGGCGGCCAGCGCGCGCCGCTCGGGCTCATCGAGCGCGCCGCGCGGCTCGGCTGGCGGGTCACGCGCACCTACGGCGCGACCGAGACCGTGGGCGGCTGCGTGTGGGACGGCAGGCCGCTCCGCGACGTGAAGATCCGGCTCACCGACCAGATCGAGATCGCGGGCCCGCAGCTCGCGGACGGCTACGAGGACGCCGAGCTCACGGCCCGGCGCTTCATCACCGACGGCGGCGGCGTGCGCTGGTACCGCACGGGCGACGCCGGCTCGCTCATCGGCGGCACCCTGCAGGTCTCCGGCCGCATCGACGACGTCATCATCTCCGGCGGCGTGAAGATCTCGCTCGCCTCGGTCGAGCACGTCGTGCAGGTGTTCGCGCCGGACGCGGTGGTCGTCGCGGCCCCGCACCCGGAGTGGGGCGAGGTGCCGGCGGTCGTGACGACGCTGAAGCCCTCGCTCGCCGAGATCCGCGCCGCCGTCGGCAACGCGCTCGGCAAGCCCGCGCGCCCCAACCACCTGGTCACGGTCTCGGTGATGCCGACGACGGCCTCCGGGAAGCCCGACCGCAAGCGCCTGCAGAAGCTCGTCGCGAGCCGCACGAACGAGCGGCGCCGGCGCGGCCTCTTCGGCTGAGGCCGCGGGCGGCCGCGGGCGGCCCCGGCGCGCTCAGGCTTCGGGCCGGGGCGCGAGCCGGTACAGCACCTGCGGCCGGCCGCGGCGCCCGTAGCGGTGCGCGAGGTCGATCGCGCCGACGGCGACGAGGTGGTCGAGGTAGCGCCTGGCGGTGGCGCGCGAGGTGCCCGAGGCCTCGGCGACCTCGGCCGCCGACGCGAGCGCGGTGGGGCTGAGCGCCGCGAGGATGCGCTCGAGCGTCACGGGCGCGAGGCCCTTCGGCAGCGGCTCCGGCGCGGTGCGCGGCTCGCCCTGCCGGGCAGGGGCCTGCACCCGGATGCCGCCGGTCGTGAGCAGGCGGTCGATCTCGCCCTGGGCGAGCGGCTGCTCGCGCTCGAGCCGCGCGCGGGCCCGGCGCTCGTGCGCGTAGGCGGCGAGCCTGCGGTGCAGCACCTCCTCGGTGAAGGGCTTCACCAGGTAGCCCGCGACGCGCGCGGCGATCGCCTGGCGCACGGTCACGCGGTCGCGGGAGGAGCTGATGACGAGCACGTCCGGGCCCTCGCCCGCGAGCGTGCGCAGCCGGTGCAGCACCTCGACGCCGCTGATGTCGGGCAGGCGCATGTCGAGCAGCACGAGGTCGACGCCGCCCGCGCAGCGCGCGAGCGCCTCCTCGCCGGTGGCGGCGGTGCCGATGACCGCGAAGCCCTCGGCCGCGGCGACGAAGCGGCGGTGGAGGGCGCGGGCCCCCGGGTCGTCGTCGACGACCAGCACGCGCACGGGCCCGCCGTCGCGGGCGTCGCCGCGCGCCCCGTCGTGCGCGCTCACCGGGCGGCCATCTCGAGCTCGAAGCGGGCGCCGCCGAGCGGCGAGCGCGAGAGCGTCACGGCGCCGTCGCGCGCGGTGACGACCCTCCGCACGAGGTCGAGGCCGATGCCCCGGCCGAGGCCGGAGGGGTCGGCCTTCGTCGAGCGCCCGCGCTCGAACACCCGCTCGGCGTCCTGCGGCGCGATGCCGGGGCCGTCGTCGTCGACGACCGCGCGGAGCCGGTCGCCCACCTGCTCGACGGCGCAGCGCACGCGGCCCGCGCCGGCCTCGGCGGCGTTGCGGCACAGGTTCGCGATGCACAGCACCACGTCCTCGTCGACCTCGAGGCCCTCCTTCGCCTCGAGCGCGAGGTGCGTGCCCGTCGCCACGAGTTCGGCGCGCAGGCCCTGCACCGCGCCCGCGAGCGCCGCGGTCCTGCCGCCCTCGTCCTCGCGCTCGAGCGCGAGCACGGGCACGATCCCGTCGATGTAGTCGAGCGCGTCCTGCGCGGCGCCGGCCGAGACGAGGCCGTGCACGACGTGGAGGCGCGTGCCGAACTCGTGCGACTGCTCGCGCAGCGCCCCCGCGATCCGCCGCGTCTGCTCGTGCTCGGCCGCGAGGTCGTCGGCGCGACGCAGGCGGCGCTCGACGGCCGCAGCGATCGCGGAGCCTCGCGAGCGTGCCCACCACGAGCGCGCCGAGCGCCCACGGCAGCAGCTGCGCCAGCGCGGCGTCGCGGTCGTCCGAGAGGCTCGACTCGAGCACGCCGACGGCGACCATGCCGACCACGCGGCCGTCGTCGCCCTGCACGGGCAGCTTCGCGCGCAGCGAAGCGCCGGAGGCGCCGGTCTCGGTGCCGACGAAGGGCTCGCCCGCGAGCACCGAGGCGTTCGTCGTCGACACCTGCACGCCGCGCTCGCGCTCGTCGGGGTGCGTGATCCGCACGCCCTCGTCGTCGGTGATGACGACGTAGTACACGCCGGAGGTGCCCTCGGCGAGGTCGGCGAGGGGCTGCAGCGCCTCGGTCGCCGGGGCGAGGGCGGCCGCGTCGGCGAGCGCGCCCGGCCGCCCCGCGTCGACGACGTCGGCGAGCGCGGCGCGCACCTCGCGCAGGCCCGCGAGGCTCGAGGCGACCTGCAGCACCCGCTCGGCCGCGGCCTCCCGGATCGCCCGCTCCTGCAGCGAGGCGGCGAGCAGCGCGGTGCCGCCGACGGCCAGGAGCACCACGAGCGTCGGGAGCACGAGCAGCGCGCGGCGGACGGTCCGCGCCGCGCGGTCGGCTGAGGGCATGCAGGGCTCCGAGGGTCGTGGCGGCCGTGAGCATCTATGAGCACAAGCCCGCGAGGGGCGTCGCCGCCGCCGGTCGGCCACCAGGGTAGTGCTTCGGCGGCGACGACGGAGTCCGCCTCGGAGGAGCGATGATGACGACCGATGCACCCCACGGCGACGCCCAGGGCGGCCGCTCCCGGAGGCGGCTCGCCGCGCGGATCGCGGGCGGCGCGATCGCCGCGGCCGCGATCGGGGTCGCGGGCTGGGGCTCCGCCACCTCCGCCGCCACCGGCTCCGACATCCACGCCTCGATGACGATCGTCGCGCCCGCGGCCGCGGGCGGCGGCTGGGACGGCGTCGCGCGCGAGCTGCAGCAGGCGCAGAAGGCGAACGGCCTCGTCAACACCGTGCAGGTCGTCAACATGCCGGGCGCGGGCGGCACGATCGCCCTGGGCAACGTCGCGACCCTCGCGGGCCAGCCCGGCACCATGCTCGTGGGCGGCACGGGGCTCCTCGCCGCGACGATCCAGTTCGGCTCGGCGGCGACCCTCGACGACGTGACGCCGCTCGCGGTGATGGTCGAGGAGTACGACGTCATCGTCGTGCCGGCCGACTCCCCGCACGAGACCCTCGACGACCTCGTGGAGGCCTGGCGGGCGGATCCCGGCGCGGTGCCGTGGACCGGCGGCGGCTCCTTCGACCAGCTCGTCGTCACCGACCTGGCGCTCGCGGCCGGCATCGACCCCGTCGACACGACCTACATCAGCTCCGACGGCGGCGGCGAGGCGATCCAGGCGCTCCTGAACGGCACCGCGCAGGCGGCGGCCGGCGGCTACCCGGACAACATCGACCAGATCGAGTCGGGCCGCCTGCGCGCGCTCGCGCTCGTCGCGGCCGAGCCCGTCGAGGGCATCGACCTGCCGACCGCGGCCGAGCAGGGCTACGACGTGACCCTCACGAACTGGCGCTCGCTCTCGGCGCCCCCGGGGCTCGAGGAGGACGAGGTGGCGGCCCTCCGCGAGCTCGTGCTCGAGTCGATCGCGACGCCGCAGTGGGCCGACGCGATGGAGCGCTACCGCTGGACGGAGCGGGTCATCACGGGCGACGAGCTCGACCGGTTCCTCGCCGACGAGCACGAGCGCATCGAGCGCCTGTACGAGGAGATGGGGCTGTGAGGTCGATGGCGAACCCGACCTCGGCGTCGGCGGTGCTCGGCGAGGACCTCGAGCTGCGGGCGGGGCGCTCGCGCGCCGCCCGGCTCGCCGCGGGGCTGCTCATGCCCGCGCTGCTCGCGGCCTTCGCCGCCTACCTGCTCGTCGGCATGGCCACGATGCAGGTGCCGCCGAGCGCGGCGTTCCCCGGTCCGCGCTTCTTCCCCGGCATCATCGCCGCCGCGCTGCTCCTCCTCGCCACGCTGCTCGCGGTCGAGGCGATCCGCGGCGCGCGGCGTGCGGAGCCCGCGACGGGCGCCGTGCAGGTCGCGGCGTCCGGGCAGCCGGGCGAGGCCGACATCGCCGAGGCCGGCATCGCCGAGGCCGACGCCGCCGAGCCGGCGGCGCAGCCCGCCCGGCGCGTCCGCGTCGACTGGGCCTCGTTCGCGTGGGTGGTCGGCTCGTTCCTGGCCTTCGTGCCGCTGCTCGAGCTGCTCGGCTGGGTCATCGCCGGCGGCCTGCTCTTCTGGGGCGTCTCGCGCGGCTTCGGCGCCGCCCGGCCGCTCCAGTCGCTCGTGGCGGGCCTCGCCGTGAGCTCGATCGCCTACATCGCCTTCGACATGCTGCTCGGCATGTCGCTGCCGTCGGGCCTGTTCGGATGGGGGTCCTGAGATGGATGCGCTGCAGCTGCTGGGCGAGGGCTTCGCCTCGGCCCTGACGTGGCAGAACATGCTCTTCGTCGTCATCGGCTGCCTGCTCGGCACCGCGGTCGGCGTCATGCCGGGCCTCGGCTCGTCGATGGCGGTGGCGCTGCTGCTGCCCGTCACGTTCTCGCTCGACCCGACGGCGGCGTTCATCATGTTCGCGGGCGTCTACTTCGGCGGGCTCTTCGGCGACTCGACGATGGGCATCCTCATGAACACGCCGGGGCAGGCCTCGGCGATCGCCTCGACCTTCGAGGGCCATCGCATGGCGCTCGGCGGCCGCGCCGCGCAGGCGCTCGCGACCGCCGCGATCGGCGCCTTCGTCGGCGGCTTCGTCGCCTCGATCGCGGTCGTCTTCCTCGCGCCGCTGCTCGCCGACCTCTCGAGCAGCTTCGGGCCCGCGGAGTTCTTCGCGCTCGCGGTCTTCGCGTTCGCCGCCACCTCCTCGGTCGTCACCGACGACGCGCGGCGCGGCCTCGCCTCGCTGTGCCTCGGCCTCGGCATCGCGGTCATCGGGATCGACGGCGTCTCGGGCGCCCCGCGGTTCACGATGGGCTCGCCGCAGCTCTTCGACGGCATCTCGCTCGTGACCGTGACCGTCGCGATCCTCGCGCTCGGCGAGGTCATCCACGTCGCGAGCCTCGAGCGGCACCTCGGCACGAAGCCCATGCTGCGCCCCTCCGGCCGTCCGTGGCTCTCGCGGAAGGAGTTCCGCGAGGCCGCGCCCGCCTGGGCGCGCGGCACGGCGGTCGGCCTGCCCTTCGGCATCGTGCCCGCCGGCGGCTCCGAGATCCCCACGTTCCTCGCCTTCGGCCTCGAGAAGCGGCTCGACCGGCGTCGCACGGATCCGCAGTTCGGCAAGGGCGCGATCCGGGGCCTCGCGGCGCCGGAGGCCGCGGGCAACGCCACGACCGGCATGGCGATGGGCTCGCTGCTCGCGCTCGGCCTGCCCATCTCTGCGACGGCGGCCATCATGCTCGCCGCCTTCCGCCAGTACGGCCTGCAGCCGGGGCCGCTGCTCTTCGAGCGCTCCCAGGAGCTCGTGTGGGCGCTCCTCGCGAGCTTCTTCATCGCGATGGTCGTGCTGCTGGTGCTCAACCTGCCCTTCGCGATGCTGTGGGCGAAGCTGCTGCTCATCCCGCGGCCCTACCTCTACGCGGGCATCACGGTCTTCTGCGCCCTGGGCGCCTACGCCTCCTCGGGCTCGACGTTCGACCTGCTGCTGCTGCTCGGCATCGGCGTGCTGGGCTTCGTCATGCGGGCGCTCGACTACCCGCTCGCGCCGCTCATCATCGGCATGGTGCTCGGGCCGCTCGCCGAGACGAGCCTCCGCGACGCGACGATGAGCGCGAACGGCGACTTCGGGGTGCTCGTGCAGGGGCCCATCCCCATCGTGCTCTACGGCCTCCTGGTGGTCGTCCTGGTCGTCGCGGTGCGGCAGCGGATCGTCGCCCGCCGCGCCGCCGCGGCCCCCGCCCCGCGCGAGGAGGTCGCGGCGCGCTGAGCCGGCCGTCGCCCGCGCCGCGATGGGCGGCGCGGGCGTCGCCGTCCATAGACGTCGCGTCTAGCATCGGAGGCGATGGCAGCGCAGAGGACCAACCAGCGATCCGGCAACCCCGCACGGCGGGCGCAGGTGGCGGGCACCGCCCCGGCCCCAGCGACCTGGCGCGACTGGATCGCGGCCTCCCGGCCGCGCACCCTCTCGATGGCGATCGCGCCCGTCGCGCTCGGCACCGCGGCGGCGTTCAACGCCGAGGGCTACCACCTGGGCATCGCGCTCGCCTGCCTCGCGCTCGCGCTCTGCATGCAGATCGGCGTCAACTACGCCAACGACTACGCCGACGGCGTGCGCGGCACCGACGCGCTCCGGGTCGGCCCCGGCCGCCTCGTCGGCGCAGGCAGGGCCTCGGCGAGGGCGGTGCGGAACGTCGCGATCGGCTTCCTCGCGGCGGGCGCCGTCGCCGGCGTCGTCGTCGTGCTGCTGTCGCAGCGCTGGTGGCTGCTGCTCGTCGGCGCGGTGTGCATCGTGGCGGCGTGGACGTACACGGGCGGCAAGCGCCCCTACGGCTACCTCGCCCTCGGCGAGCTCGTGTCGTTCCTCTTCTTCGGCCCGGTCGCCGTGGTCGGCACGACCTACGCGCTCATCGGGCGCGCCACCGACGACGCGATCACCCTCGGCATCGCGATGGGCTGCTTCTCGGCGGCGCTCATGCTCACGAACAACCTGCGCGACATCGACACGGATCGCGCCGCGGGCAAGCGCACCGTACCGACGCTCATCGGCCGCCGCGCCTCGAAGGCGCTGTACGCGGTGCTGATGCTCGTGCCCTTCGGCATCCTCTGGGTCTACTCGTACGCGCTCGCGTACGGCGCGGTCGTGCTCATCGTGCTGCTCGTCGCGGCGCCCGCGATCGTCATCGTGGCCCTCTCGCGCTCCGCGCGCGACCTCATCATCGCGCTCGGCCTCACGGGCCTCACGGCGCTGCTCTACGGTCTCGGCCTCGCGGTCGCCATCTGGGGCGGTCCGGCCGGCTTCGTGCCGGCGCCGTAGCGCCGAGCCGCATCGCGGTCGCCCGCGCGGGCTCGGTCTCCGCGGCGGCTCAGCGCCCCGTCGTGCCGCCCGCGCGGCCGTCGTCGGCGCGGTCGTCCGCGCGGTGGCCGTCGGCGCGGTCGTCGGCGGGCGCGTCGCGCTCGCCCGCATCGCCGTCGCCGAGCGCCTCGTCCTCGACGTCGCCGTCGTCGGCCCGCGCGCCCTCGCGCCGCCTGCCCTCCCGCATCCGCTGGAGGTCGGCCGCGGCGTCCTGCCGGAGGCGGCCGAAGAAGACGATGCTCGCGGCGAACGCGAACGCGAGCGACACGAGCAGCGACAGCCACCAGGGCACGCTCGCGACCATGAGCAGGGCGAACGGCACCAGGAACAGGAGCGTGCGCACGACGAGGTATCGCAACGAGGGGGCCATGCATCAATCCTATGAGCGGCGCATAGGTCGGCGTCGTAGTGTGATCCCTATGAGGTGGCTCATCATCGGCGCGATCCTGGCCCTCGTGGTCATGGTGTACGCGCTCGTCGACCTCACCGTGACGGACGACCGTCGCATCCGTCGCCTGAACCGCGTGCTCTGGGTCGTGCTCATCGTGCTCGTCCCCGTGCTCGGCGCGATCGCGTGGCTCGTGTGGGGCAAGGGCCCGCGCACCGCCGCGCGCCCCATGGCGCCCGACGACGACCCCGCGTTCGGCCGCTCGAAGGACGTCACCGACGCCGAGGCCGACCGCCGCATCGCCGAGCTCGAGGCGCAGCTCGCCGCGCTCGACGCCGAGGAGATCGTGCGGCCGCAGCGCCCCGTCCCCGAGCAGGGCGCGGCCGACGACGATGCCGCCGCCGAGGCCGAGCCCGACGCCGCGGACGAGCAGCCCGAGGCCGCGTCGGACGACGAGTCCGACGAGAGCGACCGCACGACGCCGGGCGACGGCCCCGCGGCGCGTGCCTGAGGCGCAGCCGCCCGAGGCCCCTGCCACCGGGCAGCCGCTGCAGGCCGCCGCCTACGCCGACCGCCTCGTCGCAGCGCTCGCCGCCGCGGGCGTCGCCGACATCGTCGTCTGCCCCGGCTCGCGCTCCCAGGCGATCGCCCTCGCCGCGGCCCGTGCCGCGCGCTCCGGCGGTGCCGCCCTCCACGTCCGCATCGACGAGCGCAGCGCTGCCTTCCTCGCGCTCGGCCTCGCGCGCGAGACCGGCGCACCGGCCGCGGTCGTCGTCACGAGCGGCACGGCCGTCGCCAACCTCGCGCCCGCGTTCCTCGAGGCGCACCACGCCGACGTGCCGCTGCTCGCGATCACGGCCGACCGGCCCGCCGAGCTGCAGGGCATCCGCGCCAACCAGACCACGCGGCAGCCGGGCGCGCTCGGCGAGGGCGCCCGCGTCGTGCTCGACATCGCCGCCGAGGCGCTCGTCGACCCCGAGGCCGACGCGGTCGCCGCGGTGCGCGCGGCGCTCGGGTGGCGCGAGGGCGGAGCGCACACCGAGGCGGGCCCCGTGCAGCCTGAACCTCGCGCTCCGCGAGCCGCTCTCCGGCGGACCCGTCGCCGCGGGGCCCGCGGTCGCGCGCGTGGAGCGGCCGCCGCTGCCGCAGTCGGCGCTGCGGGCCGCCGCGCGCACCGTCGTCATCGCGGGCGCCGACGCCGGCGCGGCCGCGGTCGATCTCGCCGAGGCGCTCGGCGCTCCGCTCGTCGCCGAGCCCACCTCGTGCGCGCGCTTCGGGCCGCACCTCGTGCAGCACGGCAGGGAGGTCGTGGCGCGGCTCGCGGGCGAGGTGCGCCGCGCGGTGGTCGTCGGCCACCCGACGCTCTCGCGGTCGGTCACGGCGCTCCTCCGCGATCCCGCCGTCGAGGTCGTGGTGCTCGGTCGAGAGGGCCAGGACAACGTGCGCGGCACGGGCACGACGACCGTGCTCACGGGCCGCATCCGGGTCGAGGAGGCCGAGGAGGTCGACCGCGCCTGGATCGACCGCTGGGTCTCGGCGGGGCGCGAGCTCGCGGCCGCCGCAGACGCCGAGGCCGCGCCCGACTCCGGGCTCGCCCGCGCGGCGTACGCGCGCGCCGAGCTCGCGGAGGGCCGCACCCCGCTCTCGCGGCGCGACCTCGTCACCGCGGTCTGGGACCGCACGTGGCCCCACGACCGCCTGGTCGTCGCGGCCTCCCGCCTCATCCGCGAGCTCGACGACCACGCGGGACCCAAGGCGGTCACGGCGCGCGCCAACCGCGGCCTCGCGGGCATCGACGGCACCGTGTCGACCGCCGCGGGCGTCGCGATCGCGCACGAGCGCGAGCAGCCCGGCGGCCTGACGCGCCTCCTGATCGGCGACCTCGCGCTGCTCCACGACGCGGGCGGGCTGCTCGTGCCGCCGGGGGAGGAGCGGCCCCGGCTGCAGATCGTCGTCGGCAACGACCGGGGCGGCTCGCTCTTCGAGCTGCTGGAGGTGGCGGGCACCGCCGACCCCGACGACTTCCGGCGCGTGCAGCGCACCCCGCACGACGTCGACCTCGAGCACCTCGCGGCCGCCTACGGCTGGCCGTTCGAGCGCGTCACCGACCGCGCGGGCCTCCGCCGGGCCCTCTCGCAGTCGCGGCCTGGCATCGTGGAGGCGGTCCTGGAAGGGGGCACGGATGCCGAGCAGCAGCACGCCTGAGCGCGGCGGCGCCGACCGACGCGCGCGGCGAGGCCGCGCGCCCGTCCTGGCGCTCGGGTCGGGCTCCGTCGTCGTCGTCACGGGCGGCGGCTCCGGCATCGGCAGGCTCGTGGCGCTCGGCGCGGCGCGGAAGGGCGCGCACGTGGTGCTCTGGGACCGCGACGAGGCGGCGGCGCTGCGCGTCGCGGTCGAGGCCGAGGCGGTCGGCGGCCGGGGCACCGCGATCGGGGTCGACCTCGCCGACGCCGACGCGATCGCCGAGGCGGCGCGGCGCACGCTCGAGCTCGGCGGCGTCGACGTGCTCGTGAACAACGCGGGCGTCGTCTCCGGCCGCCCGCTCGCCGAGCTCGAGGTCGCGCAGATCGAGCGCACGATGCGCGTCAACGCCATCGCCCCCATCCTCGTCACGCGCGCGCTGCTGCCCGCGATGGAGTCGCGCGGCGCCGGCCGCGTCGTCACCGTCGCGAGCGCCGCGGGCTTCATCGGGGTCGCGGGCCAGACCGACTACGCGGCGTCGAAGTTCGCCGCGGTCGGCTTCATGGAGTCGCTGCGCGCCGAGCTGCGGCGCTCCGGATCGCCCGTCACGGCCCTCACCGTCGCGCCGTACTACATCGACACCGGCATGTTCGACGGCGTCACCACCAAGGTGCCCGCGCTGCTGCCGATCCTCTCGGCCGCCGCCGTCGCGACGCGCATCCTCGCCGCGATCGAGTCGCGCCGGGCGCTCCTGGCGCTGCCGCCGCTCGTGCGGGCGGTGCCGGCGCTGCGTGCGCTGCCCGTCGCCGTGGTCGACCGGCTGGCCGACGCGCTCGGGCTGCAGGAGGGCATGGCCGGCTTCCGGGGTCGCGCGTCCGCGGCCCCCGCGCCCCTCGACGGGGCGGTGCGCTGATGCGCTGGCCGTGGCAGCGCCGCAGGCCCGAGCCGCCGCTCGTGCAGGTCACCGAGGAGCAGGACCGCCGCTGGGCGCTGCCGCGCGCGCTCATCGTGCTGCTGTCGATCATCGCCGTGATCGCCACGCTCATCCTGCTCAGCCAGGTGGCGTCGTTCGTCGCCCCAGTGTTCCTGGGGTTCAACCTCGTCATCGCCGTCATGCCGCTGCAGCAGTGGCTGCTGCGGATCGGCGCGCCGCGGGCGGTGGCGGCGCTCGTGGCGATGCTGACCGTCTTCGCGTTCCTCATCGCGCTCTTCTGGTCGCTCTACTGGTCGGTGCAGTCGCTCGTGCAGGAGCTGCCGGGCTACTCGGCCGAGTTCAACGCGCTCTACCGCGAGACCCTCTCGTGGCTCGAGGGCTTCGGCATCTCGCAGGACGAGGCGCTGCACCAGCTGCAGGCGGCGCTCAGCCCGAGCGCGATCACCTCGGCGCTCACGAGCATCCTCTCGAACGCGGGCTCGGCGCTCGGCTTCCTCGCGACGCTGTTCGTCGTCGTGTTCTTCCTCGCGTGGGACTCGATGCAGCTGCCCGCGCGCATGCAGCGCATCGCGGCCACCAACCCGGGCCTCGTGCGCGGCATCGACCGCTTCGCCTCGGGCGTGCAGCGCTACTGGGTGGTCGCGACGCTCTTCGGCCTCATCGTCTCGGCCCTCGACCTCGTCGCGCTCACGCTGCTCGGCGTGCCGCTCGCGCTCGTGTGGGCGGTCTTCGCCTTCGTCACGAACTACATCCCGAACGTCGGCTTCGTCATCGGCGTCATCCCGCCGACGCTCATGGCGCTGCTCGCCAACGGGGCGCTGAACGCGCTGCTCACCGCGATCCTCTTCAGCGTCATCAACTTCGTGATGCAGTCGCTCATCCAGCCGAAGGTGGCGGGCGACGCCGTGGGCGTCACGCCCGCGACCTCGTTCCTGTCGCTGCTCGTGTGGGCCTATGCGCTCGGGCCCGTCGGCGCGCTGCTCGCGCTGCCGGCGACGCTCGCGGTGAAGACGATGCTCGTGGATCGGGATCCGCGGCTCGCGTGGATCAGCCAGATCATCGCCTCGAAGCCCGCGGGGCACGCCGACGGGCGCATCGGCAAGGCGCTCGCGCCCGGCGTGGGGCCCCGCACCGAGCCGCCGGAGCAGCGCTGAGGCCTCCCGACGGCCGCGCGGCGGGCAGGGCTATGCTCCGCGCATGAGCGAGTTCACCGACGCCCTGCGCGTCTCGGGCGCCGTGCGCCTCGCCGACATCGACCCCGCGGCGACGCCCGGCTCGGCCGGCTCGAAGCGCGAGGGTGCCGCCGCGCTCGAGGAGGGCGGCGCGAGGCTCGCAGCGCTGCAGGAGCGCCTCTTCGCCGCGAGCCGCGGCGGCGGCACGCGCGCCGCGCTGCTGATCGTGCAGGGCATGGACACCTCCGGCAAGGGCGGCATCATGCGCCACGTGGTCGGCCAGGTCGATCCGCAGGGCGTCGCGATCCGGGCCTTCAAGGCCCCCACCGAGGAGGAGCGCGCGCACGACTTCCTGTGGCGCATCGAGCGCGCCCTGCCCGGGCCGGGCATGCTCGGCGTCTTCGACCGCTCGCACTACGAGGACGTCCTCATCCATCGGGTGCGCGGGCTCTCGGCACCTGCGGAGGTCGAGTCGCGCTACGGCCGGATCGTCGCCTTCGAGCAGGGCCTCCTCGATCGCGGCATCGAGGTCGTGAAGGTCATGCTCCACATCTCGCGCGAGGAGCAGGGCGCCCGGCTGCTCGAGCGGCTCGACCGGCCCGAGAAGCACTGGAAGTACAACCCGGGCGACGTCGACGAGCGGCAGGAGTGGGACGCCTACATGGAGGCCTACGAGGTCGCGATCGAGCGCACGGGCATCGCGGTGCCCTGGCACGTCGTGCCCGCCGACCGCAAGTGGTTCGCGCGGCTCGCGGTGCAGGAGCTGCTCATCGAGGCGCTCGAGCGCATCGACCCCCGCTGGCCCGAGGCGGACTTCGACGTGGCGGCCGAGCGCGAGCGGCTGCTCGCGACGGGCTAGCGCGCGGCGGCCTGCTCCGTCGGTCGAGGAGCGCGCGGCGGAGCCGCTCGCGTCACGAGACCCGAGCCGCCTGCGGGGCCTCGTGCCGGCAGCGGCTGCGCCGCGGCCTCCTCGACCAGCGGGGCCTACGGCAGCGGGTCCGCGAGGGCGTCGGTGATGGGTCGCAGCTTCACGGCCGTCTCCGCGAGCTCGGCCTCGGGGTCGGAGCCCGCGACGACGCCGGCGCCTGCGAAGGCGCGGATCGCGCCGTCGGCGGCGATCTCGGCGCCGCGCAGCGCGATCACCCACTCGCCGCCGCCCTCGCCGTCGACCCAGCCGACCGGTCCCGCGTACCGGCCGCGGTCGATGCCCTCGAGCTCGCGGATGATCCGCAGCGAGGCCTCGCGCGGCGTGCCGGCGACGGCGGCGGTCGGGTGCAGGAGCGCGAGCACGTCGAGCGTCGAGCGCGCCCCGAGCGTGCCGGTGATGTCGGTCGCGAGGTGCCAGAGGTTCGGCAGCCGCAGCGGGAACGGCTCGGAGGCGCTCGCGTCGGGCGCGATGGCGCGCAGCACCTCGATCGCGGAGTCGGCGGCGAAGCGGTGCTCGCGGAGGTCCTTGTCGCCCGTCGCGAGCGCCTCGGCGATCTCGGCGTCGAGCGCGGGCGTCGCGCCGCGCGCGGCGGTGCCCGCGAGCACGCGCGAGAAGAAGTGGCCGCGGTGCGCGGCCACGAGCGTCTCGGGGCTCGCGCCCACGAGCCCGTCGACCGCGTAGGCCACGGCGTCCGGGTAGCGGCGCCCGAGGCCCACGATCACCGAGCGCACGTCGCCGCCCTCGGGCAGCGCGCCCACGCGGTCGCGCGCGACCACGAGCTTCTCGGCCTCGCCGGCGCGGATGCGCGCCACGGCCTCGGCGACGATCGCGCGGTAGCGCTTGCGCCCGATCGCGCCGTCGGCGAGGCCCACGCGCACCTCGTCGATCGCGGTCTCGTGCATCGGCAGGTCGTCGTCGCCCTCGGCGCCGATCCGCGTGATCCACTCGTCGTCGCCGCGTCGGCCCACGACCAGGCGCGGCACGACGAGCACGCTCTCGGCGGCGGAGGCGTCGTCGAAGGCGAAGGCGCCGAAGGCGACGAGGCCCGAGCCCGGCACGCCGACGGCGTCGTCGACCTCGGCGGCCGCGGCGACCTCGCGCCACGCGGCGGCGGCGTCGGCGAAGCGACCGGCGCCGCGGAAGGTGAGGCGCAGCGCCTCGCCGCGGCCCACGATGCCGTCGGCGCCGCGGCGGATCGCGAGCGGCGAGCGAGGGCTCGCGTGCTCCAGCAGGCGCCCGAGCTCCGCGCGCTCCGAGCGCGCCCGCAGGCCTCCCATGGCTGCCAGCCTACGCCCGCCGAACCCTGGACGACCGCCCGGCGGCGCGCACGCGCGGACGCCTAGGATGGAGGGCGTGAGCAGGGCAGACATGCAGAAGGATCCGAGCGAGATCGCGGGCATGTTCGACGCGACCGCCAAGCGCTATGACCTCCTCAACTCGCTGCTCTCCGGCGGCAACGACCGCCTGTGGCGCATCCACATGCAGCGGGCCGTGCGGCCGCAGCCGGGGGAGCGCATCCTCGACGTGGCCGCGGGCACGGGTGCCTCGGCGGCGCCGATGGCGAAGGCCGGCGCGCTCGTGACCGCCCTCGACCTCAGCGCCGGCATGGTCGAGGAGGGCCGCCGCCGCCACCCCGACATCGAGTTCGTGCTCGGCTCGGCCGAGGAGCTGCCCTTCCGGGCCGACACCTTCGACGCGGTCACGATCTCCTTCGGCCTCCGCAACGTGCAGCACCCGCGCCAGGCGCTCTCGGAGTTCCTGCGCGTGCTGAAGCCCGGCGGCCGACTGTTCGTGTGCGAGTTCTCGCAGCCGCCCGTCGACGTCGTGCGGCGCTCGTACGAGGCCTACCTCGGCACGGTGCTGCCGGGCCTCGCCCGCGTCGCCTCCTCGAACCCCGAGGCCTACCGCTACCTCGTCGAGTCGATCCGCTCGTGGCCGGAGCAGCAGACGCTCTCGCAGTGGATCCGCACGGCGGGCTTCACGCGAGTCGCGCACCGCAACCTCACGATGGGCGTCGTCGCGCTGCACCGCGGCCGGAAGCCCACGGAGGCGACCGCGGCCATGCGGATCCCCCGCCACGCCCTCCCGGAGGACCAGGACGCCTGATGGCATCGACCGTCTCGGCCTTCGGGCTCACCGGCGCGCGCTTCGCGACGCCGGCCGACAAGCGCGTCGTCGACGCGGTCGACCGCGGGCTCGCCTCGCTCGAGGAGCGCCTCGAGCGGCACCTGCGCATCACCGACCCCGTGGTCGACGCCGTCACCCGCTACCTGCTCGAGGCGGGCGGCAAGCGCGCCCGGCCGCTGCTGCTGCTGCTCGCCGCGCACCTGGGCGACGGCATCGACGACGACGTGCTGACGGCCGCCGAGGTGGTCGAGCTCACCCACCTCGCGAGCCTGTACCACGACGACGTCATGGACGAGGCCGACACCCGCCGCGGGGTGCCCTCGGCGCACACCGTGTGGGGCAACTCGGTCGCGATCCTCGCGGGCGACCTCCTGTTCGCGCGCGCGGGCGCGCTCACCGCGCCGCTCGGCTCGGAGGTCGCGGCGCTGCAGTCGCGCACCTTCGAGCGGCTGTGCCTCGGCCAGCTGCACGAGACCCTCGGCCCCCGCGACGGCGATCCCGTGCAGCACTACCTGCAGGTGCTCGCCGACAAGACGGGCTCGCTCATCGCGGCCGCGGGCGAGCTCGGCGTGCTCGTGAGCGGCGCCGACGCCGCCTACCGGGAGCCGGTGCGCGAGTTCGGCGAGCGGATCGGCGTCGCCTTCCAGCTCGTCGACGACGTCATCGACCTCTCGAGCGACCCCGACACCGGCAAGGATGCCGGCACCGACGTGCGCGCGGGCGTCGTGACCCTGCCGACGCTGCTGCTCGCGGCCCGTACCGACGACGCCTCCGTGGCGCTCCGGGCGCGCCTGGCCGAGCCCGCCGACGAGGCCGACCTCGCCGCGGCGGTCGCCGAGCTCGCCGCGCACCCCGTGGTCGCCGAGACCGTCGCCGAGGCCGAGCGCTGGCAGCGCGACGCCCTGGCCGCGCTCGAGGCGCTCCCGCAGGGCACCGTGCGCCGCGGACTCGTCGCGTTCGCCGAGCACGTCGTCGCCCGCACCCGCTAGCCAGACCGGGCGCACGCGCGCCCCGCACCCGAGGAGGACCGTGAGCGAGACGCTCCGCATCGCCGTGGTCGGCGCCGGCCCCGCCGGCATCTACGCAGCCGACATCCTGAAGAAGGAGGTCGCCGCGCGCGGTGGCGAGGTGCTCATCGACCTGTTCGAGCACCTGCCCGCGCCGTACGGCCTCGTCCGCTACGGCGTCGCCCCCGACCACCCCCGCATCACGGGCATCATCCGGGCGCTCCGCGAGGTGCTGGAGTCGGGCGTCGTGCGGCTGTTCGGCAACGTGCGCTTCGGCGAGGACGTGACGCTCGAGGACCTCCAGCAGCACTACCACGGCGTCATCTTCGCCACCGGCGCCACGAAGGACGCGCCGCTCGACATCCCCGGCATCGACCTCGAGGGCTCCTACGGCGCCGCCGACGTCGTCTCCTGGTACGACGGCCACCCCGACGTGCCGCGCGAGTGGCCGCTCGAGGCGAAGGAGATCGCGGTCATCGGCGTCGGCAACGTGGCGCTCGACGTCGCGCGCGTGCTCGTGAAGCACCCGGAGGACCTGCTGCCGACCGAGGTGCCGGCCAACGTCTACGAGGGCCTCCGGGCCTCGCCGGTCACCGACGTGCACGTCTTCGGCCGCCGCGGGCCGCTCGGCGTGAAGTTCACGCCGCTCGAGCTGCGGGAGCTCGGCGAGCTGCGCGACGTCGACATGATCGTCCACGACGAGGACTTCGGGATCGACCCGAACGAGGAGCAGCAGAAGCAGAACAAGCAGATCCTCGTCATCTCGCGCACGCTCGAGCAGTGGCGCACGCGCGAGGTCGGCCAGGCCTCCCGCCGCCTGCACCTGCACTTCTGGTCGCGGCCGGACGCCGTGCTCGGCGACGGCAGGGTCGAGGCGCTCCGCATCGAGCGCACGCAGCCGACGGAGGACGGCACGGGCGTCGAGGGCACGGGCGAGCTGCGCGAGTTCCCGGTGCAGGCGGTCTACCGCGCCGTCGGCTACTTCTCGTCGCCGCTGCCCGGCGTGCCCTTCGACGAGCTGCGCGGCGTCATCCCGAACGAGGCGGGCCGCGTGATGGACGGGATGCGCCCGGTGCCCGGCCTCTACGCGACCGGCTGGATCAAGCGCGGACCGGTGGGCCTCATCGGCCACACGAAGTCCGACGCGAAGGAGACGATCGAGCAGCTGCTCGCCGACGACAACAGCCGCTGGGAGCCGCAGCCGTACGACGCCGACGCGGTGCCCGCGCTGCTGGCGGAGCGCGGCGTCGCGTGGACCGACATCGCGGGCTGGATCCGCCTCGACGAGCACGAGATGTCGCTGGGCGAGCCCGAGGGCCGCGCACGCATCAAGGTCGTGCCGCGCGACGAGATGGTGCGCGTCTCGCGCGCCGAGTGACCCGCCCGTCGCGGCGGATCGCGTCGCCCCGGCTGGTCGAGGAGCGCGCGCCGCAGGCGCACGCGTCGTCCCCGCTGGTCGAGGAGCGCGCGCCGCAGGCGCACGCGTCACGAGGCCCCCGCGCACCGTGGAGCCTGAGCGGCGTCCTCCTCGTCGCGCTCGCGGCGGTCGTCGCGGGCGCGATGAACGCCGCGGCGGGCGGCGGCACGCTCATCACGTTCCCCGCGATGCTCGCGGCCGGCATGACGCCGCTCGCGGCGAACATCACCTCCTCCGTCGGCCTCCTCGCGGGCAGCGTCGGAGGCGCGCTCGCGTACCGCGACGAGCTGCGCGAGCGCCGTCGTCGGTTCCTCGTGAACGCGCCGTGGGCGGCGGTCGGCGGCGTGCTCGGCGCGGTGCTGCTGCTCGTGACGCCGTCCGACTCGTTCACCGCGATCGTGCCGTGGCTCGTGCTCGCCGCCGCGGGCCTGTTCGCGGTGCAGCCGCTCGTGACCCGCGTCGTCCAGCGGCGCGCCGAGGGCGAGCCGGACCCTGCGGCCGCGGGCGGCTGGGGCGTTCGGATCGCCTTCCTGGCGATCGGCGCCTACGGGGCCTACTTCGGCGCAGGGATCGGCATCATGATGCTCGCGCTGCTGGGCGTCGCGATCCACGACAGCCTGCAGCACCACAACGCGATCAAGAACCTCGTCTCGTTCGTCGTGAACGCCGCGGGCGTGCTCGTGCTGGCGTTCTCGCCGCTCGTCGAGTGGGGGCTCGTGGCCATCATGCTCGTCGGCTCGCTCGTGGGCGGCGTCGTGGGCGGCCGGCTCGCCCGGCGCGTGCCTGCATGGGTGCTGCGCACGATCGTCGTGGCCGTGGCGCTCGTGCTCGCGCTCTCGATGCTGCTCGGCTGAGGCCGGGCCGGACCGGGCTACTGCAGCGCCGAGGTGAGCCGCGCGATCGAGTCGAAGATCTGCGCGATGCGCGGCCGCGCCATCCAGTCCTCGAGCGTGAGCGTCGTCGACTGCCGCCGGTAGCCCTCGGCGATGCCATCGAGCTGCGTGACCATGCCGCGGCCCTCGACGAGCATCGAGACCTCGAAGTTGAGGCTGAAGGAGCGCAGGTCGATGTTCGACGAGCCGATCACCGAGACCTGGTCGTCGAACACCATGAACTTCGAGTGCAGCACCGTGGGGGAGGAGAACAGCGTGATCGCCACGCCCGCCTCCAGCAGCTCCTCGTAGTAGCTGCGCTGCGCGTGGTGGGTCCAGAACTGGTCGCCGATCTCGCTCGCGAAGAGCTCCACCTGCACGCCTCGCAGCGCCGCAGAGGTGATGGCGTAGCGCATGGAGTCGTCGGGCACGAAGTACGGCGAGACGATGATGATGCGCTCCTCGGCCGCGTGCACGAGCTCGAGGAAGACCCGCAGGTTCAGCTCGCCCTCGAAGCCGGGCCCCGAGGGCACGATCGATGCCAGCAGCTCGCCGCCGGGCGCCGGGTCGGTCGAGGCCAGCTCGACGAGCTCGTTCGACTCCGCCCACCAGTCCGACCAGAACAGCACGTCGAGCTCGCGCACGGGCGGGCCGCTCAGCTCCACCCACGCGTCGCGCCACTGCAGCCCGCGTCGGATGTTCTTGCGCAGCAGGTAGGAGGGGTCGACGAGGTTGAGCGAGCCGGTGAAGCCGACCTGCCCGTCGATGACGACGAGCTTGCGGTGGTTGCGCAGGTCGGGCCGCTGCCACTGCCCGCGCCACGGCCGCAGCGGCAGCATGTCGCACAGCTCGGCGCCCATGGCCTCGAGCCGCGCCTTCGTCTCCCTGCGGCGCGGGTAGCGGATGCTCGTGAGGTGGTCGACGAGCACGCGGACGGTGACGCCGCGCGCCGCGGCGCGCTCGAGCGCGGCGAAGAACGGCTCGGTGCGCTCGGAGGCGACGATGAGGTAGAACTCGACGTGCACGAAGTGCTCGGCCTCGTCGATCCGGCGGGCCATCGCCTCGAGCTGCGTGTCGAACTCGCCCCACACGATCGCGTCCGCGGGGCCCGCGTGCGGCATCGACGAGAGCGCGCGGTTGAGCTCGAGCACGCCCGGCAGCCACTCGGGCCGATCGCGGCGCGCGGGCGCGTCGTCGATGTCGGCGGTCGACTCGGCGATGAGGTCGCGGATCGCCGCCATCTTCGCGAAGCGGCCGCGCGGCAGCCGGTTGTTGCCGAGCAGGCCGAACACGATCCAGCCGAGCACCGGCTGCAGCTGGATCACGAGCAGCCACGCGATCGCCGCCGCGGGCCGCCGGTTGTACGGCACGACGATGAGGGCGGCGATGCGCAGGGCGACGTCGAGGACGATCCAGGGCCAGTACAGCGCCTGCAGCAGCTCCTGGATCACGGCGCGTCGCGGGGGAGCGTCGGCGTCAGCGGAAGTTGACGAACTGCAGGTCGATGTCGAGGTCGGCGCCCTTGAGCATCGCGATCGTCGCCTGCAGGTCGTCGCGGCTCTTGGAGGTGACGCGCACCTCGTCGCCCTGGATCTGGCTCTTCACCGTCTTGGGCGCCTCGTCGCGGATGAGCTTCGAGACCTTCTTCGCGTTCTCGCTCGAGATGCCGTCCTTGATGCCGACCTCGATGCGGTACTCCTTGCCCGAGGGGTAGGGGTCGCCCTGGTCGAGCATCTTGAGGTCGATGCCGCGCTTGATGAACTTGGTCTGCAGCACGTCGAGCACGGCCTTCACGCGCTCCTCGGTGCTGGCCTTCAGCAGCACCTTCTCGCCGCTCCAGGAGACGTCCGCGCCCACGCCCTTGAAGTCGTAGCGCTGCTCGACCTCCTTGCGGGCCTGGTTGACCGCGTTGTCGGCCTCCATCTTGTCGACCTTGCTGACCACGTCGAAGCTGGAATCTGCCATGCGCAGATCCTATGCGCCCCGCCTGCGCGCCGCTCCCTAGGCTCGGTCGCATGCTCATCGTGATGGCGGGGCTCCCCGGGAGCGGCAAGAGCACGATCGCCGCTGCGCTCGCGCGCCGCATCGGCTGCGCGGTCGTGGCCGCCGACCCCATCGAGGCGGCCATGCTCCGCGCCGGCATCGCGCCCGACCAGCCCACGGGCCTCGCGGCCTACGTCGCCGCCGAGATGGTCGCGCGCGAGCAGCTGCGGCTCGGCCACGACGTCATCGTCGACGCCGTGAACGACGCACCGGAGGCGCGGCAGCAGTGGCGCGACCTCGCGGCGGCCGAGGGCGTCGACCTCCGCTTCGTCGAGGTGCTCGCGCCGGATCGCGGCGCCCACCGCGAGCGCCTCGAGGGTCGCGCCCGCGACCTCCCGGGCATCCCGGAGCCCACCTGGGCGTCGGTCCAGGCCCGCCGCGAGGGCTGCGCGACGTGGGACGAGGATCGGATCCGCCTCGTCGCCGATCGCGATCCTGCGCACGCCGCCGCCGCGATCGAGCGCGGGCTGCGCGCCCGATCGCGCCCCTGAGACGCCGGAAGCCCCGCCGAGGCGGGGCTTCGCGATGGTGGCGAGTGAGGGATTCGAACCCCCGAAGTCGATGACAGCTGATTTACAGTCAGATCCCTTTGGCCGCTTGGGTAACTCGCCGTGGCCCGAAAGCCGAGGACGATCCTAACATCCGCCGCCGACCGCCTCCGACGACCGCGCGTCTCGGCCTCCGGGCGGCGTCGTCCACCGCCGCTCGACGCCCCGACGACGGGGCGCCCGCGCGCGCGGTAGGTTCGGAGCATGCGCGAGCTCCACGACCTCGTCGTCGGCCTGGCGGTCGAGGCCGCCGACCTGGCGCGCACCCGCCGGGCCGAGGGCGTCGACGTCGCCGCCAGCAAGACGAGCCTCGTCGACATCGTCACGGAGGCCGACCGCGAGGTCGAGCGGCTCGTGGTCGACCGCATCCTCGCCGCCCGCCCTGACGACGGCATCCTCGGCGAGGAGGGTACGAGCGTCGCGGGCACGAGCGGCCTCACGTGGGTCATCGACCCGATCGACGGCACGGTCAACTACTTCTACGACATCCCGGCCTATGCGGTCTCGATCGCGCTCGTCGAGGGCGAGCCGGATCCCACCACCTGGCGCGCGCTCTCGGGCGCGGTGGTCAACGGCGCCACGGGGGAGCGCTTCGAGGCGCTCCGCGGGGGCGGCGCGCGGCTCGACGGGCGCCCCATCCGCGTCGCGGAGGCCGTGGCGCCCGAGGTCGCGCTCGTCGGCACCGGCTTCGGCTACGACGCGGAGCGGCGCATGCGGCAGGGTGCGGTGCTCGCGGGCCTGCTGGGCGAGGTGCGCGACGTGCGCCGTGGCGGCTCGGCCGCGCTCGACCTCTGCTGGGTGGCCACCGGGCGGCTGAACGCGTACTACGAGCGGGGCCTCAACCCGTGGGACATGGCCGCCGGCGCGCTCGTGGTCCAGGAGGCGGGCGGCGTCGTGCAGGGGCTCGGCGGCGGCCCTGCGAGCTCGGGCTTCCTGCTCGCCGCGGCGCCCGGGCTCGTCGACGAGCTCGACGCGCGCCTCGGCGCCCTCGGGGCCGATCGGGTGTGACACCCTTGCGACGCCGTTACCATTCCGTTACATTGGGTGGCTGGATCGGCCAGGACGTCCCCGCGCGCCGTTGCCTCCGTGCACGGCGCCATGCGACGATCGGACGCACGCATCGCGACTCCAGCTCCTGGCCGCGCGAGAGCACGCCGAGCTGACGAAGGAACCGACATCACCGTGACGCACCCCACACGACGCGCCCTGCGCGCGTCCGCTGCGGGTGCCGAGCGACCCCACGAGTCGGGTCCCACCCGTCGGCAGCTGCGCGAGCGGGAGCGGGCCGCCGAGGCGATCGTCGAGACCGCGACCGAGGCGGATGCAGCCGAGGCCGTGCACGTCAGCCCCGACTCCGCGCCCCTCTACACGAGCCGCCGCGCCATGCGCGAGGCCGCGACCCAGGTCGCCGAGGAGCTCCCCGTGCAGATGGCGGAGGCCGCCTTCGAGGCGCCCGTCATCACGGTCGACGCCCCCTCGCTCGGGGCAGGCGAGGCCGCGCAGATCCCGCCGCTCGTCGTGCGCCAGCCGCGGTCGCTCGCGCCCCGCACGCTGTCCTCGGCGCCCGCCGCCCCGCCCCGCGGCCGCTCCTCCCGCCGCGCGCGCCGGCTCGCGCAGCGGATCACCGCCGCGGGCTCCCTGCTCTTCATCGGCTCGCTCGTCGTCGTCACCTCGCTGCCCGCGCAGGCCGTGCAAGCCCCGGGCGGCATCGACCCGACGGTCGCGCAGATCGAGTCCGGCGAGCAGACGCTCGAGGGCGTCGCGAACGGGCAGCCGCAGTTCCTCGCGCGCGACGACGTCGTCGTCCACGACCAGATCGCGGCCGCGCGCATGTCGCCGGGCGAGCTCGCCGCCTACCAGGCCGTCGCCGACGGGGAGGCGGCCGGCCCCTCCTACACGGGCGACCCCGCCTTCCCGCAGGTGTGGGGCATGCTGCAGACGAGCTACGTGCAGACGCCCCTCCCGCACATGGACCAGGTGCCCGTCTCGAGCGGCTTCGGCTACCGACCGGGCGGCTTCCACGGCGGCTCCGACTTCACCCCCGGCCTCGGCACCGAGATCCGGCCGATCGCGAACGGCGTCGTCTCGGCCGTCTGGCAGGGCAACAACCCGGGCGGCGGCGGCTACGCGGTCTTCATCGACCACAACATCGACGGCGAGTTCGTGCAGTCCTGGTACGCGCACATGCTGCCCGGCTCCATCCAGGTGGAGGTCGGCCAGGTCGTCGACATCACGACCGTCATCGGCCAGGTCGGCAACTCCGGCCGCTCCACGGGCCCGCACCTGCACCTCGAGCTGAAGAACAGCGACTACGTCTCGTTCGACCCCGTGCTCTGGCTGCAGACGCGCGAGCAGAACCTCGAGTACCGCGGCTACTGAGCCTCCGGCACGACGAAGGGCCCCGCCAGCGGCGGGGCCCTTCGTGCATCCGGTCAGCGCGTGCGCACCCAGACCACCTCGTCGGCGGCGAGCGAGGCCGAGTCGAGCGACGACGAGGCGAGCAGGATCTCGCCGCGCGGCACGTCGACCGCGTCGTGGCCGAGGTTCGCGACGACCGTCACGTCGCCGTTGCGGAACGCGAGCGCCGTGCGGCCCACGTCGAGCCACTCCACCGAGCCCGAGCCGAGCCCGTGCTCGGCGCGCAGCGCGAGCGCGCGGCGGTAGAGCTCGAGCGTCGAGCCGGCGTCGCCCTCCTGGCGGTCGCGCGCGAGCTCCGCCCACGCGGGCGGCTGCGGCAGCCAGCTCTCGCCCGTGCCGCTGAAGCCGTAGGCCGGGGCGTCGGCCTCCCACGGGATCGGCACGCGGCAGCCGTCGCGGCCCCACAGCTCGCCCGCGGTGCGCGCGAAGGTCGGGTCCTGGCGCTGGTGGGCCTCGATGGCCGTCACCTCCGGCAGGCCCAGCTCCTCGCCCTGGTAGACGTAGGCGCTGCCGGGCAGCGCGAGCATGAGCGCGGTGGCGGCGCGGCCGCGGCGGAGCGAGACGGTCGGGTCGGCCTTCGACGCCGAGGTCGGGCCGATGCCCGCGCCGTGGGGCGGCGGCGGCACGAGCGCGAGGCGCGTGCGGTGGCGGATCGTGTCGTGGTTCGAGAGCACCCAGGTGCTCGGCGCACCCACCTCGCCGAAGGCGCGCAGCGAGCGGTCGATGACCTCGCGCAGGCGCGCGGCGTCCCAGGGGGTCTCGAGGTAGACGAAGTTGAAGGCCTGGTGCATCTCGTCGGGCCGCACGTAGCGCGCCATCTTCTCGAGCGGCGAGACCCACGCCTCCGCGCACAGCACGCGGTCGCCCTCGTACTCGGCGAGCACGCGGTGCCAGCGGCGGTAGATCTCGTGCACGTCCTCCTGGCCGAAGAACGGCGACTCCATCGACCCGGCCTCGACCATCTCGGCGTCGATGTCGGGCAGGCCCGGCGCCTTCACGTTGCCGTGGGCGACGTCGACGCGGAAGCCGTCGACGCCCCGGTCGAGCCAGAAGCGCAGCACGTCGACGAACATCTCGCCGACCTCCGGGTCCAGCCAGTCGAAGTCGGGCTGCGAGGAGTCGAACAGGTGCAGGTACCACTGGCCGTCGGGCACGCGGGTCCACGCGGGGCCGCCGAAGATCGACTGCCAGTTGTTCGGCGGCAGCGAGCCCTCGGGGCCCGTGCCGTCGCGGAAGATGTAGCGCGAGCGCTCGGGGCTGCCGGGCGCGGCCGCGAGCGCCGCCTGGAACCACTCGTGCTGGTCGGAGGAGTGGTTCGGCACGAGGTCGACGATCACCTTGAGGCCCAGCTCGTGGGCCGTCGCGAGCATCGCGTCGAAGTCATCGAGGGTGCCGAAGAGCGGGTCGACGTCGCGGTAGTCGGCGACGTCGTAGCCGGCGTCCTTCTGCGGCGAGGTGTAGAACGGGCTCAGCCAGATCGCGTCGACCCCGAGCGCCGCCACCTGCGGCAGGCGCGCGGCGATGCCGGCGAGGTCGCCGACGCCGTCGCCCGAGGCGTCGGCGAAGGAGCGGGGGTAGATCTGGTAGATCACGGCGGTGCGCCACCACTCGCCGCCGGGGCTCTGGTGGCCGGCGGGCGCGGGCGCCGCGGAGTGCGTCGAGGCGTCGGTCATGCTCCAAGGCTATGGGTGCTCGACAGCCAAGGTCACGAATTCGGAACGATCCATGTCTGGACCCTCGTTCGACTTGCACGGATGGGGGACCGGCCCCCACGATGTGCCAGGCCCCGCCGACGATGGCCGTCGGCAGACGGGGCCGTGCAACGAGAGAAGGCACCATGCAGCACAGGAGCTTCATGACGGCCGCGGGGGTGGGCGCGCTCGCGCTCACGCTCACCGCGTGCGCCGGCGGCGGGACCCCCGCGCCGGCGGAGACCGAGACGCAGGCCGCAGGCGGCGGCGCGCTCACCATCTGGATGGACCAGAACCGCGCCGACGCCCTCGAGGGCGTCATCGCCACCTTCGAGGAGGAGACCGGCACGACCGTCGAGGTCGTCGTCAAGGACTTCGGCACCATCCGGGACGACCTCACCACCCAGGCGCCCTCGGGTGAGGGCCCCGACATCGTCGTCGGCGCGCACGACTGGATCGGCAAGCTCGTGCAGAACGGCGTCGTCGCGCCCGTCGAGCTCGGCGACGGCGCGGCCGACTTCGAGGACGTCTCGGTGCAGGCCATGACGTACGAGGGCAGCGTCTACGGCGTGCCCGTCTCGATCGAGAACATCGCGCTCGTGCGCAACACCGCGCTCGCGCCCGAGGCCCCGGCCACGTGGGACGACCTCGTCGCCACCGGGCAGGCCGCGGTCGAGTCCGGCGACGCCGAGTACCCGATGCTCGTCGGCATCGACCCGAACAACGCCGACCCCTACCACCTGTACCCGATGCAGGCCTCCTTCGGCGGCCCCGTCTTCGGCCTCAACGAGGACGGCTCGTACGACGCGGCCGACCTGCAGCTCGGCAACGAGGGCAACGTCGAGTTCGCCTCGGCGCTCGCCGAGTGGGGCTCGCAGGGCATCGTGAACCTCAACATCTCGCAGGACATCGCCAAGGAGCAGTTCGCGAACGGCGCCTCGCCGTACACGATCACGGGCCCCTGGAACCTGCAGACGTTCCAGGAGGCGGGCATCGAGTACGCGATCGACCCGATCCCCTCGGCCGGCGGCCAGCCCGCCACGCCGTTCGTGGGCGTGCAGGGCTTCATGCTCTCGGCCTACTCCGAGAACCCGATCGTCGCGACGCAGTTCCTCACGGAGTATGTGGCGAGCGAGGAGGCCCAGACGGCCATCTTCGAGTCGGGCCAGCGCGCGCCCGCGCTCTCGGCGGCCTTCGAGGCGGCGCAGTCGAACGCCGACGTCGCCGGCTTCGGCGCGGTCGGCGCCGAGGGCGTCCCGATGCCGAACATCCCCGAGATGGACGCGCTGTGGGCCGACTGGGGCACCACCGAGGCGCAGATCATCGGCGGCCAGGCCTCCGACCCGGGTGCTGCCTGGACCCAGATGGCCGACAAGATCCAGTCCACGCTCGAGGGCTGATCGCCCGCCGCGGCGGCTCCGCGACGACGCGCTCGTCGTGGGGCCGCCGCGGCTCCCGCGCTCCCGCGCACCACGCACCCAGCACGCACCACCCAGCACCCAGGAGCCCGCGTGACGACGACGTCCGCCCCCGAACGACCCGACGCGCCCCGCGCAGGCCGCCGCGGCGCCGCGCCGCGCCGCGGCATCCACCACCAGCCGCCCAGCATGCGCGTGCTCGCGGTCAAGATCGCATTCCTCGCGATCGTCGACGCGATCGCGGTCTTCGCGATGTCGGCCCTCTTCTTCCGCGAGGACTGGCTCGTGCTCGGCATCGTCGCCGCCGTCACGCTGCTCGTCAACGTCGTCTACCTGAACCCGGGCTTCCTGCCCGCGAAGTACCTCGTGCCGGGCCTCATCTTCCTGGCGATGTTCCAGCTGTTCGTCATCGTCTACTCGCTCTACATCGCGTTCACGAACTACGGCGACGGCCACAACTCCACGAAGGAGGACGCGGTCGCCGCGATCGTGCTGCAGAACACGCAGCGCGTCGAGGGCTCGCCCGCCTACCGCGTGCAGGTGGTGGAGGGCCCCGGCGGCCTCGGCCTGCTCGCCACGAGCCCGGAGGGCGAGGCGCTGCTCGGCACCGCCGAGGAGCCGCTCGAGCCCGTCGACCCGGGCACCGTGACGCTCGAGGGCGGCCGCGCGACGGCCGTCGAGGGCTGGACGAGCCTGGGCCTCCAGGACATCCTGCAGCGCCAGCAGGAGATCGCGAGCCTCCAGGTGCCGCTCGGCGAGGAGCTCTCCGAGGGCTTCCTCCGCACGACCGACGCCACGAACGGCTTCGAGTTCCGCTCGATCTTCGTCTACGACGAGGAGGCGGGCACCATGACCGACTCCGAGACCGGCACCGTCTACCGCGACCTCGGCGCCGGGCAGTTCGAGTCGGAGGACGGCCAGGTGCTCGGCACCGGCTGGCAGATCGTCGTCGGCTTCGAGAACTTCCTCTACCCGTTCCAGAACCAGCAGTTCGGCAGCGCGCTCGTCTCGGTGACCATCTGGACCTTCGCGTTCGCGGTCCTGTCGGTCGGCATCTCGTTCTTCCTCGGCCTGTTCCTCGCGATCACGCTGAACGACCCGCGGATGCGCTCGCGCAAGGTCTACCGGATCCTCGCGATCCTGCCCTACGCGTTCCCGTCGTTCCTCTCGGCGCTCGTGTGGCTCGGCCTGTTCAACACCGAGTTCGGCTTCATCAACGAGGTGCTGTTCGGCTCGGCGAACATCCCGTGGCTCACGGATCCCGTGCTCGCGAAGATCTCGGTGCTCATCGTGAACGTCTGGCTGGGCTTCCCCTACATGTTCCTGGTCTGCATGGGCGCCCTGCAGTCGATCCCCGAGGAGCTGACCGAGGCGGCGACGGTCGACGGCGCGAGCGCCTTCTCGATCTTCCGCCTCATCAAGTTCCCGCTGCTGCTCGTCTCGACGGCGCCGCTGCTGATCTCGTCGTTCGCGTTCAACTTCAACAACTTCAACATCATCTACATGCTCACCCGAGGCGGGCCGCGCATGGCCGCGCATGCAGGGGGTCGACGAGAACGTCGGCCACACCGACCTCCTCATCACGCTCGTCTACAAGACGGCGTTCGAGGCGGGCACCCGCGACTACGGCCTCGCGGCCGCGCTCGCGATCATCATCTTCGTCATCGTGGCCGTGGTCTCGGCGGTGTCCTTCCGCCAGACGCGTGCGCTGGAGGACCTCAACTGATGAGCATCGACATCGACCCCCAGAACGTCGACCCGCAGGCGATGCGCGAGGGCGCGCCGCCGCTGCGCACCATCCGGCAGCCGCGCATGGGCTTCGGCCGCTGGATGCGCGAGCTCGGCTGGCGCCACGTCATCGGCGTGGCCGTCGTGATCTTCGCGACCTTCCCGATCATCTACGTCATCAGCGCCTCGCTGAACCCGAACGGCACGCTCACGGGCTCGAACCAGCTGTTCCAGTCGGTCTCGGGCCAGAACTACGTCGACCTCTTCTCGGACCCGCGGCGGCCCTTCGCCAACTGGTTCGCGAACACGATGATCGTCGGCATCGTCACCTCGGTCGGCACGGTCTTCCTCGGCGCGCTCGCCGCGTACGCGTTCAGCCGGATGCGCTTCGCGGGCCGCCGCGGCGGGCTGCTGAGCCTCATCCTCGTGCAGATGTTCCCGCAGCTGCTCGCGGTCGTGGCGATCTACCTGCTCATGCGCGGCATCAGCGAGATCTTCCCCGCGATCGGCCTCGACAGCCTCATCGGCCTCATCATGGTCTACCTCGGCGGCGCGCTCGGCGTGAACACCTACCTCATGTACGGCTTCTTCAACACGGTGCCGTCGTCGATCGACGAGGCCGCGAAGCTCGACGGCGCGGGCCACGCGCGCATCTTCTTCACGATCATCCTGCGGCTCGTCGCGCCCATCCTCGCGGTCGTCGGCCTGCTCTCGTTCATCGGCACGACGAGCGAGTTCGTCATCGCGTCGACCCTCATGACGAGCCCTGAGAACCTCACGCTCGCGGTGGGGCTGTTCCGCTACGTGTCGGAGGAGACGAACTCCAACTACCCGATCTTCGCGGCGGGCGCGGTGCTCTCGGCCATCCCGGTCGTGGCCCTCTTCCTCTACCTGCAGAAGTACATCGTGGGCGGGCTGACGGCGGGCGCCGTCAAGTAGCCGGACGCGCGCGCGAGGACGGGCTGTGGGAGGTTCCCGCGGCCCGTCCGTCGTTCGCGGCTAGGGTGGCGGGACTTCGACGGTGAAGCAGGCGCAGCGTCGCGCCTGGGAAGAGGAGCAGCACGATGCCCGAGCCCGATCCGATCGCCGAGCGCAGCGCCGAGATGCAGCGCTCGCCCGAGTTCCAGCGCCTGCGGCGCACCTTCATGGCCTTCATCGTGCCGCTGGTGGTGGTCTTCCTCGCCTGGTACCTCGCCTACGTGCTCATCGCGGGCTTCGCGCCGGGCTTCTTCGCCACCCCCATCGGCGACTCGAACATCAACGTCGGGCTGCTGTTCGGGCTGGGCCAGTTCGTGACGACCTTCGCCATCACCATGCTCTACAGCCGCTGGGCGAACCGCACCTACGACCCGATCGCCGAGCCGCTCGCGCACGAGATGGAGCGCGCGGCGGGGGCCGCACGATGAGCGCCGCGCTCGCGGCCGCGCCGCTCGGCGCCGCGGCGGCGCCCGAGCTGCAGCAGGTCGACCCCGTCATCAACATGGTGGTGTTCGCGGCGTTCGTCGCGGTCACCCTCTTCATCGTCTTCCGCGTCTCGCGCCGCAAGGCCTCCGAGAACGAGTTCTACGCGGCGGGCCGATCGTTCTCGGGCCGCCAGAACGGCATCGCCATCGCGGGCGACTACCTCTCGGCCGCGAGCTTCCTCGGCATCTGCGGCGCGATCGCCGTCGCCGGCTACGACGGCTTCCTCTACTCGATCGGCTTCCTCGTGGCGTGGCTCGTCGCGCTGCTGCTCGTCGCCGAGCTGCTGCGCAACACGGGCCGCTTCACGATGGCCGACGTGCTGAGCTTCCGGCTCAAGCAGCGTCCCGTGCGCATGGCCGCGGCGCTCGCGACCCTCGCGGTGTGCTTCTTCTACCTGGTCGCGCAGATGGCGGGCGCGGGCAACCTCGTCGCCCTGCTCATGGGCTTCACCGACCCGATCGCGAAGGACGTCACGATCGCGCTCGTCGGCGGCCTCATGATCGTCTACGTCATCTTCGGCGGCATGAAGGGCACCACCTGGGTGCAGATCATCAAGGCCGTGCTGCTCATCGCCGGCGCGGGCATCCTCACGCTCATGGTGCTCTTCATCGTGCAGTTCGACTTCGACGAGCTGCTCGCGCGGGCGATCGAGATGTCGCCCGACGGCGAGGCGATCCTCGTGCCGGGCCTGAAGTACACGAACCCCGTCGACTTCCTCTCGCTCGGCCTCGCGCTCGTGCTCGGCACCGCGGGCCTGCCGCACGTGCTCATGCGCTTCTACACCGTGCCGAGCGCCAAGGAGGCGCGACGGAGCGTCGTGTGGGCCATCTGGCTCATCGGCATCTTCTACCTCTTCACGCTCGTGCTCGGCTTCGGCGCCGGCGCGCTCGTGGGGCCGGAGACGATCCGCGCCGCGGCCGGCGGCGAGAACTCGGCGGCGCCGCTGCTGGCGCTCGCGCTCGGCGGGCCGATCCTCATGGCGGTCATCTCGGCGATCGCGTTCGCGACGATCCTCGCGGTCGTCGCGGGCCTGGCGATCACGGCGGCGACCTCGTTCGCGCACGACATCTACGCCTCGGTCATCAAGCGCGGCGACGTCGCGCCGGGTGCCGAGGTGCGGGTGGCGCGCATCACGGTGGTCGTCATCGGCATCATCGCGATCGTCGGCGGCATCATCGCCCAGAACCAGAACGTGGCGTTCCTCGTCGCGCTCGCCTTCGCGGTCGCGGCGTCGGCGAACCTGCCGACGATCCTCTACTCGCTGTTCTGGCGCCGCTTCAACACCGGCGGCGCGCTGTGGTCGATGTACGGCGGGCTCGTCTCGTGCGTGCTGCTCATCGTGCTCTCGCCCGCCGTCTCCGGCCGCGAGACGTCGATGTTCCCCGAGGCCGACTTCGCGGTCTTCCCGCTCTCGAACCCGGGCATCGTCTCGATCCCGCTCGCGTTCGTGCTCGGCATCGTCGGCACGCTCGTCACGAAGCCCTCCGCCGACCACGCCGCGAAGCAGGCCGAGATGGAGGTGCGCTCGTTCACGGGCGCGGGGGCCGAGAAGGCCAGCGAGCACTGACCTCACGCGGAACCTGCCGAGGGCCGTCCGGCCGCCATCAGGCGCCGGGCGGCCCTCGCGGATACCGTGGCGGCACACGACGAGGGGAGCGCAGGATGGGCGAGCAGGGCGAGCGGGGCGTGTCGGCAGGGCAGGCGGCGGAGGGTCGACCGGCGGTCGGGCAGGTCGCCGTTCGACCGGTCACGGCCGACGACGAGGCCGCCTGGAAGGCGCTCTACCGGGGCTACCGCGACTTCTACCGGCTGACGCCCGACGACGCGGTCATCGATCGCGTCTGGGCGTGGATCCAGGACCCGGCGACGGTCGTCGAGGGGCTCGTCGCCGAGCTCGAGGGCGAGCTCGTGGGCCTCGCCAACCACCGCGCGTTCCACCGCCCATCGACGGGCACGATCGGCACCTTCCTCGACGACCTGTTCGTCGACCCCTCGCGCCGCCGCACGGGCGCCGCCACGGCGCTGCTCGCGCGGCTCGGCGAGGATGCGGCGGCGCAGGGCCGCTCGGTCGTGCGCTGGATCACGGCGGGCGACAACGCCGATGCGCGGGCGCTCTACGACCGCGTGGCGACGGCCACGCCGTGGGTCACCTACGACCTCTCGCCCCGCGCGCGCTGAGGGCCGCGGCATGCCCTAGCGTTGCCTCGTGCTCCAGCCCCATCACGACGGCTCCGCCCTCCACGTCTCCACCCTCGAGCCGCGGCTCGGCGACACCGTGCGGGTGCGCCTGCGCATCCCCGTGGGCGCCGACGCCCCCCTCGAGGTGCTCGTGCGGTCGAACCCGGACCGCGAGCCCTTCTTCAACAAGGCGGTGCACCTGGGCACCGCCGGCGGGCACGACTGGTGGGAGGCCGAGATCCGGGTGGCGAACCCCGTGCACCGCTACCGGTGGCTCGTGCACCACGAGTCGGGGCTCACGCAGTGGATCAACCAGGAGGGCGTGCACCGCATCGAGACGCGCGACGACGCCGACTTCGCGCTCGTCGCGCACGAGCCGCCGCCCGCCTGGGCGACCGACGCCGTGCTCTACCAGGTGTTCCCGGACCGCTTCGCGCGCTCCGCGGAGGCGGATGCGCGATCCACGCCCGCGTGGGCGGTGGCGGCCGGATGGGACGAGCCGGTCGTGGGCTCGGGCCCCGGCGTCTCGGAGCAGTACTACGGCGGCGACCTCGCGGGCGCCGAGGCGCACCTCGACCACCTCGTCGACCTCGGCGCCACGGTGCTCTACCTCACGCCCGTCTTCCCGGGCGAGTCGAACCACCGCTACAACGCCTCGACCTTCGACGAGGTCGACCCGCTGCTCGGCGGTGACGAGGCGCTCATCTCGCTCGTCGAGGCGGCCCACGCGAAGGGCCTGAAGGTGCTCGGCGATCTCACGAGCAACCACACGGGCGACACGCACGCGTGGTTCCTCGCGGCGCAGGCCTCGGAGGACGCCCCGGAGCGCGCCTTCTACTACTTCCACGAGGGCGGCACCTACGCGTCGTGGCTCGGGCACGCCTCGCTGCCGAAGCTCAACTGGAACAGCCAGGAGCTGCGCGACCGCTTCATCGAGGGCCCCGACTCGGTCGTGGGGCGCTGGCTGCGGCCGCCGTACTCGCTCGACGGCTGGCGCATCGACGTCGCCAACATGACGGGCCGCTACGAGGACGACGACCTGAACGCCGAGGTGCGGCAGATCATCCGCCGCACGATGGTCGAGATCGACCCCGACACGCTGCTGCTCGGCGAGTCGACGAACGACGCGACCGACGACTTCCAGGGCGACGCCTGGCACGGCGCGATGACCTACGCCAACTTCACGCGTCCGGTGTGGGGCTGGCTGTCGGTGCCGGGCTCGGCGGCCTTCGGCGGCCTCGGCATGGCGCGCTCGGTCATCCCCTCGTACACGGGTGTCGACGTGCACGCGCAGCACCAGCGCTTCGTGGCCGGCATCCCGTGGCGCACGCGCCTGCACAACATGAACGCGCTCGACACCCACGACACCCCGCGCTTCGCGACGAACGCGCTGCCGGGGGCCGTGCCGGTCGCGCTCGGCATGGCGGTCTCGCTGCCGGGCATCCCCGTGGTGTGGGCGGGCGACGAGCTGGGCCTCACGGGCGTCAACGGCGAGGACTCGCGCACGCCGATGCCGTGGGCGTCGTTGGGCGAGCACGAGGCGACGATCGCCGTCCACCGCGAGCTGCTGGCGCTGCGGGCGGCGCAGCCGGCGCTCCGCGGCGGCGGCATGCGCTGGCTGCACGTGGGCGAGGAGGTGCTCGTGTGGGTGCGCGAGACCGCCGCGTCGTCGGTGCTCTGCGTCGCGGCGCGCGGCTTCTACGACGTGGTCGTCGAGGAGGGCGACGTCGTGCTCGAGGGCGCCGAGCCCGCGCCGCTGTGGGGCGATGGCGGCGCCGCGGTGTTCGGCGAGGGCGGCCTGCGGCTCACGGGATCGGGCCCGTCGTTCACGGCGTGGGCGCTGCCGGGCGTGGCGGTGCCGGTCGCCGACGAGCCGGAGGAGCTCGCGGAGCGCGAGCTGCTCGACCAGAACGCCGCGCAGGACGCCGCGCTCGCCCACGGCGAGCCGGCGGCGCCGACGGAGACGGCCGCCTGGAGCAAGGACACGCTGGCCGACTGAGCGGCCGCTCGTCCGCGGGTCGGGCCGGCTCGCCCGCCTCCGCTGATCCCGCGGGTGGGCGACCGCTCAGCGCGCCCCGACGATCCCGATCGGTTCCGTGCCGGCCCTGGGCTCTGCGTCCGGCTCCTCGAGCGGCGCGGGCTCGACCAGGTCGGCCTCCGGCTCGACCGTGCGCCGCCGCCCGAGCGGCACCGCGCCCGAGCCCAGGAGCACGCCGAGCACCACGACAGCCGCGCCCGCGACCTCGCCCGCCGTCAGCGTCTCGCCCAGCACGATCCACGCGGTCAGCAGCCCGACGACGGGCACGAGCATCGAGAACGGCGCGACGCGCGAGGAGGGGTGGTTGCGCAGCAGCCAGGTCCAGATGCCGCTGCCCACGACCGTGCCGAACAGCATCGTGTAGCCGAGGCCCGCGAGGGCCCAGAGCCCGGTGGGCTCGCCGAGGCCGACGAACGAGGCGCCGATCGCCGCGGGGCCCTCGACGGCGAGCGAGACGCCGAGCATCGGCAGCACGGGCACGACCGACATCCAGAGCGTCAGGTGCAGGGGCTTCGAGGGGCGCGCGAGGCGGCTGGAGAGGTTGCCGAGCGCCCAGCCGAGCGCCGCGAGCAGGGTCAGCAGGAACGGCCCGAGCGCCGCGGTGCCCAGCCTGCTGCCCGCCGATCGCGGTGAGGCCCGCGACGGCGAGCACGATGCCGATCACCTGGCCGCGGTCGAGGCGCTCGCGCAGCAGCGTCGCGCCGAGCAGCACCGTCATGGGCGCCGACGACTGCAGCACGAGCGAGGCGAGGCCCGTGGGCATGCCGGTGGCCATCGCCCAGTAGAGGAAGAGGAACTGCAGCGTGCCGAAGCCGAGCCCGTAGCCGAGGAGCCAGCGCAGCGGCACGTCCGGGCGGGGGATGAGCAGCATCGTCGGGATCGCGAGGAGGGCGAAGCGCAGCGCCACGAGGAAGAAGGGTGGGAACTGCTCGAGCGAGAGGTGGATGGCCAGGAAGTTCAGCCCCCACAGCACCGCCACCAGGATCGCCGCGAGCCGCTCGGTCGTGGTCATCGCGCGCTGGATCATGGGGCTACCCGATCAGACAGCGATCCTGCAGCACAAGCGAACGTCGCTTGACCGTCTGTGTAGCGTTGCTGCATGGAACTGCGTGACCTCTCGCTGCTCCGCGAGCTCGACGAGCGCGGCAGCCTCACCGCCGTCGCTCGCGCCCTGTCGGTGACGCCCTCCGCCGTCTCGCAGCGGCTGCGCGCGCTCGAGCGCTCGCTCGGCCTCGCGCTCACCGAGCCGCAGGGCCGAGGCGTGCGGCTCACGGAGCCCGGGCGCCTGCTCGCCTCCGGCGCGGTGGAGGTCGCGGCGGTCGTCGCGAGCGTCGAGGCGCGGCTCGCCGCGTTCCAGGGCGGCATCGGCGGCCGCATCGAGATCGCCGCGCTGCCGAGCGCCGGCGTCGTGCTGCTGCCGGCGCTGCTCGAGGCGCTCGACGATGAGGTGGAGGTGCGCCTCCACGACCACGACGTCGCGGAGGCCGACTACGCGGCCCTCGCGCGCGACCACGACCTCGTGATCGGCCACCGCATGTCGGCGGCGCCGCTCCGGCAGTGGCAGCGCCTGCGCGTCGTCGACCTGCTGCGCGAGCCGCTCGACATCGCGCTGCCCGCCGCGCATCCGCTCGCCCAGCGCGATCGCATCGCGCCCGGCGACATCGCGGGGGAGCGCTGGATCGGCGTGCCGGAGGGCTACCCCTTCGACGACCTGCGCGTCGCGATCGAGGCGGCCGCGGGCGAGCCCTTCCGCGTCGTGCAGCGCGTGCGCGACAACCGGCTCGTCGAGGCGCTCGTGGAGGCGGGGCGCGGCATCGGCATCCTGCCGCGGCTGAGCACCCGGCCGTCGGCGGCGATGCGGCTCCTGCCGCTCGCGGGGGTGCCGACGGGCCGCGTCATCAGCGCGCTCGCGCGCCCCGAGGTGGCCGAGCGCGCGGTCGTCCGGCACGTGCTCGAGGCGCTCCACGGGTGCGCCGCGGTCATCGCGCCGGAGCCGCCCCGCCGAGTGTGAGCGAGGCTCTGCGCGGTGCTATGATCGTCCGGTTGCCGTCGCACGGCAGCGCCCCGATAGCTCAGTGGTAGAGCACTTCCATGGTAAGGAAGGGGTCGCGAGTTCAATCCTCGCTCGGGGCTCTCGTCCGCTTGGTGCCTCGCGCCTGGGCGGGCGTCGCGGCGGGGTAGCTCAGCTGGTCAGAGCGCACGACTCATAATCGTGAGGTCGCGGGTTCGAGCCCCGCCCTCGCTACCGCCGCAGGACCCCCGGTCGCTCACGCCTCCGGGGGTCCGTCGCATCTCCGGGCCGCTCGCAGCCGGGGCGCGACGCGCAGGCTCCGTCCAGGGCGGCCTGCCATGCTGAGCCAGCGGTGGTTCGCGCGCCGCAGATCCAGCTTCGAGGTGTGGAGCGTCCACCGCAGCGACGGCACGACCGTCGCGGAGGGAACCCCATGGTCCTCGACCTGTTCGGCGACATCTGTCCTCGATGCCGCAGCCTGCTCACGATCGCCGAGCGGCGATGCCCCTCGTGCGGCTTCGTCATGCCCGAGGAGGACGGCGACCGATGACGGATCCGACGCCGGGACGGCCGGAGCACCCCACCCGCCGCCTGCTGCTGCGCGACGCCGACGTCGACGAGATCCTCGCCGAGCTGCAGGAGCAGGCGCCCGATCCCCAGGCGCTCCGCCGATGGGCCGCCGGGCGCGGGGTGCGCACCGCGCTCGTGCGCGCCGGGGCGCACGGCATGTCGGTGCGCCTCGTCGGCCGCACGCCGGGCGGCGCGTGGGTCGAGCTGGCATCCGTCGACGGCACCTGGCGCCGCACCCGGTGAGGTCCGCGCGCCGACCGCGCGGCCGCGCCCCGCACTAGGCTCGGCGTGTGCCAGTGAACCCCGAGATCCAGGGCCGTCAGTACCCGCCGACGGCCCCCTACCTGGTGGGCCGCGAGAAGGTGCGCGAGTTCGCGCGCGCCGTGCAGGCCACGCACCCCGAGCATCACGACGTCGAGGCCGCGCGCGCCGCCGGCCACGCCGACGTCGTCGCGCCGCCGACCTTCCCGATCGTCATCCAGCAGCTCACCTGGAACCAGCTGCTCGACGACCCCGAGGCGGGCATCGTGCTCTCGCGCATCGTCCACGGCGACCAGCGCTTCACGGCCACCCGGCCGATCGTCGCGGGCGACGAGCTCACGGCGCAGCTGACGGTGACCCGGGTGCGCTCGCTCGGCGGCAACGACATGGTGACCTGCGAGACGGTCGTGACGGATGCGGACGGCGCGCACGTGGTCACGGCCACGTCCTCGCTCGTCGTGGGAGGGGACGCCTGATGGCCGATCTGCAGGAGTTCGACGGCGGCCCGCTCGAGGTCGGCCAGGTCGTCGCGGAGCGCGAGCTCGCGTTCACGCGCGAGTCGCTCGTGCGCTACGCGGGCGCCTCGGGCGACTTCAACCCCATCCACTACCGCGACGACGTCGCCGAGGCCGTGGGCCTCCCCGGCGTGCTCGCGCACGGCATGCTCACGATGGGAGCCGCGGTGCAGCCCGTCGTCGACTGGGCCGGCCCCGGTCGCGTGCTCGACTACCAGGTGCGCTTCACGCGCCCCGTCGTCGTCGACCCCGCGGAGGGCGCCGCGCTGCGCGTCGTCGCGACGGTCGGCAGGGCCGAGGAGGGCTCGGCGCGCATCGACCTCACGGTGACGGTCGGCGAGCAGGCGGTGCTGGGCAAGGCCCAGGTCGTCGTCGCGACCGGGTCGTAGGGACGAGCCGTGACCGCCGCAGCGGCCGAGCCGCGCACCCTCGCCGACGCGACGACGATGCGCGTCGGCGGCGCACCTTCGCGCTGGATCGAGGCGACGACGCGCGACGAGGTCGTCGCCGCGTACGCCGAGCTGCTCGCGCAGGACGAGCCGCACATCCTGCTCGGCGGCGGCTCGAACACGGTCGCCTCCAGCGAGCCCTACGAGGGCACGGTGCTGCGCATCGCGACGCGCGGCATCGAGGCCCTGCCCGTGGCGGCCGCGCCGCACCGCCCGGCCGGCGAGGAGCCGCCCGCCGACGACGCGGTCGTGCTCCGCGTCGAGGCGGGCGAGGGCTGGGATGCGCTCGTCGAGCGCACCGTCGCCGACGGCCTCGCGGGCCTCGAGGCGCTCAGCGGCATCCCCGGCTCCGTCGGGGCCGCGCCCATCCAGAACATCGGCGCCTACGGCCAGGAGGTCGCCTCGACGCTGCAGGCCATCGAGCTGCTGTGCGTGGATGAGCACAGCGCCGAGACGCTCGCGGTGCGCCGCATCCCCGCCTCCGAGCTGCGGCTCGGCTACCGCGACTCCGCGCTGAAGCGCGGCGACCTGCAGGGCGTGGTGCTCTCGGTCGACCTGCGCCTGCGCCGCAGCCCCGACGGCCGCAGCCAGCCCGTCGCCTACCAGCAGCTCGCGACCGCCCTCGGCGTCGAGCTCGGCACGCGCGTGCCGCTCGAGGACGTCCGCGCCTCCGTGCTCGCGCTGCGGTCGTCGAAGGGCATGGTGCTCTCGGACGACCCCGACTCCGTGAGCGCCGGCTCGTTCTTCACGAACCCCGTCGTCTCCGCGCGCTTCGCCGCCGGGCTGCCGAAGGACGCCCCCCGCTGGTCGGTGGCGCCCGAGCCCTCGGCCACCGTGCTGCCGCTCGACGCCGACACGCCGCTGCCCTCGCTCGACCGGCCCGTGCCGCGCGTGAAGCTCTCGGCCGCGTGGCTCATCGAGCAGGCGGGCATCGAGCGCGGCTTCGCGCTGCCGGGCTCCCGCGCTGCCGTCTCCTCGAAGCACACGCTCGCGCTCACGAACCGCGGCGGCGCCACGGGCGAGCAGGTGGCCGAGCTCGCGCGCTTCGTGCAGGCGCGCGTCGAGAACCAGTTCGGCGTGCACCTGGTGCCGGAGCCGGTGCTCGTGGGCCTGCACCTCTAGCGGGCCGGATCGCGCCGCTCGCGGGCGGCGTGCGAGGATCGGGGCAGGTGCGGGACATCCGCTCCTCCGGGATGCGACGATGCGCATCCGTCGCGGCCGCGAGGCACGAGCCCCGCTGCGACGACCCGAGCGCCGCGCTCGCGGCGGAAGGGCCACCTCCCATGCACGACCTCACCTCCGACGCGCCCGCGGACCTCGCGGCCGAGGGCGCGGCCCGCATCGCCTGGATCCGGTCGCGGATGCCGCTGCTCGCGTCGCTCCGCGACGAGCTCGCCGTCACCCGTCCGTTCGCGGGGCGCACCATCGGCGTCTCGCTGCACCTCGAGCCCAAGACGGCCGTGCTCGTCGAGACCCTCGCGGCAGGCGGCGCCGGCGTCGTCGGCACCGGCAACCACGGCTCCACGCAGGACGACGTCGTCGCCGCGCTCCGCGCCTCCGGCGTCGATCTCTTCGGCCGCCGCGACGACACGCTCGACGACCATCGCGCCAACCTCGAGCGCACCCTCGCCGCGCGCCCCGACATGCTGCTCGACAACGGCGCCGACCTCGCGCTCGGCGCGGTCGAGCACGGCTTCGCGCACGAGGTCGTCGGCGGCACCGAGGAGACCACCTCCGGCGGCTTCCGCCTGCGCGAGGACGGGGTGGCCGTGCCGTTCCCGGTGATCGTCATCAACGACTCCCGCATCAAGGCGATCGGCGAGAACCGGCACGCGGTGGGCCAGAGCGCCGTCGAGTCGCTCATGCGCATCACGAACCTGCAGGTGCCGGGCAGCCGGTTCGTCGTCATCGGCTACGGCTGGTGCGGCCGAGGGGTCGCGCAGTACCTCGCGGCGCTCGGCGGCAAGGTGGGCGTCGTCGAGCGGGATCCCGTGACGGCGCTCGAGGCGGCCTTCGACGGCCACCGCGTCGGCTCGCTCGACGAGCTCGTGCCCTGGGCGGAGGTCGTGGTCACCGCGACGGGGCGCCCGGACGCCCTGCCGGCCGCCGCGCTGCCGCTCCTCGCCGACGGTGCCGTGCTCGCCAACATCGGCCACTTCCCGTGGGAGATCGACGTCGACGCGCTGCGCGAGGGAGCCCGCACCACGCAGGTGGCGCCCGGCATCGAGCGCGTCGAGCGCGACGGCAGGCGCGCGATCCTGCTCACCGAGGGGCGCATGGTCAACCTCGCCGGGCCGAACCCCAAGGGCAACTCGATCCAGTCGATGGATCTCGGCTTCCTGCTGCAGGCGCGCTCGCTCGAGCGCGTCGTCGCGGGCGGTCTCGCGGCCGGGCCGCAGGGCGTCCCGCGCGAGATCGAGCGGGGCGTGGCCGCAGCGATGCTCGCGGCGATGGGGGCGGCGCGCTAGCGGGACGGCCGTCAGGAATGGCCTCCGGGCGGGCGGCGTTCTGCTCCCCATGGCAGCAGACGCCCCCGTCCAGCTCCGCCTCGTCGTCGAGGCCGAGGACTTCGAGGCCGCGCTCGCGTTCTACCGCGACGCGCTGGGCCTGCCGGAGCAGGAGGCCTACGAGGGCGAGAGCGACGCGCGCGTCGTGATCCTCGACGCGGGCCGCGCCACGCTCGAGCTCGCGAACCCCGCGCAGGTCGCGCTCATCGACCGGGTCGAGACGGACGGCCTCCGCAGCCCGCGGCTCCGCGTCGCCTTCGAGGTGTCCGACGCCGAAGGCACGACCCGCCGGCTCGAGGGTGCCGGCGCGACCGTTGTCGCGGAGCCGCGCGAGACGCCGTGGCGCTCGCGGAACGCGCGGCTCGAGGCGCCCGCGGGACTCACTCTCACCCTCTTCCAGGAGCTCGACGCGTCCGGTTCCTGAACCCCCGCCTGTTGCCGGGCTCGCGCCGGCGTGGGATGGTCGAGGCGATGGGGGACATGATGGACGACCAGTCACAGACCGACCCGCAGGCGCCGCTCGCGGCGCACGACGCGCAGGGCTCAGGGGAGCAGGGCGATCCGCGCGGCCCCGTGGAGCACGTCCTCGACGTGCCCGTCAGCCGCACCCGCGCCTACGACGCCTACGTGCTGGGCCTGACGGAGTGGTGGCATCCGGGCTGGACGTCCAGCGGCTCCGGCCTCGACCGCATCGACGTCGAGCCCCACGAGGGCGGCCGCATCGTCGAGCATGCGCGGGACGGCAGCGAGGCCGAGTGGGGCGAAGTGACGGAGGCCGAGCCGGGCGCCCGCTTCGCCCACACGATCTCGCTGCGGCGGGGCGACGCGCCCTCGACCGTCATGGTCACCTTCGCCGATCTGCCGCACGGCGGCACGCGCGTGCTGCTCCAGCACAGCGCACCGGCAGCCGGAGGTGCCGCGCGCCTCCCGGACTGGCCGCTGCTGCTCGATCGCTACCGCGCCTACGCCACGCACGTCTGACGCCCGTCCCGCGCTCGCGCCGCGAGCGTCCGCCGCGGGTGACTCCCGCGGGGAGGTGACGGCATCGAGCGGTCGCCAGTGGCGGTCTCGAGGACCGTCTTGCCGCCGCACGTGACCGCTCGGCGCCCATCCGAGGCACGCGCCGCGCGCCACCGCTGCGCGAGCGACCGCTCGGGGAGCGGCGCGAGCGGCTAGTGCGTGCCGAAGAGGCGCTGCAGGCGCTGGATGCCCTCGAGCAGCTGGTCGTCGCCGAGCGCGTACGAGAAGCGCAGGTAGCCGGAGGGCCCGAAGGCCTCGCCGGGCACCGCTGCGACCTCCGCCTGCTCGAGGATGAGGTCGGCGAGCTCGAGGCTCGTGGTCGGCGTCACGCCGCCCCACTCGCGGCCCAGGAGGCCCGTGACGTCGGGGTAGGCGTAGAACGCGCCCCGCGGCGTCGGCACCGAGACGCCGGGGATGCGCGAGAGCTCCTCGACGATCGTGCGTCGGCGGCGGTCGAACGCCGCGAGCATCTCGCCCACCGCGTCCTGCGGGCCGGTGAGCGCCTCGATGGCGCCGCGCTGCGCGACGTTGTTCACGTTGCTCGTGAGGTGCGACTGGAGGTTGCCGGCGGCCTTGATGACGTCGGCGGGGCCGACCATCCACCCCACGCGCCAGCCGGTCATCGCGTAGGTCTTCGCGACGCCGTTCACGAGGATCGTGCGGTCGGCGAGGCCCGGCACGGCCTCGGTCACCGACACCGCGCGGGCGCCGTCGTAGACGAGGTTCTGGTAGATCTCGTCGCTGATCACCCAGAGGCCGTTCGCGTCGGCCCACTCGGCGATCTCGCGGATCTGCTCGGCGGAGTAGACGGCGCCCGTGGGGTTCGAGGGGCTCACCATGAGGAGCGCCTTCGTGCGGTCGGTGCGCGCGGCCTCGAGCTGGTCGACCGTCACGAGGTAGCCCTGGTCGGCGCCCGCGAACACGTCGACCTGGCGGGCGCCCGTGAGGCCGATCGCCTCGGGGTAGGTGGTCCAGTACGGCGTCGGCACGAGCACCTCGTCGCCCGGGTCGAGGATCGTCTGGAAGGCCTGGTACACCGACTGCTTGCCGCCGTTCGTGACGAGCACCTGCGAGGGCTCGACCTCGAGGTGCGAGTCGCGGAGCGTCTTCGCGGCGATCGCCTCGCGCAGCTCGGGCAGGCCGGCGGCGGGCGTGTAGCGGTAGTTCCTCGCGTCGGCGAGGGCGCGCTGCGCCGCCTCGACGATGTTCGCGGGCGTCGCGAAGTCGGGCTCGCCCGCGGCGTAGGAGATCACGTCGCGGCCCGCGGCCTTCAGCGCCTTGGCCTTGGCGTCGACCTTCAGGGTGGCGGACTCGTTGATGGCAGCGATGCGAGCGGCGATGCGGTTCACGGCACACAGCCTAGGCCGCGGGCCTGCGCGCGTGCGGCACGCTCGCCCGGCCCGTCGCGGACGAGGCGCCACGGGCCTCAGCGCTCGACGACGACGCCGTCCTCGTCGGCCCAGAGCATCGCGCCCGGCCGGAACGCGACGCCGCCGAACGCGACCACCGCGTCCACCTCGCCGGCCCCGTCCTTCGCGCTCTTGCGGGGGTTCGAGCCGAGCGCCTTCACGCCGAGCGGCAGCACGCCGAGCGCAGCCCGGTCCCGCACGGCACCGTGGACGACGACGCCCGCCCAGCCGTGCTCGACGGCGGAGGCCGCGATCATGTCGCCCATGAGCGCGCTCGCGAGCGAGCCATCCCCGTCGACGACGAGCACCGCGCCCTCGCCGGGCGTCGCGAGCACCTGCTTCACGAGGCCGTTGTCGCGATGGCAGCGCACCGTGCGGACGGGGCCGGAGAACCGCGTGCGGCCCCCGACGTCCTGCAGCTGCAGGTCGAGCGACTGCAGCGCGTCGCCCAGCTCGTCGACCAGGTCCGCGGTGCTCTGCATGCCTGCACCGTAGCGGGACGCGCCGCCAAGTGGACAGCAGGTGCCTCCACGACGTAGTCTGTTCCCTTGGTGGTTGACAACCGCCATGCTGACGTATGCCCATGACGGGTGCGTCGGGATGGCTTCCACCCGCCGAGGGCGGTGGCGCAATTGGTAGCGCAGCGGTCTCCAAAACCGCAGGTTGCAGGTTCGAGTCCTGTCCGCCCTGCTCGGGGCGCCCGCGAGGGCGCCTGACGGGCCCTGGCACACGCCGGGCCGAACGAATCGAAGGGTCACCGTGGCTGAGAACGCGATCGAGGAGGCACCCCGCACGCGCGAGGGTGCGTCTCGCAACCCGTTCGTGCGGCTCATGACGTTCTTCCGCGAGGTGCTCGTCGAGCTCCGCAAGGTCGTCACGCCGACGCGCCGCGAGCTCATCCGCTACACGCTGGTCGTGCTCGTGTTCGTCGTGATCATGATGCTGCTGGTGTCCGGCCTCGACCTCCTGTTCGGCTCGTTCGTGGGCTGGGTCTTCGGCGACCTGCCGATGTTCGGCCTCGGCGGCTGAGCCCGACCCGGCGACTGAAGGAGAAGGTGGACTGTGTCTGACGTCAACGACCTCGACATCGAGCTGAACGAGGCGCTCGACAAGCTCGTGCCTGCCGACGAGACGGCCGACGAGCCGACGGCCGACCCCTACGAGGACTTCAAGCGCGAGCTGCGCGCGAAGCCCGGCCGCTGGTACGTCATCCACTCCTACGCCGGCTACGAGAAGAAGGTCAAGGCGAACATCGCCTCCCGTGCCGAGAACATGCAGGTCGACGGCATCTACGAGATCCAGGTGCCGACCGAGGACGTGCTCGAGACGAAGAACGGCCAGGCCAAGCGCGTGAACCGCGTGCGCGTGCCCGGCTACGTGCTCGTGCGCATGCACCTCGACGAGGACACCTGGTCGGTCGTGCGCCACACGCCCGGCGTCACCGGCTTCGTCGGCAACGCCCACAACCCCGCGCCGCTCCGCTTCGACGAGGCCTTCACGATGCTGAAGCCCATCGCCGACGAGCAGCTCGCCGAGGCGCAGAAGACCTCCGCGTCGCCGCAGCCCAACCAGGTCGCGGTCGAGGTCGACTTCGAGGTCGGCGAGACCATCACGATCACCGAGGGCTCGTTCGCCGGCTTCCCGGGCACGATCAGCGAGATCCAGCCCGCGAGCCGCAAGCTCACCGTGCTCGTGAGCCTGTTCGAGCGCGAGACCCCCGTGGAGCTCGGCTTCGGGCAGGTCAGCAAGCTCTAGTCCCCGCCAGGGACCGGAAGCGGCAGCGCGTCCGTCGCGCGCCGCACACATCGAGAAGGAAGAGACATGGCACCCAAGAAGAAGGTCACGGGTCTGATCAAGCTGCAGATCCAGGCCGGCGCCGCAAACCCCGCCCCGCCCGTCGGCCCGGCGCTCGGTCAGCACGGCGTCAACATCATGGAGTTCTGCAAGGCGTACAACGCGGCGACCGAGTCGCAGCGCGGCAACGTCATCCCGGTCGAGATCACCGTCTACGAGGACCGCTCGTTCGACTTCGTGCTCAAGACCCCGCCGGCTGCGGAGCTCATCAAGAAGGCCGCAGGCGTCAAGAAGGGCTCCGGCGTCCCGCACACGACGAAGGTCGGCAAGCTCTCGATGGCGCAGGTCGAGGAGATCGCGCAGCAGAAGATGCCCGACCTCAACGCGAACGACATCGACGGCGCGAAGAAGATCATCGCCGGCACCGCCCGCTCCATGGGCATCACCGTCGAGGCCTGACCTCGGCACCCGAGCCGCTCGGCTCACCAGTGGGAGCGTCGGCCAGGCGCGCACCACGACCCTGAACAAGGAGAACCTCATGGCACAGAAGTCCAAGGCATACCGCGCCGCAGCTGAGAAGCTCGAGGCCGGCAAGCAGTACACCCCCGCAGAGGCCGTCGCGCTCGCGCGCGAGACCGGCTCGACCAAGACCGACGCCACGGTCGAGGTCGCGCTGAAGCTCGGCGTGGACCCCCGCAAGGCTGACCAGATGGTCCGCGGTACCGTTTCTCTTCCTCACGGCACCGGCAAGACCGCTCGCGTCATCGTCTTCGCGCAGGGCCCCGCGGCCGAGGCCGCCATCGCGGCGGGCGCCGACGAGGTCGGCTCGGACGAGCTCATCGAGAAGGTGGCCGCCGGCTGGACCCAGTTCGACGCCGCCGTCGCGAGCCCGGAGCTCATGGGCAAGGTCGGCCGCCTCGGCAAGGTGCTCGGCCCGCGCGGCCTCATGCCCAACCCGAAGACCGGCACGGTCACCCCGAACGTCGCGCAGGCCGTGACGGACATCAAGGGCGGCCGCATCGAGTTCCGCGTCGACAAGCACGCCAACGTGCACTTCATCGTGGGCAAGGCCTCGTTCTCGGCCGAGCAGCTGGGCGACAACATCCAGGCCGCGCTCGACGAGATCGTGCGCCTCAAGCCGTCGTCGTCGAAGGGCCGCTACGTGCAGAAGGCCACGGTCTCGACGACCTTCGGTCCCGGCATCCCGGTCGACGTCACCGCGATCTGAGACCCGTCTCACCACGAAGGCCCCGCCGCTCGGCGGGGCCTTCGTCGCATCCGGGCGGATGTCGCAGCGTGTTCATCCGGATCGCTTGTCCGTGTCACCGGGATCGGCTTGGCTGGGAGGCGGTGCGCCACGAGCGCAGCCGCATCCGACACCGAGAGAGATCCCATGCACCACCGCAGACGCTCCACCCTGGCCGGCGCCGCAGCCGTCGCCGCCGTCGCGCTGATCGCCCCGGCGACCGCCGCCTCCGCCGCCCCCGGCGACCCGATCGAGCTCACGCTCCTCAGCACCACCGACATCCACGGGCACGTCCTGAACTGGGACTACTTCGCGGATGCGCCCTACGAGGCGGGCGAGGAGCTGGGCCTCGCCCGCGCCGGCACCATCATCGACGAGGTGCGCGCCGAGCGGGGGGCCGAGTCGGTGCTGCTCATGGACAACGGCGACGCCATCCAGGGCACGCCGCTCACCTACCTCACGGGCGTGCGCGAGCCCATCTCCGAGACCGGAGACACCCACCCGATCGCTGCGGGGTTCAACGAGCTCGGCTACGACGCCGCCGTCGTCGGCAACCACGAGTACAACTACGGCCTCGAGCTGCTCGACGCCTACGACGCCCAGCTCGAGGCGCCGCTGCTCGGCGCGAACGCCGTCGACGCGACGACCGGCGAGCCGGTGCTGCCGCCCACGACGATGCTCGAGCGCACCATCGACGGCCAGACCGTGCAGATCGGCGTCGTCGGCGTCGTCACGCCGGGCGTGCGCGTCTGGGACCGCCAGATCGTCGAGGGCGTCCTCCGGTTCGAGGACCAGGTGCAGACGGTCGAGCGCTACGTCCCCGAGCTCGAGGCGGCGGGCGCCGACCTCGTGGTGGTGCTCGCCCACACGGGCCTCGACCCGGAGGCGCAGACCTACGACCCGACGGCGCTGCAGGAGAACCTCGCGACCTCGGTCGCCGAGGTGCCCGGCGTCGACGTCGTGGTGGCGGGCCACTCGCACCAGGACGAGCCCCAGACGATCGTCGAGCAGGCGGACGGCGGCCGCGCGATCGTCACGCAGCCCTACTACTGGGGCCGCGGCGTCTCCGACCTGCAGCTCACGCTCGTGCCCTCGGGCGACGGCTTCGAGGTCGACTGGAGCGCGGGCGCGGCGCCCACCGCGGTGCAGCGCTACACCTCGGGCGACGTCGAGGAGCACCCGGGCGTCGTCGCCGCGGTGCAGGCGCAGCACGACGCGACGGTCGCGTACGTGAACACCGAGATCGCGAGCGCCACCGAGACGATGTCGGGCGCGACGAGCCGCTACGAGGACACCGCGCTCATCGACTTCGTGAACGCCGTGCAGACCGAGACGGTGCGCGCGGGGCTCGTGGGCACCGAGTGGGAGGACGCGACCGTCATCTCGCAGGCCTCGCCGTTCAACCGCGCCGTCGTGGTCGAGGAGGGTCCGGTCACCGTGCGCGACATGGCCGCGCTCTACATCTACGAGAACACGCTGCTGGCGGTCGAGCTCACGGGCGCGGAGCTCCGCGACTACCTCGAGCACTCGGCGCGCTACTTCATCCAGCAGGAGGAGGGCGCGCCGATCACCGCGGACGTCGCGGGCGCCTTCGACCCGGCGGCGAACCGGCCGATCCCCGACTACTCGTACGACGTGGTCGACGGCATCCGGTACGCGTTCGACATCTCGCAGCCCGTGGGGGAGCGCCTCGTGCGCTTCGAGCAGGCCGACGGCACCCCGATCGCCGACGACGACACGTTCGTCATGGGCATCAACAACTATCGCCAGTCGGGCGGCTCCGGCTACCCGCACGTTGCCGACGCGCCCGTGGTGTGGAACGGCCTGCTCGAGCTGCGGCAGCTGCTCATCGACTGGTCGGTGGAGCGCGGGGAGCTCGACCCGGCCGACTTCGCGGCGGTGAACTGGACGCTCACCACGACGCCGCTCGCGGCCTCGCCCGAGCCCACGGCGCCCGGCGAGGAGACCGCCGAGCCCACGCCCACCGACGGAGGCCCGGGCGCGACCGCCCCGGGGTCGAGCGAGGAGGCCGGTGCCGGCGCGGGCGAGGGCTCGCTGCCCGAGACCGGCCAGTCGCCGGCGCTGTGGCTGCTGGCGCTCGCGCTCGCACTCGTGGGCGGCGGCGCGCTCGTCGCCGTGCGCGCGCGACGGCGGGCCTAGGCGCCCGCCGCCCCGCCCTCTGGTCGAGGAGGCCGCGCCCTGGCCTCGGCGCCCTCCGCTGGTCGAGGAGGCCGCGCCCGGAGGGCGCAGCCGTCACGAGACCCCACGCGCGCACGGGGTCTCGTGACGCGAGCGGCCTGCGGCCGCGCGCGCCTCGACCAGCGGGAGGCTCGACGAGGAGGTCGCCGCGCTCAGTCGAGCAGGCGGTGCTCGTGCGCGAGCGCGATGAGCTGCACGCGGGAGGCGGCGCCGAGCTTCGCGAGGATCGCGCGCATGTGGGTCTTCACCGTCGTCTCCGCGAGCCACAGCCGCCGCGCGATCTCGGCGTTGGGGAGGCCGCGCGCGGCGAGGTCGAAGAGCTCCCGCTCGCGCTCCGTGAGCGGCTCGAGCAGCGAGCGGTCGGGCGCGGGGCGCACGGGCGCGAAGGCCCGCAGCAGGTCGAAGGTCTCGGCCGGCGCGATCACCTGCTGGCCGTCGACGACGGCGCGGATCGACTGCACGAGGAACTCCGGGCGCGCGTCCTTCAGCAGGAAGCCGCTCGCGCCCGCGCGGAGCGCGTCGACGACCGCGCGGTCCTGCCGGATGGTCGTGAGCACCACGACGTGCGGCGGCGGCCCGGGCAGCTCGCGCCGGATGGCTGCGGTCGCGGCGACGCCGTCGACGCGGGGCATCCGGATGTCCATGAGCACGACGTCGGGTGCGGACTCGCGCACGAGACCCACCGCCTCGGCGCCGTCGAGCGCGGTGCCGACGACCTCGATGCCGTCCTGCGCCTCGAGGATCATCGCGAGCCCCTCGAGGAACAGCGGCTGGTCGTCGACCAGCGCGACCCGGATCATGGCCGCCCGTCGGGCGCGGTCGGGTTCGGCACGCGGCCGTCGGGCGCGGGCGCCGAGACGCGGCGGCCGTTCGGGAGCCCCGGCCCCAGGTCGATCGTCGTCGCCGTCGACCAGTCCTCGGGGGCGGCCTGGCGCGCCCGCCTGCGCCCCTCGGCGCGGCGGGTCGCCTCGACGATCCACGGCGCCACGACGGCCTCAGGCGCTGCCCGCTGCAGCGGCACGGGCAGCGTCGCGAGCTGGTCCTCGCCGAGCGGCGGCGTCGGCCCCTCGTGCACGGGGGAGTACGGCAGGTGCGCGCTCACGACGAAGCGGTCGCCCTCCGCGTCGACCTCGAGCGCGCCGCCCGCGAGCCGCGCGCGCTCGTGCATGCCGGCGATGCCGCGGCCGGCGGGCCGCAGCGTCTCGCGGTCGCGGATGGGGGAGGACACCGCGATCGCGAGCCCGGGCCCCGTCCAGGTGAGCCAGACGGCGACGTCGACGTCGGGCCCGCCGTGGCGGAGCGCGTTCGTGAGGCTCTCCTGCACGATCCGGTAGGCGGCGATGTCGGCGATGCGCGAGAGGTGCCCGTGCCGGCCGGAGTCCTGGAGCGACACCGCGGGCCCCGCGGAGCGCAGCTGCGCGACGAGGCCGGGGATGTCGGCGCTCGTGGGCTGCGGGCGGCGCTCGTCGTCGTCGACGCGCTCGAGCAGCTGCCGCAGCTCCACGAGCGCGAGCCGCGCCGTGTCGGAGATGGTGGTGAGCACCGGTCCGATCCGCTCGGGGTGCTGCTCGTACGAGAGGCGGAGGCCCTCCGCCTGCGCGGCGAGCACCGCGAGCGAGTGCGCCATGACGTCGTGGAAGTCGTGGGTGAGGTCGGCGCGCAGGCGCTCGTCGCGCAGCTCCGACTCGACGACGCTCGTGCGGGCGACCGCGACCTCCACGTGCTGCTCGGCGCGGGCCGCGTCGAGCAGGGCGCGCAGGCCCAGCACGGCCCCCCAGCCGACCATCACGAGGATCCAGACGACGAGCCCTTGCGTGTTCTGGAAGGCGCTGCCGAACGGGCTGCGCTCCTGCGTCGTCGAGTAGACGACCAGCACGATCGCGACGAGGATCGCGACGGGCACGATGCTCAGCGCGCGCGCCAGCGCCGGCTCGAAGCGCCAGGTCGCGATGAGCAGTGCCGCGTAGGCGACGAGCAGCAGCAGCCAGGTCGGGTCGCCCTCGGAGGCGGCCGAGACGAGCGCCCCGAGCGCCGCGACGCCCGCCGCGTGGAGGGGGAACCGCACGGAGATCGCCAGCGCGGTGCCCACGGTCGCGAGCGCGATCAGCACGAGCCAGGTGTAGATCGGCAGCACGGTGAGCAGCACGAGCGTCACGGCCACCGCGAGGGCCGCGGGCCACCAGACGCGGAGGATCCGGGCGGACGACGTGGAGGTCATGCTCCGGAGGCTAGCTCCGCAGCCTCCGGATCCTGGCCGTGACCGGGCGGATCTCCTCCCGGGGGAGGAGGCCCGGCGCCCGACGGGAGGAGCCATCGCAACACATCCGTAACCCTGTCGAAGCAACCCCGCCTCAAGGAAGTCGCTAGGTTGTCCCTACGCAGCCTCACGGTCGAGCCGCGCGGCGTGCGTCCTTGCTCCCAGAAGGAAAGGTCACAGCACCGTGAACACCTCAGCACGACGGCGCTTGCTCGTCGGCGTCGCGGCGGCCTCCGCCGCCACGCTCGCCCTCACCGGCTGCATCCAGAGCCAGCGGGGCGACGGCGACGAGTCCGCCGCTCCGAGCGACGTGGACTCGACGTTCGTCTTCGCCTCGTCCTCCGACCCGGCGGGCCTCGACCCGGCGTTCGCGTCGGACGGCGAGACGTTCCGCATCTCGCGGCAGATCTTCGAGGGCCTCGTCGGCGTCGAGCCCGGCACGGCCGACCCGGCCCCGCTGCTCGCGACGGAGTGGACCTCGAACGACGAGGGCACGTCGTACACGTTCACCCTGCAGGAGGGCGTGCAGTTCCACGACGGCACGGCGTTCGACGCCGAGGCCGTGTGCGCCAACTTCGACCGCTGGTACAACTGGACCGGCCTCACCGCGACCGAGAGCCTCTCGTACTACTACGGCTCGCTCTTCGGCGGCTTCGCCGGCGACGACGGCGCGCTCTACGAGTCGTGCTCGGCCGACGACGCGGGCACCGCGACCATCGACCTCACGCGCCCGTTCTCCGGCTTCATCGCCGCGCTGTCGCTCCCGGCCTTCGCGATGCAGTCGCCCACGGCCCTCGAGGAGTACGGCGCCGACGACGTCGGCGGCAGCGAGGAGGCCCCCGAGTACAGCGAGTACGGCGAGGCCCACCCGACCGGCACGGGCCCCTTCGTCTTCGAGTCGTGGTCGCCCGGCAGCGAGGTCGTCCTGACGGCGAACGCCGACTACTGGGGCGAGCAGGGCCAGGTGCAGGAGATCGTGTTCCGCGTGATCGACGAGCCCACCGCGCGCCGCCAGGCGCTCGAGGCGGGCGACATCGACGGCTACGACCTCGTCGCCCCCGCCGACACCGCCGCCCTCGAGGAGGCCGGCTTCAACGTCATGCAGCGCGACCCCTTCACGATCCTCTACCTCGGCATGAACCAGACGGTGCCGGAGCTGCAGGACCCGCTCGTGCGCGAGGCGATCGCGCACGCGATCGACCGCGAGGCGCTCGTCACGCAGGTGCTCCCCGAGGGCACCGAGGTCGCGTCGCAGTTCATCCCGCCGGTCGTCAACGGCTACAACGACAGCGTCACCGACTACGCCTACGACCCCGAGCGCGCGCGCGAGCTGCTCGCCGAGGCCGGCTACGAGGACGGCCTGGAGCTGCAGTTCAACTACCCGGTGAACGTGTCGCGCCCCTACATGCCGAACCCGGAGCAGATCTTCACCGCGCTGTCGTCGCAGCTCGAGGAGGTCGGCATCACCGTGACGCCCGTCGCCGACGAGTGGACGGACTACCTCGACCGCATGCGCGGCACGGACGACCACGGCATCCACCTGCTCGGCTGGACCGGCGACTACAACGACACCGACAACTTCGTCGGCGTCTTCTTCAACGGCTACTCGAACGAGTGGGGCTTCGAGAACGAGGAGCTGTTCTCGGCGCTGACCGAGGCGCGCCAGATCCCCGACCCCGAGGAGGCCGCCACGGCCTACGAGGCCATCAACGAGCAGATCGCCGAGTTCATCCCCGGCGTGCCGCTCGCGCACCCCGCGCCCTCGCTGGCGTTCGACCCCCGCGTCACGTCCTACCCGGCCAGCCCGGTGAACGACGAGACGTTCAACATGATCGAGCTGAGCGAGTAGCCTCCTCGATCGCCACCCGGATGCCGCGGGCCGACCAGGCCCGCGGCATCCGGCCCGCCCGGACCCCGGCGCGAGCGCGACCCGCGCGCGACCGACACGAGACGACCTGAGAGACACCACGTGCTGCGAACCATCGGCAGGCGGCTGCTGCTGCTGATCCCGACCCTGTTCGGCTTGACCGTCCTCCTCTTCTTCTGGGTGCGCGCGCTCCCGGGAGGTCCCGCCGCCGCCCTGCTGGGCGAGCGCGCGACGCCGGAGGCGATCGAGCGCATCAACGAGGCCTACGGCTTCAACCGGCCGCTGCCCGAGCAGTACATCACCTGGCTCGGCCGCCTCCTCCAGGGCGACTTCGGCAACTCGATCGAGACCCGCCGCCCGGTGCTCGAGGAGTTCGCCAACCGCTTCCCGGCGACGGTCGAGCTCGCGCTCATGGCGCTCATCATCGCCGTCGGCATCGGCATCCCGCTCGGCTACTGGGCGGCGCGCAACCACGGCCGCCTCATCGACCACCTCTCGGTCGGCGGCAGCCTCGTCGGCATCACGATCCCCGTCTTCTTCCTCGCCTTCATGCTGAAGTACGTCTTCGCGGTGCAGCTGGGCTGGCTGCCGACGACGGGCAGGCAGGACCGGAGCATCGACGCGACCCACGCGACGGGCTTCTACGTGCTCGACGGCCTCCTGACGGGCGAGCTCGACGCGTCGCTCGACGCGATCGTGCACCTCATCCTCCCGGCGCTCGCGCTCTCGACCATCC